>NZ_JBWVAZ010000004.1:0-446994 GCF_057220975.1 Ruegeria sp. HKCCD9138 | reverse complement strand
GGATTGCCCCGGCTGTCCAATATCTCGCGTGCGTGTATGTCGATGATCGTGCTCATGATGCCAGTCCCTGAAGCTGCATTAGTTGTCAGCCTCATACCAGTACCCGGCAGAAAGTAAACGGGCGTCGTTACCGCTAACGCTCTTATTTTCCGACCTTTAGGGCTAACAATTCACTGTTTGCGCCAACGTGCGACGATCCGTCAGGCCGCGATGGCCAATTCGCGCGCCAGTCTGCGTTCGCGAATAAAGGTGTACATGCCCGACCCGATGATCAGCGACGCACCTGCCAATGTCATCAAATCGGGACGCTCGCCAAACATCAGCATTCCGGCGGCGATTGAAAACACCAACCTAGTATAACGGAACGGTGTCAGGGCCGACGCCTCTCCGATCCGCATGGCGGTGACAATGCCGTAATAGCCCAGAACACCAAATCCTATGGCGCCCAGGTAAGGTCCGATCTGCGGTGTTTGCAACGGAACAACAGGCTGAGCCGAGAACACCATAAGCACCGCTCCTGCCAATGCCACTGCGACATACGCCTGCAATGCCACAACAGACGAAGCCACGCGGACATCCAGCCGTCGAGTAATCAAATCGCGTGCCGCGATGGCCACGACGGTGGCGACGACAAACAGCGACTCGGGCTGGAACCCCTCCAGACCCGGCCGGATAATCATCAGAACACCGATAAATCCAACGCCAATCGCGCTCCACCGGCGCCAGCCGACCTGTTCACCCAAAAACAGCGCAGCCCCCATGGTTACCGCCAGCGGCATCGCCTGAAACACGGCAGCCACAGTGGACAGTTCCACCAGCGACAGCGCGGTCACGAATGTCAGTGCGCCAAAGGCTTCGGCCGCGCCACGCGCCAGCGGCAAGGGCTGCCAAGCCACCGGATCAAAGATGCGTTTGCGCGTTGCCAACGACATCAGCACAAAGACGAGCCCGCAGAACAGGCCCAGCACGATCATGATCTGGCCGGTCGGCACACTGATCGACAGGTGCTTGATAAACATGTCCTCAAGCGAGAAGGCCGCCATCGATGCGATGATCAGCAGAATGCCGTTTACGTTGTTCATTTGCGCGTCCGTTGGAATGGGCCGACAAAACATGAGCCCTTAAGGCACCAAAACCCCAACTATTGCGACGTAGCAAGCAGAATTCCGACACGTTTGATGAATTGCCGTGAGGCGATCAATCGCGTTTCGTGATGGATCAGTCCTGTTCCAGCGGAACGCCGTACAGTTCCAGGCGGTGCCCCTTGAGGCGATACCCCAGCTTGGCCGCTATCTTTTCCTGCAATGCTTCGATCTCGGGGTCGACGAACTCGATCACTTCGCCCGACTGCATGTCGATCAGATGGTCGTGGTGATCGCGCTCGGCATCCTCGTACCGCGCACGCCCGTCGCCGAATTCAAGTCGTTCGAGTATCCCCGCCTCTTCGAACAACTTCACGGTGCGATAAACCGTGGCGATCGAAATCCCCGAGTCCTCGGCCGAGGCGCGGGCATAAAGCTCTTCAACATCCGGGTGGTCCTCGCTTTGTTGCAGCACGTGCGCAATGGTTCGGCGCTGACCTGTCATGCGCAGGCCCTTGGCTTCGCAACGGGCGATGATCGTGTCGGACATAGTGACCCCCAGAGCTGTTCGGGTCTCTGTCTTAGTACGGATGCGCGTGCTGCGCCACAGGTGAATTGCCCTTTAAGCGGCGCGCTGCAAATCCGCCCAGACCGGCAAATGGTCCGATGCGATATGCGCCGGACGTGCGTCGTGCACTCCGTGGGCCATCGCGGACAGCCCCTGCCCCAACGCAATCCGGTCCAGCGCGCCCAATGGCTGAGCCGCCGGAAAACTGGGTACGGGAGGCAGAAACCGCATGTCCGGGGCGAGGTGATCCAAAACCGGCTGACGAGACCATTCATTGAAGTCCCCGGCCCAGACCGTAGGCATTTGATTCAGATCGGAATCGAAGCGACGGATATGGGTAATCTGTTGTCGCCGCGAGGCAGGCAGAAGCCCCAGATGCATTCCCATCACACGCAGTGGGCCGATTTGGGTATCGAACTCTACACGTACGGCACCGCGCGGCTCTAGCCCAGGCAGATCATGATGCCCTGTCTGCCGCACGTGGATGGTGTCTCCTCGCCAGATGACTGCATTTCCGTGCCAGCCCAGACTGCCCGCTCCGCCGAGTTCGACCACCTGCCAACCAGATTCTTCGAGCATGAAATGCGGCAGTGCTGCCGGGCGCGGTGGCAAGCGTTTGTCGGCTTCCTGCAGGACCACGATATCGGCCTTCATCCCGTCCAGCACCTGAAGAATGCGCTGCGGTTGCCTGCGAAAGTCCAGGCCCACGCACTTCTGAATGTTATAGCTGGCCAACCTCAGGGTCGAATTATGTGTCATGGTGATCCGGGACTGTTGTCGCCCACAAGATGCCATGTGCAGAGGCGGTGGCAAGCCCCTGTTTCCAATCGGCGCCTGAGAACCCCGCTACGGCCTTGCCCTGATCGTCCAACCATCAGAACCGATAGGTTGCCCCGATCACCGGGCCCGACTGGCTGAATGAATAGTCGTTACCGCTGATCTCATGATCAAACGAGATGTATCGATATCCACCTCGCAGCAGCCACCTGTCGTTGATCGCATAGTCCGCCGTCAGCAGGACCTGCCAGGTTTCGCTGCCACTGCGGAATCCGCCGTAGTCCAGAAACGCAGTTCCGGACCAGCTGTTGGTGAAAGCATAACGCGCGCGCGCTGCGACTACAGGATCCGTCCAGCTTTCGTCGGCCGTCGCGCTCCGCCCCGGCGCGGTTCCGGGTGTCAGTAGAAAATCTGTGTCTGTGCTGTACCAGCGAAACCCGCCCGCCAGATCTACCTTGAGATCGATATCCTCGTACACTCGGTATCCCAGATAACCACTGAAGAATTGCGTTTTGACAGACGTGTTCAGGTTGCCATTCGCCGGCCCTGCAGTTGCAGTGTCAAAGGAAAGGTTGGTGTAATTGTAATCGGCCAAAACGCTCCAACGGCCGTTTGACGCGGCGAATGTGCCCATGAAGGCCATGTCAAGATTGCTGAGCGCATCGGAAAAGCTGAGCGTCGCGTCCAGATTACCCATCGGGGTGTTCAAGGATGTTTTTGTCTCGGGCATGAACAGATAAATCGTGGCCTCATAAGACCATTCCGATTGTTGCGCGGCCGAGGCGTGTGCCGTGAGAATTCCAACAGCGGCTGTAAGGACCAAACTCAATGACTTACGGACTGAAACTAATCTAAAAAACATGGAATTTCTCCCTTCACCATCCAATGTTCCCCGCCCTGAGCGCAATCAGGTGAGTGTTTTTTCAAGCTGCTGCCTCCGACGGTTCCCGGGCGTCTTGTGCAACAGGATTGATACCGGTTTCCGGAAAAAACTCGACCCAGACGTGCCAGAAGATGCCCGCGCGCAGGGTTTCGACCCGTTGCAATTGACCCTGATCAGAATGACCCCAGAAATTGCAGCGGGTCACTGGCTGGCCGCTGTCATTGTACCAGATGCCGAGGCTTTCGTATTTCGGGTCCAGGCTGGCGACGACATCCCGACCACCAACCCGTGCATTCACGATCCAGTTGTTGTCGATCACGAAATCATCTGTCCAACACGCCGCGTCCTGTCCGATCGTGATCCCCCAGACAAGGGTCTTGTTCGGCAACCGGTCATCCGAACGTTCCATATTGTCCATGACAGGGGCGTCCTCCTGATGCTGGCGGCCAATGCCCCAGCCAAAGGTGATTTCTGTCACGGTGTCCAACAAACGCAGTAACGGATTCGGTGACGGCTTGTTCAGATAGACTTCACCTTCGGGAAAAGCCTTCTGGAACCCGCGGAAGGTCATTCGATATGTCGGCCAGGGCGTCATGCGCGCCTCGGGTCGCAGCGGACAGGTCGGGTCGGTCGTATCCCGGTCCGCCTCGCGGAAGCCATAGATGTGCTGGATCGGCTCGCCGGTCTCATTGTCGCGCAGGATCAGGTTGTTGCCATGCTGGGCCAGAACTTCAAGGTCCAGACGTTTGCCCTCGATCCGAGGGATATAGCCCTGCCCCAGATTAGCCATGGCGCAGTAAGTCATGACGACATCTTCACCGCCCAGACCGGCCTCGTTCCCCGCCAGATGAGGACGCATGATCTGTGCATCAGGGTGAGCCCGCGCCTGACCGTTGTTTTCGATCACGATCACAGGCGCGGTCGGACCGACGTATTTGCGGGCCTCCGCGATCGGAAAATAGCTTGCGTCGTTCAGTTGGTTGCGCAGCCCCAGATGCACCCAGACATAGGGAAAGCCATAAAGCAGCAGAACAAGCAACGTCCCGATCACCCACGCCCACCGTGCGCCGCCACCGAGGATGAAATGCGACATGGTCGCCACAACAAACGCACCAAGGCCGATGGCAATCAACCGATACTCGTGCCGAATAAAGCGCACCATATTCTCGCGCTTGACCTTCAGCAGCATCTGCGACACGTCGCCGAGATCTCGAAAATAGAGGAACCCGATGCCGAGAGAAACGGCGAAACCCATTAAGAACAATATGTTGCCGAGCATAGCAGGCTCCTTACGTTCTGAACTCGAGGCTGGTCGCCCCTTCCCGTCTATTGCTGTGGCGATCCTCGTTTGACCATGAACGCCTCGACGGCCTTTTGCGTCTCGGGCCGGATGTTCTCGATCCCTTCATAAGGCACACCATAGGCCGGCTCTATGTCCGGGAACTTTTCTTTCCGAGCCATGTGACGGCCCAGGATACGCACGAATTCCTGCCCACCCCAGGCGCCGACCTCGGTCGAAACCGAGTATTCCTCGCGCGTGTCCCGATAGAGGTCGAAGAACTCGGCAACGATCGCGTTCTCGCCCGGCCCCGGCAATTTCAGCTTGAGCTGGTCCTTGACGATCGCCTCGGGTTTGGCGACCGAGTAGATGATGACATGATCGCGGCGCGCTTTGCTCTCATCGCCAAACAACAACGCGGCCGATTGGTCCACTCCGTCGACCAGACGGTCCCTCGGAATAAACTGGTCGGCACCCGCGAACCGCGACAGTGTCGTATAGAGGTCCGAGACATGGATGATGCTGTTCAGTAATTCGTCAGCTCCGATCATTCCGGGCCAGCGGATAAAGGCATCGACGCGCACGCCGCCCTCGGTCGTGTCGCCCTTGCCCCCGGCATAGATCATCGGCGTAAACCCGGACTGGGGCGCGTATTTGGTAAAGTGGCCGTTGTCTCCCATAACGACAACGATCGTGTTTTCAGCTACCCCGAGTTCGTCCATGCGTGTGAACAAATCGCCCAGCCACTGATCCAGCAGTTGCATCTTGTCAACGTAGAGCCCGCCATTCGCGCTTTCCGGTCCCTCCCGTCCGGCGCGCGTATTGTCCAGCGGAATCATGGGCCAGTACTGCAGGAAGAACGGCTCTTCCCCGCTGGAAAGTCGTTCAAGCTCTTCCAGTGTTTTATCCTGGAAGGCCTGATTCATCTCATCATACTTGGCGGCATTCCAACGCTCGCCGCTTTCCATCCGAATTTCGCGAATGGGCCCTCCGGTCTCACCTTCGATCACGGTCATCATTGCCGACGCGTCCGGGCGGAACCAATCGTCTATCGTGTATTTGTCATCGTAGTCCCGGATCGCGACAGAAACCTGTTCCCGGATCGCATCGTCGTTGAAAATTGTCAGCTGGCCCTGTTGGTGAATTGCGTGCTGGGCATAGTCGAATCCCTGGTTCATCGCCCAGCTTTCGGCAATATCCCCCATGTGCCATTTGCCGACATGGCTGGTGGCATAGCCTGCCTGCTTGAGCACTTCGGCCAGCGTCACCTCATCGCCCGGCAATCCAAATCCGGCAATGTCGACGGTCGTGTCCCCCATTCCCATGCGTACCGGCAAACGTCCGGTCATCTGTGCCACACGTGTCGGCGTGCACGACGGTTCGGTATACATCCGCACCATTCGCATCGCCTCGTCCGAGAAATCGTTGATGTTGGGTGTCTGGTACCCGCGCACTGCGTTCAGTTCCGGAATACCCATGTCGCCGAATCCCATGTCATCGATCAAAACGCTTACGATGTTGGGCGGCTTGCCCCCGTTACCCTCCTGAAACGCGGCCAGTTCCGCGTCAACTGCGGCATCATCTTCGGCCCATTGTGCGCCATGCTGTGCCTCAAGGATGTAGTATTCCGCGTCATGTGAAATAGGAGTGTCCTGCGCAAACACCGGCGCGGCGGTCAGGCAGGAAACGAACGAACAAAACAATCTCAAATTCATGTAACTTCCTCACCTGACTTGGGTTTTTTCCGTGACCAGAGGAACGGGTCTCTCATATTTTTACATTCTAATCTAAAAATGCCATTTTTTCCAAACGTGGCGCCGGCTGATTTCCCAAGCGCTGAATTACAAAACAAATCGCCGGGCATTCAAACCGGCAACCGTCACTTCATCACGATGAAATTCACAAACCAAAACGGCCAGCGTTATAGGCGGGACAACGACCTTGGCTCCCTATTTTTCAGGTTCCACAGAACGTGGCGTGGACCACTTCGCTCTCGGTTGGTGGTCGCGACAGATCCGCGTTCTCAGGCTGATCAGTGAACGGCTGCGCCAATACCGCGTTCAGCCGATGGAACGGCGCGTAATCACCGTTCACGGCCGCTTGTATCATTTGCTCGACCCGGTGGTTTCGCGGTATGAAAGCCGGGTTCGCTTCATTCATCACTGTTTGCGGATCGGTTTCTCGCTGCAACCGCGCCTGCCAGCCCTCCGCCCAACTGTCGAATGCCTCGGGATCGGTGAACTGGTCCCGCGTCTTATCACCGGACAGGGCTCGGAATGTGTTGGTGAAGTCCGCCTGGTTCTGCGCCATTCGCGTCAAAAGGTCCGAGATCAATTGCAGGTCGCCCGCCTCCACCGTCCGCAGGCCAATCTTGGCCCGGAACCGGTCCAGCCAGTGCTGCTGCATCAGTTCAGGCATTGCGTGGACGATCTCGGTCGCTTCTTCAACAGCGGCTTCCTTGTCCTCGAATTGCTGGATCAACGACGTCGCGAGCTGCGCGAGATTCCAAACCGCAATGTCAGGTTGGTTCGAATACGCATACCGGCCCATCCTGTCGATCGAACTGTAGACCGTGTTCGGGTGGTAGGAATCCATGAAGGCGCATGGGCCATAGTCGATGGTCTCACCGGCAATCGAGCAATTGTCGGTATTCATCACGCCATGAATGAACCCGACACTCATCCAATCAGCAATCAATCGCGCCTGGGTGTCCCGAACACCGCGCAACAGACCCATCGGACCGTCCGCCTGTGGGTAATGCCGGGCAATGGCGTATTCGGTCAGTTGCCGCAAACGGTCCAGTTGCCCTCGCGCCGCAAAGACCTGAAATGTCCCCACCCGCAGATGGCTTTGCGCCACGCGCGTCAGGATGGCACCGGGCATCGGACCTTCGCGCAATACGATCTCACCGGTCTCTACCGCCGCCAGCGCGCGCGTTGTCGGTATGCCCAGCGCGTGCATTGCCTCGGACACGACATATTCGCGCAGAACCGGCCCCAGCCACGCGCGTCCATCGCCTTGCCGGGAAAAGGGCGTTCGGCCGGAACCTTTCAGTTGAATATCCCGCCGGACTCCGTCTGCGCCGACGGTTTCCCCCAGCAGGATTGCCCGCCCGTCGCCCAGTTGTGGATTGTAATGGCCGAACTGATGCCCGGAATACAGCTGCGCCAAGGGTTCGGCCCCATCGGGGACGGCGTTGCCGGCAAAGGTTTCCGCCATTTCCTGCAAGTCTCCGGGCGAGATGTTCAGGATTTGTGACAGCGGCTCGTTGAAGGCAACCATCCTTGGAGCCCGGACCGGTTCGGGCGCCTGCCGTGCATAGAAACTGTCCGGAAGACGGGCATAACTGTTGTCAAAAGGGATCGTCAGGGTCATGAGGCAAACATAATTTGTACGCCCGCAATTGCCATAGCGTATCGGCCCTAGCCCCGGCATAATTGCGGCCAAACGTTCGAGGATACTATGACCGCCCAGCAGATCATCGACCACCTGAACCTGCAACGTCATCCCGAGGGCGGCTGGTACCGTGAGACGTGGAAGGCAGACAATCCCGGCCGGGCTACAGGCACCTGCATCTATTTCCTGCTGCAAGCGGGTGAAAGCAGCCACTGGCACCGCGTCGATGCCACCGAGATATGGCTTTATCATTCCGGTGCACCGCTGGTTCTGTCGATGAGTGAAACGGCTCAGGGGCCCGCAACCGATCATGTGCTGACGCCGGATCTTTCCGTCGGCGCACCCCAACTGATCGTTCCCAAAGGACATTGGCAGGCGGCCCGCAGCACCGGAGTCTACACTCTGGTCAGTTGTACGGTCTCGCCGGGTTTCGAGTTCGAGAGTTTCGAACTGGCCGAGCCCGGTTTTGATATTCCCCGGGCTTGATCCCCTGTGGCGGGCATCTACAGTCACGATATGGATCATCGCACCCTGATAGCTTCACTACCACCGGAAACCAAAGACCAGCTGCAGAAACGATCGGACAAAGCCGGGCTGAGGCATCTGGGGTATTATTTCGCCGTATTGGCCGCGCTCAGCGCCGGGATTTTGGCGCAGGTGCCACTCTGGCCGCTGCTGATCCTGCCTCAGGGCGTCATGCTGGTTTTCGTGTTCACGCTCAGCCACGAATGCACCCACAAGACGCCGTTTAAATCCGGGTGGTTGAATGAGGCGGTCGGGTACCTAGTTTCCCTGCCCATCGCCCTGCCCTTTGTCTGGTTCCGCTACTTTCATCTGGCGCACCATAAGTGGACCAATGACCCTGAGCGTGATCCGGAGCTCGGAGGCAAACCCCGGCCCGACAATTGGCCCAGCCTGTTGGCTTACCTGAGCGGCTGGTTCTACTGGACCGGTATGGCAAAGGTGCTGGTGATGAACGCGTCGGGACGCATCGACGCCCCCTATCTGCCACGACGTCAACACGGCGCGATGAAAACCGAAGCCCGCGTGCTCCTGAGCCTTTATGGTCTTGCCGGGCTAAGCCTGTTCTTTTCTCCGGCGCTGTTCTGGGTTTGGATACTACCCGTTTTGGTCGGGCAACCGGTTCTGCGCCTTTATCTGCTGGCGGAACACGGCCTGTGCCCGCCTGTGGCAAACATGCTTGAGAACTCGCGGACGACCTTTACCAGCCGGATCATCCGTTTTTTGGCGTGGAACATGCCTTACCATGCTGAGCATCATTCCTTTCCGAATGTCCCTTTCCACCAGTTGCCGGCTTTCCATCAATGGACCCAGGCCCACCTGAAGTCGACCTCGGACGGCTATACAGAATTTACCGCAGAATACGCGCGTTCTATGTCGCGTTAACCGTTTCCGACAGCGCCCCTGATCGGAGCCGAAACCGTTCCGCCACCCACAAGCGCACTCACACCTGTGGTTCCGGGACCGGACGTCGGCAATCCACGCGCCACACGCACGGCGAGATAGGCAAAGGCCTGCGCCTCGAGCATATCGCCATCCAGACCGACGGCCTCGACCGGTTCGACTGGGCAGTCCAGCGACACCCGCAACATTTCCATCAACACCGGATTGTGCCGCCCTCCGCCGGTGACCAGAACGCGTGCAGGCGGTTTCGGGCAATGTTCCATACCCTTGGCGACACCGGCAGCACACATGGCTGTCAAGGTGGCAACGGCGTCCGCATCGTTCAATTGCTGAACCAGTTTGATCATCTCGGAAAAGTCATTGCGATCCAGAGATTTCGGTGGCATGCGGGCAAAGAATGGCTCTGCCAGAAACAGCTCGAGCGCACCGGGTTCGACTGTTCCGTTGCGGGCAACGGCACCATCGCGGTCCATCTGTTGTCCAAGTCGGGCTTGCATCAGGTCATCAACCGGTGCGTTCGCGGGGCCGGTATCAAAAGCCAATAGCGCCCCCGGTGCCTCGGGCCCGTCAAAGGACGGGTCTACAAACGTCAGGTTGCCCACCCCACCAAGGTTGAGAAAGCACAAGGGAGCCTCGGCACCGATCCACTTGGCGCAGGCAAAGTGAAAGAACGGTGCCAGAGGGGCACCCTCTCCACCCATTGCAACGTCATCGCTGCGGAAATCCCAGACCACCGGCAGGCCAAGCGCTTGCGCCAGACCAATCCCGTCCCCAACTTGCAGCGTCCCGCGACCGCGCGGTTCATGCGCAAGGGTTTGGCCGTGAAACCCGATCAAACTCACATCTTCAAACTCGGACAACAGTTCGGCATGCGCCCGCGTCACCAACTCGCCCGCGGCTTCGACCCTTACGCCGTGCCACTGGCCCAAAGCTCCGCGCAACTGGGCACGTTCAGCTTCGGAATAGGCGCGATACCCGGATGGACCGAATTCGGAAATCCTGTGCCCGTCGGTTTCCACCACGGCCGCGTCAACGCCATCCAGCGACGTACCGGACATCGCCCCCAAGGCTCTGATCGCCCCGACTTTCCTGTTGGTCCGGCTCACGCTCACCTCATTTGTCTTGTATTCTACCGTACCGGTGCTTCGGCGCAGCGCGCTCAACCTGCCTTTTTACCGGTGCCCAAGGCAAGCCTCATCACTCAAAAGGCACCCATTTTGACGCTATGTGAGCGCAGGACACAACAGAAACCCCAGTCGTTACTTTTTGCAAAAGTTGCGTCAAACCGGTTCCTGAGTAACCATCGCAACAGATCAACCCCCACAGAATTGGTGCAGATCCGCCCGAGAAACACATGGCCGACACAAAAACATCGCAGCAGCCGTCCGAAGGCCGAAACTACCAGCTGATCTTCTGGTCGGGCTCGCTGGCAACGATCGGCACGCAGTTGGTAAACCCGAACCTTGTGCTGCCTTTTCTGTATCTGGCTTTGGGAGCACCTACGTTTTTTGCGGGTATGTTGCTGCCGTTTGTGACCGGCTCGCGTCTAATTGCCGAAATCTTCATGTCCCCGTTCATCAACCGGGTGACCCGTGCAAAACTGGCAGTTTACGTGCCCAATATTCTGACCGCCACTGTACTGGCCGTCCTAGCCCTGTTCGCGACGGGCCTGCCCAACGTGCTGATTGTATTGCTGTTCCTGACGACAGCCACGGTTATGGGTCTTTGTCAGGGTATCACCAGCCTTGGCACCAGCCAGATTTACGGCATTTCCGTTCCGGAAGCGAAACGCAACCGGATGGTGTTTGCGCAGGCAACCATCTCGGGCATTCTGGCTATCGCTGTCGTCTGGGTCACGCGCGACCTGTTGGCCTCTGACCAACCCATGCAGCGCCATATCGTCGTGTTGTGGTGCGGAGTCGTTGCCATGTTCGCCGCCGGCGTCAGTTTTGCCGGGGTACGCCTGCTGGAAGAAGAGCAGGCCCACGCGCCGACGCCAAAGAAAAAGCCGAAACCCCTGACCGAGTTGGTGACCGGTTTCAAAACAGGCATGGCCTATTCCTGGTATCGCAAGTTTCTTCTCGCACGACTGATCTTCGTCTCGGTAGAGCTCGCCATGCCGTTCTACACCATCCATGCAGCCACCTTTCATGTCGGTACAAAACACTCCCTCAGCTATTTCGTAATCGCAGCAAGCTTAGGAATGGTTCTCGGATCCTTGCTGTGGGGGTGGCTCAGCGGACGCATCTCGGTCAAGCCGGTGATGTGGCTCGGATGCCTGATCTCGACCATGTCAGCCGTTCTGGCGCTTGTATTCACGTTTTTAGGTTATGCACAGGACGTATGGGTGTACGCACTGGTCATACTGCTTCTGTCGCTGGGTGGAAACGGAGTGATCTACGGCCGCTACCTTTACATCATCGAGATGACGACTGAGAAAGAGCGACCCTACCTCGTCGCGCTGGGAGATGTCAGCGCGGGTCTGGTCGGCATGGTCTTCGCTGCAATCCTCGGAGCGGTTGCGCATCTGCACGATCCGATCACCCCAATCTTTGCGTTGGCGGCGCTGAATCTGTTCGCCATGCTCTATGCTTTTCGCCTGCCCCCGACCAAATCCTGACCCGGTCAGCCCAAGCGTTATTCTTGGAAAGGGTGCCTTGTCCTTGCCAATTCCCATGCCCACAGGGTGCCTTGGGTGTTTCAGCAGTGAATTAGATCTGAAGCCCTGGGGAAATCGTAAAAAGACTTTGGCTTGACCAGATGCCGTTTATTCAACTCCGGCAAAGAAGCGCAGGGCCAACGTCAGCCAGACCTTCATGCATTCAGTCGATTCTCGGCTTTGCGTCAACCATCACAGTAACGTTTACCATGCTTGGTTTGGAAACATGAGGCATGACATGATCCAGGAAGCTTCGTACAATTCATATGCGCAGAATGCGTGTGTGGAACGGTAGTCGTAATAGTTGATGTAGTTATGTTCGGATTTTGTAAGCGCGGGCCGGCCGATTTCTGGAAAGGTCTGACCAACCCTTCCCTGACCGCAGTCGCAATCGCACTGTTTATTCCGGTAATTTTTATCATTGCGGCGGTCGCGATTGGCCCACGCCTTCTGACTGGCGACACCTACAAATTATTCATGGTGAGTCCTTATGACCGGCACACGCTGGTCAGCCATCGCATATTAAACGGGGTGCCGTCGGATCGTCCGGCCGTGGTGATACTCGGGTCGTCGACTATGGTCTTTTGCGTCAATGAGGCATTGGATCTGGATGGTATTGTCGGCGCCGCGTCTGGCAAAAACTACAATGTTATCAACCTTTCAACCCCGGCCCAGTCCACGGTTGAAATGGCTGCCATCTTGGCAGAGCTCGAATTGCCACCCGGAAGTGTGGTTGTTGCCGGGCTCAACATTGGCATGTTCCGCTCGGTGGTCTACAGCGAGGAAGACAATGCGGTGGCAAATGCCCTTAAGAACCCTCGCTTTGCCTTCCATTCCGAGTTGCTGGAAGACGAGGCTGAGCTTCTTGGAATAGACGTGCCGATCCATACGGACATCTACGCCCTGGTAAATGCCAAGTTCTTCTTGTCCCGTAAGAAAGAAATTCTGGTCAACCTGATTCGCGGCGGGCGCGAACCTGCTGATCCGCTGACAGAGTATTGGGTCAATATTGTGGACAATGATGAGTATCGGGCGAAAGAATTAGACGAGTTAGAAACTTTAATCCAAGAATACCGAGACCTGAAAAACCAGAGTTTTGAGGTGCTGGAGCGGATAATTGAGCGCGAACGTGCGCGCAGCGGTACTTCGTTTGTTTTGATGGAAGCACCGGTAAATCCTGGTTGGTATACAATTCCAGCTGGTGCAACACTATTCGAAACCTTCAAGAAAGACGTGCAAGAATTCGCGGAGGCCAGCGGAACAACCTATTTTTCGGTGCAGGATCACGCCAATTTTCAACAGAAGGATTTTCTGGATTTCGACGGCCACCTGAAAAACGACGAAGCGCGCTTAAAGTGTACACATGCGATCGGAGCGTCATTGGGTGGAGTTCAGGGGGAAGTATGAACGGAAAGCGCTTCAGAATCGACTGGTTGTTCGTAGGGCAGATCGTTCAGGGGATCGTTTTGGGCTGCCTTTTGACCCTGGCGCTTGCTGAAATGGCTACCCTGGCCGGCGACGTTCGTCTGTTTCGGTATCAGAATTTTTAACTGCACGTGGCATTTAGATGATCCAAAGTCCCATATTCTGGTTGGTTCTGGCGACAACGGTACTGGTGTATTGGAACTTGCCACAGCGATTTCGTTTCGCGTTCCTGGCGTCGGCGTCGTACCTCTATCTGGCGTGGCTGGAACCGGTCGGGTCGACGGTTTTGATCGGGTGGGTTTTGTTCTTTTTCTATTTCGCGCCACAGGCCATCGCAGATAACAGGCGCGGACACCTCACTCTTTTAGCTCTTGTTGGTGCCATTCTCTGCTATCTTTTCTGGTACAAGTACCTCCCCGCTCTGGTCCAGCTTCTGGGGGACGCCACACCTGGGTTAGCAATCGCCGTCCCACTGGGGATCAGTTATTTCTCGTTCAAGCTGATCCATTACGCGGTAGAAGTCGCGCGCGGCAATATCACAGACAGATCGCTGTCCCGGTTTTTCTGCTACATCTTTCTTTTCCCGATTTTTACGGCGGGTCCGATTCAGAGATTTGACCATTTCATCGCAAACACGTCCGAAACCTGGGACCGGCAGTTTGCCATCGAAGGTCTCACCCGTATCATACATGGCATCATCAAGATTTTTCTGTTGGCGCAGTTTCTGAACCCATTCCTGTATGGCGGCATCATGCCGCCAAGCAGCGAACGGTTACTCACACACTTTGACAGCTACAGTGCGGCCCAGATCTGGATCTTTCTGGCAGTAACATATCTGTATGCCTATTTGGATTTCAGCGCCTATACCGACATAGCCATCGGTGCGTCGCGGCTGTTTGGGTTCCGTATCATGGAAAACTTCAACTGGCCGATCCTGGCCGTTAATATCCAGGATTTCTGGCGTCGTTGGCACATGACGCTTGCCGGATGGTGCCAAAGCTACATTTACCTTCCTGTGCTGGCTCGGACGCGAACGCCCTATGCCGCGGTATTCGCCACATTTACCGTCATGGGGTTGTGGCATGGCGCTACTGCCGGATGGCTTATGTGGGGCCTTTACCACGCGACTGGCGTTTCTCTTTACATGACCTGGGCACGAACAGCGCGTCGGTTTTTATGGTGGCGCAGACTATCGCAGAGCCCTTTGAGATATCAGGGTATCCTGTTTACCTTTGCGTTCGTAACTGGAAGCTACGCATTCTCTTCAATGGGTGGGGATTGGAGAGATTCATTGCGCGTTTTCATGGCTTTATTCGGTATCAGACTATGAACAGAGCGCTCGTCGATACCGCAAATGACGAATGGTTGGGAAACGGTTTCCTTCGCTCCGCCAAGGCGTCACCGGATGCCCCGGCGCTTTCGATAGCGGGGACCGAGGTCAGCTATGGCGACCTTTTGGACCGAGCCACACGTATTGCCCACGCATGCGAAAGCACTGTAACCGGCGACAGCCGTTTGACCGCCATTTTGGCAACCCACAGCATTACGGCCTATGCCGGTATACTGGGTGCCCTCATAGCAGGGAATGGCTATGTCCCTCTCAATCCGAAGATGCCGGCGCAGCGGCTAAATTTCATGCTTGGTCATTCCGGCTGTGCAACCGTCATCATCGACAGCGACCGCGAAGCTTTGATCGGTGAAGTCATTCAGGGCTTCAAGGGGCTGACGCTGATTTTTGCCGACCGCTATGACGTTTCCGACTTGGACGAACTCTATCCGGACCATACGGTACTCGGCATCCCGACTGACATGCCGCCGCGGCAATCGCCTGCACCGTCAGTGGTCGATCCGGCCTACATCCTTTATACATCCGGCAGCACAGGCTCACCAAAGGGTGTTGCGGTTTCCCATGCCAATGTTGCTCATTTCCTGTCGGTTGCAGAACAACGCCTGAACCTCTCTGCCAGTGATCGCTTCTCGCATATGTTCGACCTCAGTTTCGATCTGTCGATTTTCGACATGTTCATGACATGGAAAGTTGGCGGTTGCCTGTGTGTGCCGTCAGAAGAAGATCGTGCCTTGCCGGTCGATTACATCACGCGTGACCGGATCACCGTCTGGTTCTCGGTACCGTCGCTGGCAACTCTCATGGACCGATTAAGACAGCTTGAGCCGGGGCGCTTTCCAGCTATCCGGGTGAGCCTCTTTTGTGGCGAGGCGCTTCTGTCCGAAACCGCGCGTGCGTGGTGCGCTGCCACTTCAAACGCGCCTTTGCATAACATCTACGGGCCAACCGAAGTCACGCTTGCCTGCACGTGGTATGAATTTGACGATCAAACGGACTATGGCGACATCGTTCCAATAGGCTTGCCCTTTGATGGAATGGCGGCGCTTGTGGCCGATCCGCATTTTGCCGAGGTCGCGCCCGGCGCGGAAGGCGAGCTGATGATGTGTGGCCCGCAGGTTGCGATGGGGTATTGGCGCGATCCTGAATTGACGGCAGGAGCATTCGTGGCCCACCCTGAAACTGGCGAGCGCTACTATCGCACTGGCGACTTGGTGTTGCGCCCTTCAACCGAAAGTGAACCAATCCAGTATGTTGGACGACGGGATTACCAGGTAAAGATCCGCGGTTTCCGGGTCGAGTTGGGAGAGATCGAGGCAATTGTTCGAAAAGCCAGCGGTGCCGCACGATCCGTTGTACTGGGCTGGCCACTTAGGGATGGGCAGCCACAGGGGCTTGTCGCGTTTCTCGAGTGCACCTCATTTGACGAGCGTGCGACCCGAGCGTCCATCGCGCAGCAGCTTCCCGAATATATGCTGCCAAAAAAGTTGATCGCCGTTCCGGAATTCCCAAGTAATACCAATGGGAAGATAGATCGTCGGGTGTTGACTGGACTGTTGTGAGTGTGAATTCGGAGGAGTAGATGGCAATAACAAAAGGCGCAGTCATTGAATACCTGACCAGCGTACATTGTGTAACCTCGTCCGAGATTGGCGGAGATACCCCGCTGTTCAGCAATGGTTTGATCGACTCCTTCGCCATGATAGATTTGGTGTCCTTCATCGAGCAGGATCTGGGGAAGCGTATGAATCCCTCAGACATTACCCTCGACAACTTGGACACAGTGGACAGGATTGTCGCGTTTGTCGAAGACCGAGGATAACCGATGACAGAGACGCAGGGGATAATTGTTCTGAGTTGCCCGCGTTCGGGATCGACGCTTTTGCGGCGACTGCTGGGTGGGCATTCAAACATCTCGGCACCGGGCGAGACCTATTTGCTGTCCGCCTGTGCCCGTTTTCTGAAGGAAGCCCCTGTTGTGGGCGGAATAAACGTTGGGGTTCTGAACGGGCTTGGTTTCCTGGGGTTTTCCGATGACGAAGTGATCGCACGGCTTAGAAAATTTGCCTTTGATTTCCACAGCGAGCATGCAGCAAAGGAAGGAAAGCCCCGTTGGGTCGAAAAGACTGCCGTTGACGCCTTCCACGTTCGTGAAATCGAACGCCTCTGCGCAGATCACGCGCAATTCATCTGCGTTGTGCGGCATGGGCTGGACGTCGCGTGTTCCATGCTCGATTGGGCGTACAAGGCTCAGTCCGTGCCCGATGAGATTCACGACTACGTCAAACGCACTCCGCGGCTTCTTGAGGCTTTTGCCTTGGCCTGGCGGGATAGTACCGATGCCATTTGCGATTTCGCCGCGCGGCACCCGAATAACACTCAGGTCATTCGCTACGAAGATTTGGTGGCGGATCCGGAGACCGTTCTAGCGGCGGTTCTGAAAAACCTGGGTGATGACTTCGAAGAGGGAATGCTGAAAACTGCCTTGCAGGAGCGTGATCCAAAGGGTTTCAGCGATTGGAAAACGTTCTCGAAAAGCTCTGTTCAGAACGATAGCGTCGCGCGTTGGAAGAAGCTGGCGCCGGATGCGATCAGCATGCTCGCACCAATTGTTAACCCTGCCTTAAGCCGCAACGGATATGACGAAGTGCAAGTTACAGCTGCGTTTGATCAGGACCGTGCGCGGGAAAGATACGTAACCGGGCTGCTTTTGCAGTCGATGCGATCAGAAGGCGAGAAGCCTTAGTTCCAATCCTGTCCTTTCCCAGATAGGGCTGGCTCACGAAGGTGGATTGAACCGGGCATACCTTTGCACAGCCGGGCGTTCGGTACAGAATGAATCCCTGGATGGCATATGCGGCATTTCCGTTGTTTTAAGGATAAGCGCTGGATAATGCTCGACCGATTTTCAGGCATCAAGCCTGCACACAACATATTTGAATTCCCAATGGCTAGTGACTGGACATTCCCGAGGACATAGGGAATTAGAAAACCATGTCTCACGGCACTTCTGATTTGCGTGCGGACAAGCGGGTCAGTTTGACATTTACCGACCCTAAACTCACACCTGCCCTTACTGAGAGGGCCAAAGCATAAGGCCTGTTAAGCGTTATGAACTACCACCCCAAATCGGAATTCATCGCCACGATGATCGAGCGCGGCTTTCTCGCCGACTGCACCGATTATCAGGGCCTTGACGACGCGCTGATCAGTGGGGTGCAAACTGCCTATATCGGGTATGACGCCACCGCGCAGTCGCTGCACGTCGGACACCTCATGAACATCATGCTCCTGCGCTGGTTGCAAAAATGCGGCCACAAACCGATCACCCTGATGGGTGGCGGCACGACCAAGGTGGGCGATCCCTCATTCCGCTCGGACGAACGCCCCCTGCTGGGCCCCGAACAAATCGAGGCCAATATCGCGGGCATGAAGCAGGTCTTCGCCAAGTACCTGTCCTATGACGACAGCGAAACCGGCGCTCTTATGCTGAACAATGCCGAATGGCTGGACAGCCTGAACTACCTCGATTTCCTGCGCGATATCGGGCGACATTTCTCGGTCAACCGGATGCTATCATTTGAGTCAGTTAAATCGCGGCTGGACCGCGAACAGTCGCTGAGCTTTCTCGAGTTCAACTACATGATCCTGCAGGCCTATGACTTCCTCGAGCTGAACCGCCGCTATAACTGCGTTTTGCAGATGGGCGGCTCGGACCAGTGGGGCAACATCGTCAACGGGGTCGACCTGACCCGCCGCGTACTGGATCACGAGATCTATGGCTTGACCACACCTTTGCTGACCACCAGCGATGGGCGCAAGATGGGTAAATCGCAGGGCGGTGCGGTGTGGCTGAACGGCGATATGCTGTCGTCTTACGAGTTTTGGCAGTTCTGGCGCAACACCACCGACGCTGACGTGGGCCGGTTCCTGAAAATCTTCACCGAGTTGCCAGTCGATGAATGCGACCGTCTGGCAGCGCTGCAGGGCTCCGAGATCAACGAGGCAAAGATCCGCCTCGCCAATGAAGTTACAGGTCTGCTTCACGGCGCTGAGGCCGCCGCCAAGGCCGAAGCGACCGCCCGCGAAGTGTTTGAAAAGGGCGGAGTGGGCGGCGATCTGCCCTCGTTCGTACTCGACGCCAACGCTTTGAAAGTGTTGCCGGGAATTGAGCTGGGAAAAGATGACGGTGAGATGTACTGTGCTGCGGCTGCATTGTTCGTCGAAGCCAAGCTGAGCAAGTCCGGGAAAGACGCGAAACGCCTGATTTCGGAAAAAGGCGCTCTTGTTAATGACGTCGCTGTAACAAGCGATTTCCCATTTGTTTCAGTTTCGGAATTGAAGAAACCGACAAAGCTGAGTGCAGGTAAGAAACGCCACGCACTGGTCCAAATCGGCTGACCTCAACAAGCCAATAAAAAGTCAAAGGCCACCAACGCAGAGGTGGCCTTTTTCATTTTCGCATCACCGGTTGTTTTTGCCGCCACCACGACCCGGTTTATCACCACTTTCATCGTCGTTGGCGTTATTGCCACGTCCGGGGCTTTCGCCTTCCGGTCCGTTTCCGTGGCCGTTGTTGCCCTTCCCGCCGCCTTTACCCGGACCATCGCCGCCTTTGCCGCCTCCGTGGCCGCCTTTGCCTGGCCCGTCGCCACCTTTGCCGGGTCCCTTCCCGGGGCCGTCATCGCCACCATCACCGGGGCCGTCATCGCCACCGTCACCCGGACCGTCATCACCACCATCGCCGGGACCGTCGTTACCACCATCACCGGGGCCGTCATCGCCACCATCACCTGGGCCGTCGTCCCCACCATCGCCTGGGCCGTCGTCCCCACCAACGCCGGGACTGTCATTGCCGCCATCGCCGGGATCGTCGTTACCGATACCGTCACTAGGGTCTTCATTTCCGCCACCGCCAGGCGATCCGCCGCCCGGGGCAGAAGAATCCCCATCCTGAGCCAGATCAGAGCTGCGATCTTCACCGCGGTTGGCATCGCCGGCGCTCCCGATCGACGCCGTTGGCAGATCCGTCAAAAGTGCGGCAAGCCCGGGGCACTGCGCGCCGGTCACGCGAAGGGTCGTTTCGAAATCCGCGCGCCTTTGAAGGCGCTCCAGAAAGCTTGGGGTTACCTGCGCGCAATCACATAGCGCTGCGTAGTCGCCTGCATTGGCAAGGTTGCGTGCCGTGCTGCCGTTGCATGTTTCAGGTGCGGCCTCAGCTGCCCCTACAATCAGAACTCCCACGAACGGGGCGGCCGCAATCGCGCCCATGGTCTTACTCTTTAACTTTCGCATATCGTTACCTCCTTGCACAAAAACACCAAGGTGCGTCAGGTTCTTCGATCACGAAGTGGCGAACTTGCGTGAAGGGCAGATAAAGAACTGCTGAGGATATGTTCAGAAAACCCTTCTTGGCCCCGTAAATCCGTCAATTGCGATGCATTGCCCCGTCATATCGGTAGACACAGGCGGATCAGCACGATAAATGAACAAGTGTTCAAATCCCGGAAGGAGACCACCATGCACCTGTCCACCACCGCAGCCATCATCACCGGAGGTGCCTCTGGTCTGGGCGAGGCCACAGCGCGATACTTCGCTGAGCAAGGCGCACAAGTCACGATCCTGGACCGTGATACCGAACGCGGTGAACAGGTTGCGGGTGAGATTGGCGGGCACTTTGCACAAACGGACGTGACGGACGAGGACTCGGTCGCAGCGGCCATTTCGCTGGCGATGGAAAAGATGGGCCGGATCACTACCGTAGTGAACTGTGCAGGCATTGCTTACGGGATCAAGACAGTGGGCAAGGACGGCCCCCACCCTCTGGACGCCTTTCAGCGCACCATCGATATCAATCTGGTCGGCACATTCAATGTGTCCCGGCTGGCCTCGGCCGAGATGGCCAAGAATGCTCCGGAACCTGATGGTGCCCGCGGTGTGATCATCAACACAGCCTCCATTGCAGCGTTTGACGGACAAAAGGGACAAGCCGCCTATGCCGCGTCCAAAGGGGGGGTTGTGGGCATGACGCTGCCCATGGCACGCGATCTGGCGTCGACCGGCATCCGCGTGATGACCATCGCGCCGGGTATCTTCATGACCCCAATGCTGGCGGGGTTACCGGAAGAGGTACAGCAACAACTGGCCTCAGACGTTCCCAACCCCGCGCGACTGGGTGACCCGCGAGAATACGGCCGGCTCGCCGGTTTCATCGTCGAAATGGGTTACCTGAACGGAGAGGTCATCCGCATCGACGGCGCGCTGCGCATGCGCTAGGCATGTCGCATGACCGAACGGGAAAAGATGCAAGCAGGAGCTTGGTATTGCTGCCTGGACCCTGAACTAGAAGCGTTGCGCGCCAAAGCGCGTCGCGCCGTTCATGCGCACAACTCCTGTGATCCCGATACGCGCGGCGCAATGGCACCCGCCTTACGGGACCTTTTTGCCAACGCCGGGAAGGGTTGCTTTCTCGAGGCGCCTTTTCATTGCGCCTATGGTGTAAACATTAACCTGGGCAAGCGGGTCTATTTCAACGCCGGTTGCGCCATTCTGGACACGGCGCGGGTTCAAATCGGGGACGACACCATGTTCGGCCCAAACGCTCAAATCTATTGCGCGCAACACGCAAAAGACCCTGCCGAGCGCGCCCGAGGTCTGGAAATCGCCCGGCCCGTCACGATCGGCAGAAACGTCTGGGTTGGCGGTGGCTCCATCATCCTACCCGGAGTGACGGTTGGCGACGAAGCGATAGTCGGAGCCGGCAGCGTAGTCACCAAGGACGTGGCCAAGGGCAAAACGGTCGTTGGAAATCCGGCACGTATCCTTATGTAAAACCACGTTTCATTGCACATGGTCAAAACCAAAAGAAATCCCCATGATTAGGCGCACAACTTGGATTTAACGGCTCTCGGCCTTTTCCTCAAGCATCAGCCATTCGTCTTCAGATGCGGCCAGCTTTTCCTGCCGCTCTACCAACGCCTCGGTCGCTTTCTGAAACTTGACAGGCTCTCGCGTGAACAGGTCCGGGTCCGACATCAACTCTTCCAGCTTGGCGATCTCGGCCTCAAGGCGTGCGATCTCTGCCGGTAGTTTCTCCAACCGGTGCTTTTCCGAAAACGACAATCCCTGTTTCGGCTTTGCTTCCTGCTTGACCTTCGGCTTCGAAGGCTTTGTTTTTTCGCTCTTAAATTCGGTCACATCGCCGCGCTGCGCGATGTAGTCAGACCACCCCCCGGCGTAGACGGTCGCCCGCCCGTTGCCTTCCATCGCGATGGTCGTGGTTGCAACGCGGTCGAGAAAATCCCGGTCGTGACTCACCAGCAGTACCGTGCCGTCATAATCGTCCAGCAACTCCTGCAACAGATCCAGGGTCTCAACGTCGAGATCATTGGTCGGTTCGTCCAGCACCAGAAGGTTCGACTGTTTCGCCATCAGCTTGGCCAGCAGCAATCGTGCTTTTTCGCCACCAGACAAGGACTTAACTGCCGCTCTTGCCTGCGCATCGTCAAACAGGAATTCCTTGAGGTATCCCACTACATGCTTGGGATTTCCGCGCACCATAACCTGATCCGACTTGCCCGAAACCCGCATCTCGGGGTCGCCGGTCAGACTGTCCCAAAGGCTCATCTCCGGGTCCAGTTGCGAGCGCGTCTGATCGAACACCGCAATCTCAAGATTGGTCCCCAGGGTGACGCTTCCGTGATCCGGCGCTTCCTGCCCCAACAGCATCTTCAGCAACGTGGTTTTGCCCACACCGTTAGGCCCGACAAAGGCCACCCGGTCACCGCGCTGCACCAGAAGGTCAAAGCTCCGAACGATCTGTTTGTCACCAAACCCTTTTGCGAGTCCCTTCGCCTCGATCACCTTGCGCCCGGATTTTGGCCCGGATTCCAGTGACATCGCGGCTGAACCCTGACGTTTAATCTGAGCCGCACGCTCGGCGCGCAGCGCTTGCAGGGCCCGGACGCGCCCCTGATTGCGTTTACGCCGCGCACTGATGCCTTCGACCGCCCACCGCGCCTCGGACTTGATCAGACGGTTCAACTTGTGGCGTTGTTGGTCTTCTTCTTCCCAGACTTTGTCGCGCCAGGTCTCAAAGGCCTCAAACCCCTGCTCCTGCCGTCGCACAACACCCCGGTCGATCCAGAGGGTCGCCCGCGTCAACGCACGCAGAAAGGCCCGGTCGTGAGAAATCAGAACAAAGGCTGCCCGTGTGGCGCCAAGCTCACGTTCCAGCCAGGCGATCGCCTCGATATCCAGATGGTTGGTCGGTTCATCCAACAGCATCAGATCGGGGGCCTCGGCCATCAGTTTGGCCAGCGCCGCGCGCCGCCGCTCGCCGCCCGAGGCGGTTTCAACCGGGCGCGAGGGGTCGAACTTCAACCCCTCTCCGGCACGCTCCACCTTGTACAGCTCGCCCGGCTCCAACCCGCTGGAAGCATAGTCGCCAAGGGTGGCAAATCCCTGCATCGCCGGATCCTGCTCCATGTACCCAACGGATTTACCCGGTGGGATCACGATATCACCCCGGTCAGCCTCGACCAGGCCCGCCATCACCTTCATCAAAGTGGATTTTCCCGACCCGTTGCGCCCCACCAGCGCCACACGATCACCGGGTTGAACCACCAGATCAAGCTCGGACAACACAGGATCGCCCCCGAAGGTCAGGGAAATGCCGGACATCTGCAACAAAGGAATTCTCGCCATGACCGCCAGCTAAACCGGCTGGCACAAGGCGTCAACGTTCCGTCTTCACCTTTTCCCAAATTCTCAAATTACCCGGCCACTGCCCGCAACAAACGTTTGCGAGCCGGAGGAATCGCGCCGATCTCAAGCCCGGTGAAAACGTGCAGCGTGTTCATATGCCGGTCCACGACCGCATGATCGCTGACCCAGCCGCCCATGGTCAGATAAGTGCGCAACAATGGCGGCATCCGCAGCATCGCCTTTTTTGCATCCGGTCTGCGCCGCAATCGCGCGGCAAAGCGGAAGACATCAGGTGCCTTGACCCGGGGCAACCAACGTTTTGGTGCGAGATACCGGTGTTTGAGCATCGCAAACGCGTCCAGATACTCAGCCGTTTCGGTCCCGGCGAAGGAGGAACAACCAAACAGCATTTCAACCCCGTTCTGATCCACGAACGAGGTCATCGCACCCCAGGCGACACGCAGGATGTCCGGATCGGTCCACTCGGGATGAATGCAGAATCGCCCCATCTCCACCATGGGCCCCTGAAAGCCCCTCAGTCCCGAAAGGTCGTAGAACTGTGCCGAGTAGCTGTTTCCAATCTCTGACCCGTTTTGCATCATCAGCATTCGAAAGCAGCACACGAGTCGGCCGCCGGCCCGCATGTCCTCGATCAGGATATGCGTGCAATACCCATCATAGTCGTCTCGGTCGATCTTGCCGGTTCCGAAAGCCAGGGTTCGCAGGGCCTGCGCCGCAGCAACATCCTCGTTGCAGTGCGCGATACGAGCCCGATAACGGCCTTTGGTCAACAAAACTGCTCTGGCCATGGTCGCATCCTCCACGGTTGCTGACCTTTGTTATTGCTGTTCGTCCCCTAACACAGGATGTGTGACTATCCCGTGACAACATCAAGTGGAGTCACGAAATCAGTTGTTGACCCCCGGTATGTTGGCCGGGTTGAACTGGCCGATATTGCCAAGCAATTGCCGCAGGAAGCTCTTGTCCTGAATGTTTGAATCTGTGACCCGTCGATCCAGAACGATCACGTATCCGTCCTCAAGCCCGAATCGTTCGATATTTCGGACAACGCCCCGCTGGTCAAAGCTGACTGCGACCAGCTCGCGCGAGACGATCTCGGGCCGTTTGGGGCCACGATAGCGAATGCGCTTGGCTACGTAATAGTAACCGGAGTCCCGCAACACGCCGGAAGAACTCGGAGCTCCCAGAGTTTCAAGCACTGTATCGCGGGTGTCGACACCCACTTTGACCTCGGCCAAGTCCTCGGGCGTCGGCACGTAGCCGTGATTCTTATAGACAGGTGTACAGGCCATTGCGGCCAGAAGGGCACCAAAAGCCAGTGATTTAAACACTGGTTGCATCTTGTTTGTCACCTTCAACATTCACACCCTCTTGCCTTGGCACCTTGCGGCTTCTATCCGATTACAGAAACCGTTGCCTTGGTTCAACACAGGAAAGGGTCTCGAATGACCGGACCGAAACCGCTGCGCGTCGCGGACCTGCAGCAAAACGCCCCGACGCCCTTCGATCTGCGCCCCGGCGCAAAGGCGCTGGAAACGCTCAAACAGGAGCTCGGCCTGCTGGGTCTGCGCAAGCTGTCCTTTGTCGGCTCGGTGCAGGCACAGGGCAAACGCGATTGGGTGCTGACCGGAAAGTTGGGTGCGACCGTTGTTCAACCCTGCGTGATCACTTTGGAACCCGTCACAACGCGGATCGAGACCCCGGTGCGCCGCGTTTATCTGGCCGAATGGGAAGAGACGGACGAACCCGAAAGCGAAATGCCGGAAGATGATGAGACCGAACCTCTGGGCCCCGAGATCGACCCATCGCAGGTTATGGCCGAGGCTTTGTCGCTTGCCCTGCCCCAATACCCGCGCAAGGAAGATGCCGAAATCGGGCAAACCGGCTTTACCGAACCCGGCAAACAGGCGATGACCGACGAAGACGCGAAACCCTTTGCCGGGTTGGCGGAATTGCGCGACGCACTGAAAAAAGACGAGTGACACAGGTCTGTTTTCCTGTCATAGCAGGCCCTCAGAAAAATCGCTTGAACATGTCGAGAATCGCAGTATTTTCGCGCGCTCATCGGAATTTGGGTTGGACATCGTGGGGCTGGTCCCCTAAACGCGCGTCGAACCACGTGATAAACGAAGAATGAAACCCGGTCGGCGGTGTATCTGCTGACCCTTATTAGACAAAGGTTGAGACCATGGCTGTCCAACAGAACAAAGTTTCCAAGTCGCGTCGCAACAACCGCCGCGCACACGACGCTCTGGTTGCTGCAAACCCGAACGAATGCCCGAACTGCGGCGAGCTGAAGCGTCCGCACCACGTTTGCGCATCCTGCGGCCACTATGATGACCGTGAAGTAGTCGCACAGGCCGACGAAATCGACCTGGACGAAGACGCAGCCTAAGCCTTATCGAGCGCAGGCAAAGGTATGACGGATCAGCCCTCGCAAACCGGACGGATAGTGATCTCGGTTGACGCAATGGGCGGAGATTCGGGTCCCGCGGTCGTCGTATCAGGCATCGCAAAGTCTGCGAACAAGAACCCGAAAATCGGGTTTATCCTGCACGGTCAGGAAAGTGTGCTGCGAAAACTGGTTGCCAAACGGCGCGTTCTGGATGGGCGCGTCGTTTTTCGTGATTGCCCGGGTGTGGTCACGATGGAGGACAAACCCAGCCAGGTCGTGCGCAACGGCAAACAGACTTCGATGTGGTCGGCGCTGGAATCGGTTCGCCAGGGCGAGGCCCACGGCGCCGTGTCGTGCGGCAACACCGGCGCGCTGATGGCTCTGTCGATGATGCGCCTACGGAAGTTACCCGGCGTCAACCGCCCTGCCATTGCGATTCTGTGGCCTTCGCGCAACCCGCAAGGGTTCAACGTGATGCTGGATGTGGGCGCAGATGTGCGGGCCGACGCCAAGGATTTGTTGCAATATGCGCTTATGGGTGCCTCGTACGCACGCAACGGTATGGCGCAGACGCGCCCACGGATCGGCCTGCTGAATGTGGGAACCGAAGAACACAAGGGACGCGCGGAACTCAAGGAAGCGCACGCCTTGATCTCGGATTTTTCCGAGCGTGCGAATTTCGACTTTGTGGGCTTTGTCGAAGGCAGTGACATCCCCGGTGACAAGGCGGATGTCATTGTAACGGATGGGTTTACCGGAAACGTCGCGATAAAGACGGGCGAAGGCACTGCAAGCCTGATCGGTGACCTGTTGCGTCAGGCATTTAAATACTCGCCACTTTCGCGGCTGGCTTCGGTACTGGCGATCACCTCGCTGAATCGTCTGAAGAAACGGATTGACCCGCGCCGTGTCAATGGCGGCGTTTTTCTGGGATTGAACGGCACTGTGATCAAATCTCATGGCGGCGCCGATGCCACCGGCGTGTCGGCAGCCGTCAAGCTGGCCTTCACGCTGGCCGAATCCGGATTCTCGGAAAAGTTGGCCGCACGGGTTGCATCCACAGCCGAGCTTGAACAAGATGCCGCGCATTCTGCGTCGCAGTCGGAATAATAACAAAAAGGCAGTACCCCAGAATGGCAGGCCGCTCAGTTGTTGTAGGTGTTGGGCATTATTTACCGGAACGCATCGTACCGAATGCCGACTTTGAAAAGACACTGGACACTTCAGACGAATGGATTCGCACCCGATCCGGGATCGAACGTCGCCATTTCGCCGCCGATGACGAGACAACGTCGGATCTGGCGACCCGTGCCGCTGAGGCCGCGCTGGCCGATGCCGGGCTGACGGCGGATGACATCGATGCGATTATTCTGGCGACCTCGACCGCGGATCTGACCTTTCCGTCTGCCGCGACCATGGTGCAGGCCCGGCTGGGTATGACCAACGGATTTGCCTTTGACGTACAGGCGGTGTGTGCCGGATTCGTTTTTGCACTCAGCAACGCCAACGCATTGATCCTTTCCGGCCAGGCCAAACGCGTGCTGGTCATCGGCGCCGAAACGTTCTCGCGAATCATGGATTGGACCGATCGGTCAACCTGCGTGCTGTTCGGCGATGGCGCCGGCGCACTGATACTGGAAGAGCAAGAGGGGAATGGCTCTCCTCAGGATCGGGGCATCCTTGCAACCGACCTGCATTCCGACGGTCGCTACAAGGATTTGCTGTATGTGGACGGAGGAGTTTCGACCCAGTCCACCGGGCACTTGCGGATGCAAGGCAATCAAGTATTCCGCCATGCCGTTGAAAAACTTGCAAAAACTGCGGAAACCGCACTTGAGCGTGCCGGTGTGGCCAGCGACGACGTCGATTGGATCGTCCCGCATCAGGCCAATATCCGCATCATACAGGGTACGGCCAAGAAAATGGGTCTGCCGATGGAAAAGGTCGTGGTCACGGTGCAGGATCACGGAAATACCTCTGCCGCGTCCATTCCGTTGGCCTTGTCCGTAGGCAAAGAACGCGGCCAGATCAAACAAGGCGATCTGATCGTGACCGAGGCCATCGGTGGCGGGCTGGCCTGGGGGGCCGTGGCCCTGCGTTGGTAACAGGCGCAATCCAGCTTACACAGCCGCCTGCAATTCATTGATATTGACAGCGAATTTTCCATCGCCATATGCTTTGCTATCAACAGGGGAAAAAGCATGGGCGACAAAACACTGACCCGAATGGATCTGAGTGAGGCCGTATTTCGTGAGGTTGGCCTTTCACGCAACGAAAGCGCGCAACTGGTCGAAAGCGTTCTGAACCACATGTCGGACGCGCTGGTGCGCGGTGAACAAGTCAAAATCTCATCTTTCGGCACATTCAGCGTACGGGACAAAACCGCTCGCATCGGTCGCAACCCCAAGACCGGTGAAGAAGTGCCTATTCAGCCCCGCCGCGTTTTGACTTTCCGCCCGTCGCACCTGATGAAGGATCGCGTCGCCGCTGGGAACCGCAAGTAACACCCGAGGCCCGCAGAAATGAGCAAGTCCCCCGACGCCTTTCGCACAATCAGTGAAGTTGCGGATTGGCTGGGTGTTCAGGCCCATGTGCTGCGATTCTGGGAAAGCCGATTCAGTCAGGTGAAGCCGGTCAAACGGGCTGGTGGGCGCCGGTACTACCGTCCCAACGACATGCGCCTGTTGGGCGGCATAAAAAAGCTGCTGCACGACGATGGCGTGACGATCAAAGGTGTCCAGCGCATTCTGCGCGAAAAAGGTGTGGCGCACGTTGCGTCGCTTTCGCCGCCTCTGGATGACGAGGCGGCGCAGACGGTTGCACCGGTGGTTGAGAGCCCTGCTCCGCAAACCGAAGTTGCCGATGAAAATACGGTTGTACCTTTCACCGTCAAACCTGCTCCGGCAGAAGACCGTCAGTTCGGACTTGATCTGCAAACGCCCTCCGGGGCCAGCAATGGGCGGGATGCTCCGGCGCAAGCCCCGGTTGCCTTGACAGAGCCATCTGGTCAGGACGATCTGGACACGGCCCCATTGCTGGGTGGGATCGCGTCTTTGACCTGGCAAGTCGAGGACTTCGACCCCCAGGTGCTGCGCCGGATCGCGCCCATAGCCAAAGACCTGCGCGCCTGGCTTGATCGGGTCGAAACCCAACCGGCGGGATAAGAAAAAAGGCGATGATTTCCTCTTGCCCCTGCCGGGAAAGTCTTTATGAACACTCCAACGTCGGGCTATGGCGCAGCCTGGTAGCGCGTCCGTCTGGGGGACGGAAGGTCGCAGGTTCGAGTCCTGCTAGCCCGACCAAATCACACCGACGTTTGTGGCAAACAGGCCAGATCCCGCTCTGGCACCAGAGGGGATCGGAATGACAGGCGTATGCCCGAACCAACAGATCGAGGCAATGATCGCAAGCGGTGAAATCACCGCCAATCCTGAAATCATTCCTGCACAGATCCAACCAGCCAGCCTTGATTTGCGTTTAGGGACAGTGGCTTACCGCGTGCGCGCCTCATTCCTTGCGGGTGAAGGCCGCACCGTTTCTGATCGTCTGGCGGAATTCGAGATGCATCGCATCGACATAACCGACGGAGCAGTTCTGGAAAAAGGCTGCGTCTATCTGGTTCCGCTGATGGAATCGCTGGCCTTGCCAGCCGAAACAAGCGCGGTCGCCAATGCCAAAAGCTCAACTGGTCGGCTGGACCTGCTGACGCGCGCCATCACAGACGAAGGCACCGAGTTCGACCGGGTTCCCGCTGGTTATACCGGACCGCTCTATGCCGAGATCTGCCCGCGCTCGTTCTCGGTTCTCGTGCGCCCAGGAATGCGCCTGAACCAGATCCGGTTCCGCCGGGGTCAGGCGGTTCTCAGCGACGCGGAACTGACGGCGCTGCACAACGACTCGCCGCTGGTCGATGGCCCTGCGGTCATTCAGGACGGGTTGGGCTTTTCGGTCGATCTGCAACTGCCTGATACCGATCTGGTTGGGTACCGCGCCAAGCCGCATACCGGTGTGATCGACCTGGATCGTATTGGTGGCTACGATCCGCAGGACTATTGGGAGGAAGTGCGCACCACCGACGGGCGCATCATTCTGGACCCGGGCGCGTTCTACATTCTGGTCAGCCGCGAAGCGGTGCACATCCCACCGATGTATGCAGCGGAAATGGCCCCCTATCTGGCTATGGTGGGTGAATTTCGGGTGCATTACGCGGGCTTTTTCGACCCCGGTTTCGGCCATGCGGCCGCAGGTGGGGCAGGCTCACGTGGTGTGCTTGAAGTCAGGTGTCACGAGGCACCGTTCGTGCTGGAACACGGACAGGTCGTCGGGCGTCTGGTTTATGAGAAGATGGCGGAGATGCCCACGCAGCTATACGGTGCGGGAATCGCCTCGAACTATCAGGGGCAAGGCTTGAAACTGTCCAAACATTTCAAGACTTTATAAGCTTCAGAACTTCATGAATCGGCGCATCTGGCGGGTCATCCGCTGCGCTTGTTTCATCCCTTGCGCCTGTCGGCGCGCGCTGTCCTGCATCTGGCTTCCTGCTTTGGGGATGCGCGAAGCCTCGTTCGGCTGATCCGGTTTGCGGCCCACACGGCTCGCCATATCCAGCCCTTTGTCGACTCCACGAGTTACAAGACGGCGCATCACCTGACGCACGATCATGTCGATGATCCGATTGGCGTTCATTGCTCTCTCCGTTTCCTGTGCCTCAGCATAGGCGTTTTGTGCGGCAACAAAAGGGCGTGCCGATCACTCTTCCTCGAACAGTTCAGACTGATCCTCTTCATGCTCCTCCTCCCGTTCGACGCCCAATGGCACCGCACCCGGTGGCGGTCGGTTTTCCAGCAGCCCGGCGGCTCTCAATTCCTTGAGACCGGGCAGATCGCGTGCGTTCTCCAGACCGAAATGGTCCAGAAACTGCGGCGTCACAACAAAGGTAACAGGACGACCGGGAGTCATGCGGCGCCGTCCCAGTTTGATCCATTCCATCTCGAGCAACTGATCGATTGTCCCGCGCGACACGGACACGCCACGAATCTCTTCAATCTCGGCCCGTGTACAGGGCTGATGATATGCCACGATGGCCAGCGTTTCGATCGCAGCCCGGCTCAATTTCCGTGTTTCAACGGTTTCCTTTTGCATCAGGAATCCCAGATCGGGGGCGGTCCGGATGGCCCAGGCCTCACCGACCCTGACGATGCGCACACCACGCCCGTCATAGCGTTTCTGAAGCATTTCAACCGCTTGCGCCGCGTCGCTACCGTGGGGCATCCGCGCCTCCAGGTCAGCAATCGTTACCGGCTCGGCACTGGCGAACAGAACGGCTTCGACCATGCGTTCCTGTTCCGCCAAGGGCGGCGCTTCGAACAGGGTGCCGGTGCCTTCGTCTTGAGGGGCGTCAGTCACGGTTGTCGGTCCTCTTGCGCAAATGGATCGGGGCAAAGGTCTCGCTCTGCTTCATTTCCATATGTCCTTCTTTCACCAGCTCCAGCGAGGCCGCAAAGGTCGCCGCCGTGGCCGAGCGCCGCCGCACCGGATCAGCATCCCATCCGTCGGGCAGATAGGTCTCCATATCGGTCCAGGTACCAGCAAACCCGATCAGAGGGCGCATCCGCTCAAGTGCCTGCTCCATCGTGAACACGGCGTCGCGGTCCATGACGAAGGGGCGGAATTCATCGCGTGTCCGGATACGGGCATATCCCTGCATCAGATCCAACAGCGTGGCGGAATAGGTCACTGTACGGATGCGGGTCACATCCTCGCCCTGCCCGCGTTTGAAAAAATCCCGACCTAGCTGATCCCGCGCCATAAGACGTGCGGCGGCATCGCGCATGGCCTGCAGGCGTTCAAGCTGGAACGCCAGATGCGCGGCGAGCTCCTCACCCGAAGGTCCTTCGTCATCCGGGTCAGGCGGCAGCAACAGACGGGACTTCAGAAAGGCCAGCCATGCGGCCATGACCAGATAGTCCGCCGCCAGTTCGATCCGCAGCGCTCGGGCTTTCTCGACAAAGGCCAGATATTGTTGAGCCAGCGCCAGCACCGAGATCTTTCGCAGATCAACCTTCTGCGTACGGGACAGCATCAGCAAAACATCCAACGGGCCTTCAAACCCGTCGACGTCGACGATCAACGCCTCAGCAGCCAGCCGATCCGCGATCGACACCGGGTCTTCGCTGAAAAGATTATCGTTCATAAACCTGCCCGCCCATTAGGCGAGATAGTTCCGCCTCGGCGGCAGGGATGTCAAGTTCCTGCGGTGGGCGGCGCTGTGCCAGCGCACGATCCGCGCGGATTTGCGCTGCTTCCGACATCTGCCCCGCAGCATCGAGGACCTGCGCACGGGCCTCGAATGACCCGTTGCAATGTAAAACGACATCGCACCCGGCGTTCAAGGCCTGCTGCGCGATCTTCGAGGGCGGACCGCTGAGTGCTTTCATCGAGATATCATCGGTCATGATAAGGCCATCGAATCCAATATTCTCGCGGATCAACCCAATCATCTTTGCCGAAATCGTCGCCGGCCGCGCATCGATCCGGTCATAGACCAGGTGCGCTGTCATCCCCATTGGCAGATCGTTCAGAGCGCGAAACGGGGCAAAGTCACTATGTTCCAACTCTTCCGGCGGCAAATCCACATGTGGCAGGTCGTGGTGACTGTCCAAGGTCGACAACCCATGCCCCGGCATATGTTTCACAACCGGTAGAACGCCGCCATCCAAATGCCCGTTCGCCACAGCTCGTCCGATCCCGGAAATCCTAGCAGGATCAGAGCCGTAGCAGCGGTTCTTCAGAAAAACATGTGTGGACTCGCGCGCCAGATCGACCATGGGGGCGCAGTTGCTGTCGATCCCCAGCGTAAACAGTTCGTCGGCAATCAGCCGGTATCGCAGATACATCGCACGTTCGGCTTCGTCTTTGGCGCGAACCGCGTGATCCAGCGGCGGTAACCATTCGCGGGCCAAGGGCGCCCGCAACCGCTGCACGCGACCGCCTTCCTGATCGATGGTGATCGGGCAATTGCGACCGACCGCTTCGCGGAAGTCGTCGCAAAGCGCGCGAACCTGATCGGCAGTGTTGATGTTTCTGGCAAATAAAATGAACCCGAATGGGTTCATCTGTCTGAACAGGGATTTTTCTTCCGGCGTCAACCGAAACCCTTCGGCGTCGGTAATGACTGCTCCGAAACTCACCGGGCGGCGACCGGAATGCAATCCGCACCTTGCGCTACCAGCGCGGCACAGAACTGGCGTGAGTCGCTTACGTCCTCGAACCCGAGCACGCGCAGCCTGTAAAACGTGCGTCCTCCGCTCGAAGTTTTCTGAATAACTCGCTGTTTTCCATCCATATATTCACCGAAGCGTCCGCTTATGCGAACCCATTCGGCTTGCGCAACGTCCGCGCTTTCATAGGCCCCCAACTGCGCAAGGCGCGTGCCCTTGGCCAGTGTATTGGGATCTACGTCCAATCCCACGGCGGCTTTGACGGCTGCGTTGATCGCAGCTTCGGTCCCGCTGTTGGCGGTCAGTCCGCTGGGTGTCGCGCGGGCCGGACGGGTCTGAGGCCGCAGCGAACGGCGCACGCCCGGTAGTGCTGCCAAAGCCGGATCGGGCAACTGAGCCGCCAGATCGGCCGGATCGATAGCAGGCTCTTCCTCCGGTGCGGCCAGCGAGGCCAATTGAACGCCCGACTCTTGCGGTTGATCGCTGTCGGCACCCTCACCCGCCAATTCCGCGACCAGAGTGTCAACGGCACTTTGCCGTTGCCGGGCGGTTTGTTGATCGGCGGCTTCTTCTTCGATCAGGTGAACGGCCGGTGTCGGTTGAACCGCGGCCATCGGGACATCCTCGTCCGTCAGCGATACCGGGCGAGGCGCAAGAATCAGACGATCCGCCGGAGCTGCCGCAGACCCGACAGCTGCCACTGCGTTGACCGCAAGTCCCTGATGGTCCGCCGGCGTTCCGCCCGGGTTTTCAGGCTGAATGCGCATCGGACCTTCGACGGCGCGAACAACCGGAACGCCGCTGACATCGCGCATGACCAGTTTGTATCCCCAGACTCCTATACCGGCGACCAGCGCCAAGGACGCGGCGGCCCCGAGCATGTTGACCACACGCCCCAACCCGGCCCCCACTGGCGGAACCCCGTCATAACCCTGCATCTCGTCGGGATACTCATACTCATCCTGAGGATGAGCTTGATTCGTGTAATGCATGTGCTCGGGGCCTTGGTGCCCCGAGTAATCGTAACTCGCCATTTCCGCCTCACCGCCCGATTGCGCCTGAAAATAGGGCACGCGGGTCATTTCTTGTCTGCCTCAGTCCGACGGTTCGGGCGGTATTGGTTACCGCATCTCCTGCGCCGGAGTAACGCCAAGAATACCCAAGCCCGCTGAAATCACAACAGAAACGGCCCGGGCCAGAGCGATTTTTGACTGACTTGTGGCTGCATCGCCATCCTGGATGAAGCGCAACTGGGTTTCGTCGTTGCCCTTGTTCCACAGCGCGTGGAAATCCCCAGCAAGTTCATAGAGATAGAAGGCAACCCGGTGCGGCTCATTCGTACGCGCGGCAATCTCGACCAGACGAGGCCATTCAGCCAGCTTCTTGGCGACGGTCAGTTCAGAGATGTGATCGTTCTTGCTCAGATCGGCTCCGGACAGGGTCGCGTCATCGGCGGCAATCCCGGCCTCGGCAGCGCGGCGCAGCACGCTCATGACGCGGGCATGGGCGTACTGCACATAGAACACGGGGTTCTCGCGGCTTTGTTCCAGCACCTTGTCGAAATCGAAGTCCAGTGGCGCGTCGTTTTTGCGGGTCAGCATGACGAAACGGGTCACATCAGGACCGACCTGATCGACAACATCGCGCAGGGTGACAAAGTTCCCTGCCCGCTTGGACATCTTGAACGGCTCGCCATTCTTCCAAAGTTTCACCAACTGCGTCAGCTTGATATCCAGTGGCACCTTGCCATCGGACAGAGCCGACACCGCCGCCTTCATTCGTTTGACATAGCCGCCGTGGTCCGCACCAAACACGTCGATCAGAGCGTCAAAGCCACGGGTCACCTTGTCATAGTGATATGCAATATCCGGGGCAAAATAGGTCCAGCTGCCGTCGGATTTCTTCACCGGGCGGTCAACATCATCGCCGTGCTCGGTAGACCTGAACAGGGTCTGCTCGCGGGGCTCCCAATCCTCGGGCTTTTTGCCCTTCGGCGGCTCCAGCACACCTTCATAGATCAGACCCTTGTCGGTCAGCGACTGCAGCGCAGCTTCGATCCGGCCAGTGCCATAGAGCGATTTTTCCGAGAAGAACACATCCATCTCAACGCCCAATGCCTTCAGGTCGGCCCGGATCAGGTCCATCATTGCGTCGGTCGAGAACTCGCGCAGCTCCTCCAGCCATTCGCTTTCAGGCTTGTCGATCAGGCTGTCGCCGTATTTTTCCTTCAGCGCTTCACCGATCGGGATCAGATAATCGCCGGGATACAGGCCCTCGGCGATCTCAGGGCTCAGCCCATTGGCCTCGCGATACCGTTCGTATGCCGACCGCGCCAGCACATCCACCTGCGCGCCGCCGTCGTTGATGTAATATTCACGCGTTACGTCGTGGCCCGAATAGACCAGCAAGCTTGCCAGAGCGTCCCCGAACACCGCACCCCGCGTGTGACCCACATGCAGCGGGCCGGTGGGGTTCGCGGACACATATTCCACGTTTACCTTCTGGCCATGCCCCATTGTCGAGCGACCATAATCGGTGCCCTTTTCCAGCACGGCCAACAGAACGCCCTGCCAGACCGACGGCGCCAGCCGCAGGTTCAGAAACCCCGGTCCGGCCACCTCGGCGCTGGTGATCCTGTCATCGGCCGTCAGTTTTCCAGCCAGCACATCAGCAATGTCGCGCGGCTTCATCTTGGCCGGTTTCGCCAGCACCATCGCCGCGTTGGTCGCCATGTCGCCATGCGCGGCGTCGCGCGGCGGTTCGACCGCCACATTGTCAAAGCTCAGCCCCTCCGGCAGAGAGCCATCGGACTGCATCTGTGCCAGCGCGTCCAGAACAAGGCCGCGGATCTCGGAAAACAGGTTCATTTTGGATGTCCTTTTGCTTGCCCGGCGGTTTATCACGCAGCACAGCAAGGTCAATGGAAGCGATCAGTTTAGGCTTGGTTTACCGGCAAAGCCCGCTAGTGTCAGCGTAATTTCAGGAAACGGAGACCGATCCATGCGCCTAGCCCTGCCCCTTACGCTGCTGTTGTCCACCTCTTTGCCGGCATGGGCCGAAATGCCCGCGCCCCGAGGTCACGTCTTGTTGACACTGGGTGGAGCAATCTCAGAGACCAACCTGCCCGCGCAAGGAGAAAAGGATGGCGGTTTGCTAGGATATCTCGAAGTTCAACACGACGGAGCTGCGGGCTTTGACGCGGAGATGCTGGATGGATTGAAGCAGGTGGAGATCACCATCACCTATGGCTCTGAAGGCAACCAACGTGACATCGCCTTTTCCGGCCCGCGCCTGTCAGATGTGATGGCGTTGGCCGGAGCCGAGGGTAAGACCGCGAAACCGATGGCGATGGACGGATATCAATCCGAAATCCCTTGGGACAGTATCGCAACCCATCAACCCATCGTCGCGACGCATGCGGATGGAGTACCGATGGGGATTGGAGGTTATGGCCCCACAATGATCGTATTTCCGCGCACCGATGACACCGATCTGGCCCAGGAGCAGGCCGGGCAGCAGGTCTGGGCTATCGCCTATATAGGCGTCGAATGATCAGCGGCCGGTAAGCCTCGCATGGTCCTGCAGTGCGAACCGATCCGTCATGCCAGCAATGTAGTCCGAGACAATCCGTGCCAGCGCAGTTTCGGACCCCGCCGCTTCAATATCACCATGCCACCTCTGGGGCATTTGTTTGGGATCATTCAGGTAGATTGGGAACAGGTCTAGGACAACCTTGCCGACTTTGTCCCGCACCTTCATGACACTGGGTGCGCGATACATGCGCGCAAACAAAAAGGTCCGGATTTCCTTGAGTTGAGCCCAAAGATCGTCTGAAAATCGGATCACAGGATAGCTCAGATGCCGAACATCTTCGACCGTCTGCGCTCCTGACCGGGAAATCAATCCCCAAGAGGTATCGATGACATCAGACACCATGACACCAAAAACCCGCCGTAACGCCTCATGCCTGCGGCGGTAAGGGTCCAGTCCGGGATACTTCCGGTCCACCTCGGCGTAGCATTCGCCGACGATTGGTAATCGCTGAATTTCCTCGTCGGTAAATAATCCTGCGCGCAGCCCATCCAGCAAATCGTGGTTGTTATAGGCTATGTCATCGGACAATGCGGCAACCTGAGCCTCGGCGCTGGCATGCGTGTGCAGCTCCAGATCAAACCCGCCATTGCATTCGGCAAGGGCCCAAGGAAGTTCGCCCAATACGGGCCCGTTGTGTTTGGCGATACCTTCCAGGCATTCCCAGGTCAGGTTGCACCCATCAAAATCCGCGTAGTGCCTCTCGAGTTTCGTAACGATCCGAATGGCTTGGGCATTGTGGTCAAAGCCCCCATAGGGCTCCATCAGCGCGTGCAGCGCATCCTCACCCGTGTGGCCGAACGGGGTGTGCCCAAGGTCATGCGCCAAGGCCACCGCTTCGGTCAGTTCACCGTTCAGCCCCAAAGCCCCCGCAATCGTTCGCGCCACCTGAGCGACTTCGATGGAATGGGTCAACCGGGTACGATAACTGTCGCCCTCATGTTCGACAAATACCTGTGTTTTGTGCTTGAGCCGTCGAAAAGCACTGGCATGAATGATCCGGTCCCGGTCGCGCTGAAAGCATGACCGGAAACTGCTTTCCTCCTCCGGCACAAGCCGTCCTCTTGCGCGGCCCGGATCCGAGGCAAAACCCGCTCTGTCCAAAGGTCTTGTCCTTGTCGCCTTTCGTTGCACTTTCTATATTGTATGATGTTGAGGAAATAAACCTTTGGAGTCCGGCATGAATCTGCCCCCCACAGTCACAGAACGCGCCTTTGACCGACTCGCCGAAATTGGCGCAGCGGATCAGGGTCAAGCCCTGCGCGTCGCAGTGGAAGGCGGCGGATGTTCCGGATTTCAATACGAAATTGCGCTGGACGAACCCAAAGACGACGACCTTGTGCTGGAAGGCAAAGGCCAGAAGGTCATCGTCGATTCGATTTCGCTGCCCTTTCTGGAAAACGCGGTGATCGATTTCACTCAGGAACTGATCGGCGCCAGGTTTGTGATCGAGAACCCCAACGCCACCTCTTCCTGCGGCTGTGGCACTTCATTCTCGATGTAAAAGCCGGTGGGGGCTTTTGCCCCCACACCCCCAGGATATTTTCAGCCAGATGAAGCAGGGATCCGCTCTCCGACCCTTCCGTCGGAGAGCTTCACCTGGCGCGGTCATCGGCGTCCCCGCCTGTACCGCAAAACACTTTTGGCCCGATCCAGTTAAGGATCCGTTACTTCATCTGGCCAAAAATATCCCGGAGCGCGAGGCAGAGCCTCGCAAACCCGTCCTCTGGCTTGCCGCTGGGCCGGTTCTGCGCGATAGGTAACCTCGGAGCTTCGGAGGATCGCGCATGAAAATCGCCACGTTCAACATCAACGGCATTAAAGCGCGGGCCGAGGCCTTGCCGCGATGGTTGGATGACGCGCAGCCGGACGTCGTTTTGTTGCAGGAGATCAAGTCCATAGACGAAAACTTCCCGCGCGAGATGTTCGAAGAACGCGGCTATAACGTCGAAACCCACGGTCAGAAGAGTTTCAACGGCGTTGCGATCCTCTCCAAGTTACAGCTCGAGGATGTCACACGCGGATTGCCCGGCGATGACGAAGACGAACAGGCGCGGTGGATCGAAGCCACTGTCGTCGGCAAGCAGGCGTTGCGCATCTGCGGATTGTACCTGCCCAATGGAAACCCGACGCCTGGGCCAAAATACGACTACAAACTGGCGTGGATGGAACGGCTTTACAGCCGGGCGCGCGATCTTCTGGCAACTGAAGAACCGGCGCTAATGGCAGGTGACTACAATATAATCCCGCAAGCCGAGGACGCCGCACGACCAGACGCCTGGCGCGAAGATGCCCTGTTTCGGCCGGAAAGCCGTGCAGCATTTCGCAAGATCCTGAACCTAGGTTTTACGGAAGCCTTCCGCGCGATCACTCAAGGCCCCGAGCATTATTCGTTCTGGGATTATCAGGCCGGCGCGTGGAACCGCAACGACGGTATTCGCATCGACCATTTTCTACTGACACCGCAAGCTGCCGATTTAATGCGGGACTGCCGGATCGATGCCGAGGTTCGTGGACACGAAAAGCCTTCGGACCACGTGCCGGTCTGGGTCGATCTGGACCTGTAACCTTTCAAACCGTCGGATCGTAGGCGTAGATCCACTCGTATTTCTGCGCCAGTCTCGGCCCGATTACTGCCAGCGCGGCCTGCGCGGCCAGCCGCACGGGTCCGCGCAGGTGGAAATTTCGCGCATTTGACGCGGCCGCTGCTACCACTTGCGTCGCTCGGGGGCGTCGGGCAGCTTCGTAGACTGCGAGGGCCTGCCTGATGCCGGTCTGTTCCGCAAACGATTTTTGAAGGACCCACGCATCTTCCAACGCCAGGCATGCGCCTTGCGCCATGAAGGGGAGCGTCGGGTGTGCCGCGTCGCCCAAAAGTGCCAGCCGGCCATTCTGCCAGTGCGGCGCGACCGGACGCAAGAACAGTGCCCAAAGATGCGCCTGGTCGACCTTGGATAGAAGCTCGCGCACCGGACCTCCGAAATCGGCAAAACGCGCGCGCAGGTCGTCCGGGTCTCCTTCACGTCGCCAGCCTTCTTCTTGCCAGTCCGAGCGTTCCTCGATCGCCACAATATTCATTAGGCTTTGATCACGCAGCGGGTATGTGACCACGTGCCGTCCCGGCCCCATGGTCAAGGAAGCGCGCGGCGTATCCGCTTTCGGGACCCACGGGACCGTGGCGCGCCAGGCGATCTGATGTGTGAACTTTGGGGCTTCAACCCCGTTCAGCGACGGGCGGATCGCGCTGCGACCCCCATCCGCCGCGATGGCGCAATCTGCGCGCAGGCGTTCACCACTTTGCAGAACAATCTCGGCTTCGGCCGGGTGTTTGCGAACCTCCAAAACCTGTGCATTCAACCGTATATCCACCCCGGTCCGTTGGGCAGCGTCGTGCAACAGCCCCAGCAAATCCGCCCGGTGGTAGTAATATGTCGGACCTGCCCTTGGCGGCGGAATGTGACTGATGACCCGCCCCTTGCGGTAGTCACGCAATTCCGTCCCATGCGATTTCTGGCCAGCCTCAGGCGTATCCGAGACAACGCCCAGTGCACGCAACACACGCATACCGTTGGCGCTGATCTGCAAACCCGCGCCCATTTCCGTCAACTCGGGCGCCTGCTCCAGCACGGTGACCCGAGCCCCGTTTTGCCGCAAGGCCAATGCCGCAGCCAAGCCACCGATCCCACCGCCGATGACACAGAATTCCAGACCGTCTATTTTCATGGCACTGGCTTAACGCAAAAACGCCGGAGCAACAGGCCCCGGCGTTGGTGAATTCCAGATTTGTTCAGCGATCAATCGTCGCGGTGAACCTTTTCGCGCCGTTCGTGGCGCTCTTGCGCCTCAAGCGTCATGGTCGCAATCGGGCGTGCGTCCAGCCGCTTTAGCGAGATCGGATCGCCCGTCTTCTCGCAATACCCGTACTCGCCCTCTTCGATCCGGCGCAGGGCCGAGTCGATCTTGGCCACCAGTTTGCGTTGACGATCCCGGGTGCGCAGTTCCAGCGCACGGTCGGTTTCCTCGCTGGCGCGGTCGGCAACGTCTGGGATGTTCCGGGTGTTGTCCTGCAGCCCTTCGATGGTATCGCGGCTGCCTGCCAAAAGTTCGTTTTTCCAATTCAGCAGCTTGCGGCGGAAATACTCAAGCTGGCGATCATTCATGAAAGGTTCATCCTCAGCCGGGCGATAATCGTCCGGCAGGAAAACTTCCTGCTTCATCTTTGCTCCCTCGGTATTGCCAATAACGTCGGTCGCGATTGTTTTACCTGACATCTGGCACCCCTTTCTGCGGAGCGTTTATCTGACGACGCGGGGAATGTCACTATGCAAACTTTGCCCCGACGCGTCGTCAGCTCGCTCAGTCTAAATATGAGACTTTTAACAGCAAAACCTTGAAAATCTGTGGAAACAGCCGGGCATTTTTGGGGCACTCGCCGAATGCACTATCAAGCAATGCATGCGAATCAATCAGAAAGGCCTGTAGATGCTGAGCTTTTCAACCCGCCGCGACGCGGCGACCTGACTTGTAAATCCCGGAACTGCTCTGTAACTCAGAGGCGCACCCGCGCCCGTTCAGGGTACGAAACTACATGAGGCCCCTATGACCGCACGTTTTCAAGGCACGGCAGAATATGTCGCGACTGATGATCTGAATATTGCCGTGAACGCCGCCGTCACGCTGGAACGTCCGCTGCTGGTCAAGGGCGAGCCCGGAACCGGCAAGACCGAACTGGCCAAGCAGGTTGCAGGCGCGTTGGGGCTGACGATGATCGAGTGGAACGTGAAATCCACGACCCGCGCACAGCAGGGACTGTACGAATACGATGCCGTCAGCCGGTTGCGTGACAGCCAACTGGGCGAAGAACGTGTGCATGACGTCTCGAACTATATCCGCAAGGGCAAGCTGTGGCAGGCATTTGAGGCCGATGAAAAGGTCGTGCTCTTGATCGATGAGATCGACAAGGCCGATATCGAGTTTCCCAACGACCTGCTGCAGGAACTCGATAAGATGGAGTTCCACGTTTACGAAACCGGTGAAACGATCCGGGCCAAACACCGCCCTATCGTGATCATCACGTCGAACAATGAAAAAGAACTGCCCGACGCGTTCCTGCGCCGCTGTTTCTTCCACTATATTCGCTTCCCGGATGAGACCACGATGCGCCGCATCGTCGAAGTGCATCACCCCGGCATCAAGGATGCGTTGCTGACCACGGCCCTGACCCAGTTCTATGAAATCCGCGAGACGCAGGGGTTGAAAAAGAAACCGTCCACGTCTGAGGTGCTGGATTGGCTGAAACTCCTGCTGGCCGAAGACCTGACCGCAGAGGACCTCAAGCGTGACGGCGTCAATGCTCTGCCGAAACTGCACGGGGCGCTGCTGAAGAACGAACAGGACGTACACCTGTTCGAACGGCTTGCTTTTATGGCACGCAGCAAGCGCTGAAACCTGCCTGTACATCGATGATCGCTTGCGTCCGGCCGGGCCGGATGGCAGCATAACCGAAATCAGGGCTTGCCACCGCTCGGCGCCCGACTGCCCGGCAGGAAAGGACGCCCGCTTTGCCCGACGCTCTGTCGATCCGCCCCTTGCGCAGCGAGGACCGCAGTGAATGGTCCGCCATGTGGCATGATTATCTGGCTTTTTACGAAACCACCGTACCGGACGTCGTTTATGATACGACCTTCAGCCGGCTGTTGGGCGATGACCCGCAGGATTTCTCGTGCTTTGTGGCCGAGATCGACGGACAATTGGTTGGCCTGACACACTACCTGTTTCATCGCCACGCCTGGAAAGTCGAGAACACCTGCTATCTGCAGGACCTTTTTGCGCGACCCGAGGCGCGCGGCAAAGGCGTCGGCCGCGCGTTGATCGAGGCCGTCTATACCGAGGCAGATCGCCAGGGTTCACCTGCAGTCTACTGGTTGACGCAGGAATTCAACCATACGGCCCGCAAGCTGTATGACCGCATCGGTAAACAGACACCCTTTATCCGGTACAACCGCCCATGAGGCGATTGGGGGCATTCTGTCTCTTGGTCGTTCTGGCCGGATGTACAGGCGTCGGGCCTGTCGATCAGCCGACACGCGTGCAGGTCATCGAAGCCTCCCTTCCGCCGAGCAAATCCTTTGCGGCCACTCGCCCTTCCCCGCCATCCCGGTCGAACGCAAATATCGCCGCGGACTTTCTGGCCCTGCATTTCGCATTGGAAAGCGGCGCACCCTTACCGGTTTTCACCCGGTTCGAAGGCCCGATCACGGTTCGTCTGACCGGCACTCCGACCTCTTCCATGCAGACGGACCTGACCCGATTGCTTGCACGTATCCAACGTGAGGCGGGTCTGGATATTCGTCAGATATCTGATGGACAGGCCAACATAACAATCGAAGCGGTCAGTCAGAAGCAGATTCACCGCGTGCTGCCGCAAGCTGCGTGTTTCGTCGTTCCCAATTCCTCGAGCCTGGAGGAATACAAGCGCGACCGGCGCAAGAAGAAAAGCAGCTGGAGTGAATTACGTAACCGCGAGCGTCTTGGCATTTTCATCCCCTACGACGCCAGTCCACAGGAAATACGCGACTGCCTGCACGAAGAACTGGCCCAGGCCCTTGGTCCCTTGAACGACTTGTATCACCTGCCGGATTCGGTGTTCAACGACGACAATTTTCACACTGTTCTGACCGGCTTTGATATGCTGATCCTGCGCACGGCCTACGCGCCCGAACTGCGCAACGGCATGACCCGCGAACAGGTCGCACAAGCATTACCCGGCGTGCTCAGCCGCCTGAATTCGCGTGGCGACAGAATACCCGCCCAGTCGGTCTCTGAAACGCCGCGCGCGTGGATCAACGCCGTTGAACGTGCGTTGGGCCCCAACGCAACGGACGCCCGGCGATTGCGCTCTGCCCAGGAGGCTGCCCGGATCGGACGGGAGCAAGGCTGGACCGATCACCGCCGCGCCTACCCCCACTATCTTTTGGGCCGTATGAAGCAATTCGACGACCCCGAAGCGGCACAGCGTGAATACCAGATTGCACTGCAATTCCTGAAAGCCACACCGGGAACCGAGGTGCATCGCGCCCACATCACCGCGCAAACAGCCGCATTTGCCCTGGCGAAGGGTCAGGGCCCGAATGCCTTGCCCGAAATCGACGACGCAATAGATGTGATGATGCAGGCCGAGAATGCAGCATTGCTGGCGACGCTATTGCTGTTGAAATCCGAAGCGCTGCGTCAGGCCGGGCGCACCGATCAGGCACGCGCGGTCAGGGTGGACAGTATCGGATGGGCACGCTACGGGTTCGGCTCGGACGTGGTAGTGCGCTCGGTGACACAGGATATCGCCCAGGGGACTGCCGGCAACACAAATGGGTAACGGCGCATGTTAGTGGTATTGGGAATGGCGATCTTGGGGGCAGTTCTGGGTGCCCTGACCGCCCGCAAACGCAATGGCAGCGGCGCAGACATGGCACAATATGCCGCCGGCTACGGCATCGCGTTTGCGCTGGTCGGGCTGATCCTGTCGCTGATCCTGGTGAGACTGGTGGCCTGACCCATGTTTCTGCCCTTTTTCGAAAACCTTCGAAAGGCCGGCATTCCCGTATCCCTGCGGGAGTACCTGACCTTTCTTGAGGGAATGAAAAAGGGGCTGGCCACCTATGATGTCGAAGCTTTCTACTACCTTGCCCGCGTGTCGATGGTGAAAGACGAGCGCAATATCGACAAGTTCGACCGCGCCTTTGCCACCAGTTTCGAGGGGTTGGATCAGATCAGTTTCGAACAGGTTCTGGAATCTGTCGACATTCCCGCCGACTGGCTGGCTAAGATGGCCGAAAAGCATCTGTCCGACGAAGAAAAAGCCGAGATCGAAGCTTTGGGCGGTTTTGAGAAGCTGATGGAAACCTTGCGCGAACGCCTGAGCCAGCAACAGGGTCGTCATCAGGGTGGCAACAAATGGATCGGTACGGCCGGAACCTCCCCGTTCGGCGCCTATGGCTACAACCCCGAGGGTATCCGCATCGGCCAGAAGGAAAGCCGCCATCAACGTGCGGTCAAAGTTTGGGACAAGCGTGAATTCAGGAATCTCGACGACACGGTCGAATTGGGGACACGCAACATCAAGGTCGCCCTCAAACGCCTGCGCCGCTGGGCACGCGAAGGTGCAGCAGACGAGTTGGATCTGGACGGAACGATCCGCGCGACAGCCGAACACGGCTATCTGGACGTCAAGACCCGCCCCGAGCGCCACAACGCGGTCAAGGTGTTGCTGTTCCTCGACGTCGGCGGGTCGATGGACCCGCATATCAAGGTTGTCGAAGAACTGTTTTCAGCAGCCCGGTCCGAGTTCAAGCACCTGGAATACTACTACTTCCACAATTGCCTGTACGAGGGCGTCTGGCGCGACAACCGCCGCCGCTGGGACCAACAAACCCCGACGCATGAAGTCCTGCGCACATATGGCGGTGACTACAAGTGCATCTTCGTCGGCGACGCCTCGATGAGCCCCTATGAAATCGCCTATCCCGGCGGTGCCAACGAGCACTGGAACCAGGAGGCCGGGCAGGTCTGGCTACAACGTGCACGCGAGCAGTGGACCTCGAACCTATGGATCAACCCCGTGCCCGAAAAATACTGGGAATACACCCATTCCATCGGCATGATCCAAGAAATTTTCGAAGACCGCATGGTTCCGATGACCCTCGCAGGGCTGGAACAGGGTATGCGAGAACTGACACGCTGACCCTTGAAGGTGACTTCAGTCCCGCATAGGTCGGTGGTCAATATGAGCAGTGAAAATCCAATTACCGGCCCGATCCTGATCCTTGATGACATACGCGACGGGCGGATGCACCTTGCGGCTATCTTCATCACTAAAAAGGGTACACGGCCGGAACGGGTTTCGACGTCGGAGCATGATGTCTCGCCACAACTTTTGGCTGAGTACGCCAAACACGACGTATACCGCGGCCGCTTCTCCTTGCCGGCCGACAAGCCGTCCTCTTACCGCTGGAATGGCACCGAGTATTCAGTGGCCGGACTGACGGCAGACCTGCGCCTTGCCTATGTCTCCTGCAACGGTGAGGAGCATGGAGACATGGCGCGCGACGGCGCTGAGCGCAACGCCATGTGGACACGCATGGCAAGGCAACATGACAGCGCCCCGTTCGCCCTTCTGCTGCACGGCGGCGATCAGATCTATGCGGATGAGGTCACCGATGGCCACCCTCTCTGTGACGGCTGGCCGGACCGCTTGCCCCTTGATCCATCGCGTGCCGATCTTCTCGACCTTCGAGAGCATCTGCGAGAAGGCTTTCTGCGACGCTATCTTGCCAATTATGCTGCACCGGACGTGGCCCATCTGTTGGCCCGGGTTCCTTCGCTGATGCAATGGGACGACCATGATATCTGCGACGGTTGGGGGTCACTGCGGAGATCGCGGACGTATTCCCCAATTGGTCAGGCCCTGTTCGATGTCGCGCGCGAGGCAGCTTTGTTGTTTCAGCATGCAACCGTTGATGGCGATCTGCCCGCCCGCTTTGCAGACCCGTCCGGCCTGCATCTGGGCTGGTCGGTACAGACCCCGGGTTTGCGTCTGATCGGGCCGGATTTGCGGTCCGAACGCACGCGTCGGGAAGTGATGGGCAAGCGCGGTTGGCAGATGATGGAAGATTTGGCTGTGCAACCGTCGCCCGGGCGCACTTTGGTCATGTCCAGTGTTCCATTGTTGGGGCCAAGGCTGTCGCTGCTTGAACTGCTGATGGTGTTGACGCCGCGAATGCAGAAATACGAGGATGATTTGCGGGACCAATGGCAAAGCCGGGCGCATCGGGATTCGTGGGCCCATATGCTGGAGCTGACGCAGCGTATTGCCGCGCACCGCGACCAGAATGTGACGGTCATTTCCGGGGAAATCCATCTCGCCACGCGAGGTGAAATGAAGCTCGAACAAGACAAAACCCTGCATCAGCTGGTCGCCTCCGGGATCACGCATCGCGCTCCGCCGCGTGCCTGGGCACGGGTGCTGGGTGCGCTGGCGACGATCGGGGAAACACCGTTGCCTGGTCATCCGATCCGCATTCGCCGCATTCCCGGTCAGCAAATGCGTTATATCGCCGAGCGCAACTATCTGATCCTTCAAGGAACCGATGGCCAGTGGTCAGCGCAGTGGAACTTTGAGGACTCTGGCCTGTCTGACCCGCAGCCGCTGTGACCCCTTGCCAGCCTTGATACACTGGCCCATATCTGGGATATGCTGCGCCTCACGCCAATTCTGCTGGCAATCGCCTATGCCGTTGTAATGTACCGGATTTCCGTCTGGCGCACGCATCGCGAGCTGGATGCCAAGTCGACGGAACTGGCCGATCCGGTGCTCAAACGCATGACCGACCGACTGGCCGTTGCGCTCGGGGTCGAGCGTGTGCCGGTCTATATCTACGAAATCGATCCGGTGAACGGGTTGGCCGCTCCGGACGGGCGGATCTTCATCACGCGCGGGTTCTATCGAAAGTTCTGCAACGGAGAGGTCTCGGCCGAGGAAATGGCCAGCGTGATCGCGCACGAGCTTGGCCATGTCGCGCTGGGACATGCCCGGCGGCGGATGATCGATTTCTCGGGTCAGAATGCCATGCGGGCCGCCCTGATGATGGTTTTGAACCGTTTTATCCCGTTTGTCGGCGCGTGGATCGCAAATGCCCTGACCGCCCTGCTCGCCTCGCGCCTGTCCCGTGCCGATGAATACGAGGCGGATGAATATGCCGCCGCATTGCTGACCAAGGCAGGTATCGGGATTGGGCCGCAGAAATCACTGTTCCACAAGCTCGAGGATCTGACGCAGCAACGTGCGGGTGTTGTTCCGGCCTGGCTTATGAGCCATCCAAAAACAGATGAGCGGGTAGCGGCGTTGGAAGCGTTGGAACAACGGTGGAGTTCTGGTGAGTGACAAGCGGCAGCGAGGGGCCAGCCCCTCGCGCTCCCCGGGATATTTTCAGCCAGATGAAGAGGATCCGGAATGCGTGTCCAAGCCTTTGCCCAGACGGGGCAGACGGGCTTTTTTCATCAGGCTCCGCAATGTCCATTGAACACCGGACAGTCGGTTGGCTTCTGCCAGAACCCGGCGTGCAATCGCGGAAATTCCATCCGGATCGGTCAGCCAAAACTCATGCAAAAAACCGTCGGGATCGCGGCGGTCAAGCCCTTCCTCGGCCAGGACGTTCCGAGGAAAATCCTTGGCATTCATCGTGATGATCAGGTCTGAAGATGATCCGATAGCGGTCGCCAGCACGTGAATATCGGCGCTGTCCGGAAGCCAGAGCCTGTGTTCCAGACCGGTCGGAACATTCTGTTCCGCGTTCGGCCATCGCGCCTGAGTCAGCGCGATTTCGGCGCGGGCCTGCGCCTCGCCCTCGGGGCCGATCTTTCGCGCGGCGCGGGCCCATTCCTCGAGAATGCGGCCTGACCAAATTGGAGTGAAATGGCCCAGTTCGGCCGCACCAAGTAACAATTCCCGCATCACGGTTGGGTAGATCACGCAGGTGTCCAGTACCGCCTTCATAGCCGGTAGAACACAGCCTTGAGGTACCCGCTTTCGGCCAGTTGCGGCAATTGCGGATGATCCGGGCCGGCGAAGCCCGTATGGATCAGTTGTGCCTGCCGTCCTGCCCGCCCGATCCCGCGCGAGGATGCGTCCCGGAACCGGCCCAGATCGGCAGCGTGCGAGCATGAGCACAAGCCGAGGTAGCCGCCTTGCTTGACAAGTGGCGCGGCCAGACGGGCAACACGCTCATAGGCGCGGAGCCCGGCGTCAAGCGCCTGCTTGGACGGGGCAAACGCTGGCGGATCGCAGATGACGACGTCGAATTGCGCGCCCTCGTCGCCCAGCTTTGTCAAAACCTCGAATGCGTCGCCCTGGCGGGTCTGGAACCGATCCGAAAAACCCGAGGCTTCGGCCCCTTTTGTCGCCAGTTCCAGCGCAGCGGCAGATCCATCCACTGACAATGCCCGCCCGGCTCCACCAGCCAGCATGGCCAGTCCGAAGCCACCCACATGGCTGAACACGTCCAGAACATGTGCTTCTGGCTGAACCAACTGCGCCGCAAAAGCGTGGTTTGGGCGCTGGTCGTAGAACAAGCCGGTCTTTTGGCCTCCGGTCAGGTCAGCCATGTAGGTGGCACCGTTCATCGGCACAGGCAGAGGTTTGTCCGGTGCAAAACCGCGCAAAGTCATGTTCTCGTCGTCCAGCCCCTCCAACCCGCGAGTGCGGCCCGACGCGTTCTTCAGAATGGTTGTCACGCCCGCAACCGCGGCAAGAGCTTCCGCCAGCTTCTCCAGATGCGCTTCGGCCCAGGCAGCGTTGGGCTGGATCACGCAAGAGTCGCCAAAACGGTCGATGACGACACCGGGAAAACCATCAGCCTCGGCATGGATCAGCCGGTAATACGGTGCATCGAACAGGCGCTCGCGCATCTCCAACGCCCGACGCAGGCGGGTCTCGAACCAATCCGCGTTTAGATCTGCGTCAATGTCCCGATCCAGCACGCGGCACATGATCTTCGAGGTCGGGTTAACTGCCACCAGGGCGATGGGCGCGCGTTTGTCGTCTTCCAGCACGGCCAAAGCGCCGGCCGCAATCTTTCGCGTCCGACGGTCGGTGACGATATCGTTGGCATAAACCCATGGGAACCCGTGGCGCAGACCGCGCGCATTGGCTTTGGGTTTCAGGCGGATACGGGGGCGGTCGGCAGGTTGGATCATGGCGCCCTCTTAATCGCGAATGCAGCGCGGGGAAAGACCTTGTCAGCGCGGCCGCTTGCGCCAACCGCCGCGTCGTTTCGGGGCTTCGGCCGTCTCAAGCCCATCGCGCAGAACCTGAGTCATCGGATGGTCCGCATCCTGTGCGGAATAAACCGCGTGCAATTCGGTCAGGGCCTTTTTCTGGTCGCACTCTGCGGGCAGGCCAAGAGCCCAATCCAGAAAGATGCTGCGGCATTCGGGCAAGGCGATACCTTCAATGCGATAGGCTTCCCGGATCAAACCTTTGGGATCATTGGGATCATCACTACGCGCCATCATTGCCCTCCTCGACGACGCCACCGATCAGTTCGGCGGCAGTGGTGTAACTCTCCTGTAGCGCGGCCTGTAGCTGCTCGACCCGCTCAAAACCAGTGGCCCGGCACAAAAAGGACGCCCCGCCCTCGCCGATTCTGTCGGCTTCGATCACCTTGCCGGACAATAGCCGCGCCGCGCATTGCACGGACCAGCATAGGTCGTAACAGTCTTTCAGGGTTTGCGCTTGTGCGACATCCAATAATTCGGCTGCGACGGCGCCATCCAAACCGGAATGCACATCCCGCCGGGGCGTGCCCGACAGCAGGGCGCCGGTTTCGGCGATCAGCTCAATATCCATCATGCGGCCGGGGCCATTCTTGGCATCCCAAACACCTGCCGGTGCTTTTGCCGCCGCCAGCCGGGCGCGCATCTCGGCCACTTCTCTCAGCACTTTCGCCCGGTCGCGCGGACGCGACAGGAAATCAGCGCGGAAAGCTTCGATGTCTTCGCCCAACCCGACATCCCCCGCGACCACATGCGCTCGTGTCAGGGCAAGATGTTCCCATACCCAGGCCTCGTTCTGCTGATAGTTGGTGAAACTGACCCAACTGGTCGCGACCGGGCCCTGATTTCCTGACGGGCGCAGGCGCATATCGACCTCATAAAGCCGGCCCTGAGACATCGGTGCCGACAGGGCCGTGATCAGCGCCTGTGTAAAGCGGGCGTAATAGGTTCGCGTGGCCAAGGGGCGCGGGCCATCCGACATATCCTGGTCCATCGGGTCATAGATCACGATCATATCCAGATCGGATTGCGAATTGATCCGACCTGCCCCCAGCGAACCCATGCCCAGAACAGCAGCGCCACGCCCCGGCGCCGGGCCATGTTTGCCGGCAAACTGCTCGGTCACGCAGGGCAGAATCGCAGCGATCACTGCACTGGCGAGTTCGGCATATTGACGCCCCGCTTGCGCGCCGTCGATCAGGCCGCGCAAGTGGTGAACGCCGACGCGGAAATGCCATTCCTTGCACCAGCGCCGGGCCACATCCAATTGCGATTCATAGTCGGTTTCCGCGCTCAGAGCCTGACATAAATCGGCCTGCAATGAATCGCGCCCGGGCCAGTCGACAAAGAAACTGCCACCAATCACAGCGTCGAAAACCGAGGCGTTGCGCGACAGATGCGTGGCCAGAGCGTGCGATGTACCAACGATGTCTATCAGCAGATCAATCAGCTGCCGGTTGGCCTCGAACAGGGAAAACAGCTGTACTCCGGCGGGGAGACCAGCAAGAAACCCGTCAAGCGCCTGCAGCGCTTCATCCGGTTGCGCCGTTTTGGCAAGCCGCGACAAGATTTCGGGTTTGAGGCGTTCAAAGATCCTTGCCCCGCGCTGCGAACGGAGCGCCGGATATGTGGGCCAGCGTGCCAGCACATTCTGATCGAAAGAAACCTCCTGCTCCGGGGCAGGCGCGGCAGAGGGACCGGGCGCAAAAAAGCCTTCGGTCAGATCATGCACTTCGGTCAGACGGCGGGTCAGATTGCTGGTCAGGTCGGCATTGCTGATCCCCATCAGGCACGCCACCCGTTCGATCCCGTCCTCTGATTGCGGGATTTTGTGTGTCTGCGCATCGTGGACCATCTGAATGCGATGCTCGACTTCCCGGTGCGCCCGGTAGTGGTCTGTCAGCTTGTCCGCAACGTCTTGTGGGACCCAGTCTTTCGCGGCCAGCGCGGCCAGACCCGCCACGGTTCCGCGCACGCGCAGATCGGTGTCACGCCCCCCGGCGATCAATTGTCGGGTCTGGGTAAAGAACTCGATTTCACGGATACCGCCCTGCCCCAGTTTCATATCGTGGCCGGGAATTGACAAAGTACCGCCCGTACCTTTGTTCTCACGAATACGGAGTCGCATGTCATGAGCGTCCTGAATCGCGGCAAAATCCAGATGTCGCCGCCAGACAAAGGGGCGCAGAGCGTCCAAGAACCGTTGCCCTGCGGCAATGTCCCCTGCGCAGGGTCGCGCCTTGATATAGGCAGCCCTTTCCCACGTGCGACCAAGGCTTTCGTAGTAGCGCTCAGCCGCCTCTGCCGCCATGCAAACCGGGGTCACAGCGGGGTCAGGGCGCAAGCGCAGATCGGTCCGAAAGACATAGCCATCGGCCGTCTTGTCGCTGAGCGTCGCACAGAAATTCCGCGTAGCCCGGACCATGCCTTGCCTTGCGTCATAAAAGTCTTCCGGATCGAACCGCGTCTCGTCAAATAGAACGATCAGATCGATATCCGAGCTGTAATTCAGCTCATGCGCGCCCATCTTGCCCATTGCCAGAATGATCAACCCGGCGGCGGTCTCCACATCATCCTCGGTCATTCCCGGCAACTTGCCGCGCCGGATCAGCGCAGCGACTTCGGCTTTGGCCGCGACATCTGCCGCCAATGCACCGAAATCGGTCAGCGCCGCAGTTACCTTTTCCAACGGCCAAGCGCCCGCCAGATCCGCCAAAGCGGTCAACAAGGCCAGCCGCCGTTTGGCCTGCCGCAAGCCTGGCTTCAATTGATCCGGCGGCAAGGCCCTCGCGGCCTGCATCACATCCACCAAAGCCTGATCCGGTTGATGCAGCGCCTCGGGCAACCAATCCCGCTCGCGGTCAATCAAACCATTGAGATACGGGCTGGACCCGGCAGTTCCGACAATCAGCTCGGCGTGGTCTGGCGCGAGATCGGGGATCAACGTGCGCGTCTCTTCCCCAAGCGACGGATCAAAGGCACGCGGACAGCGGTGAATGGCTAGGGGTCCGCTCATTTCGACTCCAGCGGCGTGTCCTGACTGAAACTGTTGACCCAGACATCGTGACGCCGTTCCCAAAGGGACGAAATCAGCATCGCGTCCCACTCGGTCGCGCCGGGGCGGAGGTAATCCGCGCGATAAGACAGTAGAACGACATCGGACGTCAGAGCCCGCAACTTGACCTCGCTGAGATCGAATTTCGCCATAGTCGGCGCGTCCGCGAATTGGCCCACATGGTCATCGCGATTGGCAAATCCGGTTGGATAGACACCCAGAAAATCCGCGCTGAGCAGCGCCCGGTCCGCCTGGGCGTTGCCATCTACCAAGGCAGCCCAGACCTGCTTTTCCAGAACCAGGATTTCATCAAGTGTCGGAGACGTCGTGTTTTCGGTATTTTGCATAAGCGGAACCTGCGCGCGATCCCGCATGGCGTCAACCATTCAAGTGTGACAGCAGGAAATGTAAATCTTTTTCACATTACCCCTTGCAACGGCACTCCACTCGCCCCATCTTGTCAATGTGAAAACAATTTACATCAACCCGGAGACCCCAAATGACCGCATTGTCCGACACCGCCGTCCCTGCAAATCCGGGATGGCTGCATCGTGCCGAAGCCTGGCTTGACAGCAAAGGCAAAGGTGCCTGGATCGCCGCCATGGTCCTTGGCTTTATCTTCTTCTGGCCCATCGGCCTTGCCTTTCTGGCCTATATGATCTGGAGCAAGCGTATGTTCAGCAAATCCTGCAGCCGCCGCAAATCCTGGCAAAGCCATATGAGCGCCATGAAACCGTCGGGCAACACCGCCTTCGACGCCTACAAGGCCGATACTCTGGCACGGCTTGAACGCGAACAGCAAGAGTTCGAAGCCTTCCTGCACCGCTTGCGCGAGGCCAAGGACAAGGCCGAGTTCGACCAGTTCATGGAAGAACGCGCCCGCGAGAACCACGACGACGCCGAAGACGGCGAGCGCGCCTGATACCGGCTTGCCCTGTCCCGCATTTCGGGACAGGGTGACCCCAGTTATTTATCCGGAAAACCAGAAATGACTCACCTGCCCGACCCCGACAGTCAGCCAGAATTCTACCAATCCGTGCCGACAAAACGGTTTGTCGCGTGGCTTTTCGACATCGCTTTCATTTCGCTGCTGTGTACAGTGGCGATCCTGTTCACCGCATTTCTAGGCCTGTTCTTTCTGGCGCTGATCTACGCGGTCATCAGCTTTGTCTACCGTGTCGTTACCATCTCAAATGCGTCGGCAACGCTGGGCATGCGCTTCATGGGCATCGAGCTGCGCGACGCCTTTGGTGAGCGATTGGATACGGGCAAGGCCGTCGCCCACACCGCCGGCTACTTCGTCAGCATGGCGTTTCCGGTCATCCAGATCATTTCGGTCATCATGATGTTGACAAGCGCACGCTGTCAGGGATTGACTGACGCCTTCCTTGGAACGGTAATGCTGAACCAGCGCGCCTGATCATTCGGGTGCGTGAATCACTTGGCGGGTCCCGGAACCGTTGTTATCATCCTGTTGCAGGAAACACGGGACCTACATGCGACATACGCTGCCAATAGCGCCACAATTCTATGTGACGGCACCCCAGCCCTGCCCTTACCTCGAGGGCAGGATGGAGCGAAAGCTGTTCACGGCGCTTCAGGGTGACGGCGCTGATCAGCTTAATAATTCCCTTTCGCAACAAGGGTTTCGCCGATCCCAGAACGTGCTGTACCGGCCGTCGTGCAGCGAATGCTCCGCCTGCCTGTCCGCGCGTCTAGACGTTTCGAAATTCCGACCGAACAAAAGCCAGAAGCGGGCAGCAAAACGCAACTCCTATCTGGAACGGCGCGCGACCTCGCCCTGGGCCACGGACGAACAGTTCGACCTGTTCCGCCGCTACCTGGATGAGCGTCACGCCGATGGCGGCATGGCCGATATGGATGTGTTCGAATTTGCGGCCATGATCGAAGAAACGCCGATCCGCAGTCGGGTCGTCGAATATGCCGATCCGGACACCGGAAACCTGATCGCCGTCAGCCTCACCGACGTGCTGGATGACGGTCTCAGCATGGTCTATTCGTTCTACGATCCCGCGTTGCAACAAAACTCGCTGGGCACCTATATGATACTCGATCATATCGACATCGCGCGTGAGGCCGGCCTGCCCTATATCTATCTGGGCTATTGGGTGCCCGGAAGCCCCAAGATGGGCTACAAAGCCAAGTTCGCTGGCCTCGAAGTCTATATGAATAACGAGTGGCGTCCGGTCAGCAATCCTGACGAGTTGGCCGATATCACCCATCACCCGTTGTCCACCCAGCCCATTGCGGAACAGGTCGCCGGCATTCAGCTACCTGACAGACGACCGACCAAAGGATAAGCGACATGCGTCAAAGCCTGCACGCGGTCACCCTTGTGGTGCCCGATTATGACGCTGCGATTGCGTTCTATACTCAGACCCTCAGTTTTTCACTGACGCAGGACGTCGACCTTGGCGATGGCAAACGCTGGGTGCGCGTCACACCGCCGGGGTCGGACGGCGCGTCCCTGCTGCTGGCCAAAGCCGAAGGTGCAGGTCAGAAAGCCGCAATCGGCAACCAAGCCGGCGGGCGCGTCGGATTATTCTTACAGACCGACGACTTTCATCGAGACCACGCTGCGATGTTGGGCGCCGGGGTCGTTTTTGAAGAAGAACCCCGTTTCGAACCCTATGGAATCGTCGCGGTGTGGCAGGATCCCTTCGGAAATCGCTGGGATCTCATCCAGTTCAGGTAGTCATTTAAGCGTTTGAAAAAGTTTCACTTATCTGGTTTTGCGGATAATTCCAGTCACCCCTGATCGCTCATGCGACAATTTTAATCACTGCGATTAAAATTTCAGCAGTTGAATATTGAAGCAGCGTCACCAGATACCTCCGAACGCTTTAACGCGCGAAATTTCAAGAAACCACTGCCGCGCCCGGACAGGCAGGCTCTGACTTTTGTTTGCAGCAAAGACCTCCCGCTTTGCTGACTTGGTTCTGATGGAGGAGAAAATGGTTAACGCCACACGACGGCTATTATCGGCCAATTTGACGACTCAGATACTCATCGCTCTGGCCTTCGGCATGGTTGTAGGTCTGGGATTGAATGTGATCAACATGCCCGGACTGCAACAGACCCTTGCCAACGGGTTGTTCGCAATGATCGGGCAGATGTTTCTGAACGCATTGCAGATGCTTGTTGTACCCTTGGTTGTGTTTTCGCTGTTATGTGGCGTTGTCGGAATCGGTGATGTCCGTGTGCTGGGCCGCATTGGGGGTCTCACCTTTCTGATCTACGTCGCAACAACGGCACTGGCGGTCACGACCGCGCTGATCTTCGCGGGCCTCATCGGGCCTGGTAGCGGCCTGGGCAGTTTGCAGCTGATTGGGCAGTCCCCTGACGTCTCTGCCCAGCAGAATGTCTGGGACATTCTGGCCAATATCGTACCCAAGAACCCGATCAACGCGCTGGCCAATGGTGAGATGTTGCAGATCATCTTCTACACGATGATCGTTGGGGTTGCGGTTTTGATGATGGGGACCCGCGCCAAGAGTTTTGTCGAAGGTTGCGAGTTCATGAACGAGCTTGCGATGAAAATCGTAAGCATCGTCATGGCTTTCGCCCCAATCGGCGTCTTCAGCCTGATCGCGCGGACGTTTGCTCTTGAAGGGTTCAGCCTGTTCGCGCCGGTCATCGGATATTTGACCACGATCAGCCTGACACTGGTGTTCCACCTGTGCGTAACCCTGATGGCCTTGCTGTATTTCACCACGGGGTTAAGCCCGCGTGTGTTCCTGCGCAAAATCCGTTCGGCCCAGGTTTTTGCGTTTTCGACGTCCAGCTCGAACGCAACGATTCCGGCCAGCATGCAATGCGTTACGCAACGGATCGGCGTCGACAGCTCGGTCGCCTCGTTCGGTATCCCGTTGGGCGCTACGATCAATATGGACGGTACCGCGATCATGCATGGCGTGGCGACGGTGTTCCTGGCCAATGCCTATGGCATCGATCTGGGCCTGGGCGGCTATCTGACCGTCATTTCGATCTCGGTCCTGGCATCGATTGGCACGGCCGGAGTTCCGGGCGTCGGCATCGTGATGCTGGCGATGGTTCTGAATCAGTTGGGTATGCCGCTTGAGGGGATCGGGATCATTCTGGCCGTCGACCGGGTCGTCGACATGATGCGGACCGTCGTGAACGTGACCGGTGACGCTGTCGTGACCACCATCGTTGGACAAAAGGTTGGCAAGCTGAACCGGGCGACTTTTGACAATCCCCACGCTGGGACGATCGATGTCCACCCGCTGGAAATCGACCCGGAAGCCGAGCGTGAGTTTGCAAGGCTGACGCATCCGCAAAGCTGACACAGATACGGAGGCCCGATTGGGCCTCCGCTTCTGTCGAATAACCAGATCGGCCTAGTTCGGGATCAGGTCCGGAACAATGGTCACGATGGTCGGGAAGAACCACAGGATCGCGATGCCGACCACCTGAATGATCACGAACGGAATGATCCCCCGGTAGATATGGCCCGTCGTCACTTCTTTCGGGGCGACGCCTCTGAGATAGAACAGTGCGAATCCGAATGGTGGTGTCAGGAACGAAGTCTGTAGGTTCACCGCCACCATGATCGTGACCCATTTCGGGTCGAACGACCCGCCGTAAATCACCGGACCCACGATCGGGATCACAATGTAGATGATCTCGAGAAAATCCAGCACGAAGCCCAGGATGAACAACACCAGCATCACGATCAGGAAGACCGTGAATTCGTTGTCAAAGCTCTTGAGGAACTGCTGGATATAGTGCTCACCACCGAATGAGATCACCACAAGGTTCAGCAGCTGTGACCCGATCAGGATCGTGAACACCATCGAGGTCACCTTGGCCGTTTCTCGCACGACCGGGGTCAGAACCCCGCTGGAGAACAGGACCCAGCAACCGAATAACAGCCCGAACAACGCATAGAGATAGGCCGAATACGCGATGCCAAACGCGACCCAGGTCTCAAAGCTCACGCCACCCTGGTTGATGCGCAGGTCAAAGTTCACACCCATCAGCAATGCAATGATGACGGCGAAGGTCGCCCAGATGATCACCTTGCCGGATCGTTCCTGATCCTGCAGCTTTCGATAAGCCGCCAACATGATGGCGCCACCTGCCCCCAACGCCGCCGCCGGTGTCGGATTGGTTACCCCGCCAAGGATCGAGCCCAGCACCGCGATGATCAGCACCAGCGGCGGAAAGACGACGCGGATCAGATCATTCGTGGCACAGCGGGCCGCGGCCTCTTTGCAGCCGTAAATTGCCAATGCAAACGGCAAGGCCAGCAACACGAAGGTCAGCCCGGAGGACGTCGTCGGCGCGATCAGAAGCACGTCCACCAGCAGCATCAGCAACAGGCCGATTGCACCCAGGATCAACGGCTGCGTCGGGCGCGAAGGCGCGATGCCCCGACCCAGCGTCAATGTCAGACCCAGCAGCACGACGATGATGGCCACGCCAGTTCCAATTGGCGCCGCTGCCGCGATCTTTGCATCACGGGCCGCTGCCAGTTCCTCTTCACTCAGGCGTTGCGCCTGCGTTGTACCGCCTGCTGCATCGATGGCCTCCTGCTCGGCGACGGCCTGGTCCCATGCGGGTTGACCGTGCAATTCGATCATCGAGGCCTGACACTCGGCCGACACGTTGGTGCGCAGCGATGCACTCTGAGAAGCGTCGGAAAATGTCGAGACCGATATGTTCTGGCTGCCGACAACACCCACGTTGCCCAGCAGAACGACACCAACGATCAATGCGACGGGCACACCCAGCAACCAAGTCAGGCCTTCACCGCGCGTTACGGGTTCACCGCTGCCGCCGGACAGTTCGACCGCCGGGGCCTTTTCCGGGTTCAACAGGGCGTAGCCAAAGGCATAGAGCGCATAGAGCAAGGCCAGCATGATCCCCGGCAGCAAGGCCGCCTGGAACAACGTGCCAACCGAAACCACTGCGGGTTCACCCAGATAGGTCAACGCATCGGTACACCCCGCCTCAACTGCGCGGGTTTCCTGAGCGGTCGAATAGAGATCACCGGCCAGCGTCCCCAGCAGAACGATCACGATAGACGGTGGAATGATCTGCCCCAACGTCCCCGAGGCCGCGATTACGCCAGTCGCCAGCTCAGGCGAATAGTTGTTTCGCAGCATTGTCGGCAAAGCCAGCAGTCCCATCGTCACAACGGTTGCACCAACGATCCCGGTCGAGGCAGCAAGGAACGCGCCGACAACCACGATGGACACCGCCAGACCGCCCGGCAGCGGGCCAAAGACACGCGCCATGGTGGTCAGCAGATCGTTCGCGATTTTCGACCGTTCCAGCGTGATACCCATCAGAACGAACATCAGCACCGCCAGCAGGGTCTCGATGGACTGACCGGCCAGAACACGCTCGTTCATGCGGTTCACGATGAACGATACGTTGCGATCCAGCGCGGTTTCCCAGCCCGAGACAAAGACAGGCTCGCCTATCCTTGGCAGATCAGGGTATCGGAATACGGATATCACGTCGGGTTTGACCCCGGAATTCACCAAATCCCGATAGGCTTGCGATCCGGTGTCGATCGCCTGGTGGATCAACAGCCCGGCACTGTCCAACGCCGCGATGATCCCGAAAGAGATGATCCCGGCTCCGCCGATGGCGAAGGCCACCGGAAAACCGGACAGGATGCCTCCGAAAAGGCAGAAGAATACGATAATGAGGCCTATCTCGACGCCATCAAGTCCGAATAGCATTGTCTTGGTCTCCGTCCTTAATGTGCGCCTTCGTAGGCTTCTTCACCCTCGCCAAGGCTGTCCTTGTCGAGGTATTTTCCAGTGCTTTCCGGGCCTTCCACGTATTCCAGATACGAACGGTACAGGAACGCAATTGCATGCAGGAAGACCATCGCAGCAAAGGCGACGAGCAGAATCTTGAACAGGAAATAGCCGTTGAAGCCGTTGGGGCTGAACCCGATGGTCTCGACGTTCCAGCGCAGCGCGCGGGATTTCATGACCAAACGGTCCAGCGTATCACTGGCCGAGGGTTTGGGCACGATCAGATGCCGCCACATGAAATACCAGCCATACATCCAGGTCAGCACGGCCATGGGCATCATGAACAATACTGCGCCCAGCATGTCCACGACACGTTTGGCCCGGTGGCTGATGCCGGCATAGATTAGGTCAACACGCACGTGGCCGCCCTGCACGAACGTGTAGGTACAGCACAGGCAGACAACCATGGCGTTGTAGAGTTTCAGCTCCTCGGCATACCAGCTGATGTCCATTTGCAGGGGAATGCCGAAACCAAAGGACATGTCCGGTCGGGCAAACACGCGTTGCATGAAAACGATCACGATCTGCTGGATCACCATCAGCAATCCAGCCCAGGCAAAGAAGCGCCCGGTGGTGTTGGCGAACCCTTCGAGGCCACGCACCATGCCCCACATGAAGTTCCGGTAGTAAAGACCAATCGCGGTCAGAACCAGAAACAGTGTGAAAATCACAAAGAAGAACTCGACCGATCCGCCATAGTAGACAAAGCGCATGATAGCTTCTTTGTCCGACCAGTTCAGCCAGAGCTGCGGATGCGTGATAGCGTATCCGAAATTATAGAAAGCTTCGGCGATGTTCTGAACGAACCAAACCAGTCCGTTCCACAGGGCGCCGAAGAAGGAGATACCGTTATCGTCCTGCATGTTGTCCCCGGTTCTTCAGTTGCAATGCTGATTATAGCGGGTTTGTCCAAACCGCGCATTTGCAACAGGAAAGGTTCCCCCGCGCCTGCGGGGAAACCAAATGACTAAATACTTCGTTGTTAGCCGCGAACGCGGTCGCGCTGTGCAGTGTAGGCGCCCGACGACAAGTTTAGCCAGGCCGAGGATGCCGCCATCGACGACATGGCGCTGTCATGAATCTTCTTGAACAGCTCGTCGCCCATGTTCTCGTCCAGAACCTCCTGGCTGGCCTTACCGAACGCATCCCAAACACTGTCAGGGAACTCCAGAACTTTCACGCCACCGGCCTGAAGACGCTGCAGGGCTGCACCGTTGTTGGCCAGGAACTGCGCCAGGTTCCACTGGTGCGCTTCGGCTGCTGCAATCTCGATGATCTTCTGCTGCGCCGGGGTCAGTTCTTCGAACACGTCGCGGTTGGTCGCCAGCGACAGACCCGCGCCCGGCTCATGGAAGCCCGCGGTGTAGTAAGTCTTGGTGATCTCCTGGAAACCGGCCTTTTCATCGGCCCACGGCCCGATCCACTCGGTTCCGTCGATCGCGCCGGACGACAGCGCCTGATAGACTTCCGAACCCGGAATGTTCTGCACGGACGCACCCAGTTTACCCAGAGCTTTGCCACCCAGACCCGGCATACGGAATTTCAGGCCATTGAAGTCTTCGGGGCTGTTGATCTCTTTCGAGTACCAGCCGCCCGCCTGCGCGCCGGTGTTGCCTGCGATGAAGGACTTCAGACCAAAGATCTGACCAAGCTCGTCATGCAGTTCCATGCCGCCATCGTGGTAGTACCAGTTGACCAGCTCCTGCGCGGTCATGCCGAACGGAACAGCAGTAAAGAACGCATAGCCCGGATGCTGCCCGACAAAATAGTAGTCAGCCGCGTGATACATGTCGGCCTGACCCGAGGACACGGCATCAAACACTTCAAACGCGCCCACCAGTTCGCCAGCGGCCTTGATATCAACGGTCAGACTGCCATCCGACATGGCGTTGATGCTGTCGGCACAACGCTGCGCGCTGTCAAAAACGCCAGCCAGACCGCGGCCCCACGAGGTTACCATGGTCAGCGTACGATTGCCCTGCGCATACGCGGGTGCCGCCAATGTGGCAGCAGCGGCAGCCGAACCACCAATCGCAGAAGTTTTCAGAAATGAACGACGATCCATGTGAGTGTTCCTCCCCTCCATATTCAAAGCCCGGATCTGTCCGGGCCAGTCGTTACCAATGAGCGTCAGCGTAATGACACTCAAGTGAATGTGAATACCTAGTACTACGTAGTCGGGCCGGATTTTTTCGGAATTTGGACAAATGATATGACCGATTTGGCGCCTTGTTTCACGGATTCATCGTCTGCATCTGCATACGCGCCCAATCTTTTTGCAATTTCTCGCCGTCTTGCGTATCGATTCGACCATGGGAGGACTTCGAAACCTGGTCTCGCTGACCTATGCACAAAAACTGTCGTTGGTGGCGGCTATCCCGTTGCTCGCGGCAGTGGCCGCAATCGCCGTTGTTGTTGCTTATGAATCCCGCGCCACGGCGGAACGCGAAATTCAGGCCCTGGAACGGCGCCTGATCGAGGCCAAAAAGGATGAACTGCGAAACTATGTAACGCAGGCTCGCAATGGGTTTGCTTATATTTACGGTCGCGCATCGCCAGACGATGCCGAAGCCAAGAAGCTGGTTACGCAGATCCTGTCAGCGATGATCTACGGCAAAGACGGGTTCTTCTTCGTCTACGATTATGACGGCACCAATCTCGTCAGCCCACGCCAGACCGAATTCATCAATCGAAACTGGGTTGATCTGACCGACAGTGACGGCACGCCTATTGTTGATGAGTTCATAAGCCTCGCCCGACAGGGAGCGGGGTGGCACAGTTTCATGTGGCAAAAGCCCTCGACCGGGGAAGAGGCTCAGATGATCGCCTATGTGGTGGGGTTGCAGGATTGGCGCTGGGTCGTCGGGACAGGCGTGTTCATCGACGACATCGTTGCCACTGTCGCCAACGCGCGCGCCGAGGTCGAGGCACGCGTGCAGCGCACCTTTCTATATATCGGCGGTATTGTTCTGGCCGCCGTGCTGATCGTGTTCACCTCGGGCATGCTGCTCAACTTCCGCGAACGCAGGCTGGCTGATGCCAAACTGAAAGAGCTGACCCAACGGGTTTTTGACGCGCAGGAAGAGGAACGCGGTCGCGTGGCGCGCGAACTGCATGACGGCATCAGTCAGATCCTCGTCGGTGTTCGCTACGCGCTGGACAATGCCCGCCGTCGGTTGTCCCGTGGCGATGATACGGGGGCACAGGCGCCGCTGGAAAAAGGCATCGACAATCTGGGCACGGCCATCACCGAGGTTCGCCGCATCAGCCGCGACCTGCGTCCGGGTGTTCTTGACGACCTTGGGCTCGGCCCGGCGCTCAAGGCGCTCACCGACGATTTCCGTGAACGCACCGGTATCGAGACCGAGTTTTCCACCGTCGTGTTCCGCAACCGGCTGGATCAGGACAGCAAAATCGCCCTGTACCGCATTGCACAAGAAGCTTTGACAAACATTGAACGCCATTCCGGCGCCACTCACGTTACAATTGATCTGCGCGGTCACAAGAAAGGCGCGACCATGCGGATCACGGACAATGGCCGCGGCCTGCGCAGTGAACCGGGCCGGATCAGCACCGGTATCGGTCTGCGTAACATGCAGGAACGCATCGAACAGCTTGACGGATCGCTGCGCATCCTGTCATCACGCGGCGCGCGCAGCGGCACCGTGATCGAGGTCAGCCTGCCGCTCAGTCGGATGCTGTCGCCGCAAGATGATGCAATACCCAAGCGAAAGGCCGGTGCCTGATGCCCGATACGATCCGAGTCCTCATCGTCGATGACCATCCGATGGTCGCCGAAGGCATTCAGTCCCTGCTGGAAATCTATGATGAAATCGAAGTCGTCGGCACCTTGTCCAGCGGGCAGGAAGCCGTCGACCAGGCCGTGCGTCTGCAACCTGACGTAATCCTGATGGATCTGAACATGCCCGGCCTGGGTGGTCTCAGTGCCACCGAGATCATTCTGGAACGCCTGCCTGCGACCCGAATTCTGATCCTGTCGATGCATGACAGCCCGGAATACATCTCAACCGCGCTCAGCCATGGCGCCAAGGGCTATGTGCTCAAGGACGTGCCCACGGATGAAATCAAGCAGGCCATCGATGCCGTAATGCGCGGTGAGCAGTATCTGTGCACCGGCGCCAGCGGCTCGCTGGAACCCAAACAGGACGACACGCGCGAGGCACTCACGGGGCGCGAACAGACAATTCTGCTGGAACTGGCGCAGGGCAAATCCAACAAAGAGGTTGCCAGCGCTCTGGATATCTCGGTTCGTACGGTCGAAACCCACCGCAAGAATATCAAACGAAAACTGGGCATATCCTCGACCGCCGGCCTGACTCGCTATGCGTTAGAGCACGGCGTTCTGCAGGGCACCGGCCACAGTTTCTGACCGCAGCGCGCAGCGCTGCCTGGCCCAACCGGAGGAGATGCGCCGCAAGGCGCGTCGACACCGGGCGGGAGCCCTACCCTTCTGCGCGTGGCCTGATGTCTTCACCAAAAAAGACCAGTGTGCCGTCTTCGTCGATCACGTGGAACTCGCGTTGCAAATAGGGCTGATCAAATGGCGGTCGCACCCGCCCTGCTGGCAAGTCTCTCAAGCCTGGCTCCAGATCGGCATAAAGGGCATCAATTCCACCGACATCGATATAATAGGACTGATCGTCGCCCAACGGCCGTCCGTCATCGCGTGGCGGGCACTCCAACAACCGAATGGCAACAGTGCCCCACGACAAATACGCGTAGTTCTCCTGTTGAAATCCGCAGGTGAACCCCAATCGATTGCAGTAGAAATCAATCTGGTTCTGCAACGAGGAACACAACACAAAGGGCGTCAGTTGCAAGATACGAGACATAAGCGGCATCCTCCGGTCGGCTGCGGCCTTAGTCTACAGGTTCAACCGGATCAATCCAGCAATCGATCCTTCCGCCGCCCTTCCCGATCATAGTGATGTGGCAAAACCCGGCCGTACAGTTGTTTGGTCCGCTCGACCCCACCGCACATTCCCTCGGTTTCGACGAACGAAAATATTCCGACATAACGCTTGCGGTCGCCGGACACCGGCGCCACACGGTGCAGCGAATACCGCCCCTTGAATATCTGCAGGTCACCCGGCTGTAGTTCCAGCCGGCGTACGTTTGCCATCCCTCCGTCAAGGATCGCGGTGACCGCACTAAAGTTCTCGTCCTCGGCGCTGCGCAGGTTGGGCGCATATTCAAACTCTCCGCCCGCCTCTCCGTTCTGAATGGCCAGCGTTACAGTGTAGTTGTTTGTGTCGAAATGCCAGGGAAAACCCTGCCCTGCTTCAACCACATTGATGATCACGTCCGCCAACGGGTCGTCATAGCGAAAGAACCGGTCCTCGGGTTCGTTCAGCGCCGCGCGGATAAAGGGCAGGAAACCCGGATGCTCGTATATCCGCCGTAATGGCCCCGCCTTGTCAAAATTGTCCGCCGGTACAAACGCGTTGGAACGGTCGTAGAAACGCCGGATCGGGTGGCCAATTCCAAAGCGCGGATCGTCCTTGGTGAAATATGCGTTTGTCCGGTTGAACGAGCGATGTGCATTGGGGGCGACGGCATCAGCCTCGCGCAGCAATTGCTCAAGCCCTTGTTCGTGCACAAAACCGGGCAAGACCGCGCAACCATCCTGATCCAGCTCGCGCCGCAGATCCCGGATCAATTGCTCGTACACCCACGAGTCCGGGCGATCGATCGGGTACTTTCCCAGATCTACCAGATCCTGCAACATGGTCTGCCTCCCTGTTCTGCACCTACAGGTTCAGCCTGCCCGAGTCACAAGCGCCTCTCTGGCCCGTTTCGGACATCGTCTTGACGCATTCAGACCAGTCGGAAGCCAGCCTGAACCCGGTGAATTGGCCGCCAATTCGCGGATGTTTTCTTCGTGCGTCATTTTGCGCAATAAAATGTCGCAAAATTCGTCGTTCACATCATGAAATTGAGTCAATTGCCTGTTGACGCCCCTTCCCCCCGCTCATAATGTCGCCCCCAGCAAAAAGGAGCCTCTGGCGATGAGAACGCTAGTCGTAATCGTAGGAACCACGCGCATGGGCCGGTAACGGTAAGCCATAATCGAACCCATGCGCCTCCGAAAACCTCGGGGGCTTTTTTTATGCTAAATGCAAGACACATGTCGCGAACGGAGCAAAGCAGATGACACGTGAGATGACCGGCGCAAAGATGGTGGTTCAGGCCCTCAAGGATCAGGGCGTGGACACGGTATTCGGGTACCCCGGTGGCGCCGTCCTACCGATCTATGATGAGATCTTTCTGCAAAACGACATCCGTCACATTCTGGTGCGGCATGAACAGGGCGCGGTTCATGCGGCCGAAGGTTATGCCCGCTCGACCGGCAAACCCGGCGTGGCGCTGGTAACATCCGGCCCCGGCGCGACCAACGCGGTGACCGGCCTGACCGACGCATTGATGGACTCGATCCCGATTGTCGTTCTGACCGGTCAGGTCCCGACCTTCATGATCGGCTCGGATGCCTTTCAGGAGGCCGACACCGTTGGCATCACTCGCCCCTGCACCAAGCACAACTGGCTGGTGAAGGACACGGATTCACTTTCCGAGACGATGCATGAGGCTTTCCACGTTGCCACGTCAGGCCGCCCAGGCCCTGTACTGGTCGACGTTCCGAAGGACGTTCAGTTCGCTACTGGCGAATACAGCCCACCCAAGCCGTCGACCTCGCATTACCAGCCAGTGTTGAAAGGCGATCTGGAAGAGATCACCGAGCTGGTTGCGGCGATTGAAACGGCAAAGAAACCTGTATTCTACACCGGCGGCGGCGTGATCAACTCGGGCCCTGCCGCCAGTCAGTTGCTGCGCGAACTGGTGGACGCTACCGGCTTCCCGGTCACCTCAACCCTGATGGGGCTGGGCGCATATCCCGCCTCGGGCGACAACTGGCTGGGAATGCTGGGCATGCACGGTCTCTACGAGGCCAATATGGCGATGCATGACTGCGACCTGATGATCAATGTCGGCGCGCGGTTCGACGACCGGATCACCGGCCGCATCGACGCGTTCTCGCCGAACTCGAAAAAGGCGCATATCGACATCGACCCGTCCTCGATCAACAAGGTGATCCGCGTCGATATCCCGATTGTCGGCGATGTGGCGCATGTCCTGGAAGACGTTCTGAAAGTCTGGAAAGCGCGCGGGCGCAAGACGGATGCGGCGGCTGTCAAACAGTGGCAGGCCCAGATCGCGGACTGGCGCAAGGTGAACTGCCTTGCCTTCACGAACAGCGAAAAGTCGATCAAGCCGCAACACGCGCTGCAGCGGCTGGAAGAACTGACCAAGAAGCACGACCGCTACATCACAACCGAGGTCGGCCAGCACCAGATGTGGGCCGCGCAGTTCCTCGGCTTCGAGGACCCCAACCGCTGGATGACCTCCGGTGGATTGGGCACGATGGGCTATGGCTTCCCGGCCTCGATCGGCGTGCAGATGGCCCACCCCGACGCGCTGGTAATCAATGTAGCCGGCGAAGCCTCTTGGCTGATGAACATGCAGGAAATGGGCACCGCCGTTCAGTACCGCCTGCCTGTGAAACAGTTTATCCTGAACAATGAACGCCTGGGCATGGTACGCCAGTGGCAGGAGTTGCTGCATGGTGAGCGCTATTCGCATTCCTGGTCCGAGGCCCTGCCCGATTTCGTCAAACTCGCCGAGGCGTTCGGAGCCAAAGGCATCATGATCAGCGATCCTGCTGATCTGGATGATGCGATCATGGAGATGATCAACTACGACGGTCCCGTGATCTTCGACTGTCTGGTGGAAAAGCACGAAAACTGCTTCCCTATGATCCCGTCCGGCAAAGCCCACAACGAGATGCTGCTGGGTGAGGCTGAAACCCAAGGCGTTATTCAAGCCGGGGGCGCAGTTCTGGTCTGACACCGCAAACCTCGCCGGACGTCAAAAACACGGTTGACGGGCCAAACTCGTTGCGCAGAAAGGATGGCTTGATGCCACTCGATTCATCGCCCCAGACAGACGCGAAGACCGTCGCAGACACACGTCTGCGCATCTTCGATACAAAGCGCGGTTGGCAGTTGGGGACGCTGGTTCCGGCCCTGGTGCTGGCAATTTGCGCTGTTTGGGTTGCGCAGAGTTGGCAGAACATCGCCACCAATGGCATCCAGGCAATTGCGATCGATTTCACTGTGTTCTGGTCAGCCGCCAAGCTGGCCTATGCCGGTCACCCGCTGGCGGCTTTTGATCCCGAACAACTGATCCTGGTTCATGGGGTTCGCGGCGACACTTGGATGCCGTGGTTGTATCCACCCGGTTTTCTCGTCGCCATCCTGCCGCTGGGCGCGTTCTCATTTCCCGTGGCATGGCTGATCTTCCTTGGACTGTCCGTTCTGGCGATGCTTGCTGCGGTCCGTCCCTTTGCAGGCGGCGTCACACCGGTTTGGATCGGGTTCACATTTGCGCCGGCGATGTTGCCGGCGCTTGTAATCGGTCAGAACAGTATCCTGTGGATTGCCGGATTGCTGGCGGCGCTGGCATCGTTGCGCAGCGGTCGGCCGATAATGGCAGGTGTTCTGATCGGCTTTCTGACGCTCAAGCCGCAACTCGGGTTATTGATACCCGTCGCCCTGTTAGCCTGTTTTGTATGGCGCACAATTGCCGCTGCAATCGTGACCACCGTGTTGCTGGCTGCGGTTTCGACCTTCATCATGGGGGTTGAATACTGGACTGCAATGAATGAACTGACGCAGCATCACTTTGGGCTTGTGCGTGAGGCCGCCGCCGCAAATCACCTTATGATCAGCCTGTATTCCGTACTCGCAGGGTTGGGCGTTCCCGAACCCACGGCACTTGCCATACAATGGATCACGACCGGTCTGGCCGCGATCACTGTGGCGGTAGCGTGGTACAGCCCCAAGATCGATTTCGATCTTCGCGCGGCGACGCTGCTTTTGGCGATCATGGTAGCCAGCCCGTACTTCTGGCACTACGAAAGCGCCATTCTGGCCCCGGCTGCCCTCTTCCTGCTCCGGGCCGGCATTCTGACCGCCAACCGCTTTGGTTACGTGCTTGGCGTGCTGATGTGGTTGGGGGCCGCTCCGGCGATACTGGTCATCCTCATGACCGATATCACCGCTCTTTCAGTGCGCTTTACATTTGCGCCCATCGTACTGGCCGCATGCCTGACCTGTCTTTTCGCCGTCATTCATCGGCTGCGAAACCCCGATTTGCCTGAATTCAACAATGAGGTCCTCAGATGACACCGCTGAACATCAAAAAAGGCTCCACCCGCCACTCGGCCTATAACTTGCGGCCCTCATTCTCGGACGTGCAAGAAAGCCATACAATCGCAGTTCTGGTCGAAAACGAACCCGGAGTTCTGGCTCGTGTAATCGGCTTGTTTTCGGGCCGTGGCTACAATATCGAAAGCCTGACCGTGGCCGAGGTCGATCATACAGGACATCTCAGCCGGATCACCATTGTCACGACAGGAACGCCTCAGGTGATTGAGCAGATCAAGGCACAGGTGGGCCGCATTGTTTCCGTACGCGACGTGCATGATCTGACGGTTGAAGGCTCCGCAGTCGAACGCGAGCTTGCGATCATCAAGGTGGTTGGCGAAGGCGAGAAACGTGTCGAGGCGCTGCGTCTGGCGGATATATTCCGCGCCAACGTGGTCGACAGCACGCTGAACTCATTCATCTTTGAAATCACCGGCGCCCCGGACAAGATCGACGCCTTTGCTGATCTGATGCGCCCATTGGGCTTGGTAGAGATTGCCCGAACAGGCGTGGCCGCCCTGCTGCGCGGCGACTGAAACTGAAGACTGCCCCGCTTGTCCGGAAAGGATCTAGCGGGGCAATTTCAAAAAGCGCGCGACTGTCATTGTCCGCGAATTCAAAACAATCCTCGGCAGCTTTAAGGCATTGAGGGGCGCGCATGAAAAAGATCATGCAAAACAGGATAAAGCCTATTGCCTTTGCAATATGACGCGCTAGCCTGATTGACGCAACGTAACGCACAGGCAGTTCGTTGGGGTAATCTGTACGATTTTTGACTGTCGCTCGGTCCTAGGGCCAACGCGGTCGTGTTTTCCTGAATAACAAGAAATCTGGGACAGGCATGACCGAAACTATTCGCAAACCTGAAGAATTGCGCAACATGTTTGGCGCAAATCTCAGACAACTCGCCTCAACCTTCCCGACAATCTCGGCACTGTGCCGAGAACTTGGCATCAATCGAACCCAGTTCAACCGCTATTTATCGGGTGAAAGCTTTCCACGTCCAGATGTACTGGATCGTATCTGTCGCTTCTTCGAGGTCGACGCCCGGATACTTCTCGAACCGCTGGACGAGATTCAGGCTTTCCAAAAGCATCCTGCGGCCAATGCGCTGGACGGTTTTTTGACAAGCCATCCGGACGCGGCCTTGGTTCAAGGTTTCTACCACGCAACCGAGTCGATTCCCGACGACCCATCCGTAACCAGCCATCGTCTTCTGCTCATTCGCAGAATTGGCCACAGCACGATTCTACGCGCCTATGAACCACGGCGTTTGTTACCCCAGTCATCCGCCAGGAACCGGGAAATCCAAGGCATAGTTTCCTGCAACGGGGACCAGATCTTTGCCCTGATGTCACGTCGGGGCGCAGCGGACAGCCGGATGATGGTTCTGTCAGCACGCCCCGATAGGCCAGAATGGACAGGCTACGTGGTCAGCCCCTATGGCGCCTTGTCCGAGCGTCCTGCGTTTAATCGGCTTGTCCTGCGACATCTGAACGATGACATGCAGGCGGCCATGCGACTTGCGCGCGCGGCGCCGCACGCCCCGGGTTAAACCTGCCGGTTGGCGGTCAGGCAGTACCCGGTTCTCCGCTTTCGGTTATTTGACGATAGAGATGCCAACTGGCGTGTCCCAGCAAAGGCAACACGATCAGCAATCCCAAAAACCATGGGATCATGGCCAGAAACGTGGCCACTGCAATGAATGCTCCCCACATCAGCATTACCGGCATGTTTGCGCGGACATAGGCAAAGCTGGAGATCATTGCCGTTACGAAATCCAGCTCTCGATCCAGCAACATGGGGATCGACAGGACGGAAATCATGTAAAGGATAAGGGCAAAGACCGCCCCGACGGCGGTGCCAACGGCCAGCATTGTCAACCCTTGTGCGGTGAAGAACACTTCCAACGAAGAGGTAACATTCGTCATCGTCGACAGGCCCATGAACAGAGCGAAAATCATGTGCCCCAGAAAGAACCAGAACAAGAACATGACCACGATGATTGCACAAATCGAAGGCAGCTGCCTGCGGCCCTGGTGTATGACAACACCGAAAATTGCTCCGAAATCCAGCGGCTCGCCTTGTTCGAGACGATGCGAAACCTCATACAGCCCCACGGCGGCAAATGGCCCGATCAGCGGAAACCCGATTGCTGCCAGCACCAGCCAGTATGAGGTTCCGGTTTTCAGAGTGATCCAGGCCATCATCCACCCTGCCAGAACGTAGAACCCAGCGAACAGCAAGCCAAAAAACGGTGCGCGGCGGAAATCACTCCAGGCGCGGCGCAGCGCCTCTTTCAGCATTCCTGTATCAACAGGCCTTAGTGTCGGTACGCCAAAGGGTTTTTCCATTCTCAGTCTCTCCTCCCCATCGACTGTTTCAATCAGCCGGTCTTTTCTGCGGCCATCCGGTCGCCGCATGGTACGTCTCACCGATCGACAACAGATCCGCGTCGGACCCGCGCGGACCAAAGATCTGTAGCCCCATCGGCAGGCCGCCGGATCCAAAACCCGCCGGCATCGACAGGCTTGGCAGACCCAGCAGGCTGACGGGTGTCACAACCTGCATCCATCGGTGATAGGTGTCCATTGCAGTGCCCGCGATGTCGGTCGGGTACTCCCTCTCGATCTCAAAGGGCCAAACCTGCGCGGTCGGCAGGATCAGCACATCATGCGTCTGAAACAACGCATCCGTGCGCCGGAACCATTCGGTCCGTGTGACACTGGCGTGATGAATCTCCATCGCGCTCAATGCAAGTCCCCGATCAAGCTCCCATTGCGCAGTGTCCTTCATTGACGCTTTTCGGTCGGCCAAAGGTTGCAGTCCTGCCGCAACGCTCCATGATCGCAAGGTGATCCAGCTGTTCCAAATCCTCTCGGCATCAAACGGGGGCGGCAACAATTCGACATCAGCGCCAAGATCCGAAAGTACATCCAACGCCTGCTGACACAGTTCGAGGATACCGGCCTCGAATGGAAACGCCCCGCCCCAATCCCCAAGCCAGCCAATTCGCAACCCTTTAAGATCTGTGGCTTGGACCGGTGATACAGGTTGGTACGGCAATGAATGCGGCTGGCGTCGGTCTGGGCCGGACATCACGTCCAGCAGAACACCGATATCGGCAGGGCTGCGCGCCATGGGGCCCAGCGTGGACAACTGATGCAAATAGCCGTCCCCCACGGGTTCCGAGGGCACTTTCCCCCAAGTGGGTCGGAACCCGTAAACATTGTTCCAGGCCGCCGGATTGCGCAGGCTGCCCATCATGTCCGATCCGTCGGCCAAAGCCAGCATGCCCGTGGCAAGAGCCACTGCTGATCCTCCCGAGGACCCACCGCAGGACAACGCAAGATCGTAAGGGTTGCGCGTCGCCCCGTAGACCGGATTGAACGTGTGCGAACCCAAACCAAATTCCGGGGTGTTGGTCTTACCGATCAGAATGGCACCCGCCGCGCGCAACCGCGCGGCCAGAAGATCGTCGACATGTGGTAAATGATCTCGAAACAAGGGCGAGCCCTGAGACGACACGATCCCGGCCACGTTGACCAGATCTTTCACCGCAATGGGCAATCCATGCAACGGGCCGCGGTTGGGGCCTGAATCCAGCTTTTCTGCCTCGGCCAGCAGATCGGCCTCATCGCGCAACGCGACGATGGCATTTACACGGCCATTCACTGCACCGATCCGGTCCAGAGTCGCACGCATCACTTCCGCCGACGAGACGCGTCTGGAAGACAGGTCATCCAGCAGTTGTTCAGCAGAAATCCGGGTCAGGTCCATCTGGCTCCCACTCGCACAAGCCCTTGCTTTTGCGGATCAGCCTAGCCAAGGCCCCGAACCATTTAAACCCATTGTTTGAATGTATCTTTTCTCGGTGCACCGCGACAAACGGGATCCGCTTCATCTGGCCCAAAATATCCCGGGGGAGTCTCCGCCTGCGGAGACGGGGGCAGAGCCCCCTTTCAGAGCTTACCCGTCGCCCTGTGCTTCTGACCGGCTTTTTCCTGCCACGTCCAGGGCCAGCGTTGCCGCCATGAACCCGTCCAGATCACCGTCGAGAACACCCTTGGTATCAGACGTTTCATAATTGGTTCGCAAGTCCTTGACCATCTGGTAAGGCTGCAAAACGTAAGACCGGATCTGGTTGCCCCAGCCTGCGTCCCCTTTGGCCTCGTGGGCCGCGTTTATATCGGCATTGCGGCGGTCCAGCTCCTGCTGGTACAGGCGCGATTTCAGCGCCTTCATCGCGATATCGCGGTTCTGGTGCTGCGATTTCTCGGACGAGGTTACAACGATCCCGGTTGGAATATGCGTGATCCGGACTGCTGAGTCAGTGGTGTTCACGTGCTGACCACCCGCGCCGGAAGACCGGTAGGTATCAATACGAATATCCGACGGGTTCACGTCGATTTCAATATTGTCATCCACCACCGGATAGACCCAGACCGAGCTGAACGACGTATGTCGCTTGGCCGCCGAGTCAAAGGGCGAGATCCGCACCAGACGGTGCACGCCGCTTTCCGATTTCAACCAGCCATAGGCGTTGTGACCGGAAATCTTGTAGGCGGCGGATTTTATCCCCGCCTCTTCACCTGCGGTCTCGGATTGCAGCTCGACCGTATAGCCCTTTTTTTCAGCCCAACGGACATACATCCGCGCCAGCATCGAGGCCCAGTCGCAGCTTTCCGTACCCCCGGCGCCCGAGTTGATTTCGAGGAACGTGTCATTGCCATCCGCCTCGCCATCCAACAGCGCCTCAAGCTCTTTCTTGGCGGCTTTGGACTGAAGCTTTTTGATCGCATTTTCGGCATCCTGAACGACCTCTTCGTCCTCCTCCATCTCGCCCAGCTCGATCAACTCGATGTTGTCGCTCAGATCGGTCTTGATCGACTCATAGGTCTCGATGGCATCCACCAGCATCTGACGCTCACGCATGAGTTTCTGGGCGTTTTCAGGATTGTCCCACAGGTTCGGGTCCTCGACGCGAGCGTTGAATTCCTCAAGCCGATGCGGTGCGGTTTCATAGTCCATGCGCTGCGCCAGCAGCTCCAGCGACTTTTCGATTTCCGCCACGATGTTCTGGGTTTCGGCGCGCATGGTCAGGTCCCAACTTGCTCAATCAGGCCTGCGTGATAGCAAGAGGTGCGAGGCACCACAAGACAGGCAGGACCTGAATGCAGACCATACCGGATCAGATTATGAAAAGGTGGTCTTTGACGCCCATCGTGCAAGTCGCCGATACCGGGCAGGCAAGGGTGTGGAAAGTTGCAATGGCTGACGGCGCATTCGCGGCCCTCAAGCTCTATCGCCGCTATGATCGCGGCAACGAAACACCGGGCACGCGCCTTTTGACCGCTTGGCGGGATCGCGGCGCCGTCAAGGTCATCGCCGTAGAGAGTAACGCCGTTCTCATGGAGTGGATCGACGGCCCTTCTCTCGGCGATGTCGCGCGAAACGGCGCGCCCGACCGAGCGGTTGAGTTGTTGGCCGAAACAGCGCGCAGGCTTCACAAAAACCCTCGGACCAATGTGACCGGGTTGAAGCCGTTAGACGAGGTTTTCACGCCGCTTTTCACGGCAGTATTTGCAGGCACCTGCCCCGCAATTCTGGCGCAGGATATGCACCAAGCCACTATTCTGGCGCAGAGGTTGCTTGCAAGTCAGAAAAGCCAGGCCGCGTTACACGGCGATCTTCATCCCGACAATGTCATGCTGACGGATGCCGGCCCGAAAATCATTGATGCAAAGGGATATTTCGGCGACCCGGCTTTCGAACTGGCTAACGCAATTCGTCACCCCAAAGGTATGCCGGATCTGGTTCGCCGACCGGAGCAGATCAAGCGGTGCTTGGTGCTGTACTCCAATGCACTGAACGTCCCCATCGAACGTCTTTCACAATGGGCCGCAGCAAAATGTGCTTTGTCGATCTCTTGGCGGTCATCCGGAGCGATCACGGAAGACAGCGAGGCAGACCTATTCCACCTGCTGCTACGTATCGCTGATCAGTAAAGCCCACCGCCCTGTAAATCGCCCTGGCTTGCGTTGGGACCAACAGTGACCGTGTCACCTGTGGATGTCGTGACCTGGTGGCCGGAATTGCTGACCTCTTCGAACAACGGCAAATCCGAACCCATCGCGAAACCACCGTCATAGACACGGTCTATGAAGCCGTCGACACCGTCCCTGAAATACTCCGCCACAACATACTCGCCAGTGGCGTCTTCAGGCAGGCGGGCGCCGCTAAAACGGTCGATCTTGATAAAATGACCGCCCGGCGGCACTTCGAAGGGGCCGCCGCCATATTTCTCGACGGCCTTTTCCATGAAGCTTTGGAAAACGGGGCCGCACATTGTGCCGCCATAGGCACCACGCCCCATCGGGCGCGGACGGTCATAGCCGATATAGCAGCCTGCCACGATGTTCGAAGTGAAGCCAATGAACCACGCATCTTTCGATTCGTTCGTCGTGCCGGTCTTTCCCGCAGTGGGCACCGGCAGGTTAACGACGCGAGATGCAGTGCCGCGATCCACAACCCCCTTCATCATCGATGTCAGCTGGTAGGCAGTGATCGCATCCATGACTTGATGGCGATCAGTAACGATCTGAGGGGACTCGTCCGGTTCGATCCAGGTGGAGTTGCAATCCAGACACTGGCGGTCGTCATGGCGATAGATTGTCTTGCCAAAGCGGTCCTGAATACGGTCGACCAGAGTGGGCTCAACCCGTTCTCCGCCATTCGCGAACATCGCATAGGCGGCGACCATTTTGTATAACGTCGTCTCCTCGGACCCCAGAGAGTTGGCCAGGAACGCGCCCATGTGATCATAGACACCAAAGCGCTCGGCATAACCTGCGACAACCGGCATGGTGACTTCCTGCGCCAGACGGATGGTCATCAGGTTCCGCGACTGTTCGATCCCGGTGCGCAACGGCGTGGGTCCGTAGAATTTGTTCGTCGAATTCTTGGGTCGCCAAAGTCCCTGTGGGGTATTTACCTCGATCGGGGCGTCGACGACGATGGTCGCGGGGCTGTAACCACTGTCCAGCGCCGCCGCATAGACGAAGGGCTTGAAGCTCGAGCCCGGCTGGCGCTGCGCTTGCGTAGCGCGGTTGAACACCGAGTCCTGATAGGAAAATCCACCTTGCATCGCCAGAACGCGACCTGAGTTCACGTCCATCGCAACGAACCCGCCCTGCACTTCGGGCACTTGACGCGCGGACCATTGCCCCTCTTCCGCGGCCATGACCAGAATGACGTCGCCGCGTTTGAAGTTGGCCGCAAAATCGCCCTGCATCCAATTGATGTCGGAGCGCGGGATGATGCCATCGGCGGGGCCGTCCTCGACCCCAACGGTCAGTTGCTGATCCGCAACGCTGAGGACCACCGCCGGGTACCATCGCGTCGGCAGCACAACATCACGCGGGATTTCCATTATGGCCAGAGCCTCACGCCACTGGGTTTCATCCGCGAGTTTTTCTTCCGGTATCACCTCACCTGTACCGCGCCACTTTCCGCGCGAACGGTCGTATTTCTGCAACGCCTCACGCAGCGCACGGGCCGCCTCGACCTGCATCTCTTCGTCCACCGAGGCGCGGACGGTGAAACCACCGGTAAAGAACTCACCCTCGCCAAAATCTTCGCTCAGCTGACGGCGAATTTCGTCGGTGAAGTAGTCGCGTGGCGGCAGCGCAGTGCGGAAACTTTCGAAATCTCCGTTCTGGACCGAACGCAGAGGCATTTCGACCTCGGTCTCATAGGTCGCCTGATCGATATAGCCGTTCTGCCGCATCTCGCGCAGCACGTAGTTGCGGCGGGCCAGCAGGCGCTCCTTTTGCCGGACAGGGTGGTAGTCCGACGGTGCTTTCGGCATCGCAGCCAGCATCGCGGCCTCATGCGGGGCAAGTTCCTGCAAGGTTTTGTTGAAGTACGTCTGCGCAGCCGCAGTCACCCCGTAGGAGTTCTGGCCCAGAAAGATCTCGTTCATATAGAGCTCGAGGATCTGCTCCTTGTCCAACGTATCCTCAAGCCGGGTAGCAAGGATGATCTCCTTGATCTTACGTTCGGCGCGGCGATCACCCGACAGCAGGAAGTTCTTCATCACTTGCTGTGTGATGGTGGACGCGCCGCGGACGTTTTCACCCTTGGATTTCACTGCCTCGACACCCGCCGCGATGATGCCGCGCGGGTCATAGCCTTGATGCGTATAGAAATTCTTGTCTTCAGCGGAAATGAAAGCCTGCTTCACCAGATCCGGGATTTCCTCGGACGGCGTGAATAGCCGACGTTCCTGTGCAAACTCGTCGATCAGTTGTCCTTCGCCCGAGTAAATACGGCTGATTGTCGGCGGCTTGTACTGCGCCAACGACTCGTGGCTGGGCAGATCGCGCCCGTACATCCAAAACACAGCACCCACAGTGAGGGCCGCCATGAAAATACCCAAGGTCACGAGGCTGAATATCGCCCCGAAAAACGAAAGAATGAACCGGATCACGTTACTGCCTTTTATTCGCGGTGCCGCCTATATAGGGGCGCACCTCCGCCGGGTCAAAACACCTCGGCCCATATTAGCCGTTTTGCGCCGCAGGGTCACTGACCAATCAAAGACTGGTTGATCAAATCATCCTGCCGCCACTGCTCAAGCCCCTCGAAAATCCCCTGCGCCATACCTTCGCGCCATTTGGGGTTTTGGATGTTCTCAAGGTCTCTCGGGCTGGAAAGAAACCCAAGCTCGACAAGAACCGAGGGGATATCCGCCGCCTTGAGCACGGAAAAGGAGGCCGTCCGAAGCGGGCGACGGTTCATCGGCCCACCCTGCTGCGCCATCCCTTTTGCCAGGGCCGCAGCCAACGCATCGGTGCGCGGTTTGGTTTCCTGACGGGCCAAATCCAGCAGGACATCCGCGACCTGATCATCCGAACCGCTCAGGTCGATACCGGCGATCAGATCGCCGCGATCGTGACGCTCGGACAGTTTCAAGCTGGCAACGTCCGAGGCTTCGTCCGATAAGGTGTAAACTGCGGCACCGTGGGCCCGTCCTTCTGACAGAGAATCCGCGTGAAGCGAAATGAAAACGTCGGCCCCTGCCCGGTGTGCCAGAGCGATGCGGCGTTCCAATGACACGAACCTATCATCCGTTCGCGTCAGCACGACTTCGTAACCGCCGGCACGCAGCAGCCTTTCGCGCAGTACCCGAGCGAAAGTCATCATCAGGGTTTTCTCGTTGGCCCCAGGCACTTCGGCCCCCGGATCGATACCGCCATGTCCGGGATCCAACATTACGCGCAACGGTCGCAACCCGTCCTGCCGCGGGGCCGAAGGAGTTACTGCTGGTTCAGGCAAATCCCAACCCGGTTGACGCGGGGCACCTGCGCTTTCGGCAAATGTGTCAAAGTCCGTGCCCTTCAGGGTCAGCGACAAACGCGCTGTGCCCGTAGCGGTTTCGATGCGCATATCTGCCGTCTCGACTGCCAACGGCGCACCCAGTTCCAATACCAACCGGGACCAACCGGGCACGTAAGATCCGAACTGGACCCCGCTGATACGGGTCGACTGCAAAAAGGTTTCGTGTTCCAGCCCGGTCCAGTCAACTTCCTGAAAATCCAGCACCATTCTGTATGGATCGCGCAGAGTGAAAACCCGGTAAGGCACTCCTTGGCTGAGGCCAAGATCAACCCGCACGCCCGAGCGACCGTCGTCCGTAATACGGCTCTGATCCGGAAGTATGCGCGCCAAAGCACTGAAATCGTGCGCGACGGCAGCACCGGAAAGCGCCCAGATCAGCGCGAGTGTGAAGAGAAGCCTGCTCATAGCCTCAAGTTTTCCCGAGATCGTTTGCGCCCGAGACTATAGCACGCAGCTAAGTTTGTGAACGCCTCAGACCTGTTCCTTGATTGCGCCCCGTTCGGCCATGAACAAGCGCAGCCTTTCCAACCCCTCTTCGATATCCGCTGTTGCGCGGGCATAAGAAAAGCGCAGGGTTGTGTGGCCGCGCTGGGGATCGAAATCCAAACCGGGTGTGACAGCGACGCCCGCGTTTTCGAGTATTTCAGAGGCAAAGGCACGGCTGTCATCCGTCAGGTCGGACACGTCGGCGTAAACATAGAACGCCCCATCCGGCGGCGCGATACTGGTAAACCCAGCCTTCGGCAGCCCTTGCAACATCAGAGAACGATTCTTGCGGTAGACATCCAGATTGGCCTGTAATTCGTCTTCGCAGTCCATCGCCGCCAAAGCTGCCACCTGACTGGCGTGAGGCGCACAGATGAACATGTTCTGGGCAATCCGTTCCACGACACGCACCTGATCTTCGGGCACAACCATCCAGCCAACACGCCAACCGGTCATCGAGAAGTATTTCGAGAACGAGTTGATCACGTAGCACTCGTCCGTCAGTTCAAGCGCCGTCACCGCCTTGGCCTCGTATTCAAGGCCATGGTAAATCTCGTCGCTGATAAATGACGCCCCCTGCCCGTGTGCGGCCTCGATAAGTGCCCCCATCGCCTTGTGATCCAACATTGTGCCGGTTGGATTGGCGGGCGAGGCAACCATGAGCCCCTGTAAATCAAGCCCCGCGAAATCCGCCGGAACCGGCTGCAGGCGGTTTTCAGGAGCCGTCGGCAGATCAACAGGTTCAAGCCCAAGCGCCCTGAGGATCTGTCGGTACGAAGGGTAGCCCGGTGCGCCGATACCAACACGATCACCACTGTCGAACAACGCCGTGAAGGTCAGCAAGAACCCGCCGGATGAGCCGGGCGTGATCACGACCCTCTCGGGGTTCAGATCGACGTCATACCACTCACCATAAAGCCGTGCGATTCGTTGCCGCAACGCGGGGAGACCCAGGGCAACAGTATAACCCAGCGGGCCTTGCTCCATCTCCTGTGCCAGGGCCTGGACTGCGCCCCTGGGCGCGCCGGTTCCGGGTTGGCCGACTTCCATATGGATGATGTGACGCCCGGCTTCTTCGGCTTTGCGCGCGGCCTCCATCACGTCCATCACGATGAAGGGATCGACGCCGGACCGGGTTGAGTTTCTCATGCCCATCTCCCATGTTGCTGGCATGGCTTTTGAACGCGTATCAAGGCTGGCGTCAATCCCAGCCCTAATGCTGGTTGCAGTGACGTGGCTCGGCAGCGCCGTGCAAGCCCAAGCGCAAAGCCTGATCCGGGACCCCGACATCGAACATGGGCTGCGAGAGCTGGCGTTTCCCGTACTGCGGGCGGCGGGGCTGAACACCAACCGGGTGCGCGTGCTTGTTGTCAATGACAGCACGTTTAATGCCTTCGTGATCGACTACAACACGATCTATTTGAACTACGGGCTGATCCTGACCGTCGACACACCTGAAATGTTGCAGGCTGTCATCGCCCACGAGGCGGCCCATATCGCCAATGGTCATCTGGCCCGGCGGGCGGAAAACCTGCGGGCCGCCCAACGCAACGCTCAGTTGGGCACAGCATTGGCCCTGATCGCCGCTGCTGCCGGCGGCGGTGAGGCTGCCGCCGGTATTGCCGCGGGCACGTCAGCCTCTGCCCTGCGCAGTTTTCTGGGTCATACGCGGGCCGAGGAAGCATCGGCTGACCGTAGCGCTGCCAGCTATTTGCGATGGGCGGGCATTTCGCCCCGGGGCATGGTCAATCTGCACCGAAAATTCGCCGGTCAGGAATTGCTGAGCGAGGCCAATCAAGACCCGTATATGCGCTCGCACCCGACCAGCCGGGAGCGCTTGCGCGCTGCCGAGGCATTTTTGGACGAATTCGGCGATCAGGCCAAACAGAATGCGCGCGCCGACTATTGGTTTGCGCGTGTCAAAGGCAAGCTGTCGGCGTTTTTGCGCGCGCCCGGATGGACATTGCGCCGCGCGGCCGAGGAAGATCACCGTGACATCCGACTGATGCGTGAGGCTTCGGCCCATCATCAGAACCGCGACCTGGCACGCTCGCGCGCCGCAATTGACGAAGCTCTGGCTATTCGGCCTGACGATCCGTTCTACTATGAACTGAAAGGTCAGATCCTGTTGGAGAACCGCCGTTTGAAAGAGGCAATTGTCGCGTATGGAAAGGCTGTCGAGATGGCGCCGAACGACGCGCTTATCCTGGCGGGGTATGGGCGCGCGCTGCTGGTCGACGGACAGACGAACAAAGCCCTGCAAGTGCTTGAAAAAGCGCGCGCAAGAGACTACCGGAATGCCCGACTGATGCGCGACCTGGGTTCTGCCTATGCGCAGGTGGGCAACAATGGGATGGCCTCGGCCGTCACCGCAGAAAGATATGCTTTGCAAGGCCGTCTGGCCGATGCAGGGATTCACGCAAGACGCGCCGTCGGGCAATTGCCCGAAGGCTCTCCGGGGTGGCAGAGGGCACAGGATGTGCTGATCGCCTCGGAGCGAGCAAAAAAGAAAAGGAAACGGAAATGATCCTCAGACACGCAGCCCCCGCCCTGTTGGGGCTTTCGCTGATCACCGGCCCCGCTCAGGCGCTGGACCTGAACGCAATGAGCGATGCCGAAAAGGCTGAATTCGGCGCTCAGGTGCGCGAGTACCTGCTGGAAAACCCCGAAGTGATCATCGAAGCGATCAACATATTGGAACAGCGCAATGCAGCAGCCGAGGCGCAAGCCGATCAGCAATTGGTCGCGGAGAACGCTGATGAACTCTTCAATGATGGCTATAGCTGGGTTGGCGGTAACCCCGATGGCGACATCACCTTGGTCGAGTTCATGGACTACCGTTGCGGCTATTGCCGTCGCGCAGTGCCAGAAGTGGCCAGCTTGCTGGCCGAAGACGGCAATATCCGTCTGGTGATCAAGGAGTTCCCGATTTTGGGCGACGCTTCGGTCCTGTCCTCGCGTTTTGCCATTGCGACCAAGCAGGTCGCCGGGGATGATGCCTACAAGCAGGTCCACGACGCGCTGCTGGAATTTACTGGCGAGCCGACGGACGTCACCTTGCGCCGCATCTCGGACGGGCTGGGGCTGGACAGTGACGCAATCCTTGCAGCCATGGACAGCGATGCGGTTACAGAAGAAATTGCCCAGACCCGTGCCCTGGCTCAGAGGATGCGGATCTCCGGTACGCCGTCCTTTGTTCTGGGCACTGAAATGCTGCGTGGCTTCCTGCCCGCCGACCAGATGCAACAGATTGCCGATGGCGTGCGGGCTGAACAGGGTTGATTGGCCATAGGGCGGTGTGACCGCCCTTCGCCTTCCATCCCTTAACTCGGTACAGGCGAGGATTGCTCCGCCACGGCCTGAAAATTGAACTTTACTTCCCTGCGGACGAAAAAAGCTCGCAGTTGATCCGCCGTTGGCGGGATTGATCACCCTTCCAAGGGTTGCACGGCACGCTGATAGAGGTGCCATGTGGTATGGCCGAGGATCGGCAGGGTGAAGATCAGCCCCAGAAATGCCGGCACCAGCGACAACAGCATAGTGACCGAGATGATCGCCGCCCAGCTGAGCATGACTACCGGGTTTTCCGTGACCACACGAATGGACGTAAGCATGGCGGAAACGAAGTTGGTTTCCCGGTCAAGCAGCATGGGCATGGCAACGACCGTCACAGAGAACAACACAGCCGACAAAAATGCGCCTACGCAGGTGCCAATGGCAAGGAAGGTCCAGCCCTGCGGTGTGAAGAAGACTGTGTGCAAAAATCCGTCAAAATCCGAGAAGGATGCATTCTGAAGGATGATCGCCAGCCAAAGCCGAACCTGATATATCCACACCCAGAAAATGAACAGAGTGACAAAGGCCATCCAACCCAATTCGCGCTTGCGTTGATTTGCCATGACGGTGAGGATGTCAGACCAGCCGAAGCTTTCTCCCTTCTGCAAACGGCGGGACATTTCATAAAGCCCGGCAGCGGCGAATGGCGCGACCAAAGGAAAGCCTATGATGGCGGGAATGATCATCCAGATCTTGCCGAGCCAGGCCAGCGCCCAAACAAACAGGATTCCAAAGACTGCATAAAACAATCCGAAAAAGCCGCTCATGAAGGGGCGCGCCAGAAAGTCGGAAAACCCCGCCTTCAGCGACGAGGAGATATCACCTGCGGTTAACTTGTTGATCTTGGGCATGGCCGGCTGTTGCGGCGTCACATTGTTCGGTGGTGTGGGGCCTGCAGTCTTGGATGTCATGACACACTCCTACCAATGCACGGGTCCGTGCTGCTCTGTTTTCCAACAGACACAGCGCTGAAACGGACATCCCTCCTCCGCATTCAAGTTTGCATCAGGCGAGGCCTAAGAGCAAGGTGAGGCGCATTTCAGACACTACATGCGCAAGCGAGTTACCTGCAAATTGCCTAATCAGGCCGCGGGCTTATTCCGCCGCCTCTGCCGCAGCATCCAACTCCGCCGCCTTTTTCTCGACCTGTTCCACAATGTGGTCGATCATCTGGTCGTTCGACATCTTGTGGCTGGCCTTTCCGGCCAGGTAGACCATGCCGGCTCCGGCTCCGCCGCCGGTAAAGCCGACATCGGTCATCAGCGCCTCACCCGGTCCGTTGACCACGCACCCGATGATCGACAGGCTCATCGGCGTCTTGATGTGTTCAAGCCGGTGTTCCAGAGTCTCGACCGTCTTGATTACATCGAACCCCTGCCGCGCGCAGGACGGGCACGAAATGATGTTCACACCACGATGGCGCAGGCCCAGAGATTTCAGGATCTCGAACCCGACCTTCACCTCTTCCACCGGATCGGCCGACAGGCTGACGCGGATCGTGTCGCCGATGCCCATCCACAGCAGGTTTCCCAGACCGATGGCCGACTTGATGGTCCCTGATACCAGCCCACCCGCTTCGGTGATACCGAGATGGATCGGCGCATCCGTTGCTTCGGCAATGCCCTGATAAGCTGCCGCCGACAGGAAAACGTCGCTGGCTTTGACACTGATCTTGAAGTTGTGAAAGTCGTTGTCTTCAAGGATACGGATGTGTTCCAGCCCGCTTTCGACCATCGCTTCGGGACAGGGTTCGCCATATTTCTCAAGCAGATGCTTTTCCAGACTGCCTGCATTCACGCCGATCCGGATCGAGCAATTGTGGTCGCGGGCGGCCTGAATGACCTCTTTCACTCGGGTTTCATCACCGATATTGCCGGGATTGATCCGCAGACAAGCGGCCCCGGCCTCGGCGGCTTCGATCCCGCGGCGATAGTGGAAATGGATATCCGCCACGATGGGCACCGGGCTTTCGCGTACAATCTCTTTCAGAGCTTTGGCAGACGCCTCGTCCGGTACCGAAACCCGCACAATATCTGCACCTGCCTCAGCAGCCGCCTGAACCTGAGCCACAGTTGCGGCCACATCGGTGGTCAGGGTATTGGTCATGGTCTGAACCGCGATAGGCGCATCACCCCCGACGGGCACGTTCCCGACCATGATCTGGCGCGATTTACGGCGATAGATGTCGCGCCAGGGGCGCACGTGATTGAGGGACATGAGGATGGACCCGCGTCTACCAAGGTTGCGTCAGTAGATAGTTCGGCAGCCGGTTCACCGCAATGGCTAGATCACTCGGCGGGCTCTTCTGTCGCCTGTGTCTGCAACTCGGCCACCAATTGCTTGAGGGCACTGTTCTGCTCGGCTTCAAGATCGGCAACGGCATAGGCCTCGGACACGGCATCCTTGGACAGGACGACCCCTTTGGCCACGGTACCGGGTGCGCCGGCCGGGCCATAATGCTCGCCGTTCATCGAGAAATAGACAGATCCCGAGGCGCCCGCCCGTAGTTGCGGCGGTTCTTCCGTCAGGGGTACTTCGAAAACGCTGCCCTGCTCGACCGTACCCAGTGTGCCTTCGAAAATAACGCTGCCATCTGCTGCGGTAACGCGCATCCAGGCTGGGCTTACGGCTACGATTTTCAGGGTGGTGTCGATCTTTTCCACCACCTGCGGCAAAGCGGGGCGCTCAACCGTGTGAACCTCGGCCACTTCTACCTTGGGCGGTTCCGGAGGACGGAAGGTTCCGACGGTTCGGGGGTCCAGAGTAGAAATCGGTGCGTCGCGGGCCACGAGAACCGGCACGTCCAGCGCCTGTGGTCGGTAGAGACGATCCAGAGCCTCTGCGCTTGGGGTGTCCGCGCTGGCGCTCTCGATCTCTTCCGTCTGGGTGCGGGCTGCATCCAATGGGTCGAGATCCGTCAGAACAACCGGGGCCTGTTCGACCGGGCTGACCTGAACCTGCTGAATGCGGTTCAGGACGGACCAACCGCCATAGCCGATCCCGCCGATCACCGCCAGCAACACCAGCGACGACCCAATCGCACGCGGGTCAATCTGGCTGAGGAAGGATTCCTTTCCGGGGACGAAGGGGGTGTTCGGAGAAGTGAAGGGGTCGTGCCCCATGGAACCGCGTGCGGGCAGGCCTCCGGCGCTTTTGCGTACGACCGACGCCTGGGCCGACATGCCATGGGCAACTTCGAAACCGCTTTCTTCGCAGAAGGTCGCGAACGTCTCGTCCGGGTTCATCCCCAGGTAGCGGGCATAAGAACGCACATACCCGGCAATGAAGCCGGGTGTATCAAATGCGTCGGGATCGGCATTTTCGATGGCAGCGATGTAGTTGGCTTTGATCCTAAGTTCGCGCTGAACATCCAGCAGCGATTTCCCCATGGTTGCGCGCTCACCGCGCATTACATCGCCAAGCCGTACCTCGTAATCGTCAAAACCCTTGGGTCTGACGTCAGTGTCTTCTTCGGAATCGCGCTGTGATCTGCGCCCAATCATTCCTGCTGCCCCATTCTGCCTGCCGCGTCTTACACGCCATCGGCGAATCATACTCACAATGATTCGTCCGGTGCTTTTATTGACGTAAGCTTAACACGCGACAAGCGAGTTGCACACTTTGGCGTGAGGTTATCCGACAAGTTCGGCGCGATTTAGCGCACAATGTGACCAAAGTTCGTCCATCGCTTGCACCAGTCGGTTCATTTCGTCAGGCCCATGCACTGGCGACGGAGTGAACCTCAAACGCTCGGTTCCGCGTGGGACAGTCGGGAAATTGATCGGCTGAACATAGATGCCGTAGTCATCCAGCAGCATATCGCTCAGCTTCTTTGTATGTACCGGGTTGCCAACGATCACTGGTACAATGTGGCTGCCATGATCGATCAGTGGCAGGCCCATGCCTTTGAGACGCAGCTTGAGGATCCTGGCTTGGGTCTGGTGCTGTTCCCGCAGCTCAGGCGCAGTTTTCAGGTATGCCACAGAGGCCGCCGCCCCTGCTGCAACGGCTGGCGGCAGCGACGTGGTGAAGATGAAACCCGGCGCATAAGAGCGCACGGCGTCACACATTTTTGCACTGGCGGCGATATAGCCACCCATCACGCCGTAGGCCTTGGCAAGCGTACCGTTGATGATGTCGATGCGATGAGCCAGTCGGTCACGCTCTGTCACACCACCGCCGCGCGGGCCGTACATACCGACCGCATGAACCTCGTCGATATAAGTCAGTGCGCCGAATTCGTCGGCAAGATCACAGATTTCTTCGATCGGGCCAAAGTCGCCATCCATCGAATAGATCGACTCGAACGCGATCAGCTTGGGCGCGGCCGGATCGTCGGCCTCCAGCAGCTCTCGCAGGTGCTCAACGTCATTGTGACGGAAAATGCGCTTCGCGCCACCGTTGCGGCGCACGCCTTCGATCATCGAGGCATGGTTCAGCGCGTCGGAATAAATGATCAGACCGGGGAACAGTTTCGGCAGTGTACTCAGCGTCGCGTCATTGGCGATATAGGCGCTGGTGAACAGCAGCGCCGCTTCTTTGCCGTGCAGGTCGGCCAATTCAGCCTCAAGCCGTTTGTGATAGACGGTGGTGCCCGAGATATTGCGCGTACCCCCCGAGCCCGCACCCGCAGCATCCACGGCTTCGTGCATGGCATTCAGAACAACAGGGTTCTGCCCCATACCCAAATAGTCGTTGCCACACCACACGGTGATGTTCTGCTGTGACCCGTCCGGGCAAGTGCGCACAGCATGCGGGAAATGGCCGTTGCGACGTTCGATATCGATAAAGGTCCGGTAACGTCCTTCTTCATGCAGCCTGGCAATCGCTGTATCGAGCTGAGCAGTGTAGTCCAACGGACCCTCCTTGATTGCCCGACCTCTGTTCGCGGCAGCCGGGCGCCTTTTTCGTCGCATCTCGCGGGTTCGCACCCGCAGGCGACCTTGCGTTCCTCTGGGTCTGCTTTCTATGTCCCTGAAAAGCGCGCATCATTGATTTGCATCAAATATCTCTTTGCTTGCACCCAGACAAGTGAAGTTACGGCACTCAGACGTGGGGAAACGACGCAGCCCCGGCCCGCGAATTGCACATGGGCTTTGGCATGATCGGGCTGGACGGCATCGCAGACCCTGATAGGTTCGCCCCAGATTACCACACTTTCAGGAGTCTTCCCATGTCGCTAGACGCTGTACTGAGTAAGATCGACAGCGATCTTACCACTTCCATCGACCGCCTGATGGAGTTTCTGCGCATTCCCTCGATCTCCACCGATCCTGCTTTCAACGAAAAGGTCGATGAAGCTGCCGACTGGCTGGTGGCCGACCTGCAAAGCATTGGCATAACAGCCGAAAAGCGCGTCACGCCCGGTCATCCCATGGTCGTGGGCCATGTCGGAGAGGACGGTGACGGGCCCCATCTGCTGTTTTACGGCCACTATGACGTTCAACCCGTCGACCCGCTGGAACTGTGGAACCGCGATCCGTTCGATCCGGCGCTGGAAGACACCCCAAACGGACAGGTCATCCGCGGGCGCGGATCGTCAGACGACAAGGGCCAACTGATGACCTTTGTCGAAGCCTGCCGCGCCTGGAAAGCCGTTCACGGAAAATTGCCCTGTCGCATCACCTTTTTCTTTGAAGGAGAAGAGGAATCGGGCTCGCCTTCGTTGGTGCCGTTTCTGAAAGAAAACGCTGAGGAATTGAAAGCGGATCTGGCTCTGGTCTGCGACACTTCCATGGTGTCACGCGGCGTGCCGTCGATTGCCGCGCAATTGCGCGGAATGCTCAAAGACGAATTCACCATCCAGGGCCCGCGCATTGATCTGCATTCCGGCCACTATGGCGGCCCCGGCCTGAACCCGCTGCGGGAATTGTCGCGCATCGTTGCTTCGTTCTACGATGAGGAAACCGGACGAGTCGCCGTCGAAGGCTTTTACGAGGGCGTGCATGAAGTTCCGGCCGAGCAGTTGAAGCAATGGGAAAACTGCGGCTTCGACGAGGCGGATTACCTGAACTCTGTCGGTTACACCCAACCCCATGGCGAAAAAGGCTATTCCACTTTGGAACAGCAATGGGCGCGCCCCACCCTCGAGGTAAACGGGCTTTGGGGCGGATATAACGGTGCGGGGTCGAAAACGGTGATCCCGTCGCTGGCGCACTGCAAGATCACTTGCCGACTGGTCGGCGACATGGACCCGGACAAGCTGCGCGACAAGATCCGCAAACATGTCGAAAACCGCCTGTCGTCTGACGCCACAGTCGAGTGGGACAACGATCTCGAAGGATCCCCGGCCTCGGTCATGAACCTGAACCGACCCGAATTCGAAGCCGCCCGTGGTGCCTTGTCCGACGAGTGGGACCGCGAAGCCGTTTTTACCGGCATGGGCGGCTCCATTCCGGTGGTCGGCTACTTCGACACTGTGCTGGGTCTGGATTCCATGCTGGTCGGCTACGCCAATGACGACGACGCCATCCACTCACCAAACGAAAAATACGACGTCAAAAGCTTCCACAAGGGCATTCGCTCCTGGGCGCGCATACTGGACGCTTTGAACACGTAGAACCCTTCAACACGGCTCCACCCTTCGCTCCGTGGTGTTTTCGGCCAGACAAAGTGCGGATCCCCTGCTTCATCTGGCCAAAAATATCCCGGGGAGACGCGGCTTGCCGCGGCGGGGGCAGAGCCCCCCTGTCTTTACATGTGGATCACGCGCCCATAGGCATCAAGCACGGCTTCGTGCATCATTTCCGACAGCGTCGGGTGCGGGAAGACCGTGTTCATCAGGTCTTCTTCAGTTGTCTCAAGCTGACGCCCGACAATGTAACCCTGAATTAGCTCAGTCACTTCCGCGCCGATCATGTGGGCGCCAAGCAACTCGCCCGTCTTGGCATCAAAGACCGTCTTGATCAGACCTTCGGGCTCACCCAGGGCGATAGCCTTGCCATTGCCGATGAACGGGAATCGGCCAACCTTGATATCGTATCCCAGTTCCTTTGCCTTGGCTTCAGTGTAACCCACAGACGCAACTTGTGGCTGGCAATAGGTGCAGCCCGCGATGCTTTCGGGTTTGACCGGGTGCGCATGTTTGCCCGCGATCAACTCTGCAACCATGACGCCTTCGTGGCTGGCCTTATGCGCCAGCCAGGGTGCACCGGCGATATCGCCGATGGCATAGAGCCCGTCGACTCCGGTGCGACAGAACTCATCGGTCACAACATGGGTCCGGTCGATCTTGACGCCCAGAGCTTCCAGCCCCAGGTTTTCGACGTTTCCAACGATACCGACCGCGGAAATCACGGTGTCAAAATCGTGTTTCTCAACCTTGCCCTTGACCTCGATATGCGCTGTCACCTTTCCTTTGGCGCGGTCCAGTTGCTTGACCATCGCTTTTTCCATGATGGTCATGCCTTGCTTGGTGAACGCCTTTTTGGCGAACGCGCTGATTTCCGCGTCTTCGACGGGTAGAACGCGATCCAGAACCTCGACAACTGTCGTGTCCGCTCCCAGCGTATTGTAGAAGCTGGCGAATTCGATCCCGATCGCGCCGGACCCGATGACCAGCAGCTTTTTCGGCATCCGAGGTGGCAGCAAGGCGTGCTTGTAGGTCCAGACCAGGTCGCCGTCGGCCTCAAGTCCCGGCAGCTCACGCGCCCGGGCTCCGGTGGCCAGAACGATGTTCTTGGCGGTCAATTCGTCGGTGCCCTTTTCGGTTTTGACGCTGACCTTACCCTTGGCCGGGATCGTCGCTTCGCCCATGACCACGGTCACCTTGTTCTTTTTCAAGAGATGCCCGATGCCGCCCGACAACTGCGCCGCAACCCCGCGCGAGCGTTTGACCACCGCGTCCAGATCATATCCGACCTTGTCCGCTTTCAGGCCGAAATCCTTGGCGCGTTCCATCAGATGAAACACCTCTGATGAGCGCAGCAACGCCTTGGTCGGGATACAACCCCAGTTCAGGCAGATACCGCCGAGATGTTCACGCTCGACCACGGCCGTTTTCAGGCCCAATTGGGCCGCGCGGATAGCAGCAACATAGCCGCCGGGGCCTGCCCCGATTACGATCAGATCAAAGGATTGTGCAGCCATGTGTACCTCTCGGCGCAGATCGGTTTTAAAACTAGTTTACCGTTAAACTAATTTTTATTTCACATCAACATTCATACCCGCGACATAAGTGACGCGGGGGCAATTGACCTTGTTTGAGCTGGTTTCAGCCTATACCCGCCCTGCGTCAAAGGCTAGAACAGAGGCAACTTGACCCATTCGGTATTTCCAAGTCATTGATAAATGAGAGGCAAATCATGGCCAAGACGCTCAAGGATCTTCTGCTCGCCCTGATAAACGCAACCCTGATCCTGTTGGCGCTGTGCCTGTTTCTGGGGTGGAAGCTGGCCCAATCCGTGGAAAACATACAGGCGGGGTTCGCGGAAAACCTGCAGGCGATCGGCCCGCTTCGAAATCAGGTGCAAGGCATTCGCGGTGAGCTGGAAGGCATTCGCAGCGACCTTGCCGCCATTCGCCAAAAAGACGGTGCACTCGATCTGAGATCCCGGGCAAAGTTGGAAGAAACGACGAAGGCTCTGAAAGAACTGGAAACAAAGCTGGCGACAGCCCAGTCTCAGATTGCCACTCTCGTTGAAAATCCGGAAGACCTGATCAACTACGCCATCACCACCTCGGCCGAGGTGATGACAGACAAGGTATTGGTCATTCGCGGTTGCGAACCGTCGAGTTAACTTGCCGCCTGAAGCGCCCGCACTGTCGACCCGTAGCCACCACTGCTGACATATGCAGCCTCGTGCTCGGTCGTCGGACGCTCCAGCGCTTCGTTGCGATACGGGAACCGTCCGAACTGTCGGATGATTTCGCGATGCGCCCGGGCATGCAGCAGATTGGCTGCCCCGTCCTTCGGCATCCGTTCACACATCAACCGCACGCACCGTTCCTGATCACACAGATTTTCCGAGTGCATCATCGGCAGGTAAAAGAACTGCCGTGCCGGCTCGTCGATCCTAAGGTCCCAACTCTTGTCGACCGCGCATTTCGCCGCCGCCAGAGCCGCCTTGTCCGACGCAAACGCCTGCTTGCTACCTCGGAACATGTTTCGCGGAAACTGATCCATGAGGATGATATATGCCAGCGACCCGCTGGGATATGTCAGCCAAAGCGAAAACCGCCCTTGACACGCTGCCTGCCATGTTTCGAGGAAGCGTTCGCGGATTTGCGCGTCCAACGCTTCATCCTGCAAGTACCACCCCTCGGGACCAACCTCATCTAACCAAAAACTCAATACTTCTTCAGGACCAACCATGCCCTTGACTCCGTAATTGCCCTCCCCAGGGACGTAACGTCAGTAAAGTCGGTTTTACAGAAGTGTTACAGTAAAATATTGCAACACACGCGAAATAAATCCGGCGCTTAGGCGGATTCCTGCGTTGTTTCAGCTTCATCCTGCGCAGCTTCGATCACGACCTCCTGCGCGACCTCAAGCGCAACCGGAGACGATGTGGGGTAAATAGGCGCAATTGAAGCAGTTTCGTCAACAACAACATAGGCCCGCTGGGTCATTCGATAGGCAGCATAGGCGGCTATTGCAAACATCAGCGTGGCAATGAACAGGAAGAACCCCTGTGGCCCAAATACCGCACCGCCCATCAGCCAACCGGTGATTAACGGCCCCGCGATAGCGCCAAAACCGTTGATGAACACCAGTCCGCCCGACGCTGCAGCCATGTCCTCGTATTCAAGGTAATCATTTGTATAGGCAATCAGCAGCGAATACAGCGGGTTGGACATTCCACCGATAAAGAATGCCACGACCAAAAGAACTGGAAGTGTCACCCCGAAGACCATGCCGGTCAGCGCGCTCATGCCGCCGAGCGCAGCGGCTGACAGGATCAGGATGCGACGGTCCATACGGTCGGAAAACCAACCCAGCGGGTATTGCAGCACAAGGGCGCCGATATAAAAGGCCGCGACAAAGGTTGAAATTTCTGCAACCGACAAGCCGGCCTGCGCGCCATAGACAGCAGCCATCCCGAATTGCGCGGAAAACACACCGCCCAGAAGGAACATCCCGACGCAGCCAAGCGGCGAGGCATTCATCAACTGCCGGAGTGTCATCGGTTTCGTCGTGTCAAAAGCCGGCGTCGGAGAAATCGACAGCAGGATCGGCGCGAACGAAATCGAAACCAGGATCGAAGCGATCACGAAAGTCTCATAGCCCGCCGGATCACCCACCAACATCAGCGCCTGCGCGCTGACGACACCGGTCATCTGCACAATCATGTACAGCGACAGCGCTTGTCCGCGGTTCTCATTGCTGGCCGCGTTGTTCAACCAGCTTTCTGCCGTCACATACACGCCTGAAAAGCAGAACCCGATCACGACGCGCCCCAATGACCACGCGATCGGATTGGTCAGCATCGGGTACATGATCATCACGGCGGAAATAAACGACGCCAGCGCGGCAAACACGCGAACATGCCCCACGCGCCGGATCATTTCGGGCGCAAGGCGCGACCCGCCCAGAAACCCGACAAAATATGCGGACATGACGAACGACATCTGAAGGGTCGAAAACCCCTCGATCTCGCCGCGCACGCCCAACAAGGTGCCCTGAAGACCGTTGCCGACCATCAGCAATCCCATACCAAGAAGAAGCGCCCATGCGCTGGAAAGAACCTGAAGCATGCTGCCACCTGGAATTGCCGACGTGCTATACGTCTTGGGATCAAAAAACCTTTTGATCGCGCTTGTCTACGACATTGAAGGGACGCGATCCGGAAAACACGGCTTTTAAGGGATTAAAAGCGACGCATCCCCATACGAAAAGAACCTGTATTTCTGCGCCACAGCGTGATCGTAAACAGCCTTGACCCGGTCATGCCCCACCAGCGCCGAGACCAACATCAAAAGCGTGGATTTCGGCAGGTGGAAGTTCGTCATCAGGGCATCGGTGATGCGGAATTTGAAACCCGGGTAGATGAAGATGTCCGTGTCACCTTCCCAAGGCGCGATCTCGCCGCTTTGCGCAGCACTTTCGATCAGGCGCAACGCCGTGGTGCCGACGGGAATGACCCGATGACCCGCTGCCTTGGTTGCTTTGATTTCGGAGGTTGCCTGTTCACTGACACGGCCCCATTCCGCATGCATTTTGTGCGTCGTCACGTCCTCGACCTTGACCGGCAAAAACGTCCCGGCGCCGACATGCAGCGTGACGTATGTAAACTCGATCCCCCGATCCGCCAACGCCTGCATCAGCGGTTCATCGAAATGCAATGAAGCTGTCGGTGCAGCCACTGCGCCTGAATTCCGGGCCCAAATGGTTTGGTAGTCCGTCTTGTCACGATGGTCCGCAGGCCGTTTTGCCGCGATGTATGGCGGCAGAGGCATAGCACCGGCTTGTTCCAGCGCGCGGTCGAAATCTTCACCTGTCACGTTGAACCGAAGGTAGGCTTGCCCATCCGCGATCCGCTGGAGCCGGGCGCTGAGTTCGTCCGAGAACACAATCTCTTCGTCAATTTTGACTTTCTTCAGGGGCTTGATCAAGGCGGCCCAGGTGCCGTCCGCCTGAGGGTCCAACAGAGTGGCCTCGATCGCGGCGGAGACCGGCCCTTGGGCACTGTTCCGATAACGGCGGCCATTGAGGCGCGCAGGGATCACACGGGTGTCGTTCAACACCAGCCGGTCCCCCGGTTGCAGCCATTGCGGCAGGTCGAACACGTGCTGGTCACTGATCTCGTCCCCCTGTGCAACCAACAGGCGCGCGGAGGAACGCGGCGTCGCGGGCCGCGTGGCAATCAGGTCTTCAGGCAGATGGAAATCAAAATCACTCAGCTTCATGCGCGCGCCATACATGGACAGGACAGATTCGGCCACAGGTCAGATTACCGGTCTTCTCCGCGCGTATGCTGGGCTGGATTAGGTCTGTCGGGGGTCGCATTGGGCCCGTCCGAAACGGTCGGCGCAGGGGCTCGCATCAGGTTCCGCAAAAACAATGGGGCCAGTCCGGAGAGCGGATTTACGGAAACCTGCGGATTGGTCAGTGGACCGGTCAGAGTATAGTTGAACGCAAAGATCCCCTCACCCTTGCGGCTCAGAACGCTGCCGACGGCGTTCAGCAGGTAGATAGGAGAGATCGCACCACGCAGATTCAGCGTTCCGGCCACTGTATTGACCGTGCCGTCAAAAGACAGGCCCATCGACGGTCCGACCGCACTGCCGCTCAGCACTTTGACTTCGGTCGGGGTTACACGCATCTTGCTGTCGATGGCCGAGAAAAAGATGCCCTGGCCTGCCATTTCATCCAACAGCCCGACCAGACTGATCGCGTTCAGAAGCGCGGCCATGGCCGGAGCATCCTTGATCCGTGTATTCCGGATTTTGAGATCCACATCGTAATCTCCCGGTGCGGTCGCCGGCTCCAACTGCAGATCCAGCGTGCCTTTGCGGGCCTGTGTTATCAAACCTGCTGACCGCAGAACTGCACCGGCATCGGCAGACGTCAACCGGACTGCACTACGCCCGCCGCGCGGAGAAACCTGTCCTTGAATTGGAGCCCCCCCGTTTACCTGCGCCCTGAAAGCGCCGGTCAATCCGCCTGTTGTCTGGAAAGAACCGTTCAAGCCGGTCAGCGCCACGGTTTCGGTGACCTGCAACCGGTCCAGATTGACATCCAGCTTCGGCCCCGGCCCACCACCACCGGCGCCGCTGCCAAAAGTTGCCCTGGCCAAGTTCAGCACCCCGCCCAAAACCCGAATATCGGGAAGGCCGGCGCCGCGGCCGATAAGCTCGGCGGGTACGGCCAGCCAGTTCCCGATCTCGAACGAACTGAAGTTTACACGGTCAAAGGATCCGTCCTTGAACGAGATCGACGCGGTGGTGCGCAGCCCGGCAGCTTCGATGCGCAATTGGTCGACACTCAACTGCTCACCCAAGGTTGCGACGGCGGTCATCGTTCCGGCAGTACTAGTCGCCTTGCGCCACCCCAACTCCGGAATTGCCAGCCCTACCCCAACGAGATCGGACTGCGCTTCGAGACTGGGTGGATCGCCCGCTCCGATACCGACCGTGAAATCCGCAAGCCCCTGCCCGGTCAGCATTCCAGGGGGCAGCCCGGCATTGATCTGATCCATCAGACGCGGAGAAAGCTCGATCTGTCCGGCGACCTGACTGCGCTGAGGCGTATCCCCCCCGATAGGTTGCGACCATTTTGCCTGAACCGGCACATCGCCGAACAGACCATTGCCGTCGATCGAGACCTGAGACTGATCTCCGGTCAGACGTAAACGGTCCGCGCTGACTTCAAATCCAGGCACCAGCTTTTCGCTGTCGATGTTGGACAGGTTTCCGGCAAAGTGAAACCGGGTGTCTTCCAGCTTGAGCCCCTTAATCATGGGCAAAGACAAGGTTCCGGTCAGTTGAACCTGACCATCCGCCAGATCCACGGGCAAATTGGCCTTGGTCAACAGTTGCAACGGCGGTCGGTCCAAAAGCGACAGGGCGGCCGTAACGCTGCCCTTGGCCTGAATCCTTGCAATCCCCGGGGTCGATTTCTTGATGCTGGTATCCGGAATAATATAAGACGTGCCGGCGGCATCCACGGCTCCGCCCTGGTCGGCGACGACGATCCCCTTTTGCGCTGTGACAGTGAAGCGACGGTTAAGCAAGCTCGCCTGCCCCTGCGCCTGTTCGACCGGCGGCAAGGTCTTTGCAAATCGGACCTTGGTTTCGGCAAATTCAAAGTCCGCATAAATATCCGGCTTGGTGTCAGGTTTTAGACGCAGGGCGAAATCCAGATCAGACATCTCGCCGTGGAAAATGTTCTCGGTCACCCATTTGCGGGGCTTGGGGGCCAGCAACTCCGGCCAGTATTTCAGCACCTGCTGCGACGGCATTTGATCGATTTGCGCGTCGATCTTGGCAGCCCAGCCCTCGGGCAATCCAGCAAGTTCGCCGCTTAGTCTCAGACGGTGTTCACCGTCTTCAACCGTTACCTGACCCAACCGCACCCGGAACGGCGCCAGCTTTAATTGCAGATCCACGTCGGCCCGCGTCAGATTCAGCGCTTCGGGAAACAAGTCCGCCGGATTGATCTCGATCGCACTCAGCCGAAACTGCCCGGACATGCTGTCGAGCCGGCCGTCCTGCACACCCTGCAAAAAGGTCTTACCCTCTCCATGGACCGTCCCCCAGGCTGAAACGACCGAAACTTCGTTGAAGTCCAGAACCTGCTGAACCGGGTCATATGTGAAATAGGTACGGGCCGACTCGAACCTGACGGGGCGTGTTTCCGGGTTTGGTTGCACGGCGCCCTCACCAAGATTCAACGTGGCAAAGACGGGTCCCAACGCGCCTTCCGCGTCGACGCTGCCGCGCAGCGCCCCTGAAATTGGCGTCCTGAGCACCTGCATCCACGCCAAAGCCGGACTGTGGCCCGCAACGTCTTCTGCAGGCAGGTCGGTGATCGTGACCCCGAACTCTGCGGCCGCGCTGTCAAGGGAGCTGGTGTAGTTTGCCTCGATCCCGCTGACATAATCCCGGCCAGCCAGGACCGAAAATCCAGTGGCCAGACGCACCTGCTGCGCAGTTCGGGTGGCGAGGATGTGCCCACCGTCCAATATCCAGGACCGTCCCTGTCGCAGATCCTGATAGTCCAGCGTTATCGCGTTCAGTTCAACCGAAGTCAGCGCCGACAAGGCCGGCGATTTGAAGATATCGTCCGAGGTTTCGATCAATTGGGCAAGGTTTGGCGCCTGGCCGACCGGTGCGCTACCGGACCCAACCGTCAGAGACAGCGCGCCGTCCAATCCGCGCGTCAGTGCAATCTGCGCGCCTTGCAGGATGATGCGTTTGGGCCGGACATGTCCCCGTAGCAGTGGCCGCATTGCGAGGCTGGCGCGCAGGTCGGACACCTCTGCAATCTGCTGACCCGCCGCGTCGCTGATGCGCACATCCGTCAACCGCAGTCGTGGCCGCCATCCTTCGTGAATGATGAAACTGACATCGCCAAATCGGATCTGAACGCCGCCCAGAGCCTGATCCAGTCGCGCCTCGACCCGGTCGCGCAACCAAACCGGCGCGTGCATCCGCTGGCCGATCACCATGAACGCCGACACGACCGCCAGAAACACCAGCACAAGTACGCCACGCAAGGTCCACAAAACGGCGCTCCGGCGGCGTGAACGGCGGTGCGGCTTTTTGCCGGTTTCTGTGCCTTGTTGTTGTTCTGGCTGCACCAATTTGCGTTCCACGTCTTTCAACCCGACGGCGGCGCCCTATGATACCGGGCAACCGTTAATTATTCAGCCGGAGATCCCTATGCCCGACGTATCCGACATCGCACCCGATTTCACCCTGCCGCGCGACGGTGGGGGTCAAGTAACCCTGTCAGAGCAGCGCGGCAACGCGGTTGTTCTGTTCTTCTACCCTCGCGATGATACGCCGGGCTGCACCAAGGAATCCATTGGTTTCTCGGAACAACTTCAGACCTTTGCCGCTGCGGGCGCTCACGTTTTCGGGATTTCGCGCGACAGCGTGGCCAAGCATGACAAATTCGTCGCCAAGCACGGGCTGACGACACCGCTGCTGTCGGACGAAGGCCAGACCGTGTGCGAGGATTACGGCGTCTGGGTCGAAAAGAACATGTATGGACGCAAATCCATGGGGATCGAGCGATCCACCTTCCTGATCGACGCCGAAGGGCGCATTGCCCGTATCTGGCGCAAGGTCAAAATGCCCGGTCACGTGGAAGAAGTGCTCGAGGCCGTGCGCGCACTGTGACGCCCCCTCGACCCCCGGGGCCATCCGGTCTATGTCGCGCTGAGATTTCGAACGGCGGAGCACACCCTTGCCCAAGACACTGACCCAGATGGCAACTGAGGTTTTGACAACCGCTGACGGGCGGGCCAAGACCGCGCTGTCACAGCAATACGCCGCCGATTGGTTCGCCGCGCGCAAGGGCGAGCGGTCACAGATCGAAATTGGCACCGCAACGCCGCCGCCTTCTCCTGCTCGCCCGGACCAACCCGAACTGCTGTCGCCGCGCGACGTGCCAAAGCGGCGACCGGGCACCGAAGCAGGACGGGTCGCTTTGCTGCACGCCGTGGCTCATATCGAGCTGAACGCGGTCGATCTGCACTGGGACATCATCGCACGCTTTGGCCACGTGCCGATGCCGATCGGGTTCTACGACGACTGGGTCAAATGCGCCGAAGAGGAATCGCGCCATTTCGAGATGGTCTGCGATTGTCTGGAACAGATGGGTAGCTTTTATGGCGCCCTGCCCGCCCATGCCGGGATGTGGCGCGCCGCCGAAGACACGGCGGAAGACCTGATGGGGCGCCTTGCCGTCGTTCCCATGGTACTGGAAGCCCGCGGTCTGGACGTCACGCCCGGCATGATCGACATCTTTCGCAAGGCCAAGGCAGATCAGGCTGTCGCTGCGCTTGAGGTCATTTATGCCGAAGAAGTCGGGCATGTGGCTTATGGCTCCAAGTGGTTCCATTTCCTGTGTGGGCGCGAGAATGCGGACCCCAAGGATGTGTTCCACACGCTCGTACGTCGTTACTTCCACGGAGCACTCAAACCGCCCTTCAACGAGGAAAAACGCGCCGAAGCCGGATTGCCGCCGGATTTCTATTGGCCTCTGGCCGAAGACTTGCCCGCCCCGGGTTCGACCCCTGATTGAATTTCAGACGCAGGTTTCGGCAATTTCCCGCCGATTCCAAGCGGGAAAACTGCGGTTATGCGGTCCGACTGGTCAACAAACTTGCCCCATTGACCCCACCCCTTTATGCAATCGCGTCAAGGAGCGGCCACTCACTCACGACCGGCTCCGCGATATGGGGACAACGAGGTACGACGCGTGCGAACACGTCTGGCAATCAAACTACACTCACTGCTCGAACGGCACTTTCCAGAACGCCGTGTATTTCTGAAATCCGACAATGATACTCGGTTCATCCGACTGAGCTCCGAAACTCAGGTTGCTGCTGTTGCCGGAGTCGCCGTAGTGGTCGGCTGGACGGCCGTCGCGACAGCGATCCTGCTGATGGACAGCATCGGGTCAGGGAATTTTCGGGAACAGGCGAGGCGCGATCAGGCCACCTATCAGGAACGCCTGAATATCCTGTCGGCCGAACGCGACGCCCGCGCGGCCGAAGCCCTGGCCGCGCATGATCGGTTTAACGCGGCCCTCGAACAGATTTCGGTCATGCAGTCCGAGCTGCTGGAATCGGAAAACCGTCGTCGCGAGCTGGAGACCGGGATCGAAGTTATCCAGACCACTCTGCGCGCAACCATGAAGCAGCGCGAAGAGGCCCGCGAAGAACTGGCGGTGCTGAAGCAGGTAACCGGCGGAGAAGCCTCTTACATGGCGGCCTCAGTCAACCCCGAGCAGATGGCGTTCATGACCGACGCTTTGGCGCGTACGGCGCTCGAACGTGACCAGATCGCCGCTAACGCACAGGGTGCGCTGGATCAACGCGACGAGCTGGAGCTGGAAATCCGGCTGATGCAGGAGCGGAACGAAGAAATCTTCCGCCAGATCGAAGAAGCCATGGTGATCTCGGTCGAGCCGCTGGATAAAATGTTCCGCAGCGCGGGCATGCCCACAGATCGCATCATCGAAGAGGTCCGGCGCGGATATAGCGGTATGGGCGGTCCGCTGACCCCTTTATCCTTCAGCACGCGCGGTGAGGAACTGACCCCCGACGAGATCCGCGCCAATACACTGCTGCAACAAATGGACCAGCTGAACCTCTACCGCATCGCTGCGGAAAAGGCCCCCTTCGCCAGCCCGGTGCGTGCAGCGGTTCGGTTCACCAGCGGATATGGTACCCGCCGCGACCCCAAGACCGGCGGGCGCCGCATGCATAACGGTGCTGATTTCGCTGGTGCGCAGGGTACGGATATCTTTGCCACCGCCGACGGAGTCGTCTCGCACGCGGGCTGGCAATCCGGATTTGGGCGGCTGGTGAAAATCAAACACGCCTTCGGAATTGAGACACTTTACGCTCATAACACCAAGATCCGCGTCAAGGTTGGCCAAAGGGTCTCGCGCGGGGATCATATTGCTGATATGGGTAGCACCGGACGGTCTACCGGCACCCATTTACACTATGAAGTGCGCGTGAACGGAAAACCTGTTAACCCAATGACTTACATCAAGGCTGCGAGAAATGTTTTCTAAGAGCAAAATCAACGAACCCGGCCCCAAAGAGACTGAGGCAGCGAAACCGGCCGCTCCGGCAACACCGGCACCTGCAGCGGCTGAGCCCAAAGCGAGCACCGCGCCGAAAGCAAAACCGCCTGCGTCGGTTCTGTCTTCCGACCTGCACATCACGGGCAACCTCAAGACGTCGGGTGACATTCAGGTTGAAGGTACTGTCGAAGGCGACATCCGCGCCCACCTTCTGACCATCGGCGAAACCGCGACGATCAAGGGCGAAGTCACTGCCGACGACGTGGTCATCAACGGCCGCATCGTGGGTCGAGTGCGCGGTCTCAAGGTCCGCCTGACCTCGACCGCGCGCGTTGAGGGCGACATCATCCACAAGACTATCGCCATCGAAAGCGGCGCCCATTTCGAAGGCTCGGTCCAGCGTCAGGACGATCCGCTGAACCCCGGCCGTAGCGGTAAGGCCGGCGCCAACCCGGCGGCGGAAGCCAAGCAGTAACTTAGCTGCAACTTCAAAAGATGCGAACGCCGCAGGTTTTTCTGCGGCGTTTTTCTTTGAGATAACATACGGACCTGCTGCTTCGCCAAGGATGCGGTTCAAACAGGAAGCAGGTTCCGGTTCGCACCGGACTGACATTCCTGCACCTCCGGGATTGCGCCAAATATTGGCGACAGGAACCAGATTTTCCTTTCGAAGGTTCGAAATCGACCTGTCGGCGTCGTTTTATCCGCAGAATCCTAGGGCACGTACCGTCAGATGGGGCGATCTCAGGAGTGCGCGAGCCCATGGTCTGCAATGAAAAGTTCGAAGAACTGCTGCAAGCAATATCGGATGTATACCAGGCAGAGTCCGATCCGATGGGACCGCATTCGGCACGTGCACTTGTGAACACACCTCCGGTACGCGCATTTGACGCGGTTCAACCGTGCCTTTTGGATGCGGGTATCCGAACAGTTCTGGCCAACAGCCAACACCCGGTTGCAGCGGCAGCTTTGAATGCGCACACGCTGTTGCCCTGGGGCTCAAACCCTGTCGAAGACAACACCGAAGCCGGAATTGCCGCCATGATCAGCGTTGCGTCGCTGATGGCCCCCGAAGGACCGATTCCCGCACCGGATGTCCGTCTTGGATTGGTCTATATGCGTCCGAACAGCTATTACCCTCTCCACCTGCATGACGCCGATGAAACCTATGTCATCGTCGCAGGCCGGGCATTGTGGACAGCCGGCGACGACATACAGATGCGCGGTTCTGGCGACATGATCCACCATCCCAGCCTGATGCCTCACGCCTTTCGCACCGGCCCCGAGGGTTTTGTGGCCCTTTGGCGCTGGAGCGGTGACATCAACACGCATTCCTACACTTTCGTGGAAGCGCCCGAGGCGGACCTGCTCGCCTGATCACCAATTCATGCGCCGATTGTCCAGCCGGTGCCCGAATGGATGAGCCGGTTTTCAATCCGAACCGTTGCCGAGCTTGTCGACACAGACCAAAAGCCGCGTAATACCTCTGCGATCAGGCCCTTCGTTTGGCTGGTCGAGGCAAAACTTGCCCACCTTTCACAATTTCACAAAACATGCTTTTTGAATTAACCTTAAAGTCGTTGTTTTCTGGAGGACTTTTCATGGCATCAAAACTCATGGCTGAATTCTTTGGCACCTTCTGGCTGGTTCTGGGTGGCTGCGGCAGCGCGGTACTGGCGGCGGGTGTCGCCGACGTGGGCATCGGCTGGCTGGGCGTATCGTTCGCCTTTGGTCTGACGGTTCTGACCATGGCCTTTGCGGTCGGTCATATCTCAGGCGGGCATTTCAACCCAGCGGTCAGCCTGGGGCTGATGATAGGCGGGCGCTTTCCAGCCAAGGACTTGCTGCCCTATTGGGTCGCGCAGGTACTTGGCGCGATTGCGGCGGCACTGGTGCTTTATCTCATTGTCAGCGGAGCACCCGGCTTCGACGGGGTCGGTAGCTTTGCCTCAAACGGGTACGGAGATGCTTCGCCCGAAGGGTATTCGCTGACATCGGCGCTGGTTATCGAAATTGTCCTGACAGCGTTCTTCATCCTGATCATTTTGGGAGCAACCTCCGATTGGGCCCCTGCGGGCTTTGCCCCCATTGCCATCGGCCTTGCGCTGACGCTGATCCACCTGATCTCGATCCCGGTGACGAACACTTCCGTGAACCCGGCTCGATCGACCGGAGTCGCCCTGTTCGCGGACGACCCTGCATTGGCGCAACTCTGGTTGTTCTGGGTTGCACCACTGATCGGAGGGGCCGTTGGAGCGATCATATGGAAGGTGATGTCGCCAGACGACTGACATTTTCTCGATGGTGGTCGCTATTGGCGACCACCAAGCATCCATTTGCCATTCGGCCAGAAAGCATGAAAGGCAAAGGCAAACATTACATCGTGCACCACATCCCTTCCCTGTCCGTCACGGACACGTATTGACCCGATATCCCGACCCTTCGATATGCGCCCTGCATCCAGTGCCGAGGCCTGACCGGGAACCCAATGAATGATCACGCCACCTTCGCGCACCACATTTTCGCGGCTGAGCCGCGTCAGTGGCCACGCCCGATCACCGACACGGACAACACGTTCGAGCGGGGGAATACCGTGGGGTGGAAGCTCACCGCTATACAGAAACGGCCGGCGCGACGTATCGTAGCCCCGGTATGGGTTACGCCCGTAATCCCGGTTGAACGCGGGTTCCGTCATCACCAGACCATCGGGATTGCGGGCTGTGTATTCTGCCCAGCTTTCCATCCAAGCCGGCAGCGCCCTGAGCTGGCGGCCCGTCATGCGCCCGACAATTGCCTCGCCGGTCGCCTGTTGCCACCAGCTTTGTGTTTCGCGGTCATACATGACCATATCCGAATTTCGCAACTTGCCGGTTACTCCGAAAGTCAGAATGCCCTGCGGCGTTCGACGGTCGAAGACGAGGCCCGAGTTGCACAAGGGGCAATAGGTGACGGCGACCGGAACTCTTCCGATGCGGTCATTCACGATTTCGTGCCAAATCAGATACCGGATCGGATAGGCGCGCGGCGTCTGGCGCGGCAGTTCAACCGTGATGACGGGCTCGGAAGGGGCAATTGCAGAAACCCCCGAGGCACGGGCAAATTCTGGCTTGCTCAGGGCCGGTATTCCGTCCTTGGGAGGGCCGCCGGACTGAATCTCGGCCCAGCTCCTGATATTGGTCAGGTTAAAGTCGGTGTCCGGCCATTCGCCGCGCCACGACTCAGGTTCGGCCTGTGCAGCCGTGTTGAGAAAAACCAGCAAGACAGCAATGATTATGCGCACCGGACCATTCCGCCCTTCAGGCATCAGTTTGCCCCCGGTGCGAAGCTCTGACCAGCCCGGTACACGCGGATGTGACGCAAGCGGAGCAAGACACGTCCCGCGGAAGAAAAATGCCCGGCGTCGTTTCAGGCGCCGGGCATAGCGTCATTCTGTGACGGTGACCTTTTTCATCGCATCCGGCTGTCCGATCACCGCGCCGTTGGGGCCGTCCCCCCGCTTGATGGCGTCCACCACGTCCATGCCGTCAGTGACCTGACCAACGACCGTGTACTGACCGTTCAGGAAAGGGCCCGGCTCGAACATGATGAAGAACTGCGAATTGGCGCTGTCGGGATCCTGCGCCCGCGCCATGCCGACAACACCGCGATCGAAATTGTAGTCCGAAAACTCGGCCGGCAAGTCGGGACGATCCGATCCGCCAGTACCGGCCCGGCGCATGTCGCCACCCAGGCGACCATGTTGGACATCGCCGGTCTGGGCCATAAATCCTTCGATCACGCGGTGGAAAACGACCCCGTCATACTGACCCGCCGCAGCAATCGCCGTAATCTGTTCCACATGCTTGGGTGCAAGGTCTTCGAACAGATCGACCGTAACGGTGCCGTTTGCCCCCTCGCCTTCGATCTCGATCTGCAATCCGGTTGCCAGCGCCGGACCGGCCAACAGAGCAAACGCGGAGGCCAGCTTAAACATCTGCAGCCACCTTGACGCTGATCATGCGGTCGGGGCTTGCAGGCGGCTCACCACGAACGATGGCGTCCACATGCTCCATCCCGTCGATGACGCGACCGTACACCGTGTACTGGCCGTTCAGGAAGTGGTTGTCCTTGAAGTTGATGAAGAACTGCGAGTTTGCCGAATCCGGGTTCTGCGAACGCGCAGCGCCCAGTGTGCCGCGGTCATGGGGCAGCTTCGAAAATTCTGCCGGTACGTTCGGCAGCGAAGACCCACCGGTGCCCGCCATACGCAGGTTGAACCCGTCTTCCATGTCACCGTGCTGAACATCACCCGTCTGCGCCATGAACCCGTCAATCACACGGTGAAAGGCCACGTTGTCATATTCACCACCGCGCGCCAGTTCTTTCATCCGGGCGCTGTGCTGCGGGGCCACGTCCGGCAACAGCTCGACGACGACATTGCCGTCTTTCAGCTCGATGATGATTGTGTTTTCGGGATCCTTGATCTCGGCCATGAGGCCCTCCTGTCGTTTGTCTTGCGCAAATACCTATTCCCCACGCGCATGAATGCCAAGTGACGCATTGACCTGAGGGCAAAATGCAGGAAAAGAACCGCCTAAATCTGTTACTATTCACGAGGATCGCACGATGGGCTGGAAAACGCTGGACGATATGGACCTGAACGGCAAACGCGTGCTGGTGCGCGTCGATATCAATGTGCCCGTTGTGGACGGTGTCGTGACCGACGCCACCCGGATTCAGCGGATCGTGCCGACAGTGCGCGACATTCTGGGCGCCGGGGGCAAGCCGATCCTGTTGGCCCATTTTGGCCGCCCCGGCGGAGAGCGGCGCGAGAACCTCTCGCTGAAACAACTGATCCCGACCCTTGAGGACGCGTTCGGTGCCACGGTTCTTTTTGCCGCCGATTGCGTTGGCACCGAGGCTGAACTGGCGGCTGAACAGCTACAGCCGGGTCAGGTCCTGCTTCTGGAGAACACCCGATTTCATGCAGCCGAAACCAAGAACGACGCCGACCTCGCGGCCGGTATGGCAAAGCTGGGTGATGTCTATTGCAACGACGCTTTCTCGGCCGCGCACAGGGCCCACAGCTCGACCGAGGCCATCGCGCGCCTGCTGCCTGCTTGCGCAGGCCGGCTTATGCAGGCTGAACTGGAGGCGCTGGAAGGCGCTCTGGGCGCACCGAAACGCCCGGTTACGGCGGTCGTTGGTGGGGCGAAGGTTTCCACCAAGCTGGAACTGTTGGGCAACCTGATTGACAAGGTGGATTACCTTGTCATCGGCGGCGGCATGGCGAACACTTTTCTTGTCGCCAAAGGTCTGAATGTCGGGAAGTCGCTGGCTGAAACCGCGATGAAGGACACTGCGGCCGAGATTCTGGCCAAGGCTGAAAACTCGGGCTGTACAATCGTTCTGCCCGATGATGTTGTCGTTGCCGAGAAGTTCGAAGCCAACGCACCGCATCAGGTCCTACCAGCTGACCAATGCACAGAGGACGGCATGATCCTGGACGCGGGTCCGGACAGCGTTGCAGCCATCACCGACATCTTCGCCAAAAGCCAGACGCTTATCTGGAATGGTCCGCTGGGTGCGTTCGAAATCGAACCCTTCGACGCCGCAACCAACGCAGCCGCGCTGAAAGCTGCCGCCCTTACGCGATCCGGTCAACTGATTTCGGTCGCGGGTGGTGGTGATACCGTTGCTGCGCTGAACGCGTCAGGCGCAGCCAAGGATTTCTCTTATATCTCTACAGCCGGCGGCGCGTTTCTGGAATGGATGGAAGGCAAAACACTGCCCGGCGTTGCCGCACTGGAGCGGTAAGGAACACAAAAAAGCGTTCTGCCCGGGCGCTTTTTTTCTGAACCGAAACAGAGAACGATTTTTTTGCCTCACGGGGGATTCACAACGCGAATCACCTGTGACATAGTGATTTCAGATGCCCGGTAAGGGCACGTTTTCGAGGCAGTTTCATTCGGTGGTTAACGCAGTGACCCGTTCTCATCGTCCCGGCCTGGGTGCCGTTGTTTTCTTTTCGATCGCGTTCATGCTTGGCGTCTATTTTACCTTCGCCGCCGTGCAAGGCGATTATGGCTTGTTTCGCCGGGTTGAGATTGCAGCCGAACGGGACGCCCTTTCGCGCAACCTGACCGAGCTGAAGGGTGAAATCGACCAAATGGAAAACCTGACCCGCCGCCTGTCTGACACTTACCTGGATCTCGATCTTCTGGATCAACAGGCGCGTTCGGTTCTGGGTATGATCCGGGCAGACGAAATCGTCATTCGCTGAATTCCACGCAATGCGTTTGAGACTATCGATGATCAAACGGCCCGACCTGCCCAATTCTCTTCGAGCTCCAAATATCTGCAACGATAAACAGCAAATTTCGGCCCGACCCGACGCCACGTCACATTTACTCTCGCCAGATCGGCCCAAATGCTTTATGAGATAGTTTAACGCTAAACTATCTTGCCGAAAGGGGGAGATCGCCACTATGGCTGCGCGAAAAACCACAAAGAAACCAAATGTTTCTGCGGAAGAACTTACCACCTATTACCGTGAGATGCTGCTGATCCGCCGATTCGAGGAAAAGGCCGGTCAACTCTACGGAATGGGACTGATTGGCGGTTTTTGCCACCTTTACATCGGTCAGGAGGCAGTTGTGGTCGGTCTCGAGGCCGCGGCCGAAGAAGGTGACAAGCGTATCACCTCGTACCGCGATCACGGGCACATGCTGGCCTGCGGCATGGACCCTGGCGGTGTGATGGCCGAACTGACCGGGCGCATCGGGGGCCTGTCCAAGGGTAAGGGCGGCTCGATGCATATGTTCTCGAAAGAAAAGCACTTCTATGGCGGCCACGGCATTGTCGGCGCGCAGGTACCGCTGGGGGCAGGTCTGGCCTTTGCCGATAAGTACAAGGAAAACGGGCGCGTGACCTTTACCTATTTCGGTGATGGAGCAGCGAACCAGGGACAGGTCTACGAGACTTTCAATATGGCGGCCCTTTGGGAACTGCCTGTGGTATTTGTCATCGAGAACAACCAATACGCCATGGGTACTGCGCAAGCGCGCTCGACTTCGACCAAGGACATCTATCACCGGGGCGAGGCCTTTGGCATCCCGGGTGAGATCGTTAACGGCATGGATGTGCTGGCCGTAAAAGCCGCCGGTGAAAAGGCCGTTGCGCACTGTCGTGCGGGCAAAGGCCCCTACATCCTGGAGATCAAGACCTACCGCTATCGCGGCCACTCGATGTCCGACCCGGCAAAATACCGCACCCGTGAGGAGGTTCAGAAGGTCCGTGAACAAAGCGACCCGATCGAACATGTGCGCGAGCTGCTGCTGACCGGCAAACACGCGACAGAAGATGACCTGAAGGCGATCGACAAGGAGATCAAAGAGGTCGTCAACCAGGCCGCCGAATTCTCGAAAGAAAGCCCCGAGCCGTCGCTGGACGAGCTCTGGACCGACATTTACGCCTGAGAGGACGAATAAGACATGGCAACCGAAATTCTCATGCCCGCCCTTTCGCCCACGATGGAAGAGGGCACATTGGCCAAATGGCTGGTCAAGGAAGGCGACACCGTATCGTCCGGCGACATCATGGCCGAGATCGAAACCGACAAGGCCACGATGGAGTTCGAGGCCGTCGATGAAGGCATCGTCGGCAAGATACTGATCAACGAAGGCACCGAAGGGGTTAAGGTCAACACCCCCATCGCGATCCTGGTCGAAGAAGGCGAAGACGCCTCTGCCCTGCCCGCGACTGCGCCTGCAATCGCAGCGGTGGCCGAGGCCGCCCCCGCGGCGGTTGAGGTTGCCGCTCCTGCCTCAGCACCAGCGGCACCGGTCGTAGACCTCTCGCCCGATTGGCCGACCGATGCCGAGATGGCACAGCAAACTGTTCGCGAAGCTTTGCGCGACGCAATGGCCGAAGAGATGCGCGGTGACGAAGACGTCTACCTGATGGGTGAAGAAGTCGCTGAATACCAGGGGGCGTACAAAGTCTCGCAAGGTCTTCTGGACGAATTCGGCCCCAAACGCGTGATCGACACCCCGATCACCGAACATGGCTTTACCGGTATCGCAGTCGGCTCTGCCTTTGGCGGGCTGAAACCGATTGTCGAGTTCATGACCTTCAACTTCGCGATGCAGGCGATTGACCAGATCATCAACTCTGCCGCCAAGACACTCTATATGTCCGGCGGTCAGATGGGTTGCCCCGTCGTGTTCCGCGGCCCCAACGGCGCGGCGGCCCGTGTGGCAGCACAACACTCGCAGGACTACGCCGCATGGTACATGCAGGTTCCCGGACTGAAAGTCGTGATGCCCTATTCGGCAGCCGACGCCAAAGGCCTGTTGAAATCGGCCATTCGTGACCCAAACCCGGTGGTCTTCCTGGAAAACGAAATCCTTTACGGCCGTTCCTTCGACGTGCCGCAAGTGGATGACTTGGCGATCCCGCTCGGCAAGGCTCGCATATGGCGCGAAGGCTCAGACGTTACCATCGTCAGCTTCGGCATCAGCATGCAGTTCGCTCTGGAAGCCGCCGACAAACTGGCCGAGGAAGGCATCAATGCCGAAGTCATTGACCTGCGCACGATCCGCCCGATGGATACCGGTGCGATCATCAATTCGGTGATGAAGACCAACCGTCTGGTGACCGTGGAAGAAGGTTGGCCGCAAGGCTCGGTCGGCAGCTACATCTCCTCCGTGGTGATGCAAGAGGCGTTCGACTATCTCGACGCACCGGTCATCAACTGCACCGGCAAGGATGTTCCGATGCCCTACGCCGCGAACCTCGAAAAGCTGGCCCTGATCACCACCGATGAGGTGATCGCCGCCGTCAAACAAGTGACCTACCGGTAAGGAGCGACAGACAGATGCCCACCGAAATTCTGATGCCCGCCCTTTCACCGACGATGGAGGAGGGCACGCTTGCCAAATGGCTGGTCAAAGAGGGCGACACCGTCTCCTCCGGCGACCTGCTGGCCGAGATCGAAACCGACAAGGCCACGATGGAGTTTGAGGCCGTTGACGAAGGAACAATCGGCAAAATCCTGATCCCCGAGGGCACCGAGGGCGTGAAGGTCAACACCGCAATCGCGGTTCTGCTGGAAGAAGGCGAAAACGCCGATGATATCGCCGCAACGCCCGCCAAAGCACCAGAGGCGGCTCCTGCCGCCGCGGGCAACGAGGCCGCCGCCCCTGCGGCGTCCGAGGCGTCTGCCCCTGCCCCGGCTGCTCCGGTCAAGGCGGATGGTGGTCGCATCTTTGCCTCCCCCTTGGCCCGTCGGATTGCAGCGCAGAAAGGACTCGACCTGGCGCAGATCACCGGCTCCGGTCCTCATGGTCGTATCGTCAAAGCCGACGTCGAAGGCGCAACTGCGTCCGCTGCGGCTGCTGCCCCTGCACCCGCCGCAGCAGCTCCGGCTGCCGCCACTCCGGCTGGCCCCTCGGCAGACGCGGTGGCTCGAATGTACGAAGGCCGCGAGTACGAGGAAATCAAATTGGACGGTATGCGCAAGACCATCGCCGCACGCCTGTCCGAGGCCAAACAGACCATCCCGCATTTCTACCTTCGCCGCGACATCAAGCTGGACGCACTGTTGAAATTCCGCAGCCAGTTGAACAAGCAGTTGGAAGCGCGCGGCGTGAAGCTCAGCGTCAATGATTTCATCATCAAGGCCGTGGCCAACGCGCTGCAACAGGTCCCCGAATGCAATGCCGTCTGGGCGGGCGATCGGGTTCTGCAACTGAAACCCTCGGACGTGGCCGTTGCGGTTGCCATCGAAGGCGGTCTGTTCACACCCGTGCTGCAGGATGCCGACACCAAGTCACTCTCTGCGCTGTCGACCGAGATGAAGGACCTTGCAGGTCGTGCACGCGAACGCAAGCTTGCCCCGCATGAATATCAGGGGGGTACCTTCGCGGTTTCGAATCTCGGCATGTTCGGCATCGACAATTTCGACGCCATCGTGAACCCGCCACATGCGGGCATTCTGGCGGTTGGCACAGGTCTGAAAAAACCCGTTGTGGGTGATGACGGTGAACTGACAGTGGCAACCGTGATGTCGGTCACCATGTCGGTTGATCACCGTGTCATCGACGGCGCCCTGGGTGCGCAGTTGCTTCAGGCGATTGTCGACAACCTCGAAAACCCGATGGTCATGCTGGCCTAGGCACTTTCTTTGAAAGGGGCGCGCCGGGCTGTTTCCCGGCGTCCCCGCCTGCTCAATTCAATGACGTGAGCAAACGTGACCCGAAACAAGCTTGCTTGTGACCGAACGCGCGCCAACTTCGAAACACCTCCATTTCGTATGTGACAGGTGTTTCATGATCTTCGCCAAATCAGCCACTGCTCTTGTTCTGCTTTCCCTGCTGACACTATCGATACCAACAAAGTCCGGTGCAAAGCCCAACAGTTACCCGGGTGAAAACTCCAGCTTCAAATCGACCGACCCTGCCGAGATCGCCAAACAAAAAGCAGAGCGGGAACGGCGAATGGAATTGCGCAAACAGAGGCGTGAGAAGCGGCGGCAAAAGCGGTTGAACCGAAGAAACAACCGCTCGGGCCAGTGATCGGGGTGGTCAGTTACTGATCCTTGCCCAACATGTGATCCATGGAGATCGCCGGCTGGTCGCACCCGGCTTCACCTACGATCTTGGCCGGTATACCAGCCACGGTTTTGCAGGCGGGTACTTCTTGCAGCACAACCGATCCAGCGGCGATTCGGCTGCAATGGCCGACCTCGATGTTGCCCAGAACCTTGGCCCCGGCCCCGATCAGAACGCCATTGCCGATTTTGGGGTGGCGATCTTCTTCTTCCTTGCCGGTGCCGCCCAGCGTAACCGAATGCAGCATCGAAACATTATCCCCAACCACGGCGGTTTCACCGATCACGATGGAGTGTGCGTGGTCGATCATGATGCCCTTGCCGATCTTTGCGGCCGGGTGAATATCGATCCCGAATATCTCGGACGAGCGCATCTGGAAGAAATATGCCAGGTCATGCCGACCTTTGCTCCACAACCAATGTGCCACCCGGTAGGCCTGCATGGCCTGATAGCCTTTGAAATATAGCACCGGTTGCAGTAGCCGATGGCAGGCCGGATCACGTTCGTAGACCGCCATCAGATCGGCGCGCGCGGCCTCGATCAGGTCGGAATCGTCGGCATAGGCCTCGTCCACGATTTCACGCAAAACCATCATCGACATCTCGTTCGAGCACAGTTTTGCCGAAATCCTGTAAGACAGGGCACGTTCAAGGCTGCGATGATGCAGGATACAGGCGTGCACCAGCCCACCCATCAGCGGCTCTTTCTCCACGGCTGCCTGGGCCTCAGAGGTGATGCGATCCCAAACCGGATCGACGGGTGTCACGTGGCTGCGCTTTTCGAACATAGCTTTTGATCCTTTCCTGCGCCTAGAATAGCCATCTAGGCCCAAAAAGGCCAAACGCAAACCCTTGATGAGCATTGCAACAAAAAATGAACGAGACCAATCTGCAATATTTCACGCGCCGCATTCGTGATCGCCTGACCGAACTGGATGCGCAGTCTGCCTCGGGGCAGGACGCGCAATCGGTTGTAGAGCTGGACCAACAGGCAATCGGTCGCCTTAGCCGCATGGATGCACTGCAAAACCAGGCCATGGCCAAGGCGCAGCAGGCTCGGCGCGATCTGGAAGTCCTGCGTTTGCAAACCGCGCTCGCCCGCATCGAAGAAGGGGAATTCGGTTATTGCGAGGATTGCGGAGAGGAGATCCCGCATGGTCGACTGGAATTGGACCTCGCGGCCAGCAAATGCGTCAGCTGCGCTTCGGGTTAGTCAGAAACAGGATCAGGTGGCGCAGAACCGTTTCGAAACACTGACAATACTGCAAATCATCGAACCCCGGTTCATCAACCAGTTTCCGTCCCAGCGCAGCTGCCATCAATGAACCGTTCCCATAAATCGGGTGCAGTCGACCGGTTTTCGAGACATGATCATCAGCCAGTTCCGCTTCGGCGATCATTCGGGCGCAAAGCCGGTCGCGGTCCATGTGCGGCGCGGCCAACAAGGCGCGCGCCGCGGTGCTGACATCACCGTGCAAGACAGGGCGCATCCGCGTTCTCAGCCTACCGAAATTCTGGCAAACGGACCCGGTCCATAAGCCGCCGAGACCTGCGCCACGGCAATCTCATACGGCCCGTTCAGGCCGTCCGTGGCCTTCATTGCAGTCGAGTAGTGCCAGTTGGCCGATCCCGTCACGTCTTCACGCAGCATGGTACCCGACACGAAGATGCGGATCAGGTAAGACTCGCTTTCTTCGCCCAGGGGAATTTCGAGGCCGCACCAGTCATCACCGTCGATCCGTGTCCGCCGTATCCACGCAAACTCATCGCCGGTCGATGACTGTTTCGCTTGTAGATGCACCGGGGCGTAAGGGCGCAGCCCGTTGCCGTCAAAAGCCTCAACCAGATGCGTGTAAGACGGGTCATCATAACCTCGGGTGGCTGGGCCGATGCGATAGTGTTTTGCGATGCGCCGCTCGGTCCGCAACAGGCCCGTTTGGTAAACACGTCCGTCCAGCAGCACGAAATATGAACCTTCCGGCCAGACATCGGGCATCATCGCGTCCGTTCCAAGCTGCCCGCGCAACCGGGAGCCCAGCGTGTAAACGCCCGGCTCGTGCAGCGCCGCATCGGCGAACTGGAACACTTCCCAATTACCTGGTGTTCCGTCCCCAATCGCGGCCAGGTTGGCACCGTTCAACAGGGCCGAGCGTGGGTGCGATTCAAGAACACCGTCGATCAGTTTCACGCGCAACGGCGCCCCCTCGTCCCAGATCCCTGGGCTGGCTCGCCGCAATAGTGTCTCGGTAAACCCGACGACCGCCTGCCCCGGAATCACATCGCCCAAAGCATAGTTTTCATCCTGCGCGGCTGAGTAGACGGCAGCGCTACCGGGCCAAGGATTGGCCGAAACCGCAAGATACGGCGCGTGCGGAACCTCCGATCCGGTGATAAGCGGCAGGTCCAGAAACACGGGCAGCACGGGAACAGGTGCCGTGAACGGTTTTGCCGTGACGGCATCATCCGCCGGGTCTGAGGGTGCATAGACCGCAGGCTCGACTCTCACCGCATCCGCGAGCTGCATCTGGGCCTGTTCCAATCGGTCGATCCTGTAAAGCCCGCCCGGCCCTCTTTCTGATTCAGTAAACCGGACCACATCACCGGCGCCCAGATGCATCTGTGACGGAGGTAGCGCAAAACGTGCGGTCTCACGCGAAATCCGTGCCTCGCTGAGCCATCGCTCGACGGTCTGGCGACCTTCGGCACGCGTCAGTGACAATGGCATTTCGTTGACGGCCACGGCGTGTGTCCTGACATCGGGCAACACAGCTTCCTCGGCGACTACGTCGTGATCGGCATCCGATTGCACGAACCGCAATCGGACCCGACCCGTCATCTCAGCCTCTGCTTCACGCCGATACTCAACGCTGCCTTCAATATCTGAACTAATGGCTATGTATTCCGGATCCAGGTCCACGACCCCGCTTCCGTCCCGCATCCGAAAGGCAAGCACGCCATCCCGTTCAATCGCATCAAACCCATAACGAAGCATCAACGGTTGCAATGCCTGACGAGCATCCATGACATCCTGCATCGCGTAACCACGCACGACCCCGTGAAGGGCCGAGACATCAATATCCGTCACACCCGCGCCGTGACAGATCTCGGTCACAACCGAGGCCAAGGTACGCGATCCGGATCGACCGTTCAGCCAGTGTCCGCGCGCGTAGTTTTCACCGTCGCTCCATTGGGATCGCAAGTTCGGAAAGGTCGGAAATGGGCGCGCGTCCCAGGCCCACACATAGGCATTCGACAAATCAATCATCGGCCCATTGTAGACATCCGAAACCGGGTTGATCAGCGGATCAGCCCAATAACCCAGAAGCGCCTTCAGGTATTGCACTTGAATGTAGTCGTCCCGCATACCGTTGGAATATTTCGGTAAACTCGACTCCGAAGATTTCGGGTCGACAAATTTGTTGGGCTGGTTCGTTCCCTTGTCGACAGCAGCGCACCCTAATTCCGTGAACCAGATCGGCTTTGCACCCGGCGCCCAATCGGTCGGCATGATCTGCCGAACTCCCCCAATCCGCTCGTAGTGCGCATTTGCCCACCAATTGCGGATATCCTTGTAGCGCCAGACCCAAGGTTCGCCATGTGTACCATCCTCGATCGGCGTTCTGACCTGTGCCTCGGCCTCTTCGGGCGAAGCGTAATACCAGTCAAACCCTTCACCGCCCTCGATATTGCTTCGCAGGTAGTCCAGATCATAAATCGAGGTGGACCCACCTTTGGCGTCCAGATGATCCGCTCCGTCTCGCCAGTCAGACAGGGGCATGTAATTGTCGATGCCGACAAAGTCGATATTGCCGTCCGCCCACAGCGGATCGAGATGGAAATACCGGTCGCCGCTGCCGTCATTGGGCTGATAACCGAAATACTCGGTCCAGTCCGCCGCATAACCGATCTTTGTGTTTGACCCGAGAATTTGACGCACGTCCGCCGCAAGGTTCTTCAACTGAGTTACTGCTGGAAACCCGCTTGCGCCTCGGATCTGAGTCAGTCCGCGCATTTCGGAACTAATACAAAAGGAATCCACTCCCCCAGCCGCCTTGCACAAGGCCGCATAGTGCAGAATGAACCGGCGCAGGCCCCAATCCTGTGGACCGGAGTAACTGACTGTTCCGTTTGCCGAGGAAAAGTTGGACGCCTGAGCATCTCCAAAAAAGGCCGCCACCTGCGCCTCGGCTGCAGTGGTTTGATCTACGGTACCCGGCTGCCCTGGCGCTTTGTCCAGTGTGATGCGCCCCCGCCAAGGCAGATGAGGCTGATCCATGGCATCAGACCAAGGGTCACCTAGTCCGTTGCCCTGCATCTGATCCATCAGAATGAACGGATAGAACATGACACGCTTGCCGTTGGCCTTCAGATGCTTGATTGCCTGAACCACCGCGGCGTCCGCTGGCGTGCCACCGTAAATTGGGCGGTCGTCCACGCGTTTGACAGCCTGCGCCGCCGCGCGAGAAACCCCCGCCACGGACCATGGCATGTTCTGTCCGTCTTCGCCTTGGCGTTCGACCTTGGGCCGGATCTGACAGTGACCACACCGCAGATCGTTCCCAAACCACGAAACGATTAGTGACGTGGCCTCACAAGCCGGCAGTTCGCGGTTCAATGCGCGGGTCGAAGCCACCAGATCCGGTTGCCCCGAAGGCGAGTGAACGTTCGCCGCCCAGCTTTGCCCGACTCCCTTGGTATAATTTACCTGAGTGTTGGCCAAAGCGTATTCACCCGTCCCGGGCATCAACGCCACACCTTTCACGATACGAGACAGCGCACTGTCGTAATCCGGCATATCCTTTTGTTCCTGCCGAACGACCTCGAAGGAAAACTGTGGCACGCGGTTTCCATAAGCGCCCAGCGCCAGGTCCTCAATCACAACATAAGCCGTTCCACGATAGGCCGGTACGGTTCCGGTACCCTCGACTGCCTCGATCAGCGGGTCCGGCAATTGATCGTCGCTGCCCCGATAAACCCGCATATTCAGGTCAGACCGCGCCAACTCCTCTCCGTCCGCCCAAATTCGGGACACATCCGAGATTTCACCAGCGCCCAATGCGATGGCCAGCGAGACCGAATAGCTGTAGCTATGAGTGGTCGTCTTCACTTCTGCCGGTTTGGGCGAACCCTTACCGCCACCAGTTGATTGTGTCGAAGTCGACGTCGTACGCGTTTCCAGGAAATCCGAGGCCCAAATCACCTGCCCGCCAACGCGCATTCGCCCGAAGACGGTCGCAACTGGTGCTCCCTCACCCGTTTCAGTCAGGCGGAACCGGTCAAGACGTCCAGTTTCGACAACCTCGCTGCCACCACCCATAACGGATTGGCTCATCAATCTCTGGTCGATAACGCGACCCAGAGTGGCCCCAACGGCGCGCCCGATGATCGCAGTCGACAAGCCTGCCACGGTTCCACCGATTGACCCGCCAATTGCGGCACCGGCGGCTGAAAGAAGAATAGTAGCCATCAGAGGTCCTCCAACGGGAATTCAAAACAGGCGACAATTCGGCGACGCCAAGGGTCGCTCAGTGTGTTTTCAACAACGCCGTGCCCCGAATAGGCATGAATAAAGCGCGGCAATGGATTGATTTCACAGAGGATACCCAGATGCTTGGCGACACTGCCGTCCCGCATTCGAAACAACAGAACGTCCCCGGCATGGGCATCCGCCAAGGGCTTTTCGGCCAGGTGCCGACGCGCGGCCTCCCACATCCGTTCTTCGCCCTGAGGTTCGGACCAGTCCATGCTGTAGACCGGCACTGCCTCAGGTTCATCGCCAAAAGCTTCGCGCCACACGCCGCGCAACAGTCCCAGACAGTCCGCGCCGGCGCCACGCGTCGATGCCTGATGCACATAAGGCGTCCCCAACCAGGTGCGTGCTTCATCGACGATACGTTGCCTGCATGTGCTCATCGCCTGCTACCTCCTCGATTGGGATTGTCCTTTTTCGGCACCGCCATCACCCAATCCTCGCCGGGAAGATCAGGGAAACCTTGAAAGTTGAGAATGTTGTTGAACTTGAAACGGCAGGTGTTCATGCGCTTGTCACACCCGGCTGTCAGGCGCACCCGGTCTCCGACGCCCAGCCCGCCTCCGATGCCGGACCAAAGGGTCAGGCTGCGGCCAGAGTTGTTGGTCCCGTCTCGCTTGATTGTCGCCCAAAGACCAGATGCGGTGCCTGACAGAACATCCAACCGGCCGCCCTCGAACCACCGGTCTTCGAAAGAAGCCCCGCCAATCAATAGCAAGCCGCCGGACTCCGACACGGCCGCAATGTCCGTTTCGAACCAATACCCCGGAGCATCCGTATCGAACCGGCACGATTTGTCGCCAAGAACAGCGGTGCAGGGCTTCTGATAGATCCGCCCCAAAGGACGGTTCAACACGTCAGTCAACCCGCGCAACTCTGCGTGAAATGCCCCACCGCCACGACGCAACTCACCAATCGAGCCCCGAAACTGCAACAAGCGCTGTTCCGGCTCGGCCCAGTTTACCAGCCAGGCCCGCACCTCGGCCCCGTCAAATCGCCCTGCTTCGATGTCTTCCTCACGCACGGACGCATCGGACAGTGCACCCATGGCCTCGGAGTTGTCGACGGAAAGCCCGGTCGCCTGCTCGATGGCCGAGGCCGTCAGGCCAGTGCTGGCCTTGAAAGTGACCCCTTCGAAAGACAACTCCATGTCGTGGTCGGTAAACCCAAACATCTGCCCGTCTGTGCGCGTGATCGCCCAGCAGCGGCAGGTCGTGGTCAGACCGATTTTCAGATGGGCGTGTAAGCCTTGTTTGTCCCTGCTCATCAGATCCGCACCTCGACCACCGGCACATTGGGCACGTCGCCGGCCTGAAAACTGGCGACGCTGGTCTGAATCTTGTCGGTATCGAACCGCACCGGTACGTCGAATTCGAACCCGGCGGTGATCTCGACCTGCTCGGCAGGCGGCGTGGCAAAAGTCACCAGGCCCGTGGTCAGCTCGACCTCGAAATCCACCCCTTCGCGCATCTCGTCCTGATCCAGGCCCAGCATAACGCTCCCCAGCACCGGCTTTACGATTGGCCGCACGTAGCTGAACCCGCCTGAGCTGTAAGTCTTGATCAGTTGAAACTCGGTCCGCGCACCGTCGCCTTGGGCAATCACCTGATCGCCCCTGTCCACATCCGCCGTGGCCAGGCCAGACTTGAAGTCCGACCAGTCCTTCCAGCGGAACCCGAACATCTGCCCCTGACGGGCCTCAAAAAACGAAATCAGGGTTTCGACATCATCCAGAGACCGCATCCCCAACCCGGCATCGTAACGCCTTCGCGAATGCGCCCAGGGCGTGTTCCGCTCCTCGAACCCATTGGCCAGCGTCACGATATCCGTACGTCGCTCGGGGCCACCGACCGAACCAAAACTCAGGCTTGCGGGAAATCTCACCTCGTGGAAATTCATGACCTTCTTCCCCTATCTGTTGCGATTGCCACGGCTCAGCGCGCGGCTCATCTGGGCGGCGATCTGACCTTGAGAACGACGAAAGCCCTGCACATCGGGTGTTGTGATGTTCATCACCACATTCACCGCGCGTCCTCCGCCCGAAGTCCGCACCCCAAGCTTCCCGTCCGCGCCACGGGCCAGAGGCATGATTGCCTCGGGGCCCGCTTCCCCCATCAACCCGGTGCCACCGCGCATCGGGAACACCGTCGGTCCACTGACGACGCCGCCATTTGCAAAGGGCATAACCCGGCCCTGACTGAAACTGCCGCCATCCGCGAAGGGCAGAATACCCTGCACCAGCCCCCCCACCGTATTGGCCAGCATGCCGCCAAAATGATCCGTCACCGGCTTGATCGCTGCGGCATAGGCTGTCCGGATCAGAGAATTTTTGAGCACATCCAGCGCGCTCGACAGGTTCATCCCGTCCAGCACAACACCGTCGAACGCCTTGCGCAGACCGCTGGACATGCCGCGTTCCAGCGTTGCCGCATCCTTGCCCGTCTCTTCAAAGGCGGCGCTGATCCGTTTCATTTGGCCGTCGAACGCCGCTGCCATACTTGCAGCATCACCCAGCGCATCGCCCAGCGCCTCGCCCCGCTCCTGAAGGTCGTCAAAACCGTCACGATCCGTCATCACTCACTCCTCGTGTCTTGTCCGGATAGGCTGCCAGCAATGCATCCAGCCCGGCCCGGTTCATCGCGGAATTCCCCGCGCCCTGACCCAGCATCAGACGCAGCTCGGCCGGAGTCAGACGCCAGAATTGTTCCGGGGTCAGGCGCAGAACCAGAAACCCCGCCCGCATCAACTCGGGCCAGTCGAACCCGCTCATTCCCTATCCGGCACCATGAAGGCCCGCGCCAACAGCTCGGCGGCGGCTTTGGCTCCTGCCATGGGGCCGCCCTCGATCTCGGCATGATGCAGGTTGTCTCGAGTGACATCTGCCCCGCCGCCGCGCAGCCCGGCCAGGATCAACGCCAGTACATCCCTGCTGGAATAGGCACTGCTTTCGAACCGCTGCACCAACTCCACCATAGACCCGGCACCCAATTCCTGTTCCAGTTCCGCCAAGGCGCCCAATGTCAGCTTGAGCACCCGCCGTTCCCCATCGATGGTCAAAGCCACCTCTCCCGTCCATGGATTGGCCATCGAATTACAGCGCCGTGAAGGTCAGAGCACCGGCGCTGGCAAGGCTCATCTCATATGTCGCTTCACCGTTGTGAGAACCGGCATATTCAATACCGGTGACTTGAAACGGCCCTTGGACGATGCCGAAATCGGGAATGATCACCTGGAAACCCGGCGTTTCGCCGTCAAAGAACAGTTGCCGTGCGCGCTCGTCCGTACCGGCATCCTTGAACACGCCCGATCCCGAGATCGAGGCTGATTTCACCCCCGCCCCCGATAGCAGTTCGCGCCATCCGCCCTGGCTTTCCAGCGTCGTCACATCCACGCTTTCGGCGTTGAAACTAATCCGCGTGGCGCGCAGCCCCGCAATTGTCTGGAACTGGCCCGTGCCATCCATGTCCACCTTGACCAACAGGTCTTTTCCGTTCTGGGCAGCCATATGCTCTCTCCAATGATTGCTTAATCGTCTTCCACGCAGGCGCGGAATCTCAGGTCGATCTGGCGGATCGTGCCGCCAGTTCCCGTGCGCCGGGCCGAGGCGCGCTCGAACCACAGCCCCACCAGACGGCCCCTATCCAACGTCAGCGCCGCGTTCTCCAGCGCATCACACACCGCTCCGGCCAGCGTCTTGGCGGCGCCAAAACCCGCCGCCTCGGACACCACCGAAATGGTGAAGCGATGGATCGCGCCCGCGCCCGACCGATCCGAGGCGTCTCGCACCTCTTCGGGGCCCAGCGTCACATAAGTCTGTGGCACAGTCCCCGTGGGCACAGCGTCATAGACAGCGCCGCCGGACTGGGCGCTAACATCTGAATCTGCTACAAGCTGTTGAAACACTGCCGCTTGCAGGGCAGCCGATACGCCATAACTCATGCCGCCACCTCTTCATCTGCGAAACAGGTCAGGTATTGGCCGCGTGGATCGCGCTCCGCTACCGCGCGAATGACAAAGCGGCGGTTGCCTTCACGAAACCGCTGGTCAGGTGCTGGCCGCATCGAGGACCCCTCGGGCGCGCCGTGCACCACGATGCGATACCCGACCCGCGACACCGAAACCCCCGCGATCTGCCGTTCGGCCCCGCTACGTGCGGTGACTTCGGCCCATAACGAACCTTTCGCCGCCCAGGATTCGGTATAGCCACCCGCGCCGTCTGCCACCCGCACCGGGGCCTCAAGCACCAGTTTTCGATTCAAATGAGGCGACTTCATTGCGCCACCCCGGCACCAAAGCGTACGACGCGATAGCGCTGGATCAGGCTGGTTACGCCGAAGGGCATGCACCCAGCGCCCAAAGCAGTTTCGTCGCGGTATTCGTAGTAATGCGCAGCCAGTAACAGAACTGCTTGCCCCAGATCAGCAGGCAGCCCGCCCCAATCGGCCGACATGCCTGCGGTAAAAGTGATCTTCACCGAAGCACCCGTCGCAATTTTCGGCAGCGTCGAGCCCACAGGGCGCAGCCTAGGGCGCTGACTGTCCTGTTCCAGCCGGTAATCACTCGACGCAATTGGGTTTTGCGCACCCGCGGCACTGGTGACTGTCACCGCATCAACTGTCGTAACCGGAGCAACCGGCAGCACTTCACCCGCATCCTCACGCCATCCGCTCAGGTTCCAGGAAAATTCACGTTCAATCAGCACCTTGCTGGTGCGCGCCTCAATTGCCGCAATCGCCGCGCGCAGAAAGCCTTTCAGCACTTCGTCCTGCACGCTGGCTTCGGCGAACCCCGTGCCCAACCGCAGATGCGCCTTGAACTGATCCACCGGCAGCGCCGCATCCGCGATGGCGGTTTCTTCGATCAACATCATCCATTCACTCCGCAATCTCGGACCCCTCCGGGGCCACTTCAGGAAAATGACGGGCACGCGCCGCCCCACATTGCTCGGACGGAGGGGAGCAGCTAGACAACGCAGGGGATCTCACCCCGGCCCGCACCCGCCGCCCGAGGAGCCAGTGGCCCCTCGGATCCGTCACCGCTTAAGCGGCGCCGAATTTCACCAGCTTGATCGCAGCAAAGTCGCTCACGTCACCGCCGACACGTTTGGTTGCGTAGAACAGGACATGCGGTTTGGCGCTGAACGGGTCGCGCAGTACGCGCAGGTCGGGGCGCTCGGCGATGGTGTAACCCGCCTGGAAATCACCAAAGGCAATCGAGAAGCTGTCGGTACCGGCATCCGGCATGTCCTCGGCGATCAACACCGGATAGCCCATCAAACGCGCAGGCTCACCTGCCGCCAGACCGTCGGACCAAAGGAAGCGGCCATCGCTGTCCTTCAGCTTGCGGATCAGGCCGGCGGTTTTTGAGTTCATCACGAATGTGCCGTTCACGCGATACTGCGCGCCCAGCGCATAGACCACATCGACAATTGCATCCGCGTCGATGCCGCCCGCCGTACCGGTCGGAACATAACCGATGTTGCCCCAGGTCCAGACGTCATTGTCGACCTTGGCGTGGTTCAGAATGCCCTTGGGTTTGTCCGCTCCATCACCGTTGATGAAGGCCGCTGCTTCGGCGCGGGCGAACTTGTCGGCGATACGACCGGCAAGCCAGCCTTCGACGTCAAAGGCGCTGTCATCCAGCAGGCGCTGCGACGCCTTGGGCAGCGCGCTCAATTCGTGCAGCGCAATCGAAATCCGGTCAATCGACGGTGTCGCTGTCTCAATTGCCGCCGAAGTTTCGTCCGCCCAGCCTGCGCCCACATCGGTGTGGTCGATCAGAACGTCGAACGAGTTCGCCTCGACATTCACAACAGACGCGATCGAACGGATCGAGGCTGTGGATTTCAACACTGACTTGATCATGTCGGCGGTCTGCGGGTCGACCAAATAACCACCATCGCTGTTGACAGCGCTCGACAGCGATTTGGCTTCCATTTCAAGGCCGCGCAGGCCGTCATCGTCGCCGGAACGCACATAGGCGTCAAAGGCCTTCTGGTGCGGTGCACCGTCTTCGATTGAGGCCGCAAGATGCGGGCGAGCCGCGATGGTAGATTTTCGATCCAGCATGGTCAGTCGCTCTTCTGTCTGTTGCAGTTTGGTTTTAACTTCAGCCTTCAGGCCCTTGAATTCATTCACGAAGCCAGCCATCGCCTGCTTCACCTCCTGAACCAGGGGCGCACCCTCTCCGGTCAAGGCCGGGGTCTCGGTCTTGCTCATCAGCATGTCCTGTTCTGAGTGGGTTTGAGGCGCGCTAGGTCCGCGCCAGCTCCTGCCGGGCGTCATTGAACACCGCGGCAACACTGCGCCAGGTGTTCTCAACGTCAGGCTCGATGCCTTTCGCCGCCACCCGCGCACTGGGCAGCATCGGGAAGGTCACCAAAGACACCTCCCACAGCTCCAGTTCGGTCAGGACCCGCTGGCCCTTGTCATTCTTCACAGCCCGTTTGGTGCGATAGCCAATCGACAGGCCATCCATCGCGCCCGCCCGGATCAGCTCCGCTGCTTCACGGCCCTTCTGTGTGCTCTCCAGCAGACGCCCCTTGACCCACAAGCCCCGGTCGTCCTCGCGCACCTCATCCCACACACCGATGGGCTGTGCCGGATCATGCTGCCACAGCATCTTAACCCGTTGCCCGGCGGCCCTAAGCCCCTCAAGCGAGGCCCGATACGCCCCGCGTTGCACCACATCACTGCCTTGATCGACCTGCCCAAACAGGCTGGCATAGCCCTCGATCACCGCATCCTCAGACACCGACAAACCATCGCCAAACCGTGCGAATTTATGTTCCAAATCCATGAACTTCTCCATGTAACCAACTGAATTCATGGCGCTACCACCAACAGAGACTGAAACGCCTGCGCCAATATCACTGCAACCACGCCATAGACCGTCAACCACAACCGTTTCTCCAGCCGCTCCATCATCTCTTCGATCTGATCCAGCCGCCGACACAAATGCGCATGCTGGATCTCGGCCACCCGCTCATGCGCCGCCAAACGCAGACCCGGCGCGCATTCGAACGGAGGATACCCGTCACCCATCCGCACGCTCCGGCAGCCCCAGCAACGCGCGCTTTTCAGCATCCGTCAGGAAATCGGCGCCGTTGACCCGCGCCCATTGCGCGTCGCGTTCCGCCGACAAGGCAGGAACCTGATCCAGATCGGGTTTCAGAACCAATTCCTCACCGGTAAAGCCCGCCAGCCAGTCCGACACCGCCGCCGCCACCCGCGTCACCAGGGGCAGCACGGTCAGGCGATAGAACGCCCGGTTGGCCTCCTGATAGTTCGAATAGGTCGCGTCGCCCTGAATCCCCAGCAACATCGGCGGGACCCCAAAGGCCAGCGCGATCTCGCGGGCGGCGGCTTCCTTGGTCTTCTGAAACTCCATGTCAGAGGGCGAGAAACCCATCGGCTTCCAATCCAGCCCCCCTTCCAGAACCATCGGACGACCCGCATTGCGCGCCCCGCGATAGTTCTGCTCGATTTCATCCGACAATCGCCGGAATTGATCCTCGGCCATCACCCCATGGCCATCACCCTTCCACACCAGCGCCCCCGAAGGCCGCGCCGCATTGTCGAGCAGCGATTTGGACCACCGCGACGCACTATTATGCACATCAATCGCCATAGCCGCCGCCTGCATCGGCGAGAACCCGTAGTGATCATCCTGAGGGTGGAACGACTTGATATGGCAAATATTTTCCGCCGAAAACCGGTGCTTCTTGCCACCGACCGCATAGTCATACGCCTTGGGCCACCCATCCGCACCCGGCACCACGCTCATCCGGTCCGAGCGCAAGACGTGCAACTCAACCGGCAGGCTCTGGTCGGCTTGAACCGCCTCAACATAGGCATTGCCCGACAGCAGCAATTGCCCGAACAGAGCTTCCATCAACTCCGCCCGCCCCTGCGCCGCATTCGGACGACGCATCAGCGACAGGATCGGATGAGTATCATACCGCTGCGCCTGATCCTGCAACACCAAAGGCAACGCCGCCGCCGCCTCGGCAATCAGCTTGACTGAGCGAAACCCCACCGGGTTCCCCGTAAACCCCGTCCGCGTCAGCGACACCGCGTCCCGAGGGCTCCACGCCACGCGCCCACCCGTCTGCCACGCCACCACAGGCCCCGCCGCGCTCGCCTTCGCCTCGGGCGCTTCCCCAGCCGATCCACGACGCAAGAAATCGAATACCATCTGTGCTCCTTTCTGCCGCCGCTCTGCCCGGCTTGTTGAAAGGAGTTATGACGGAGAGAAGTTTAGGGCTTGGGAATGGGGCGTACGGGGGTTGGGCAACACAATCGCCGCGGTTGTTTGCTGAGGGTTTGCAAGATATCAGCCTAACAAAGCACGGGTCTTTCTTCGCAAGAACCGCTTCAATTTCCTAAATTAACTTCTACCAAGGATTGATTACTCGGAAGTCACCACATAGCGTTTTTCTTCAGATAGAAGCTAAGGACATACAATGAGAAAATTCTGGTTATCATTATTTATGGTGGCACTATTTGGGCCTCTGCAAGCTTTAGCACAAACTCACCCTGGCTACGACTATAGAGGCCTCAAGAAAGGCACAGTCTTTGTTTTTCAACGATCTTCAGGAGAAGAATTTGAGCTTCGTTTTGTTAGGAAACGCCAAAATCTCTATGTATTTGAGGCCCACAGCATAAACGGAAAAAACAGGATTTATGACCGTACAATAATTCGAAACGTCGATGGGCAAACTGTACGAATGGAAAGATCCGACGGGGCCATTATCAAGTACGAACCTCACAATTGCTTTCTTGTCGATGGGCAATGCACATATGTCGTTTACGACCAGAACGGAAACCCTGGGCAGTATCGATCAAACGGAAAGTTCACAAATCGAGGATACACGCAAACTACCGAATATCTAAACGGCTCCAAGTTCGAGCCGTTCATGAAGTTGCACGTAAAATTTGACAAAAACGGGCGAGAGGCCACACGTCAGATACAGCAAGGCGGAAAGAAATCTCGGATCGACCTAAAGAAAGTTATTATTCCGAACTAGTTTTTCAGTTTTCCGGCTTCTTAAGCAGAATATACAGCGCTTGACCAAAGGGGTCTCGTTAAGAGAACCCCTCACACCATCCTTACCCTCGGCCGCCGATACGCCCCCGCAGGCCCCACGACCAACTCATGCAGCGCCCAAACTAACGCATCCACCCGGTCCGGCGAGCCCTGCCCCTCGAACCCGCGCGCGGTCATCTGGCACATCTGCTCCTCCAGCGCTTCCAGCCCGGCCACATGGCTCACCCGCCCCTGCTCGTACAAAGCCGCCACCGGCTCAGCCCGCGCGACCTTGCCGCGTGAGGCCCGTACCGCGCGATAAGGAACCAGAGGGTCCACCTGCCGCACGACCTCTTCCACCAGTTGCCCGCCCTGATTGACCTCGGCCACCAGCCGTTCGGCCCCAAACTCATCCATCGCGTCAATCGCCGCCTGCGCCCAGCCCGCCGGGCCAACGCCCTGCACCGTCCGGTCGGCCAGCACATAGGCACGCCACTCCTCGGGTGGCCCCTGCACCTGCGCCCCCACAACCACGATCCCGCAGGCATCCGCATCCGCCCCCGCCGTCACCGCCGGGTCCAGCGCCACCACGATCCGATCCAACTCCGGCACCTGCGCACAGCGCGCCGCCTCCAGCATCAACCCGGTCCACAGTGCCCCCTCAGCATCCGACAGCAGCACCCCGTCCAGCTCCTGCCGTCCCAGCCGCGTGCCTGCATAGCGCGCGCGCACCTCTTTCAAGAACGACCCCGCCAAATTTGCCCGGTTCGCCTCGGTCGGCGCATGCGTCTGCACCGTGGACGGAGACGCCAGCAACGCCCTCAGAACCTTCACATTGCGCGGCGTGGTCGTCACGCAGACTCGAGGGCGTTCCCCCAACCGCAGCGCAAACTGCAACATATCCCAGGTCTCGCCGGCCTTCTTCCACTTGGCCAGCTCATCCACCCATCCTGCATCGAATTGCGGGCCCCGCAGCCCTTCGGGATCATGCGCCGAGAACGCCTGCGCCTCGGCCCCGTTGGGCCAAACCAGCTTGCGCTCGGAAGCTTTCCAGACCGGCCGACGATCCGGTGGTGAACACTGTAATATCCCGCTATCGCCAAAGACCATCACATCGCGCACCTGATCGTAGGTTTCGCCCACCAACGCCACACGACGCGCCTCACCTTGATCCAGCGGCTTGGCCCCCTCAACCATCGATCGCACCCATTCAGACCCGGCCCGCGTCTTACCCGCGCCGCGGCCGCCCATGATCACCCATGACCGCCAGTCGCCCTCGGGCGGCAGCTGATGCGGCAATGCCCAGAACTCGAACAGGAAAGGGAGGGCACACAGCCCTCCCTCCCCGATCTCACTCAGAAATCTCTCCCGCACCGCAGCATCGGCGGAGGCGAGCCAGCCTGCACCCGATCTCAAATCGAGCGCGCTCAAGGTCGAGCGCATACCCCCCCTGGGCAATTCCGGCCTGTCTGTGATGTTGTTCGACAAAGCTTGTCTCCACTTTCTGACAACTTCGGATCAGCCCCTCTAACTGCCCGAGTTGCTTGGCTGAACCAGCAAGATCTGCATCCTCCCCGGTTCCGATTTGCCTGCGCAGTTCTTCCGCTGCCTGGCGCAAACCGCGAATGGATGCCTCTAGCGACTGCAAAAGTTCTGCCGTCTGGGAAATCCGCTCTTCCGGGGTAATCAAAGTCATGTTTGCCTGTGACCTCATGCGTGAGTTTTCTCCGCACGAGAGAACCGAAAAACGGCCACCGGGTCGCCCCGTGGCCGTCGCCCACTTCTTCTAGCATGTCACAACCTATACGCGATTAAGCGCGCAAAGTCAATAAGTTGCGCAACACGCGCGCAACACGCAGCGCACGGTGGGTTCAGATTTCAACAGCACTCGCGCCGCAAAAATTCTCAGGGTCAATTCAGCCCCTCGCTATTTCCAGCAAGTCCGCACTGACGATAAGAGTGGCGCCGATCAGCTCTCGCAATCCGAACGGTTCGCCGGAAAAAATCGCAGCAGAAACCAATCCGACAACGACTTCGCTCATTAACAAAAGCCCCACTCGTGCGGGTGTCAGCTTGGTCGCTGGCCAGATCGTCAGAAATATCATTGGAAGGGTGTAAAAGGCTGAAAGAAGTGCAATCGGCACAACAGCCACAATTGCTGCGCCTTCAGGGCTTTGAGAAGCGACACCGGTACTGAAGGGAATGCTGAACAAAGACAAAACCAATGCACCGGCGACAAAGGCGAAAACCTGTCCCGAAACCGATACTCCCGCAGTGCGATAAAGGCCAAGTGTTCCCAGTGCCCACGTCATTCCGGAAATCAACGCCAACCAATCGCCGGTGTTTCTTGGCCATGGAATGGCCTGCTCTCCGCCAAGCACGATAAACATCCCACCCAGACCACACAGCAACCCCAAGAATCGAGTTGGGCTCAATCGCTCGCCCAGAAACAGAAAACCAAGGATCGTTCCCCAAACCGGTGTCAGATAAAACAAAAGGATCGAACGGACGACATCTGTGAACACCAGACTGATCGTGAACAGGCTGAAGGCGGCACCAGTAAACATGCCGCTGAGGATCAACCCTCGCCAGTCCTCTATGAGCGTTAGCCGCTCGCGCCACACTAATGGGAACAAAACGACGAGCGCCGAAGCGTACATTACGATACCAGGCCAGGGGCCTTGCAACCCCTGATCCACGAAATAGCGCACCGGAATCCAGTACAGCCCCCACATCATCCCACCGATTACAAGGGCAATGCTGGCCGTTTTAAGATTGGAACCTTGTATAGCTCTGAATGTCATCACCTATCCCGGCATTTCCGCCCACAGGTATCCGGGATAGGTTATGCCTTAGCAAGCTCCAAGAGTGATCGAAGCTTGACAATCCTTCCCACACAGCGCATGAGCGCCCAAACACAGCGCTGACGCGTGAGCATTGGCGGGCCAATCGGCCCCTACAGCGCCCAACACTCTCCAGTTCCCCTTCACGCAGGGTTCTTGACGCGATGGCCGGATGGCGCAGGAACCGCCTGCACGTCCCGAGGCCTCGCACAACCCCTGCCCGGTCGCGCAGTGCGCGGCCAGATCAACGCGTCCGCGCGCTTTGCCGCCCGCGGATTACAAAGGATAGCTACTTGTACGACTTCGACATGCTCGGCCTTGCGCCAGCCCTGAACGACGCGCTGAAACGCGCGAATTTTTCTCAACCGACCCCAATTCAGAACCAGGCAATACCGCTGGCCCTGAATGGCCATGACATCCTGGGTCTCGCCCAGACCGGTACTGGCAAAACACTCGCCTTCGGCTTGCCTCTGATCGACCACTTGCTGGCGCAACCCGGCAAACCGGATCCCAAGACGGCGAAGGCACTGATCCTTGCCCCGACCCGTGAACTGGTCAACCAGATCGCCGACAGCCTGCGCAATCTGACACAGAAAACCAAACTGCGCGTCGCCACCGTGGTCGGCGGACAGTCGATCAACAAACAGATCATGTTTCTCGCCCGCGGCACCGACATTCTGGTCGCCACCCCGGGCCGCCTTATCGACCTGATGGAGCGTGGAGCCGTTGACCTTGGTTCTGTTCGCCATCTGGTTCTGGATGAAGCAGACCAGATGCTCGATCTGGGCTTCATCCACGCCCTTCGCAGAATTGCACCCGCGCTGGGCACGCCCCGTCAAACCATGCTGTTCTCGGCCACCATGCCCAAGCAGATGGAGGAACTGAGCCGCGCCTACCTGACCAATCCGCAGCGTGTGCAGGTTTCGCCTCCGGGCAAGGCTGCTGATAAGATCACCCAGTCTCTGCACTTCGTCAGTAAACCCGACAAACCTGCAAAACTGCGGGAAATCCTGTCGCAAGATACAGGCGCCCTTACTCTGGTCTTCGCACGAACCAAACACGGCGCAGAAAAGCTGATGAAAGGGCTGGTTGCCGATGGCTTCAACGCTGCGTCAATCCACGGCAACAAAAGCCAGGGACAGCGTGACCGCGCAATCAAAGCTTTCCGCGCAGGTGAAATCAACATCCTCGTCGCCACAGACGTGGCTGCCCGTGGTATCGACATCCCCGGCGTCGCCTATGTGTTCAACTACGATCTGCCAGAGGTGCCTGACAACTATGTCCACCGCATCGGCCGCACGGCGCGCGCCGGACGCGAGGGTCAGGCCATCGCGTTCTGTGCCCCCGATGAGCTCGATCAACTGCGCCAGATCCAAAAACTGATGAAGATCGAAATCCCGGTTGCCAGTGGCACCATGCCCGAGTTTGCGGAACCCAAAAAACCGGCGCGTCAGCAGCGCAATCGCCGTCGAGGTTTCAAGCCCAAGCCCAACTCTGGCGCACAACAGCCCGCACCGAACAAGCGCCGCCGTCCGCGTCGCCGGTCGGCTGCCTAAAACAAAATCTCATCGGCAAGGCATCTGCCCGCCGATCAGATTAGTTTCTACCGTTTTCAGGAAGCGGACCCACCCGGGTCCGCATCAATTACCCGAATTTCGCTGGGCTTCGATTTCCCGCCATTTCGCAACATTGCGGTTGTGCTCTTGCAGCGTTTCCGCAAAGGCGTGACCGCCTGTACCATCGGCGACAAAAAACACAAAATTGGTGTCGTCCGGGGCCACCGCCGCCTCCAGGCTGGCCAGCCCGGGATTGGCGATCGGTGTTGGCGGCAAACCATCGATCAGGTACGTGTTCCAAGGTGTTGCACGCCGAAGCTCACTTCTTCGCAAACCACGCCCCAAAGTCCCTTGCCCTTTGGTTACACCATAAATAACCGTTGGGTCCGTCTGCAGCTTCATTCCCTGGTTCAAACGGTTCACAAATACGCTGGCCACCTGTCTGCGCTCTTCCGGAACGCCCGTTTCCTTTTCGATGATCGAAGCAAGGATCAGCATCTCTTCCGGGCTTTCAAGCGGCAGCCCTTCTTGGCGCGCTTCCCATACTGCGTTGATCCTCAGCTGCTGCTTTTCCGCCATATCCTGTAGAACGGCGTTGCGATCCTCTCCAGGCGTGACTTCGTAGCTATCCGGTGCCAACATCCCTTCCGGCGGGATTTCCGCCACTTCGCCGGCCAATACGTCCACCGATTTCAGCGCTTCAACAACCTGCCAGCTGGTGACACCTTCTGCGAGCGAAACACGATACCGGGTATCTGCTTCATCGCGTTTCTTAGCGTAGATTTCCGGGGCTTCCTCTTCCCCTACTTCGAATGCGGCGATTTCGACGAAGTTCAAGGTGGCAGGGTCCAACTCGCGCACACGCGTTTGCATACGGTTGATACCGATGCGGTACTCGATTTCTGTACCGCAGGTGCTTGCACCGCTGCGTGTGATCTCGTCAACGATCTGCTCCATCGACGCGCCCTCGCGCACCAGAAAGCTGCCGGCTTTCAGCTGCTGGGCCTTGTCTGAGTAATCCGCTGCCATCCGGAAAATCATTGCGTTGCTGATGGCGCCCTGATCCTCAAGATCGCGGCTGACCCGCGTCATGTTGGATCCGCTTTTGACCTGCAGACATATAGCGGTTTCCAGCGGGCCCTCAGCCTTGTATTGCGATTGCCCCCACAGGATCAGACCGCCCATCAGAAACAGGCCGACCACCAGGATGGTCAGCGCGTTCGATGCTAAGGCCCGCCACATTTAACCGACCTTTCCGAAGATCACACTTGCATTGGTGCCGCCAAACCCGAACGAGTTCGACAGCGCCACGCTGATTTCCCTTTCGCGCTTGGCGTTCGGCGCGAGGTCCAATGGCGTTTCCACTGCTGGATTGTCCAGGTTGATCGTCGGCGGCGCGACCTGGTCGCGGATGGCGAGGATCGAGAAAATCGCCTCGATCGCGCCCGCAGCACCAAGAAGGTGACCGGTTGCGGATTTGGTCGAACTCATCGTTGCGTTTGCGGCGTGCTCACCCAGCAGGCGCTCCACTGCACCCAACTCGATTGTATCCGCCATGGTCGATGTGCCATGCGCGTTGATGTAATCCAGATCCTTCGGCTCAAGTCCGGCACTGCGCAGCGCCGCTTTCATCGATCGTTCAGCCCCGTCGCCGTCCTCGCTGGGTGCGGTGATGTGATAGGCATCACCCGACATGCCATAACCCAGAACCTCAGCGTAGATCTTCGCTCCTCGTGCCTTTGCGTGTTCGTAGTCTTCAAGCACCACGATCCCGGCGCCCTCGCCCATTACAAATCCGTCCCGATCAATATCATAGGGTCGGCTGGCGGCCTTTGGATTGTCCGCATATTTGGTCGACAATGCCTTGCACGCGTTAAAACCGGCAATTCCAATTTCGCAAATGCAACCTTCGCCACCACCGGCAATCATGACATCGGCATCGCCCGAACGAATGATGCGGCTGGCATCTCCGATGGCGTGAGCACCTGTCGAGCAAGCCGTGACCACCGAGTGGTTCGGCCCCTTGAACCCAAACCGGATCGACACCTGACCCGATGCCAGGTTGATCAGCGCGCCCGGAATAAAGAACGGGGACACCCGGCGCGGACCCTTGTCGCGGATCAGGTTCGCGGTTTCGGCAATCGACCCAAGCCCGCCGATCCCGGAGCCGATCAAGACACCTGTGCGCAGACGATCCTCTTCGTCTTCGGGCAACCAACCGGCGTCCTTGCAGGCCATCTCGGCCGCAGCAATCGAATAGAGAATGAAATCCTCGATCTTGCGCTGTTCTTTCGGCGGCATCCAGTCGTCCGGGTTGAACGTCCCGTTTGTGCCATCCCCTCGGGGTACTTCGCAGGCATAGGTCGTGGTGACCCCGCTTGCCTCGGCATCAAACAGGGTGATCGGGCCCGCGCCGGATTCTCCGTCCAGCAGCCGTGACCAGGTTTCCTCGACCCCACTGGCCAAAGGAGTGACCAATCCCAGACCGGTAACAACGACTCTGCGCATGAAATGCCTCTTGCCTGCTTCCTGTTATGAGAACCGCTCATACCCCGGCCCGGGGTCCGGGGGCAAGAGCTTCGGCATAATCCATACCGGCATCATGTCGCTCAATCCACCAAAAGCGGTCCTGATTAATCGGGAAAGATCACAACAAACAAAGACCCACCCCACGTCACAATCGGACGTGAGGCAGGCTGGGTTGCTTGTGATGAAATTACTGGAACTGGGCTACCGGCTCGTGCGCAGTTTTTGCGACCGCCAATGCTTCTTCCACCGTCAGTGTCTTGCGGAACAAAGCTCGACCAACAATCGCGCCCGAGATGTTGTGGATATACGCCAAACGAGAAATATCGTCGGCCGTGCGCACCACACCGCTGGCGATGACAGGGGTACGGGACTTTTCCGCCAATCCCGAAATCAGCCCCAGCTGCGCCTCGACATCTTCCATGTCGCTGTCAATGTCCGTGACCACGATTGCCGAGAATGGCGCATCGGCGAAAGCTTCGATGAAAGCATCCGGGGTAAACGCGCTTTGGCTGCGCCACCCTTCGGTCATCACATAGCCTTGCCAAACGTCAACGGCCAGAACGATCTGATCGGGATAGAGCTTTGCCAATTCCTTGACCAGATGGGGATCAAACGCCGCCAGCGTTCCAACGACGACACGCCCTGCGCCCTTGTCGATCCAGTGTTCGATCCGCTCGCGAGTGCGCATTCCACCAGCCAACTGAACGGGCATCTCAGCCGAACGAATTATCTCTTCGATCAGTTCAACATTGGTGTCCCGCCCTTCGATCGCATCGAAATCGGTCAGGTGCATCCATTCGGCCCCTGCCGCAGACCAGCTGCGCGCAGTCTCGACCGGGTCCACGTGCCAGATCATCGGCTCGTCCAGACGGCCTTTCTCGAGGGTCACGCAGCGACCGTTCTGCAACTCCATCGTGGGGTAAATCATCATGACCCAAATCCTCCGCTGAATCATTCTGCAACTTCACGATACCATACACGCAGAGTCCGGCGTCAAATCTCATAAGATCGGCAAAGTCGAGTCATTTTGCGGCATTGCGGCAGAGGACGTGTTTCACGCCAAAGCAGGAGGGCCGTTCCGCCGAAACAGATGCACCGGAGTATTCCTATACTCGGCTTCGCGCAGCAGCTCATACCCAAGTTTCAATGCAAGGTTCTGAGATACCGTGTTTTCCGCATTGACCATCGCCACCAGAGGTCCCGGAATGACCCTATCGAACCACTCATGGGCTGCCTTCGCGGCTTCATAGCCGTATCCCTGCCCCTGGCCTTCCGGCGCCAAGACCCAACCGGCCTCCGGGAACGAGTCGAAATCCGATCCCAAACAACGATTTCCATAAAAAAAACCGGCCTGACCTATCAATGTGCGATTCGACTGAAGCACAACGCCCCACTGACCAAATCCAGTCATCTGCCAGTGCCCGGCATTGCGCAGAAAGGAATCCCACGCCTCGCCCCTTGTTCGGGGCGTGCCGCCAACATGGCGCACAACCTCGGGGTTGCTCCAGATTTCAGCGAACCGCCCGAAATCCTCGGGCCGCATCGCGCACAGCGTCAGGCGCGCCGTGTTTATCATCGGGGTGGATCTTATCATGCCCTTGCCCGCTCGAAATATGCCTCACGGGTCAGACTGCGAACCACCTGTTCCGCACGCAAGAATAAATTCTGTCAGGCCATAAAAAACGGCGCCTCCGTTGCCCGGAAGCGCCGATTTTTTCAACTCCGAAGCTCTTAGGAAGCTTCGCTGATGAATTTGACCGCGTCGCCGAAGGTCTGGATGGTTTCGGCTGCGTCATCTGGGATCTCGATGCCGAACTCTTCTTCGAAGGCCATGACCAGCTCAACAGTGTCCAGGCTGTCGGCACCCAGATCGTCGATGAAGGACGCGTTTTCCGCAACCTTGTCTTCTTCCACACCCAGGTGCTCAACAACGATCTTTTTTACGCGATCTGCGACGTCGCTCATATCTATTCCTCATTCCATTTCAGGGCGATCCGCCCGGTTCTGCCCTTGCCCGATCGGGTTGGCCTTTATGTGCCCGTTCCGGGCGTTTGGGTCCCGGATGCCCGGGAAATCAGAGAACCGGCCTATTCGACCGGTTCCTACGCATGTGCGCCGCCTATAGCACAGACAACGCCCAAGGCAAACGCTTTCGCGCCAACCCCGAATTGCGATTACAACATGGCCATACCGCCATTCACATGCAAGGTGCTTCCGGTAACATAGCCTGCCTCGGGGCTGGCCAGATACAGAACAGCCGCCGCGATTTCACCCGGTTCGCCCATGCGACCCGCGGGAACCTGCCTGAGCAATCCGGCCTTCTGATCATCGGTCAGTTTTTCGGTCATCGCTGTCGTGATAAAGCCCGGGGCCACCGCGTTCACGGTTATTCCACGCGTCGCCACCTCATGCGCCAATGCCTTGGAAAACCCGACCATACCCGCCTTTGAGGCGGCATAGTTCGCCTGACCGGGGTTGCCGATCGCACCAACCACGGACGAGATGTTCACAATCCGGCCCCAGCGTGCCTTCATCATGCCGCGGATGACGCCTTTGCACAGCTTCATGGTCGCCGTCATGTTCACATCAATCACGCTCTGCCACTCTTCATCCGACATCCGCATGAACAGGTTGTCCCGCGTGATGCCCGCATTGTTGACCAGGATATCGACCGATCCCATTGCCTCGGCAGCCTGTTTCGGCAGCGCCTCGACAGCGTCCGGGTCGCTCAGGTTGCAAGGCAGGACGTGCGCACGCTCGCCCAACTCATCTGCAAGCGCCTGCAGCGGTTCGACCCGCGTGCCGGACAATCCAACGGTTGCGCCCGCACCGTGCAGAGCACGGGCAATATCGCCCCCTATACCGCCCGACGCGCCAGTGATCAGCGCGTTCTTACCTGTCAAATCAAACATTCGGTTTCCCTCTTGTCTCGTCGTTGTTGACGCAGTCTTTAGGTTACTCTTCGACCTGAACGGCCTTTTGAACATCTTCCGGAGATCCAACCGCTTTGCCCGCAATGGCGCGGTCGATCTTTCGGATCATACCGGACAGCGCCTTGCCGGCACCGATCTCCCAAGTCTCGGTCACGCCCTGCACCGCCATATACTGAACGCTTTCACGCCACCGAACCGAACCGGTGACCTGTTCGACGAGGAGTGTGCGGATCAAGTCCGGATCGGTGACCGCTTCGGCCCGAACATTGGCAATCAGAGGAACCGCCGGCGCTTTGATCTGAACATCGGCTAAAGCCTCGGCCATGGCATCGGCGGCCGGTTGCATCAGCGCGCAGTGGAAAGGAGCGCTGACCGGCAGCATCACTGCCCGCTTCGCGCCCTTCTCTTTGGCGATTTCGGCTGCACGCTCAACGGCAGCCTTCGCGCCTGACACCACAACCTGTGTCGGATCGTTGTCGTTGGCCGCCTGGCACACTTCACCCTGCGCGGCCTCCTCGGCCACCGCGCGCACAGCGTCCAGATCCAACCCAAGAATGGCGGCCATCGCGCCCTCGCCCACCGGCACGGCACTTTGCATGGCCAGCCCGCGGGTCCGCAACAAACGGGCCGTATCGCCAACCGATAACGAGCCCGCAGCAGCAAGCGCCGAGTATTCTCCCAAAGAATGCCCCGCCACAAAGACCGCATCGGTGATCGCAACACCTTCTGCCTCAAGCGCGCGCATGGCCGCCATCGAGGTTGCCATCAGCGCAGGTTGCGCGTTTTCGGTCAGGGTCAGATCTGCAATATCACCATCCCAGATCAATGTGCTCAGCTTTTCACTCAGGGCTTCGTCGACCTCATCGAAAACGGCCTGGGCGGCCGGGTATGCCTCGGCCAGAGCTTTGCCCATTCCTATGGTCTGGGCGCCTTGCCCGGGAAAAACGAACGCGCGTGTCATTGTTGCCTCTTGGATGTCGTCAGGTTGCGGCGGGGTGTAAACTGACTGACCGTCTGGCACAAGCGTTGCCTGCTTTCTGCATTCGGGCACCATTGCTGTGCGTTCTCTCATACTTGTGTCAATTCCCGCCAGCTTTACGTTGAGCGCAACCACCGAATCCCGGAGCGTTCAATCCATGGCATCGACCAATTCCTTTTCCAGTTACGGTAGCGTAACTAAGACCTTTCACTGGCTGACGGCCTTGTTGATCTTCACCGCGCTTCCGCTGGGTTTTGTCGCCGAAAACCTGGCACATGCGGTATTTGACCCGGCAGTTCCGACAACCGAGGACGACATCACCCGGGCGGCACGCGTGTTCTCGGTACATAAAACCGTCGGTGTTTCGGTTTTCTTTGTCGCGTTGGCCCGAATCCTCTGGGCAGCAACGCAAACAAAACCCGGTCTTCTGAATGCCGAGAACAAGCCTGAGGCCTTCGCCGCCGAAACCGTGCACTGGGTGCTTTATGCCTCGCTCGTTCTGGTGCCGCTGACGGGATGGATTCACCACGCCTCGGCCGAGGGGTTTGCGCCCATCCTTTGGCCATTCGGACAAAACCTGCCCTTCATTCCCAAGTCGGCGGCCCTGTCAGAGTTTGTTGCCGACCTGCACTGGCTGTTCATCTGGCTGCTGCTTGGCGCACTGGCCCTGCACATTCTCGGTGCGTTGAAGCATCATGTCGTCGACAAGGACAGCACTCTCAGTCGGATGCTGCCGGGCCGCGCCGACGCACCTGAACCGCCTCAGCAGGAACACTCCGCCCTTCCCGTTATGGCTGCATTGGTTGTCTGGATCGCGGTTCTGGTCGGCGGCTGGTTTGCGGGCGTTTTCACTCACCATTCTGATGCAGACACCGACACGGCCGAACTGACCGAGGTTCAGTCTGAGTGGCAGGTTCAGGACGGTACCCTGTCGATCACAATCACACAGCTTGGAAGCCCGGTGACCGGCACATTTGCCGACTGGACAGCAGCCATCGCTTTTGAAGAACCCACTGAGCTAGGCCTCGCAGGCTCGGCCGACGTCACCATTGCGATTGGCTCTCTGAGCCTGGGCACGGTCTCGGATCAGGCCAAAGGCGCAGACTTCTTTGATGCCTCCAGCTTTCCGACCGCCACTTTCAAGGCAGACCTGTACAAAACGGATTCAGGATTCGAGGCCCGCGGGCCGCTGACCATCCGTGACCAAACGCTGGATATCATCTTGCCATTCACACTGGACATTCAGGGCGACACAGCTGGCGTGACCGGGGTCGTTGACCTTAACCGCCTCGATTTCAATGTCGGTGAATCTCAACCGACCGAAGAGTCGCTGGGTTTTGGGGTTGCCGTCTCAATCGAACTGACAGCAACCCGTGCAGAATAAAGAAAACCGCCGGAGCTGACGGCTCCGGCGGTTTCCATTTTGGGGGCTCGGCTCCAAGTTACTCGGCCTTCTGCGCCTCGATCGAAATTTTGACCTCAACCTCGTCACTGACAAATGGTGCGAATTGGCCAAGATCAAAATCGCTGCGTATCAGTGTGGTGGTGGCATCAAAACCGGCCCAGGGTTTGTTGGCCATCGGGTGATTACCCACCTGGTTCAGCTTGGCATCCAGAACGACCGACTTGGTCACACCGTTCATGGTCAGATCTCCGGTGATATTCGCTGTGTTTTCACCAGTGACCTCGATCCCGGTCGACGTGAAAGTGATAAGGTCGCCCTCGGCTGCACCAAAAAAGTCGTCGGTCATAAAGTGATCTTCGCGCGGCTTCCAACCGGTGATCATTTCGACAACGGGCAGGGAAACGCTCACGCTCGACTCGGCCGGATTTTTCTGGTCGAACATGATTTCGCCTTCAAAGCCCGAGAACATGCCGGTCGTGGTGGAATACCCAAGGTGGTTGTATGAGAATACGACCTGGCTGTGGCTGGGATCCAGAATGTACTTCTCGGCATTTTTGTCATCGACAGCAAACGCCGAAGTCGCCGATACGGCCAGAGCAGCAGCAAGAAGGGTGGATTTCATAACAATCTCCGCAATTTTGTGAATGCAAACCGAACGGGTTGCTCGCCAAAGTAAATGTGCCGCCCAAGGGCGGCACACAAGGTCAATTGATTCACAATTTCTGTTCCTTTTTGAACAGATCGGATTTTACGCGAAAATCGGAACGTTTTGGCTCAACTGCCCTTTCAGCGCCCGGCTGACATCCGCCGATTCCAGCGGCAGCTTCATCAGCAGGCTACCGTCCACGTCGAACAGTTCCACCTGACCTTCGTCAAACCTCGCACCTCCCAGCGAGTCATAGCTGCGGCGTAGCACGGTTTGGGGGCGTCCGTTTTCATTCTTCTGCAAAATGCGCACTTCGCGACGGATCGGATCGAAATAGGCATCCGGGCGGGCGTCCAGAATTTCGATGGTCAACAGGCTGACACCTGCGATCAGGAACATAAGTGATGCAGCCAGTTTGATCGGCCAAACGTCGGTTCCCATAACCGATCCGGGCATCAACCACATTGAAAAGGCCGATACGATCATAAAGGCGCCAATGACACGGAAAAGGATCATCCGTGCTTTCCAGTTCGGCGCAAATGTGATCAGAACGGGTACGGATTTGTCAAAAGCGGCGCCGGTCGCGGCTTGCTTGATGGTATTCGTATTCGTCACGGCCATTTGTCTCGCCCTGTCTTTAGTTCCGGTGGTCCGGGTGCTCCCGGCTTAATGAACAACCTCGGGTCGAAAAGCGTCAGGAATTGGGCGGTGCAATGGAAATAGGGCGACTTCACAATGGCATATGTGGCAGGGCTTGCCCCTCGCGCGGAAACGTGTATATGGGGCCATCCTTCGCAATACACATGAATCGCGCAGCCTCTCGTGGCAGGGTCGCGAAGGATCGGACAGCCCGGCCTTTGAAATGCGCCTTGATATAAACAGGAGTGAACATGCCACTGTATGAGCATGTAATGATCGCGCGTCAGGACCTGTCCAACGCGCAGGCCGAAAGCCTGATCGAACACTTTGGCACCGTGCTGTCCGACAATGGCGGCAACCTCGTCGACAGCGAGTACTGGGGTGTCAAGACGATGGCCTACAAGATCAACAAGAACCGCAAAGGTCACTACGCGTTTCTGAAAACCGACGCCCCTTCGGGTGCGGTTCAGGAGATGGAGCGCCTGATGCGTCTGCACGAAGATGTCATGCGCGTTCTGACCATCAAGGTCGACGGTCACGAAGACGGCCCGTCGGTTCAGATGCAGAAACGTGACGACCGTGGCGACCGCCGCGAGCGTCGTTGATCAACGCCTGAGATAAGGACATAAACCATGGCCGCAAAACCATTTTTCCGCCGCCGCAAGGTCTGCCCGTTCTCGGGTGAGAACGCGCCGAAAATCGACTACAAGGACACCCGTCTGCTGCAGCGCTACATCTCTGAGCGCGGCAAGATTGTTCCTTCTCGCATCACCGCCGTTTCGGCGAAAAAGCAGCGTGAACTGGCCCGTGCTATCAAGCGCGCGCGTTTCCTCGCCCTGCTGCCCTACGCCGTGAAGTAAGGAGAGACTGACATGCAAGTTATCCTTCTGGAACGTGTTGCTAAACTGGGTCAGATGGGCGACGTCGTTGACGTCAAGCCCGGCTTTGCCCGCAACTTCCTGCTGCCCCAAGGCAAAGCGCTGAGCGCGTCCGAGGCCAACATTGCCTCGTTCGAAGCCCAGAAAGCGCAGCTTGAGGCCCGCAACCTGGAAACCAAGAAAGAAGCTGAAGCACTGGCTGAAAAGCTGGACGGCCAGCAGTTCATCGTGATTCGCTCGGCGTCCGATGCTGGTGCTCTGTACGGCTCGGTCACTCCGCGTGACGCTGCAGACGCCGCGACCGAGGCCGGCTTCACCGTCGACAAGAAGCAGATCGCTCTGGTCGCGCCGATCAAGGAGCTGGGCCTGCATTCGGTAGCAGTTAACCTGCACCCCGAAGTCGAAGTTGAAATCAAGATGAACGTCGCCCGTTCGGAAGAAGAAGCCGAACTGCAGGCATCTGGTAAATCGATTCAGGAACTGGCTGCTGAAGAAGAAGCCGCCGCTGAATTCGAGATCTCCGAACTGTTCGACGACATCGGTTCGGCCGCTTCGGAAGACGAAGAGCTGGTAACCGAAGAAGCTCCGGCCGAAGAAGACGAAGCAAAATCCTGATCGGGCTGCCATCGAGAAAATTTGGGGCCGCGCTGTTTCAGCGCGGCCTTATTTTTTGCACGTTTTGCGCGCAGGTTTCTGCCTGATCAACGCCTTTAGCTTGCGGCCCGGTCCTGCCCGCCTAATATCGCCGCAATGTCCGGGAGAGTTTTAATGACAAATACCTTTCGCCGCAGTCTGCTAACCATTCTGTTGCTGGCACCTCTTGCCGCCTGCGGCGGACCCAACACGGCAGACCGCGCTGATACATTTAATCCTCCGCTTTATCCAAACGAAACACCCGAATTGCGGGCCTCGATCAACAAATGGGCGGATGAATACGACATTCCACGCGAGTTGGTCCACAAGCTTGCAATCCGGGAAAGTACGCACCGACCCTGGGCTGTAAACCGCCCCTATTATGGGTTGCTGCAAATCCTCCCGGCAACCGCTCGTTCCATGGGATACAAGGGCAATGCCCAAGGGCTGCTGGACGCCGACACTAACCTGGAATTCGCCGGAAAGTACCTGCGCGGCGCCTGGCTGCTGTCCGACGGCGACCAACAGCGCGCCATTTTCCTGTATGCCAAGGGCTATTATCCCGAGGCCAAGAAACGCGGAATGCTGGTAGAAACCGGTCTGGTCCCAGCTGCCGAATAAGCTTGAAAAACGCGCAAAACCAACCAAAAATGCACGCATATCAAGGTTGATCAATACCGGTTTTCCGTACCTCCAGCCGGGTATCCACTGAACGCCGCACCAAAAACTTAATAAAAACGTGCAATTAGAGAGCATGTTTCTCTAAAAGGCAGACATTTACCACATCTTCTTGTCATATACCTGAAAATATGGTGTTTTAAACAGCGCTAGGAGGGTGGGAGAATTTTGCCTGGCGTAATTGGGGTCGCCCGTACCGTCGGGTTTAGGTAGTTAACCTTATGGAAATTGTAGATCTCAGCACCCTTCCCCAAGAGGATACTCATTACGATGAGTTCCTTAAGCAGGTCTGCGACAAATACGAGATGGATCATGCCGCATATGCGGGCATGAACCCGGCTGCCGGCACCATACATGGGCATGTGACCTATGGGGACGACTGGAAAGTCCATTACCAGGAACAGGGCCTGCACCTGATCGATCCGACATTGCACATGAGCCAGCGCAGCATTGCTCCGGTGGACTGGAGCCGGCTGGAACGTAGCAAGAATTTTCAACGGGTATTCCGGGACGCTCATGACTTCGGGATTCCGGATCAGGGCATTACCATTCCGGTTCGCGGCCCCTATGGCGATATCGGATTGCTGAGCGCAACACGCGATTGCAGCCGCGAAGAATGGAAAAAACTCGTCCCCAACGTTATCAGCGATCTGCAGTCGCTGGCTGTGCATATTCATGACAACGTCATGACATCCGACGCCCTCAGCCGGATGCTGTACCACCCCACTCTGTCAAGCAGAGAGCTGGAGATACTTCAGTGGGCCGCAGCCGGAAAATCGCAGCAGGATATCGGAGACATTTTGTCCATTTCGCACCGCACGGTTGAGGTGCATTTGCGGTCCGCGCGCGAGAAACTGAACGCGCTGACAACGCCACAGGCGGTCGGACGGGCAATTGGAATCGGGTTAATTTACCCTGGCTAAAGCCAAATTCGCAAATTTTTGGGCTTGAAATGGCCGAGATTACGGGAAACCCCCAATAGATTCGCTGTGGGAAACCGGTAACGTTACTGTCACCGACATACCACTCGAAGGGGGATGATATGATCTTAGTAGTTGACGGGCTGAACAGACATCTGTTCAGCGAGGTTCTCGACGACATGTTCGAACTGAGGGCCAGGGTTTTCGGGGGACGTCTCGGTTGGGACGTTAACATCGAAGATGGCAAGGAAATCGATCAGTTCGATCACCTGGATCCTGCATATGTGATCGGCCTCGACGACGGGGGGAATGTCGTCGCTGCCGTGCGTGCACTCCAGACCACAGGTCCGCACATGCTGTCAGATGTATTCTCGGCTATTCTGTGCGGCGAGGCACCGATCCGCAGCGCCACGATGTGGGAATCCACACGGTTCTGCGTCGACACGCAGCGTCTGACACGCGGTAAAGAAAAGAACTCGGTGTCCTATGCCACCTGCGAACTGATGATCGGCTCGCTTGAATACGCTCGCAGCGCGGGTATTCAGGATATTATTACCGTGATTGATCCGGTTATGGATCGCGTTCTCAAACGGTCGAACTGCGCGCCTTACGACTATGTCGGAAAGACTGTGCCAATGGGCAAGGTCCCGGCGCTGGCAGCGTTGCTGGATTGCACGGAAGAGCGCATCTCGAACATTCGCGAGTTTGCCGGCATCCACGAGGATGTGTTCATCGATGAAGAAAACGCGCTGGCAATGTTCGAAGCCAAGAAGGCCGCGGAAAAAAGCCCGGCCAATCGCGACCATAAGCCACTGACCGAACTTGAGAAATACTTCGTGGAGCAGATGAGCGCTGCCCAGACCGAAGCCGAAAAGGAGGCGGTTCTCAAGTTGATCGAGGAACTTACGGACAGATTCACGCCAGAGCAAAGGTCCGCTCTGCTCGGAACCCCCCGTGCTTTTGCTAATGAGGCCTGACCCCCTCACCTCATGAGTTCAAAAGCCACCCATGCGGAGCCGTCCAAGGTCAGACGGCTCCGCTTTTATTTTGCCCCTTTGGGAGAAAGGGAAAAGTGGGTTATTCCACTTCCAGCGCTTCAACGGCCTTTTGCAGATCGTCTTTGCTGACTTCTTTGTCAGTCACCTGCGCCAGTTCGAAGACATAATCGACAACCTTGTCTTCGAAGATCGGTGCGCGCAATTGCTGCTGCATCTGAGCGTTCTGCTGCACGAATTCGAAGAACTGACGCTCCTGGCCCGGGTACTGACGCGCCTGATTCATGATCGCCTGAGTCATTTCGGAATCGGTGACTTCAACCTCGGCCTTCTGGCCCAGCTCGGCCAGCAGCAGGCCCAGACGCACACGACGCTCGGCCAGTTTGGTGTGCTCTTCGGTCGGCTCGATCGGGTCGTGATCGTGGCCTTCAACCTCGGGGTTTTCTTCATGCCACAGCTGATGCGCGATTTGCTTTGCCTCAGCGTCGACCAGCGATGGCGGCAGGTCGAAGGACACTTTCTCGTCCAGCGCATCCAGCAAGGCACGCTTCATGACAGCACGTGCGGCGCCGGCATATTCAGCTTCCAGACGCTCTGAGATCTGACTTTTCAGAGCGGCCAGGTCCTCTGCGCCGAATTTCGTGGCCAGTTCGTCATCGATTTCGGCCGCAACCGGTTCCTTCACCTCCTTGATGGTGCAGGTGAACACAGCGTCTTTGCCGGCCAGGTGCTCGGCACCGTATTCGGCAGGGAAAGTAACCTTGACGTCTTTCACTTCTTCAGCTTTGACGCCGACCAGCTGCTCTTCGAAGCCGGGGATGAAGCTGTTCGACCCCAGAACCAGCGGATAATCTTCGGCCGATCCGCCCTCGAACTCTTCGCCGTCGACCGAACCTACAAAGTCGAACACGATCTGGTCGCCATCCTTGGCTTTCGAGCCCTTGCGGCGCGCTTTGAAGTTCTGTGCGGTTTCCGCCAGATTGTTCAGCGCCTCTTCAACGGCAGCGTCATCGGCTTTGACAACCAGCTTCTCCAGCTCGAGCGATTTCAGGTCAACTTCAGGGATTTCAGGCAGCGCTTCATAGGACATCGCGACCTCGACATCGTCGCCTTCTTTCCAGTCCTCGTTGGTCATCTTGACCTCGGGCTGCAGCGCGGGGCGTTCGCCGCTGTCCTCGAAGTGCTGGTTCATCGCGCCGTCGATGGATTCCTGCATCGCTTCGCCCAGCAGGCGCTGGCCAAACTGCTTCTTCAGCAGTGCCATCGGCACCTTGCCCTTGCGGAAACCCTTCATTTCGATTTCAGGCTGCGCCTCAGTCAGTTTCTCGTTGACCTTGTCGTCCAGCTCGGCTGCGGTCACAACAATGTTGTAGCCGCGTTTCAGACCTTCGTTCAGCGTCTCGGTTACCTGCATTATGGTAGTCCCCATAGGATTCGGGGCGCGCAAAAAGGGCGCGCCGGGCAAATTTGACGCCTTCTATTTGCCCAGCCGCCCGCGTGCAAGAGGCAAAGGTCTAATGAGCCTTCATTTGCCGTCTTATCGGACAAAAAAACGCCCCGGATGAAACCGGGGCGCGTCCAGTTGACAGGGAAACAACGTCAGAACTTCCAGAGTGCCCCCAGCACCCAGGCCTCGTTTTTGTCGAACGAGGACGTGCTGTCTTCAAAGTCATGCACGCGGTACTTGAGATAGGCTTCGGTATTGATGCTCTTGATTTCCTGAATGACGGCAATACCCCATGCGCTGGTCGAGGAACCGGTGCTGTTGAAATCCGCACCATCATAGTAGTCGATACCGAAGCCGGTTTTACCCCAAGCTATCAGGTTGTCTTCCTCGTAGCCTATCTTGCCGTAGAAATAATTCGGATCGCTTGCTCCGGCCCGCTCATCATCGCGGTTACCTGCAGCGACCGTGAAACTCAGGCCACTTTTCAATAGAACCGAAGCCGACCCGATCACATCCTTTCGGTTGCCCGAGTTGTCGGCACGGTCGCGCACCGCATAGGCCAGGCCACCCTTGACCAAGGCTCCGCTTGCAAGCGTTCTGTCATAGTACAGCGCCGCGTCATAGTAGTCATCGTCGTCGCTTGAGGACAGAATGTTCTGGCCGTACGCAATTGCTGCCCTGAAGCCGCCACCGAATTCAGGCGTGTCATACCGAACCCGCCCCCTGCGAGAGCCATCGAAATCGTCGCTGCTGTCGCCAACTGTAATGTTGCTCAGCATGCCGTTCACATTTCGATAGAAAAAGCCCGAGTTTTCATCATTGGTAAACGCATAGAGCGCCGTACCAACATAAGAGGCATCAACTTCAGCCGCACCGTCCGAGGCCATACTGCCCTGCCCGGCTGAAACTTTACCCCAGTCCTCGTTTCCAAGTGCAAAATCCACGTGGCGGATATCTTCGCGCGTCCAGCCACTGAAATTCGTGCCGAGCTGGCTCCATTCACTGGAATTTGGCAGACCCAACCCGGTTTCGAAACGAAATGTAAATTCGTTGCTGCCATATGGTTGCAACAGGCGCAGCCCGACCCGGCTGTTCGACAGATTATGATCCAGAACCCGTGTCTCGGTCTGCTGCCCGTCATCCACCGAGATCAGGGCCGGGTGCAACTGACCGTATAACAGCACATAGCCACCGCTGTTGTTGTCATACTTCAGCTCGGCGGCTGCGGGAATTGCCGTCGTCGCGGCCAGAATCGCCGCGATGGAAGTTCGCTTTAAACTCACTGTCATGTCGTCCACCATGAATGGTTCGGGTTGTTACATACTGCCAGATGATCACAAAAATTTGTGTTTCCAGAGATGGCCCATTCAAGTTCTGCCTTCATTGCTTTTCAGCCACAGCCCTCTCAAAAAACCGTGGCGATTATTTCTCATTATCAATGCTTTAAAGCTTAGGTACGATGAAACCGATGCCAAGCCCAAGGAAATTCTGACGCCGAGCTCTGCGTCTTGCAAACACCCGCCATGCATGTGCCGGGACACAGCGGCGAAAGCTTGCCACTTTTTGCAGCCTTCGGCCATTTATCGCCGATCATTACTAGATATCAAGTTCTCTGAATACGGCAGGAAGCTGCTCGGGCAGGTCTTCCGCAATCAGACCCGGGCCAAACGTTAGTGCGCATTCAACGTGCAGCCAGGCAGCCGTTTCAGCGGTTTGCATGGGTTCAAATCCCCGCGCCAGCAACCCGGTGATAAATCCGGCAAGAACGTCGCCGGAACCCGCTGTCGCAAGCCACGGTGCAGAACGCTCGTATTGGGCCGAATTGATCGCACACCGCCCGTCGGGCGCGGCTATCACCGTGTCGGGCCCCTTGAACAGAACCACACACCCAGCCCGTTCTGCCGCCTCGCGGGTTGCGTCCACCTTGGAATAGGCCGGGCCTTTTTCCGGAACTGCGGACAGTTTTCGGGCGATATCGGGAAAAAGCCGTGCAAACTCGCCGGCATGTGGCGTGAGGACACAGTCCTCATGCAGAAGGTCGAACAGAGCTTCAGGATCATCTTCAAAAGCAGACAAGGCGTCGGCATCGAGCACAGTGCCACGGCCAGCCGCAAGTGCCGCAGGAACCAAAGCCGACGCGCGCTCCATGCCGAGCCCCGGTCCCAGACACAGCGCATTCAACCGTTCATCCTGCAAAACGCCGGACAAGGCATCCGCATCCTCAATCCGGCGCAGCATGATCGCCGTAATCTGGCTCGCCACCTCCAACTGCGCCGAAGGAGGCACTCCAAGTGTTACCAGCCCCGCCCCCGTCCGCAGAGCCCCACGCGCCGCCAACCGCGCCGCACCTGTTGCACCCGGCCCACCCGAAAGCACCAATACGTGCCCGTGCGCGTATTTGTGACCTGTCCGGCCTTTCTCCAGCCAGCTGCGTAACGGTTGCCCCACCAAGGTCACGACATCACCATTGTCAACATCGGATTTCAGCCCGATATCTTTGACAACCAGCCTGCCGCAATACACGTGTGCCTCGTCAAGCGTGTGTCCGGTTTTCCTCGAATGGAACGTCACGGTGAGTGCCGATCTGGCACAGCGCCGCCCATGTTCCGGAAAAACGCCACCCAGAACCTTACCTGAATCCGAACACAGCCCCGACGGCATATCTATCGCAACTGTACGCGGCGGCACTATCTCCGTACCGGCCCCGCTGTCGCGCATATCCCATGCGGTTTCGGCATCATCATGCGCCCAGAGGACCTCACATAGTGCAGGATCATCCACCGGCCGTGTAAGACCCGTGCCGAACAGCGCATCAACCTGAAGGTCCGGATGCGGTATTCTGGCTTCAGCCAGATTGTTGACATCGACGACGCGGCCCCGCCACCGTTCGAAATTCGTCCTGGCATCCGGTGGTAATTTCGAAGGATCACCATGCAGAAGAACTTCTACATCCCATCCCATGTCATGCAGCAGTCGCGCAACGACAAAGCCGTCTCCACCGTTGTTGCCCGGCCCGCACAGCACGACACCCTGCAACGGCTGGTCTTCATCTTTTCCCAAATACTCCGGGGAGCGCGAGGGGCTGGCCCCTCGCCTTTTCAGCTCCGGCCACTCTTCGAAAATAGCCTCGACAACACCGCGACCGGCGCGTTCCATCAACTCCAGACCAGTCACCTCACCGGACTCAATCGCCGCCTGTTCTAACGCCCGCATCTGTGCCGCTGTCAGCAATTCCGTCATCTCAAACCCCTGCGCGATTCAATTTCGATTACTTTTTGTGCAACACGGCTAAAAAATAACCCACCACCTGATTTCAGTGCATCGGATTGCGGCCAATTCCGCAATCACATTGCCGCACGATCTTAGACGTGATCAGTGCGGTCGTGACAACCATGTGAGGTGAGCCGGGATGAAAAAGATCGAAGCGATCATCAAGCCGTTCAAACTGGACGAAGTGAAAGAGGCATTGCAGGACGTCGGCATCCAAGGCCTCAGCGTGATCGAGGTAAAAGGGTTCGGCCGTCAAAAGGGCCACACCGAACTGTATCGCGGTGCGGAATACGTTGTCGACTTTCTGCCCAAGGTAAAGGTCGAAGTCGTTCTGGACGACGATCAGGTCGATGCAGCAATCGACGCCATCGTCTCGGCCGCAAAAACTGACAAGATCGGCGACGGCAAGATCTTCGTCTCGCTCGTTGAACAAGCCATTCGCATCCGTACCGGTGAGACCGGTTCGGAAGCACTGTAACAAGACCAATCTTCAAATCAGAGGAAACAAGAGTATGAGCAAGGACGCAGTTCTTCAGCTGATCAAGGACGAAGGCGCCGAATACGTCGATGTTCGCTTTACCGACCCGCGCGGCAAGTTGCAGCACGTGACCCTGATGGCCGACCAGGTTGACGAGGACTTCCTGGAAGAAGGCTTTATGTTCGACGGTTCGTCCATTGCGGGCTGGAAGTCGATCGAAGCATCGGACATGAAGCTGATGGTCGACACCGACAGCGCCTATGTCGATCCGTTCTACGCCGAAAAAACCATCTGCGTACATTGCTCGGTTGTCGAGCCCGACACTGGCGAAGCTTATGAGCGTGATCCGCGCGGCACCGCTCAGAAAGCCGAAGCATACCTGAAGGCATCAGGCATTGGCGATGCAGCATTCTTCGGTCCCGAAGCTGAATTCTTCCTGTTCGACGACGTTCGTTTCTCGAACACTATCAACAAAGTATCGTACGAAGTTGATGCAACCGACGCATCGTGGAACACCGACACCGAGTACGAGATGGGCAACATGGGCCATCGTCCGGGCGTCAAGGGTGGTTACTTCCCGGTCAACCCGATTGACGAAGCACAGGACCTGCGTTCTGAAATGCTGTCGACCATGAAGCGTCTGGGCATGAAGGTCGACAAGCACCACCACGAGGTTGCGTCCTGCCAGCACGAACTGGGCCTGATCTTCGACAGCCTGACCAAGCAGGCCGACGAGCTGCAGAAATACAAGTACGTCATCCACAACGTTGCGCACGCCTACGGCAAATCGGCTACGTTCATGCCGAAACCGATTGCAGGTGACAACGGCACCGGCATGCACGTGAACATGTCGATCTGGAAAGACGGCAAACCGCTCTTCGCGGGCGACAAGTATGCTGACCTGTCGGACGAAGCCTTGTGGTTCATCGGCGGAGTTCTGAAGCACGCCAAAACCCTGAACGCCTTCACCAACCCGTCGACCAACAGCTACAAGCGTCTGATCCCGGGTTTTGAAGCCCCTGTTCTGCGCGCCTATTCGGCCCGAAACCGTTCGGGTTGTGTCCGTATTCCGTGGACCGAAAGCCCGAAAGCCAAGCGCGTCGAGGCTCGCTTCCCCGATCCGGCCGCAAACCCCTACCTGGCGTTTGCCGCGTTGTTGATGGCCGGTCTGGACGGCATCAAGAACAAGATCGATCCGGGCGAAGCCATGGACAAGAACCTGTACGATCTGCCTGCCGAAGAACTGGCTGATATCCCGACCGTTTGCGGCAGCCTGCGTGAGGCTCTGGAAGCTCTGGCATCGGATCACGACTTCCTGCTGCAGGGCGACGTGTTCACCAAGGACCAGATCGACGGCTACATCGCACTGAAGATGGAAGAGGTCGAAACCTACGAGCACACCCCGCACCCGGTTGAGTACGGCATGTACTACAGCTGCTAAGCACAAGGTTAGCGGAAAAACGGAAGGGCGCCATTTGGGCGCCCTTTTGTTATTCCAGGGCTGACACCGTCAAGCACCTTGACTGGCGCGCGAGAACGTAACAGCTTTTCCGCATTGAACAGTTTATTTGCCCGAGGAAAAAGCAATGCGTCTGATGCTGAAATTCACGATCCCGGTTGAAAAAGGCAATCAGGCTGAAAGGGACGGCACCTTGGGGCAGGCAATTGACGCACTGGTGAAAGAGGTCAATGCCGAAGCGGCCTATTTTGCGCTTGAGCACGGGAAACGCATGGGCATCGTGGTATTTGAAGAAAGCGATCAGGCCCGCATGCCAGTCATCAACGAGCCATTGTTCGCTGCTTTGAACGCATCAATCGAGATTCAACCCGTGTTGACTGCGGAAGACCTGCAGCGCGGATTATAGGCTGTCTTTGAATTGCCTGGGCCAGTGTTCTTTCATCACACCAAATGCACCAACCCGACGGGAGTTTTCTGCTTCCACAGGATAAAACGCATGTCGCGCCTCGCTTTGCTACTTGTTGCTGCTCTCACCCTGCCCATTGCGGCCTTGGCCGCACCATGCGGGAATACAGGCAACGGGTTTGAAGAGTGGAAGAAGGACTTCTCCAAACAGGCTCGCAAGGCCGGCGTCAAGAAAAAGGGTTTGCAAGCTCTGGCGCAAGCTCAGTACGCCACCCGCACGATCGCGGCGGATCGCAATCAGAAAAGTTTCAGATATTCGCTGGACAAGTTCATGCAGGTGCGCGGCGCCAACACGATCGTGGCCCAGGGGCGCAAGAGAAAGGCCGCCAATCCACAATTCTACGCCGCGCTGGAACGCCAGTACGGCGTTCCGGCCGGTGTTCTGATCGCCATTCACGGAATGGAAACAGGCTTTGGTAACTTCATGGGCGACAGCCAGATTGTTTCAGCAATCACGACATTGGCCTACGATTGTCGCCGATCCGAGTTCTTTATTCCCCATGCAATTGGGGCACTGAAACTGGTCGATGCAGGCAGCATCACAGTGGCAACAAAGGGGGCAAAACATGGCGAACTGGGCCACACTCAGTTCCTGCCCGGCAATGCGCTAAAGTATGGTGTGGACGCCACCGGTGACAGGCGCGTGGATTTCTACAATATGACCGACGCATTGGCCTCGACCGCGAATTTCCTGCGAAAGAAAGGGTGGAAACCGGGTCGGGGCTACCAACCCGGGCAACCGAATTTCGAGGTGATAAAACAGTGGAACGCCGCAACTGTTTATCAACAGTCCATTGCCATTATGGCACTACGAATCGACAACTAGACCGATCCGGTTTCGGTCACAGCCTGCCCCAGTTTTAGCCACATTGCTGCCACAGTAATCACAGGAAGCCTTAATTCCTTTGGTTTCCAAGGCGTAATCAATGTTGCCGAATTTTGATTTTTTTCCATTTTCGTCAAATTCTCCCCCTTATCGCTGGATAACATCTTGTTTCAGAAAGAACGCGACAAAGGAAAATGCTGTGACTGCAAAGCACAGATACCATGGTGGCCTTCAGTTCAGCGGCGACGCTGACAAAGCGCTGGAGCGGTTCAGCGATATCGTTGCAACCACGCTGGAAGACTACGGCCATCTGGTTGAACGCAAAGCGTTGCTCAGCGCAACCGAGGCCAGCATCGTCTCAAGCCAATATCTGGTGCGCCTTGCGCTCGAGACTCAGGGTTCTGACGAAACCGACCGTTACGAGCGGATGGACCGGGCTGCCGGCCTCAAGACCCTGACGCGTTCCGCCCCCTCGATTCCCCGCAATCGTCTTTCCCTTACGATATCTCCGGTGTCGGACCTGCTGGATGATACCGAGATATCCGAGATGATGCTGGTTGTGACGCTCTATCGGATGGTCGATATCTGCTCGACCCAGCGGATCGAATGGCTGTCGCCCAATACTGTTCTTACCGTCGAACAGTTTCTCGGCGCTTTCGATTCCTTCAGCCCCCGCAAGCCCCGAGACCGCAGGCAAATATTCAATTCGGTCAGCGGACAGTTTGCTGGCATCAAACTGCCGGAATCCGTTGCAGACGTCGTAGATCCGGTTAAGCCTAAACCGCGTCCGATCAAGCTGACGGACGATCAGCTGCTGAGTATCGCGTTTCGAACTGAACCCGAACCGCCACTGCGGTTGGAAGACCCTGTCTCTGCGCAGGACGACGTTGAGCGCCCCAGCGATATTTTGCGTTTGACCAGCTGGGGAATGACGGGTGCAGTGGCCAGCATTTCGGCCCCCATTGCGATCTCAATGGCGGCAGTGAACCTGATCCGCGGCGAGGATTTCCGTCTCAACACACAAGTTCTGGCGCTGACCACAGCCATCTTCGGCCTCAACACCAGCGGTGCGATTGCTGGCGTTGTAAACGCGATCAGCATGTAAAGAAATTACCAAGACCCTCCTAGGAGGCCCCGCCATCAGGCGGGGTTTTCCATTTTTACCAATTGTTCAGCGGGCAAAACATAGGTGTGGATCGAAAACACAACGGCCTGTGTCTGCGGCAACCGCAATAGAGTTTGCCGTTCGCTGCGCAGGTAACGGGCTGATCCCCGATCCCGGATTGTGCGCGGATCTTCGGCGCTGCGAGGCTGAAATAGCTCGGCGTCCTGATACCAAAGCGCGTTGAACCGCCACAACGGACGACCGGGCTGAATGCCATCGAACATTCGCTGAACCCGACGGGCGATATTGGCGTCATAGCTTTCGACGGGTTGGTGAATCCCAATCAAGGGCCGCATGAATTTCTCGGACAGACGCCAACTGGCGGGAAAGCACAGTATGGCTCCGGTCAGAACATGTTCATCGCCCTGCTTTTGCAGAATGCAGAAATCCTCTTGCACCAGATGGCACAGGGTCTCCAGCGGATTGTCCCGATCAATGAAAACGGCAACTCCGTCCGCGCGAGTGGCTCGGTCCGTGGCACCCGGATAGGCGTGCAGCAGAACGGTTTCCAGCAGCTCCTGAGCCGCTGGTTTTGCGGATCGGTCCAAGGCCAGAACTTCGTCGCGGCGCGTTTCCAGCAAGGATTCGCGGAGTTTCATCTGTGCCGCAAAAGCCTCGTCCCGGTGCAGCCAGGTTGCCATAGTTGCAGGCTGAATACCGGGCAACTTTTGTTCAACAAGCGGATCGTAAGGGATTTGGTTCTGTAGAATGGTCTTCATGAGACTGGTCTATCATTCAATCTGTTACCTGTCGGTCTAAAAGCGACTCCCGCCTCGTCGCAAAACACCGCGACGGCAATTCCGTGTTTCTTCACCCTCGGGCCAACAGGTAAGGAGGCGCGCCATGAACCGGCACTACAGGGATACCCGCAAGATTGACCCGACCCGGGGGTCTGTGCTTGGCGACGGTACACCGAACGATAACGACCGGATCGAGATCGGGCCGACTCAACTGGCCTTCTCGGAATGGGCTGCTGCGGGCCTGACATTACCGAACCTCGAAAACATGCGCGAGCATCGCTGGAAACGGTTGACCCAGGGGATTGTTGATCGGGGGTATGGCGGGCTGCTGATGTTCGACCCGCTGAACATCCGTTATGCCACCGACAGCACCAACATGCAGCTTTGGAATACACACAACCCCTTCCGGGCTGTGCTGCTGTGTGCCGACGGATACATGGTGATCTGGGATTACAAGAACTCGCCCTTCCTGTCCAAGTTCAACCCACTGGTGCGCGAACAACGCTCGGGCGCAGACCTGTTTTACTTCGACCGCGGGGACAAGGTGGATGTCGCAGCAGATGTCTTCTCGAACGAGGTGCGCGTCCTGATCGACGAGCACGGCGGCGGTAACAAGCGTCTGGGCGTGGACAAGATCATGCTGCATGGCCTGCGTGCGCTCGAGGCGCAGGGCTTCGAAATCATGGAAGGCGAAGAGCTGACCGAAAAGACCCGCGCCATCAAAGGCCCGGATGAAATTTTGGCCATGCGATGCGCAAGCCACGCTTGCGAAACGGCTGTGGCAGAGATGGAGAAGTTTGCCCGCACCAATGTAGGGAACGGCAAAACCTCCGAGGACGACATCTGGGCGGTTCTTCACGCCGAGAATATTCGCCGTGGTGGTGAATGGATCGAAACCCGTCTTCTGGCCTCGGGCCAGCGTACGAACCCATGGTTTCAGGAATGCGGCCCGCGGATCACGCAACAGAATGAGATCATTGCTTTTGATACCGACCTGATTGGCTCGTACGGCATCTGTATCGACATCTCTCGCACATGGTGGATCGGCGACCAAAAACCGCGCGAGGACATGATCTATGCCATGCAACACGCGCATGAGCATATCATGACAAATATGGAAATGCTGAAACCCGGTGTCATGATCCCGGAACTGACGGCCAATGCGCATAAGCTGGACGACAAGTTTCAGGCGCAGAAATACGGCTGTCTGATGCACGGTGTCGGCCTGTGCGATGAGTGGCCGTTGGTTGCCTATCCCGATAAGGCGGTCGAGGGTTCATTTAATTACCCGCTGGAACCCGGCATGGTCTTGTGTGTTGAGGCTTGCGTCGGCGAAGTTGGCGGAGATTTCTCGATCAAGCTGGAAGATCAGGTCCTCATTACCGAGGATGGTTATGAGAACCTGACCAAATATCCTTTTGATCCGCATTTGATGGGGCTGGCCTAGAGTATCAGTTCGACCAATTCGACCGCCGGACATTGCCGTGCCAGTCTTCTGGTGCCGTATCAATCACTTGCGGTGTAGTTGGATTGCTCGCAGGCCAGAGCTGACCAAGCGTGAACCCGATCACACCGGCCACGGCAATCATGACCAATAGATCCGGGCGGACAAGCCCGTTTTGCGGGGCTGAAGCAGTATTTGCCATTTAGGCCTCCTTGGCTGACAAATTCGGATGGCCTTAACATGAGTGCGTTCGCAGCTTAATAAAATCGAATATTTGACGACATTCAAATCACAAAACGTGAAGCTTTGAAAAACGCTTAAATACCGGACTTGATCGTTTGCTCGCACCATACTCACCTTCCTGTGACGCTTCTTACATAGGGGTTGAGACGTCCGCCTTATGTACACAGTATTGTCGTCAACCCGAGATGTAAGGAATTGCCATGCCCACCGAACGCACCACATTTGCCGGTCATGACGGCAACCAGCTTGCCGCGCGACTTGATCTTCCGGATGGGCCGGTTCTTGCTACAGCACTGTTTGCGCATTGTTTTACGTGCTCCAAGGACATTCCCGCTGCCCGCCGTATATCGGCGCGTCTGGCCGCAATGGGTATCGCGGTGCTGCGTTTCGATTTTACCGGGCTAGGCCATTCCGACGGCGAATTCGCCAATACGACCTTTACCTCGAATGTCGAAGACCTGATCGCCGCCGCACAGTATCTGGCAGGCCGGAACATGGCCCCGGACCTTCTGATCGGGCATTCGCTTGGCGGCGCGGCGGTGCTACGTGCACGCGCGGGCATCCCGTCGGTCAAGGCAGTCGTTACACTGGGTGCACCAGCCGACCCAAGCCACGTCTCTCATCATTTCGAAGCAGCCCTGCCCGAGATTGAGCAGGAGGGCAGTGCCGAGGTCATGCTGGGCGGTCGCCCGTTCCGCATCGGAAAGGCCTTTGTACATGACATTTCTGAAACCGCACTGACACAGGCCATCACCGAACTTAAGGCCGCGCTCCTGATCCTGCATGCGCCGCGGGATGAAACCGTCAGCATCGACAACGCCAGCACCATCTTTCTGGCAGCAAAGCATCCCAAGAGTTTTGTAACCCTCGACGATGCCGACCACCTGATTACGCGCCCTGCGGATGCTGAATACGCCGCCGAGGTGATCGCAGCCTGGGTGTCACGTTATGTCAAGCTGTCGCCCCCGGCCCCGCCTCCCGGCGCCCCCGAAGGCGTCGTTCGGGTGACCGAGGTCGACCCCGCCGGGTTCCTGCAGGACATTCAGTCCGGACCGCGCCACCACGCGGTAGCGGACGAACCCGCCTCGTATGGCGGAACCGACCGGGGCATGTCACCATATGGTTTTGTGGCCTCGGGTCTTGGGGCCTGTACGTCGATGACAATCCGAATGTATGCCCGACGCAAACGCTGGCCACTGACCGGGATCACCGTTGATGTGTGTCACGACAAGGTCCACGCACAGGATGCTGGCCTGAACGGAGACGGCAAAGTGGATCAATTCCGCCGCAAAATCCGCCTCGAAGGTCCTCTGGATCAGGACCAGAAAGCCAAGCTGTTGGAAATTGCGGACAAGTGCCCGGTGCACCGCACCCTTGAAGGCTCGGCACATATCACGACGGAACTACTTGCTTAGGAGCGCTTCCTTCAAAAGAAGCGGGCCGCATATGCGGCCCGTTTGATCGTTATCACCGACGCGGTGCCGGGCGATGTATCGGTGGCCTCGCAGCGGGTGGGCGCGCAACCGGAGGACGCGGTCGTGCCGGCGGCTTTGCGATCGGTGGCGTGGGACGCGCAGGTGGTCTGCCTTCGGGTGGCCGTGGGCGATCAGGCAGATTCACATCCACGTCTACGTCATGGTAATAATCGTTCCACAGCATCGAGTCGTAGAACGGGTCGTACCCATACCCCACGCCGACCCCCAGCGTGACTCCGTCGCAGGCCGATAGCGTGAAAGTCGAAACACCAAGCCCAAGTGCCAATGCAGCGCGTCTGAGGATTTTGCGTGTCATCTGAACCTCCTCACTGCGCGGACCGGATTGACGCGAACACATCATTCATCACATCGACATAGCCCGGATCCGCCCCGTCGCGCAGGATGGCGACGACAACAGCCACACGGTTGCGCGGCAGGTCGATTACCGTGGCGGTAAAGTTGATGCCGCGCCCGTCGCGGGTTCCGGTTCCTCGGATCACCCGCGCGGGCAGGCCGCCAATCCGGGTGTCACTGGTGCTTGTTACGGTTGGCTCTTTCACCAGAAACTTGTCGATATCTTCAAGATACTGCAGTCCGTCATTGATGGTCGCTACGCCAGCGGGCGAAACGAAGCCCATCCAGACATTGTCGTCTGTGATCGGCCGGACCCCCATAACCCGCGCCACGCCCCTGGAATCGCCCAGTTCGGTATCCTCGATTTCACGCGGCCCGCCGGTCCGCAACGCCCAGAAGTCGGGAACTTCAAAGCGAAACAGTGCCCGGCCCTGGTCCGTATATGTCACCGGTGTATCGGCCCAGGACGGAGCCACGCCACCCAGCCACAACGCGGCGCAGGTGACGAGTGCTGATCCAAATAAAATACGCATATCTCAATAACCTGATCGTTTCTCAGGCTTCAGATTGGCTTGCCTACATGCGTTTTGTCCAGCAATACGTTGGGCTGGCAAAAAAACAGCGCCCGAAACATGTCGGGCGCTGGTTCAAAAAATTCCATTAGGCAGCTCAATCAGGCGCGTGCGTTGCCCACCAGTTTCCACAGGCCCGGGATCAGCAGCGCAGCCAGAGCCAGCTTGATCGCGTCCCCCAGCAGAAATGGCGTCAGACCCCATTCCAGGATCGGCTTGTCCCAGCCATATAGCTGGCCCAGCCACAGCAGGCCCGGAACATAGATCAGGACATTGGCCAGAAGCAGAGCTAGCGCCAGTTTGCCAACCGACCGATCCCAGCCACGCGCCGCCAGCGCGCCCAGCAGAACCGTGGCCAGCAGGTAACCGACAAGATAACCGCCGGTGCCACCCATCATGTAGGTCAGACCAAATTTTTCGGCCGACGAGCCGGCGAAAACGTCAAAACCCAACGCGCCGATCAGCAGATAACCCAGCATGGTTGCAAGACCCAAGCGGGCGCCATAGGCGGTGCCGATTGTCAGAACGGCAAAGGTTCCCATGGTGATCGGAACCGGCCACATCGGCACTTTGATCTTGGCGGCGATGGCGAGGGCTACGATACCCAGAGCCACCAGAACCACCTGTTTGACACGCAGAGCTGTTCCTTCGCGCGGGCCAATTGCATTGGCCAAGACGTTTGCATTCATGGTGTTTTCTCCCTCAGAGAACCAGGACTCTGCGTAAGAAATGCCCTGTCACGGCTTCCACTGCAAGATGATTACGCTATCGCAGCATGTACCGAGTATCCATTTCATAGGACTTTCTGGGTCCCGACACTATCCAGCGGACTTCCCATCGCGGCCATTGGGAAAAGTCGTATCGCGCGTCGTAGCTGTCCGGGGGACAGTCGTGATGGTCTTCCGGGTGCGATAAACCCAATTGCAAGGTGTGAAAATAGCGGTCGTCGTCGAAATGGATCGCGATCGCGTCCCCGACCTCGCGCCACAGATACGTTCGCGTGCCTTTGACGGCGGGCTGGTTTGGGATGTGCAGAGTCATTTTTTCTTCGTAGACCAGCCCGGCATCCGCCGCGCGCAGCGTCGCTTGCCCCTCGGCGTGAATCACGTGCCCTGCCCTGGCGTCGCGAATTGTGCGCGTAAGGCGCCAGTCACCTGCAAAATCCGCCAATCCCTGTGGCAATGTCACTTGACGATGGTCCCGTCTGTCGTGCTGCCACTATCGTCAATGAACCGGATAGTGTTTCCGTTCTGTTGTATGTCGTAACAGGCCCACAGGTCCGCAGGCGGCCAAAGCGAGCAATACCGATCCTCGCGCACTGTCCAACGGCCCGCGCTAGGGCGCCCCGAAAAATACTGCGTCAGCATGGTGTCATCGAAGGTCTGCCAGATGCCTTCGCCGTAATCCAGTTTTTGCCCCGACAGCGCCGCCAGGATTTCTTCTCCGGTCAGCGTGCGAAACTCCTCGGCCGTCAAAATACCCGGCCAGATCGACATAATCAGGGCAAACCGTCTCATACCCGCACTCGCGCCTTGTTCCCTTGAGCGCGCGGGTTTAAACCCCGCGCCAACGCCTCATCCCAATCATAAAAAGGTGCTGCCGCCAATGATTCCCCGCTATTCCCGCCCTGAAATGGTCGCCATCTGGTCGCCCGAGACCAAGTTCCGCATCTGGTACGAGATCGAGGCGCACGCCTGCGATGCAATGGCCGATCTTGGCGTCATCCCGCGCGAAAACGCCGAGGCAGTGTGGAAAGCCAAAGATGTAGAATTCGACGTGGCGCGCATTGACGAGATCGAAGCGGTCACCAAGCACGATGTCATCGCATTCCTGACCCACCTGGCCGAACATGTCGGCAGCGACGAGGCGCGTTTCGTGCATCAGGGCATGACCAGCTCGGACGTTCTGGACACCTGTTTCAATGTGCAGTTGACCCGCGCCGCAGACATCTTGATCGCGGACCTTGAAGGTCTGTTGGCCGCCCTGAAGCGTCGCGCCTACGAGCATAAGGACACCGTCCGCATCGGCCGCAGCCACGGCATCCACGCCGAGCCGACCACCATGGGTCTGACCTTCGCCCGTTTTTACGCCGAGATGGATCGCAATCTGTCCCGTATGCGCGACGCGCGTGCCGAAATCGCCACCGGCGCGATCAGCGGCGCGGTCGGTACCTTCGCCAATATCGACCCCCGCGTTGAAGAACATGTCTGCGACCAGCTGGGTCTGGTGCCTGAGCCGATCAGCACTCAGGTCATCCCGCGCGACCGCCACGCCGCCTTCTTTGCCACTCTGGGCGTCATCGCCAGCAGCATCGAGAACATCGCCATCGAAATCCGCCACATGCAGCGCACCGAGGTTCTTGAGGCCGAAGAGTTCTTCTCGAAAGGCCAAAAGGGTTCCTCGGCGATGCCGCACAAGCGCAACCCTGTGCTAACCGAGAACCTGACCGGTCTGGCGCGTCTGGTCCGTATGGCCGTGGTGCCCGCGATGGAGAACGTGGCATTGTGGCACGAGCGCGACATCTCACACTCGTCGGTCGAGCGCAACATCGGCCCCGACGCCACCGTGACACTGGATTTCGCCCTGTCGCGACTGACCAGCGTGGTCGACAAGCTGGTCGTCTACCCCGAAAACATGCTGGCCAACATGAACAAGTTCCGCGGTCTGGTGATGAGTCAGCGCGTACTGCTGGCTCTGACCCAGGCCGGTGTCAGCCGCGAAGACGCTTACCGGCTGGTGCAGCGCAACGCGATGAAGGTCTGGGAAGAAGGCAAGGACTTCAAAACCGAACTACTGGGTGACCCCGACGTGACCGCCGCGCTGAGCACCGAAGAGATCGAGGAAAAGTTCGACCTCGGGTATCACACCAAACACGTCGACACGATTTTTGCACGCGTCTTCGGCGAATAGGCCGAGGATTTCATGATTGCCCCAGGGCCCGGCCGCAATTCGCCGACCGGGCCTTGTTCTTTGCCAGATCGGCAAAAATCGGATATGATCTGGGTGCATTTTCCGCGAAGGAGAAACACCATGATCCGAACTCTTCTCTGCTCATTGGCGTTGGTTTGTGTTGCCTCGGCCGGGCTTGCCTGCAGCGCACATACAAAGCAAACCCAATCCTGCGCAGAAGGCACATTCTGGGATACCGAATCCCAAACCTGCATGAAAATAGTCAATAGCTGACAATTTTCTTTCCTACTTGTGAATAAAAGCGACCGACGGGCTGTTAGCTTTCTTGAAGATCGCACTATTCTTCTGACAGCAGCCCCGAATACGGAGTAGGAAAATGCGCCTTGTATTAGTTTCAGCAATTGCCCTTCAAGCATTTGCCTTTGCACCTGTCGCTCATGCCGCAGGCGGCGGAGACAGCAGCCCACCAAAGCCCACCAATACCACCAAGAAATGCCTGTTTGGCCGCGTCTACGACGAGGCAAGGGGGCGGTGTGTCAAACCAAACAAGACAAACTTTTCCGAAGAGCAACTGTATGATGCCGTGCGCGAACTGGCTTATGACGGCCAGTATGAACACGCTCAGAGCATTTTGCGCATCATGGACCAGAACGACGACCGTGTTCTGACCTATTGGGGTTTCACCTACCGCAAACTGGGGGAGCTGGATCTGGCGAACGCATTCTATGAAAACGCCATTGCCACCAACCCGGACAATTTGTTGGCCCGCAGCTATATGGGTCAGGGCTTTGTTTCCGAAGGAAAAACCGATCTGGCGATTGCGCAGTGGCGTGAAATCAAGGCGCGTGGCGGTGAAGGGACATGGGCCGAAGCGTCGCTGCGCGATGCGATCCGGACGGGACTGACCTACAGCTACTGAGGTTCAAGGTTTCTTTACCCGATTCTCCGTAATCTGCCTGGTGACGCTCAAAATGACATGACAGGCAGATGCAGGATACGAAGGCATTGGTACAGGTGGCGCCGGGTGCTCAGAAACCGGTCGCTGAAACGGATGACGCGCCTCAGGTTGTTCCACGCTCTCTGAGCAACAGAGAGAAAGCAGCCGTCATTGTGCGGCTGCTTTTGAATGAAGGCGCGGACATACCGCTGGAAGAATTACCCGATCCGCTTCAGGAACAACTGACCCATCAATTGGGGCGAATGGGATTGGTGGACAGGGTCACGCTGGCAGCGGTGGCACGGGAATTCGCCGACGCGTTGGACAGTGTCGGGCTGTCTTTTCCCCACGGTCTTGCGGGCGCGCTGGATGCGGTGAACGGCAAGATCGCGCCGGCGACAGCGGCTCGGTTGCGCAAGGTGGCGGGTGTCCGGCAAATCGGCGACCCCTGGCAACGGTTGCGCGAGGTTCCGGTGGAAGATCTGGCCAAAATGGCGCAGGCCGAAAGCACTGAGGTCGCCGCTGTCATGCTGTCGAAGCTCGAAACCGCAATGGCCGCTCAGCTGCTGGGTCATTTGCCCGGCCCTACGGCGCGGCGGATCACCTATGCGGTGTCGAAAACCGCCAATGTCACACCAGAGGCCGTGGAACGGATCGGCTGGTCTCTGGCCGCCCAGCTGGATCAGCGCCCTAACCCGGCTTTCAAGGATGGTCCGGGCGCGCGCGTGGGGGCGATCCTGAACCAGTCGGCAGCGACCACAAGGGATGGATTGCTGACGGCTCTGGACGAAGAGGATGCGGATTTTGCCAGCACGGTACGAAGATCAATATTCATCTTCTCCCATATCCCGACCCGCATTCAGCCCCGCGATGTCCCGGCGATTTTGCGCAGTGTCGAGCAACCGGCATTGGTGACGGCACTGGCCGGAGCCAACACCGAAGGCGATCGGGCAGCCGCAGAATACTTGCTGTCAAACATGTCCTCTCGCATGGCCGATAACCTGCGCGAAGAGATGTCCGAGCGCGGCAAGGTCAAGCAGGCGGACGCCGAGGCGGCCATGTCAAGCATTGTCGCAACCATCCGAGGGCTGCTGGATGAAGGCGCGATCGCATTGATTGAAGAGGACGACGCAGATTGAGCGCGGCACGTTCGCTCTCTCTGGCTGCAATCTCGGCCACCCACGGGTGATGCACTCTTACGAACACTTGTGAACGATTGGCAGCGACTGTATGTCTGGTGCCGTATTTCACAACACCTGGTGAGTTCTCCCCATGCCTGCAGAAAAGTCGGAACTGAGCCGATTTGAGCTTGGAAAATACTTCATTGCCAATCTTTTCCTGAAAGGCGTGATCGGCGGGATGGGTCTGCTGCCATACGAACGTCGCATAGCGACCATGGGCGCCATCATGAGGACACTGGCGCCTGTTGTTGGTTTCAACAATCGTGTGCGGCGCAACCTGAAACTTACCTGCCCCGAATTGCCAGAAGAAGAAGTCAATCGCATCAGCAGCGCCGTCAGCGATAATGCAGGGCGGGCGATCATGGAGCATTTCTCGGCCGAAGGCTTTATCGAGCGGCAAAGCAAGGCCAAAATATCCGGCCCTGGTATCGAGGCGTTTGACAACGCGCTCGCCGAGGGCCGCCCTGTCATGTTTATCACCGCGCATTTCGGGCACTATCTTGCCGCGCGGGTCGCTCTGCAGGCCCGCAACGGTAAGCCAATCGGATGCCTGTATCGCCGTATGGCCAACCCCTATTTCAATGACATGTATGTTGAGGCCTTCTACAAAACCGGTTCTCCGATGTTCGAACAGGGTCGCCGGGGCATGGTCGAAATGGTCCGTTCACTGAAAAGCGGCGGTATTATCGCCATCGTCTCAGATCTGCATGCGCAAGGCGGAGAGGAACTGACCTTCTTCGGCAAACCGGCGGTGACGTCGGTTCTGAACGCGGAGTTGGCGATCAAATACAAGGCTGAACTAATCCCCTGCTATGCCGTCCGCCAGTCCAACGGCATCGATTTTGAGATCGTTTTACACGACCCCGTTCCGCACACTGATCCAAAAACCATGACGCAATTCACAAATGACGATCTGGAAGCCATGGTAAGAAAGCATATGGGTCAGTGGTTCTGGATTCACCGACGCTGGAAAGCATGGAGAGGTTTGGGCGTTCAGCCCGAGGATATGCCCTGACTATTTGACCCGGGCCGCTGCAACGATCGGACCATGTCTGTTCCGTTGGACCAGAACAACCGCCGGCAGATCATGCGCCAAAGTGGCCGTGAACTTCTGCGGCGAGGCCCCGTCCCATTGTCCGGCAATCTGCCAGCTTTCCACAACATTGGCGTAGTCCAACTCGTGCCCGGCCAATTCACCACGGCGGATCGAGGCGTGACGCATCGGTGAATACTGCACGACCCGAACGTCATAAATCTCGCCTTCGGGCAATTCGATTGGTGTGACATTGACGGTGACCTCGTTACCGGAACGCATGGCACTGACTTCCGCCTCTGGTGCGGCGGTCAGATGCGCATTGATTATCCGATCCAGTTCCCGTTTCTGTGCACCCACAACGTCCTGCTGACCGTTTATTACCATTTGCGGAGTATAAATCATGGTCCGCCCCCCTTCGCGCGCATAAGCGCGCTGGCGGTCGGTGTGACCGGGGTCAGCGTATTCATCCTTCCAACCGATATAGTCCCAGTAATCCACATGCAGAGCCAAGCCTATCACGTCATCGCGCTGGACCAGATCGTGCATGATCCGGTCCGCCGGCGGGCAGGACGAACACCCTTGCGAGGTAAAAAGCTCCACCACGACCGGATCGGAACCGGCCTCGGCAACTGGGGCAAGGATCAACGATGCCAATGCGACTGCGGCGGGCTTCAACATGATGCAACTCGGTCTGATGGGCGATGCCTAGACCCTAAACTGATATCGTTTCACCCACCAATCAACGTTTCTTGAGACCTGAAAGGGGTCTAAATCAAAAAAATGTGTGCAATGGTATACAAAAATTGCCGCAGGTGGCCTGTTGGACCTTGAACCGGCGCCCTTGGTGATGCAGATACCCCTCAGCGAATCCCAAAATCCACGTCATTTGAGAGGGAGGCCATTAGATGCCCATCAAAGTCGGACAGGATACCGCCAAGACACGCCGCAGCCTGAGCGTGAATGGCAAGTCCATTTCCTATTACTCGATCCCCGCCGCGCAAGAAGCCGGTCTGGGTGATTTCTCGAAACTCCCTGCCGCACTGAAAGTGGTGTTGGAGAACATGCTGCGGTTCGAGGATGACGGCTTCTCGGTCTCGGTTGACGACATCAAGGCCTTTGGTGAATGGGGTGCCAATGGTGGCAAGAACCCGCGCGAAATCGCCTATCGACCAGCCCGCGTTCTGATGCAGGATTTTACCGGTGTTCCGGCCGTTGTTGACCTGGCCGCGATGCGCGACGGGATCAAGGGTCTGGGTGGTGACGCGCAGAAAATCAACCCGCTGAACCCGGTTGATCTGGTCATCGACCACTCGGTCATGATCGACGAATTTGGAAACCCGCGCGCGTTCCAGATGAACGTGGACCGAGAGTACGAGCGCAACATGGAGCGGTATCAGTTCCTGAAATGGGGCCAGAACGCCTTCAACAACTTCCGCGTTGTGCCCCCCGGCACGGGTATCTGCCACCAGGTAAACCTGGAGTATCTGGCCCAAACCGTCTGGACCGACACCGACCAAAACGGGGATGAGGTCGCCTACCCCGACACGCTGGTCGGCACCGACAGCCATACCACCATGGTTAACGGCATGGCCGTTCTGGGCTGGGGCGTTGGCGGCATCGAGGCTGAAGCCGCAATGCTGGGTCAGCCGATCTCGATGCTGATCCCCGAGGTTGTGGGCTTTGAACTGACCGGAGAGCTGGTCGAAGGCACCACCGGCACCGACCTTGTTCTGAAAGTCGTCGAGATGCTGCGCGAAAAGGGCGTGGTTGGCAAATTCGTCGAATTCTACGGTGAAGGTCTGGACCGTCTGCCACTGGCCGACCGCGCGACTATCGCCAACATGGCACCGGAATACGGCGCGACCTGTGGCTTCTTCCCGATCGACAACGAAACCCTGCGCTACCTACGCAACACCGGTCGTGACGAAGATCGCATCGCTCTGGTCGAAGCTTATGCCAAGGAAAACGGTTTCTGGCGTGGCGCGGACTATGCCCCGATCTACACCGATACTCTGTCGCTGGACATGGGCACCATTGTCCCCGCGATCTCGGGTCCGAAACGGCCGCAGGACTATGTTGCACTGACCGACGCCAAATCCGCTTTCACCAGGGAAATGGAAGAGACCTTCAAGCGTCCCATGGGCAAGGAAGTCGCTGTCAAAGGCGAAGACTACACCATGGAATCGGGAAAGGTCGTGATCGCCTCGATCACTTCATGCACCAACACCTCGAACCCTTATGTGATGATCGGTGCGGGTCTGGTGGCACGCAAAGCGGCCGCTTTGGGTCTGAACCGCAAGCCGTGGGTCAAAACCTCTCTGGCTCCGGGGTCGCAGGTCGTGTCCGCTTACCTTGAGGCCGCTGGTCTGCAGGAAGATCTGGATAAGATCGGATTCAACCTTGTCGGTTACGGCTGTACCACTTGTATCGGCAACTCGGGTCCGATCCAGCAGGAGATCTCGGAAGCCATTGCCGAAGGCGACCTGGTCGCGACGTCGGTTCTGTCGGGCAACCGGAATTTCGAGGGCCGTATCTCGCCGGATGTGCGCGCCAACTATCTGGCTTCACCGCCGCTGGTCGTGGTCTACGCTCTGGCCGGTACGCTGGATATTGACCTGACCACGGAACCGGTCGGTCAGGACAAGGACGGCAATGATGTCTACATGAAAGACATCTGGCCCACCCAGAAGGAAATCGCCGAGTTGGTCGAACAGACCGTCACCCGCGAAGCGTTCCAGTCGAAATATGCAGACGTCTTCAAGGGCGATGAGAAATGGCAAGAGGTCGAAGTTCCGCAGCAGGAAACCTATGACTGGCCGCCGACCTCGACCTACATCCAGAACCCGCCCTACTTCCAGAGCATGGGAGCCGAACCCGGCACGATCTCGAATATCGACGGGGCCAAGGTTCTGCTGATCCTGGGTGACATGATCACCACCGACCACATCTCGCCCGCAGGTTCCTTTGCGACGACAACACCGGCAGGTAAGTACCTGACCGACCGTCAGGTTCAGCCGCGCGAGTTCAACTCGTACGGGTCGCGCCGTGGCAACCACGAGGTCATGATGCGCGGCACATTCGCCAACATTCGCGTCAAGAACGAGATGTTGGACGGTGTCGAGGGCGGTTACACCAAAGGCCCCGATGGCGAACAGACTTCGGTCTATGAGGCGTCAATGGCCTATCAGGAACAGGGTGTTCCGCTTGTCGTCTTTGGTGGCGAACAGTACGGGGCGGGTTCCTCGCGTGACTGGGCGGCCAAAGGCACCGCGCTGCTGGGCGTCAAGGCTGTGATCGCCGAAAGCTTTGAGCGTATCCACCGTTCGAACCTGGTTGGCATGGGCGTCATCCCGTTCGAATTCACTGGCGGCGACACCCGCAAGACGCTGGGTCTGAGGGGCGACGAAACCGTTTCGATCCACGGGCTGGACTCGGTTGAGCCCCTGCAGGAAGTGCCCTGCACCATCGTCTACGGTGACGGCACCGAGAAGACCATCACCCTGAAATGCCGCATCGATACCGCGCCCGAGATTGAATACATCGAAAACGGTGGTGTTCTTCAGTACGTTCTGCGGAACCTGGCCAAAGCATCGTAATTCGAAAGCGCCATTGACAACCCAAACCCCCGGCCAATCGCCGGGGGTTTTTTGTTTACTGGCCATTCATTCGAAAATCTGAAACTGTTCGACCGAATTGGTTTGCGGAAACTCATCGCCATGAAGAAACCCAACGCCTTGCTGATCTGTTCACTCAGCGTCATCGCGGTGATCGGGATTTGGGGCGTCATCGACATTCAGAGTTTGGTGACCTGGGCAAATGGCATTGTTCAACAAACCTTCCGCAGTCGCGGATGGTTCGTGATGCTCGCAGCCTCTGGTATGCTGATCGGATGCCTCGTTCTGGCGTTTTCTCCCTATGGCAGCATTCGACTCGGACGGGATGATGAGGAGCCGGAGTTTTCCACCGTCACCTGGATTTCCATGCTGTTCTCTGCTGGGATGGGCGTCGGCTTGCTGTTTTGGGCGGTGGCAGAACCACTGACGCATTTCAACTTCATCTCAGGCATGGCGCCGGACTTCATCGCGGCGCAGCAAGCCATGCTGGCAACGAACTTTCACTGGGGCTTGCACGCATGGGCCATTTACGGCTCAACCGCCCTCACCATCGCCTATTTCAGCTTTCGGCGCGGAACGGGGATGATGGTCAGTGCGCCGATCAAAAGCCTGTTCCCCGGCGAACGCTGGGCCGAGCGCGTTGGGTGGCTGTCGGACTTCATGGCAATTGTCGCCATAGCCATCGGTGTTGGCGGTTCCATGGCCATGGGCGTGTTTCAGGTGGCAGACGGCATTGCCGTCATGGGCGGTCGGGATACGGTCGGTGCCATACTGATCGGTACGGTTTTTGTCGCAATGGTTGCCGCATATGTGCCCGCACTTCTGATCGATCTGGGCCAGGGTATGGCGCGCCTGTCAAACGCCGCGATGCTGATTGCCATCAGCCTGGTGGCGTACACCGTGGTCCTTGGCCCTACGGAGTACCTCTTGAACACGGTGGTTCAGGGATTTGGCGACTACGTCACCAATGTCATACCAAGGGGCTTTCAAACTTTTACGTTCTTCGGGGATGACGTCGCCAGATGGTTCAGCGACTGGACACTTACCTATATGGTCTGGTGGATCGCCTGGGGGCCGTTCGTCGGCGTGTTCGTCGCCCGCATCTCTCGCGGTCGAACGATCAGGGAATTCGTGATCGGCGTCTTGTTCGCACCCACATTGTTTTCCATCCTTTGGTTCGGCGCGTTCGGCGGCATCGGTTTGTTCGAAGCCCTGAACGGCGCAGGTGAGTTGCTGGCTTTGACCCAGACCAATATCGAACGCGTGACCTTTGCCCTGCTCGACCGGCTACCGCTATCGTTGATCACCACACTGGCAACGGTGCTGGCGGCGTTCCTGTTCATTGTAACAAGCGTCGTCAGCGCTGCCTTCGTCCTGGGGACATTCTCGACAGAGGGGGATGAAAACCCGCCCCCGCGCGTTCGGCTGATCTGGGGCGCGTTGCTGGGGCTGCTGAGCGTTGCGATGATCCTGTCGGGCTCGGTGGACTCGGTGAAGATCCTGATTTCGCTGGGTGCCCTACCCTTTGTATTTATCTCGGTTCTGCTGATGGTCTGCCTGTTTCGCGGACTGCGAGAGGAGGGGCAGCGCGATGCTGATCGGTGATCTCACGGACACTCTGATGAATCTGGTCACTTTCGCCTTCATCGCAGCAATGATCTGGATCCTGGTGCGTAGGTAACCCGAACCGGCGCAACAAATTCATTGGCGGATTCAAGGAAAATCGGCATTGAATCCCGGGCGTTTTGCCGGTCTTTTGTCCGATATGGACAAAGTAGCTTTGATAACCGGCGGAACACGCGGCATTGGCCGGGCCATCGTCGAAGACCTGAGCCGTGATCACAACGTCGCTTTTACGTGGAATTCCACTCCACCGCCGGCGCCACTTCAATGTGAAAACGCCCTGCCCATCCAATCGGACCTGACACAGCCGGACCAAGCCGAGGCCGTGATTGCGCAGACCATACAGCGGTTTGGGCGGCTGGATGTCATCGTCAACAACGCAGGTCTGGTGAAGATGACACCCAAAGAGGAGTTCCGGTTCGACGATCACAGGGCGATTCTGGATCTGAATCTGTTGGCTCCGGCTGCACTCTTGTCGGCTGCACTACCGCATCTGAAACGGGGTGCAGCGATCGTCAGCATTTCATCCATGAATGCCGTTTTGCCGCCACGGGATGCCGCCACTTATGGCGCCAGCAAGGCAGCGCTGAATCTCTGGACACGCGCTATGGCGAAAGAGCTTGGGCCAGAGGGCATTCGCGTCAATGCTGTGGCTCCCGGTGCGATCAACACCCCCGAAGCGCCTCGGTCAGACGACCTGACTGCCATATTCGTTGCGGAAACGGCATTGGGCCGCGTGGGCGTGCCTGAAGACATCGCCAGGGCAGTCCGGTTTCTGGCCTCGGATGATGCTGCGTTCATTACGGGTGAGACGCTGTCGGTAACAGGCGGCTACAGGCTGTAAAAGGCGCAACGCGGATCAGGGATCAACCGCCTGCGGCTTTCTCCAAAGCGGGTCGAATGGTGTTTTCGATCACACGCTGCGTGACCGGTCCTGCGAACCTCAGGATGATCGTGCCTTCCCCATCGATCACATAGGTTTCGGGTACGCCGTAGACACCCCAGTCCAACCCCATGCGGCCCTGCTCATCCCGACCGATTGCACGGTAAGGATCACCAAGTTCCGTTAGGAAGGCTTCGGCATTGTCCAACTGGTCTTTGTAATTGATGCCATAGACCGGAATTCCTTCGTCCGACAGGGCCTGAAGGTTGGGATGTTCGACCCGGCACGGCGCGCACCAGCTGGCCCAGTAATTGACAAGCTTGACCTCGCCATCGCGCAGCGTGGCATCGTCAAAGCTGGCTTTGCCTGCGAACTCGGTCAGGACCACCGGAGGAGCGGGTTGCCCCTCGCGCGCAGAGGGCAGCGCGTTGGGATCGTCGCGGAACATCCCAATTCCCGCCAGAACGGCGAAGGCACCAAAAATCAGCGGCGGTGCAAGCATCAGGGGCGAAATCTTAGCCATTGCGCGTCATCCTTTGCTCGACCTTTTCCATCTCGGCCCGAACCTTGCGCCCTCGCATCACGCTGAGAACCACCAGAGCGACCAGCAGAAAGATGGACGCTCCATAGGCGGACAGGACCGTATCAGAGTATTTGCCCAGATCGGGTATCATCCGTTCACCCTTTCCCTTGCAAGCAACGCCTTGATCCGGCGCGCCCGAATTTCAGTGCCGGTGCGATAGAACACCAGCGCAATGAACAGCAGCACGAATCCAACGATGCACAGCAACAGAGGATAGAAATAGATATTGCTGACCTTCTCCTCGGTGTCGGCGCCTGTCACGGCTGCCGCCCGCATGACCGAGGCCCCCTGATGCAGGCCCTGGTTCCAGAAATTCACCGCATAACGGCTGAGGATGGCAAAGACCGACCCCACCAGACACAGAACCGAGGTCAGATCAGCGGCAGTGTCCGGGTCTTCGATGGCTTCCCACAGGGCCACATAGCCCAGATAGAACAGAAACAGGATCAGGAACGAGGTCAGGCGCGGATCCCACGCCCACCAGGTGCCCCACATCGGCTGGCCCCAGATGGCACCGGTCGCCAGCGCAATCAGGGTCATCACGATCCCGATCGGAGCAGCTGCGCGCGCAGCCAGCGCGCTGACATGGTGACGGCGCACCAACCACACCAGCGAGGTCGCCAACATCATCAGCCAACAATTGATTGCCATCAACGCGGCCGGAACGTGCAGGTAGATAATCTTGACTGTCGACCCCTGCTTGTAGTCGTCCGGTGTGAAAAAGAACCCCCAGATAAGCCCAACACCCAGACACACAGAGGATGTAATCCAGAAGAACGGCAGTATCCGTTCGCTGGTCGCGAGGAACTTCCTCGGGTTGGCGTATTCCCAGAGGGCGTTGGCTTTGGCTGCGATAGACATGGGCCTTATCTAGTCCGACTCGGTGGTGTTCTCAATTGACCTCAGTCAAGATTGATCGTGTTATCGAAGATTGATGCGTAGCACCGCAGCGCTGGCAAAGGGCAGCAAAGCGACGGTTGCGGCAGTGATCCCCGCCAACATAAGCAAGGGCGTTTGCGTTTCCATCCCCGTGGCACCGCGACGGGCAACCTCGGCCCCGAAGATAAGGGTCGGCACGTAAAGCGGCAACACCAGAAGGGAAAGTAGCAAACCGCCACGTTTCAGACCAACGGTCAGCGCCGCGCCGAAGGTTCCGATAACGCTCATGGCCGGGGTACCGATCAGCAGTGAAATCACCAGCCAGAAAAACCCCGGCACTGGCAGGTTCAGCAACACGCCCAGAAATGGCGCGGCCAGAACCAGCGGCAAGCCCGTGGTCAGCCAGTGTGCCAGCGCCTTGATCGTCACGACAGATTCCAGCGGCAGGGGTGCGGTCGCCAGCAAATCCAGCGAACCATCCTCCCAATCCAGCGCCAGCAGACGATCCAGTGATAACAGGCACGCAAGCAATGCGCCCAGCCACAACACACCCGGCGCGATGGTTGACAGCAACGAGGACTGCGGGCCGACGGAGAACGGCACCAGCACCGTGACAATTAGAAAGAACGCCAGACCCAGACCGAATCCACCACCCGCGCGGAAGGCCAGTTTCAGGTCACGCAACAAAAGGGCGATCACAGAAAACCTCCGTCAAAGTCGTCGATGGGTTTCGGTTTTGCCTTATTGGGGCCGACATCCAGCACCTCACCATCCAGGCCAAGGTCGATATGGGTGGCAATCAGGGCCGAACCGCCCTGCCGCAGATGCTCGCGCACGGCATCCGCAAACATTTTCACTGCATTGCGGTCGAGTGACACGGTGGGTTCGTCCAGCATCCAGATCGGACGTCCCGTCACCAGCATCCGAGCCAGACCCAACCGTCGTTTCTGACCGGCCGACAGATTGCCCGCTTGCCGGTCTGACAATTCATTCAGGTCGAACGCGTCCAGCGCTGACTGAATACCGTTTGTCCCAAAAACAGCCGCCCAGAAGGTCAGATTCTCGGTCACGGTCAACGTAGGCTTTAACCCGTCCGAGTGAGAGGCATAGGCAATCTGGTCATCGGCCCCCTCAATCCGGCCATGCAGCGGCGGCTGAAGGCCCGCCAGAGTACGCAGCAAGGTGGTTTTGCCGATCCCATTCGGGCCGCGCAGTATCAACGCCTTGCCTGGCTCGAGGACGAAGTTCAACTCTTCGAGCACGGGCACGCCACCACGGGTGATAGCCAGATCGGATACGGTCAGTGTCATGGGGTTCCGCTTAGCCGATTGCCGCCAAAGGCAAAAGGTCGGATTTGCCGCAGGCCATGCGTCTGGCTCAGAGCGGCAACAGGGCCAGTGCAACGCGGCGGCCTTCGGACAGCAATACGTTGTATGTGCGACAGGCCGCAGGCGAATTCATGATCTCGACACCCATTCCTGCTTCTTCCAGTGTGATCCGCAGTTCCGCAGGGATATGAGACAGGTCCGCGCCCGTACCGATGAACAGAACGTCCACATGGTCGGACAATTCCAGCAACGTTGATTGATCGGAATATCCGCCCCAGGCTACTGTTCCGGTGGGGCCGGTCAGAACGGCCCCTTCATGAACCTGCCCGCCGATGCGGAAAAAGCCCGGCCCATACCCATCGATTGGAACGGCGTTGTTGTAGGTGATTTCGTTCAGGCGCATGAGGGTCTTCTAGCCCCAAAGTGGCAGGCCCGACAAGGCCGCAACCGCAATCGCCAGATAGGACGCCCCGCGATACAGCTTTTCCTGTTCAGGTCGAAACAGCCAGCCGCCCAGCCAGTTCCCCGCCATGTTCGGGATCGCCAATAACAGACCAAGAACACTGGCCATCAGTGTGACGCGCCCCATCCCCAAAAGATACCCGAGGATCAGGAAGTCAAAGGCAAAGAGAAACAGAAGGATCGTCGCGCGTATCACCTCAACCGGCAGCGGACGGGCCATGTAGAACAAAATCACAGCCGGGCCGGGTATCCCCGCGACTCCACCCAATAGCCCTGCCATGCCGCCAATAAAGGCGACCATCGCTCGCGATACCTGGCCCCGATAACGCAGGCCCAGGATCAGGATCATCACCATAGACAGTGAAATCAGGCTGACCGCATAGCGAAAGACTTCGGGCGCGACCTGCGTCAGCAACCACAGACCAACTGGCAGGATCAGGGCACAGCCGACCAGAAGGCGTACAAGGTCCGGTTTGCTGACCGCGCGCCAGGCCCGGCGCAGGTTGGGCAACGGGCCGAATATATCCATGAAGGTGAGCGCGACTAGGGCGCTGAATGGGTTCAGGTACTGGCCCGCGACCGGCAGAAAGATCAATGCGGTTCCAAATCCGGAAAATCCGCGCACCAACCCACCCATGAAGGCCGCCAGCGCGATGATGGCCAGCCCCGAAAGGGACTGGCCGAAATACTCAGGCATCGATATTGGCAAACTGGTTGCCCGCCGTATTCGACGGTTTCGACCAGTCGCGCTTGACACCCAACCACAGCAGGATTGTCGAGGCCACGAAGACCGAGGAATACGTCCCCACGATCACGCCCCAGATCATCGCAAAGACAAAACCGCGGATCACGTCCCCGCCCAGCACATAAAGCGAGATCAAGGCCAACAGTGTGGTGACCGAGGTCATCACTGTCCGGCTGAGCGTTTCGTTGATCGAGATGTTCAGGACCTCTTTCAGATCCTTCTTCTTGTACTTCCGCAAGTTCTCGCGAACCCGGTCGAAGACCACAACGGTGTCATTCAGCGAGTAACCCACAATGGTCAAAAGCGCCGCGATAATGGCCAGGTCAAAACGGATTTGCAGCTCCGAGAAAATGCCGATGGTCAGGATCACGTCATGCACCAACGCGGCGACCGCCCCCAGGGCGAACTGCCATTCGAACCGCAGCCAGATGTAGACCAGCACCGCGCCAATGGCGAGCATCACCGCGATGACGGCAGTTTGGATCAACTCGCCCGAGACTTTTGGACCAACGGATTCGACAGAAACGAATTCGATGTCCGGAGCGGCGGAAACCAGCGCCTCTTCCACAGCCGAGATTGTCGCCGCAGAGACGGCTTCGGCATCAGCCTGTGCCTGTATGCGGATCATTGCTACGTTTTCATCCGGGCCGAAGGTGGGGTCAAAAATCTCGGTGATTGTCACATCACCCAGTTCCAACGGCGAAATAGCGTCGCGATAGGCACCAACATCGATTTCCTGAGCGGATTGCGTGCGGATCGTGGTCCCGCCTCGGAAGTCGATACCGAAGTTCAGCCCCTGCAAAAGGAAAGACGTAAAGGCGATCACCATCATCAGGCCGGAGATTCCCAGCCAAATCTTCCAGCGGCTGAAGAAATCGAACGAGGTGTTTTGCGGTACGAGTTTCAGTCTCATGTCAAACCTCGATCATTTTCGGACGGCGGCGTTCAAACCACATGACGATCATCAGGCGTGTCACGAAGATCGCGGTGAAGACCGATGTCAGAATGCCCAGCCCCAGAGTAATCGCGAAGCCGCGCACAGGGCCACTGCCCATGGCAAACAGGATCGTTGCCGTGATGAACGTCGTCACGTTGGCGTCCAGAATCGCGGACAGTGCCTTTTCATAGCCCAACTCGATAGCGCGCGCAGGACCTTTGGCGGATTTCAGTTCCTCGCGAATACGTTCAAAAATCAGCACGTTGGCGTCCACCGCCATACCCACTGTAAGAACGATCCCCGCTATACCCGGCAAGGTCAGTGTGGCCCCGATCAGAGACAGCAATCCAAACAGCAGCCCCACATTGATGATCAGCGCGATATTGGCAAAGACCCCGAACAGGCCGTAACTGAGAGCCATGAAGGTCAGTACTGCGGCAAAGGCCACAATGGTGGCAACCTTACCGGCGTCGATGCTGTCCTGTCCAAGTTCCGGGCCAATGGTGCGTTCTTCAAGGAACTCCAACCCCGCTGGCAACGCACCGGCGCGCAGCAGGACGGCCAGATTGGTGCTTTCCTCTACGGTGAAATTGCCCGTGATGATACCCGAACCGCCTGGGATGTGGCTTTGGATCACCGGGGCTGAAATGACTTCATCATCCAGAACGATGGCAAAGGGCGCGCCGATGTTTTCCAGCGTGTAGTCACCGAATTTCCGCGCCCCGGTCGTGTTGAACCGAAAGTTGACCGCCGGGCGGCCGTTCTGATCGAACGCGGGTTGCGCGTCCACCAACTCTTCGCCGGTAACGACGGGCGCGGCTTCAATGGTGTAATACACGCCGCTTTCGTCAATTGACGGAACCACTTTTTCGCCGATCCCTGGAACTGTGTCCGGGTCCGTGCCGCGTCCAGCGACAGGATTGAAGGTTAACTGAGCTGTGGTCCCGATGATCTCTTTCAACTCGCCTGCACTGCCGATGCCCGGCACCTGAATCAGGATACGGTCGGCGCCCTGACGCTGAATAGTCGGCTCGCGCGTACCGACCTCGTCAATCCGGCGACGCACGATTTCCAGCGATTGACGCACTGTACGGTCGTCCGATGCCAGCTTCTCGGCTTCGGACAACTGCACAACGATCGTGTCGCCTTCGGCCCGCGCCTCAATATCGGTTGCACCGACGCCGGTCAGCGTCTGCACCTGACGGGCAAGACCGCGCACAACTTCCAGGGCTCTGGATATCCCTTCGGGCTGGCTGATCTTGATGCGAATCTCGTCCGGGCCCGAGGGTTGCTTGCGGATGGTGCCAACGGTGGCGCGCTCGTCACGCAGCGCATCGCGAATTTCGGGCCACATGGCCTCCATCCGGGATTCGTAGACGTCAGCGACTTGTACTTCGGCCAGCAGATGCGCGCCGCCTCTCAGGTCGAGCCCCAGATTGACCAGTGATGACGGCAGCCAGTTTGGCCACTGCGCTGCCTCGGCCTGCATTTCAGGGGTGTCGATGCCAAGCTCGATCGCGGCCTTGGCATCGTTTGATTGTTCGACGCGCGTGTAAAACGCATTCGGCAGGGCCATGAACAAGCCGGTCACGCAGACCGCCCAGATCAGAACCCGCTTCCAGGTGTCAATTTGCAGCATTACCCTGCCTTTTCAAGGGATTGTGGCGTGACGTTACTTCGCCGGTTCGGTCTTGTTCAGAACCTGGGCAATGGTTGCCTGAACCACACGCACCTTGACCCCTTCAGCGATCTCGACCTCGATCTCGCCGTCATCCTTGACCTTGGCCACTTTGCCGATCAGGCCGCCCTGCGTGACTACCTGATCCCCGCGACGCAGCGCTTCTACCATCGCTTTGTGTTCTTTCATCTTTTTCTGCTGCGGGCGGATCAACAGAAAATACATGATCCCGAAAATCAGGATCAGCGGGAGAAACTGGGCAATTGCGCCACCTTCCATGGGATATTCCTTTGTTCAGATCTTGCGGCATCGTTCCGCAAATTTGGCGGGAACCTATGCCTTGAACAGGACGTTTGCAAGCAAAGGTGGCACGGCAACGCACCTTGGCGACCGTGCCGTGCCAAAGGATCAGGAAAAGCGTTGCAGATATGCCCTAGGCACAGTGTCCGACTCGGTTATAGTCGCTGTGTAGGGGGACCAATGACAAAGCCGTTCAAGCCATTCCTTTTGCTGTCTTATTTTCTGACGTCACTTGTGCTGAGCCTGTGGCTGGCAACATCTCTCTTGGCGCAGGAAGCAATACCGGTTGAACCGGAATCCGAGGTCGAAGACTCCGATGCGTTCATGGCGCCGGTCATCGTGGATGGGGACATCCTGTTTCAGGTCCGCGGCTCAAGCGCGTTGCCTGCCCCGGAACGTGCGGAAGATGTACAGAACAAAATCATCGAAGTCGCCGAGGCCTCTGACGCCGCGACCGTAGACATCACGTACCAAGAGACGGAACTGGGAATTTGGATTCTGGCGGGAGGCACCAGGATTTCCATCGTGACCGATGCGGACGCCGAACTGGACCAGATGGATCTCAGCGTCGTGAGCGTTCTGCACGGGAACGCAATCAAAGAAGCCATTGAGGGATATCGCGCTAACCGGACGGAACAGGCCCGCGTATCCGGTGCCATCGAAGCAGCCGGATGGACCTTGGTATTCGTGCTCTTCGTCGTGGTGATCCTTTGGCTGCACCGCCGCATCAGACGGCGCACGCTGCGGTTCGTACAGCGCTACTTAAAGGATGTGGAGACGGCCACAGCCGAACATGTGCAGGCAGAGGCGATGGCCGCGCTGATCCGGTACGGGCTGAACTTCATTCTGCTCATCGTCTTTTTTCTGGGGTTCTACTATTATCTGTCCTTCATATTGCTGGCCTTTGCCGAAACCCGGTATTTTGCCCAGCTGTTGCTGACCTATCTGACCGAGCCGGTCCTGCAGATCGCCCAGGGCATAATCAGCTATTTGCCCAACCTGATCATGCTGGGGCTGATCACATGGGTTACCATGTACGTTATCAAGGGGATGCGCGTTTTCTTTAATGCCGTCGAAGCGGGAACTTTCGACCTTGGGGATTTCGAAAAGCACTGGGTCAACCCGACATTCAACATCGCACGCGTCGTCGTGATCCTCATCGCTCTGGTCTTCGCGGTTCCCTATATTCCGGGTTCGGATTCCGCTGCCTTTCAAGGTCTGACGATTCTGGTAGGGGCCATGTTGTCACTGGGCGCGAATTCGGTCGTTTCCAACATGCTTGCAGGCCTGTTCGTCATCTATCGACGATCGACCTCGATCGGGGACCGCATTCAAATAGGTGAACATATTGGCGACGTCGTCGAGATCAAGCTGATGGAGACACATCTGAAATCCATCAAGAACGAGTTGATTTCGATTCCCAACGCGCAGTTGATGAATTCCGACGTAATCAATTTTTCGAAAAAAACCGATGGCAGCGGCCTGTTGCTGCACACCACAGTTGGGATCGGTTACGAAGAACCACCGCAAAAGGTCGAGGCGATGCTGGTCGAGGCTGCGCACCGCACCAAGGGGATCAAGGCCAAACCGGAACCCTTCGTGCTGTGGACCGCGCTGGCCGATTACGCGATCAACTATCAGATCAACGGCTACACAACGCGCGGCAGCATCATACCGAAGATCCGGTCGGACCTGCATCGCAACATCGTTGCCGTATTCAACGAGAATAACGTGCAGATCATGACACCGTCCTATATGGCGGACCCACCCGAGCCGAAAATACCGGCCGAGGAATGGGATGGTCACCTGGCCCACGAATCCGAAGAGGATGCCGGAAAGTAAGTGTTATTTGCTTTACCGGTGCTACACCCTTCCCTCCATATGGTGCATAAGCGGCTCTAGTGATTCACGCATTCAAGGATCTGAGACATGCACGACATCCGCGCCATTCGCGAAAACCCCGATGCCTTCGACGCCGCCCTCGCGCGCCGTGGAGATGCGCCGGTGTCGTCAGACCTGCTGCGACTGGACGAAAGCCGCCGAGCCAAGATTCTTGCCGCCGAAACCGCTCAGGCCGAACAGAACAAGGCCAGCAAAGAGGTTGGCGCCGCCAAAGGGCGCGGCGACGAAGCTGAGTTCGAACGCCTGCGCGCGCTTGTGGCCGAGAAAAAGGCCGAAGTCGCCCGGATGCAGACCGAAGCCAAGGATCTGGACGCCCTTTTGACCGATCAACTGGCGCGCATCGCCAACCTGCCTGCCGAGGATGTGCCGCAGGGCGACGACGAGGACGACAATGTCCAGGTCAATCGCTGGGGCACCCCGCGCGAGTTCGATTTCGCGCCGAAGGAGCATTATGAGATCCCCGCTGTCGCCGCCGCAATGGATTTCGAAACGGCCGCCAAGACCAGCGGCAGCCGCTTTGTGAACCTGTCCAAAGGCGTCGCCCGCATTCACCGCGCTTTGGCACAGTTCATGCTGGACACGCATATCGACAAGAACGGCCTGACCGAAACCCAGACGCCCGTTCTGGTCCGCGATGAGGCGATGTACGGCACCGATAAGCTGCCGAAATTCGGTGATGACAGCTATCAGACGACAAACGGCTGGTGGCTGATCCCGACCTCAGAAGTCACGCTTACCTATTCGGTAGCGGGTGACATTCTGGATGAGGCCGCCCTGCCCGTCCGAATGACGGCCCACACAGTTTGTTTCCGGTCCGAGGCCGGCAGCGCCGGTAAGGACACCGCCGGAATGCTGCGCCAGCACCAGTTTGAAAAGGTCGAGATGGTCTCGGTCACTCATCCAGACAAATCGGACGAGGAACAAAAGCGCATGTTGCGCTGTGCCGAGGATCTTCTGGAACAGTTGGGCATCCCCTATCGCACCGTCGTCTTGTGCACCGGTGATATGGGTTTTGGCGCGCGCCGCACGTTTGACATCGAAGCCTGGCTCCCCGGCCAGAACACCTATCGCGAGATCAGCTCGGTTTCGACCACCGGCGATTTTCAAGCCCGCCGCATGAACGCCCGCTTCAGGCCCGAAGCTGGCGGCAAGCCGGAATACGTTCACACGCTGAATGGCTCTGGTCTGGCAGTGGGGCGTTGCCTGATTGCGGTGCTTGAAAACGGCCAGAACGCAGACGGCACCGTAACTTTGCCCGAGGTTCTGACCCCCTATCTGGGTGGAAAGCTGACACTGCAAACAGACGGCAACCTGGCATAAGAAAAACCGGCCACCCGCTGGGGCGCCGGTCTTTTTCACAAGGCGGAGAAAAACTACTTCTTCGCCTTTTTCTTATCTTTCTTTTTGTCGGCCTTCTTTTTGTCGTCCTTTTTGGACTTCTTAGACTTTTTGCCTTTCTTGGACTTCTCCTTGACTTTTTCTTTGGCTTTCTTGAATGCAGCCTCCATCTCAGATTTCTTTCTGGCGGCCTTTTCTGCCTTGGCTTTGGCTTTGGCTTTTTTCTTGGCTTTGGCCTCGGCTGCTGCCAATTCGGCTGCCAATTCAGCCGCCGCGCGCTGCTCAGCGGCTTTCCGTTCCGCTTCGGCCTTTTTTGCTGCGGCTGTTACCCGCGATGTCGTCGGACGCGCAGCCGGTTTGCGGGCCGGAGCGCGCCGGGTCGTGGACTTGGCCGCAGGTTTTGCCGCCGCCGCCTCTTGTGCCGCCGAGATCAAAACAGATGCCCGAGCCGTACCAATGCGCGGCACCTTGACCAGTTCCTCAGGTTTGGCCTTGGCCAGTTCTTCGGCTGTTTTGTAGCCATTTGCGCTGAGGGCCTGTGCCAGCGCTTTTCCTACGCCGCGCACATCGGTTACTGCGGTCATTGCGGGTCCTTTCGTTATCTCCTCATGCACACGTATATACGAGGCATATACACCTGCGCAAGTGTGCGCGGCGCTTATAATCGTTGACCTCAGCCGCTTTGGGCCAATTGCCGGCCCGAAGCCTTTTTCGGGAATGGGACCAGGCGTTTTGCGTCCTCGTCCCAAAGTTTAAGGTTCAGGGCCGCCACAGCCTCGGGGAACTTGATCCGGCGCGGCGTGTATTCGGGCGGCAGGTTATAGTGGCAGGCACGCAGCCGATAGGACGGGATCCGCGCATTGAAATGATGGATGTCGTGCAGTGTGATGCAAGCCACCGCGTTGTCGAACCACCAACCGAAATCCAACGCTGACGACCCTTCCAACGCCGCCAGCTTCGGATCCAGATCCGGGCGACGGTCCCAATAGGTGTCCTCGAAATTGTGCTGCAGGTAGACCAGAAAAACGCCCAGCATTCCGCCCAGCAGCGAGAACACAAGCCAGACCAGAATGCCCGTTGATCCGGCGATCAGATATAGCAGGCCAAGGAACACCACGATTGAAAGATTGTGCAGCAACACACCCTTCACTCCAAAGCGGACGGTGTTCTTGGGCCAGCGATAGCGGATGAAATAGGTGAACAGTGCTCCTACCGGAACCAGAATGAACGGGTTGCGATAAAGCCTGTAGAACAGGCGCTTTTTCCAATCAGCCTCATTCCATTCCCGCAGGGTCATCGTATGGATTTCCCCGGTTTCGCGGTGTTCCAGATTGCCAATACCAGCATGATGCAGGTTGTGGTTCTGTTTCATCACTTCGAATGGGGCAAAGGTGAACGGAGACAACCCGTGCCCAGCCCACTCGTTTTGTGTTCGCGTCTCGAACAACGAGTGATGGCCGCAATCGTGTTGCAGCACATAAAGACGTACAGCGGAGAAGGCGAACACCACGCCAGCCGGAACCATGATGTACCAGCGATCAACGTAGACAATCGCCAGTGCCAGTGATGCAAAGTAAACCGCGAAGGTCCCGAAATAGCTGAGAGCGGCCAGCCTGTTATCCTGAATTGCGTATTGCCTTGTGTAGTCTCTTAGGTCCATTCAGCTCGCTCCCCACGACGCCTTGGCACAAAGTCATATCCAAATTAGGCGCGGAATTTCCGCGTACAAGCAGCGCGTGCGCAAACAAATGCACGCGCCTGAATGCTAACGCGATGCCGAATGGCTGTCACGCCCCCACGGCTAAAATGCTGAAAATTGGCGCAGTTACGCGCGGCCCTTGAGATGTTTGGCCAGCGCGCCCGCGTTTTTCTTGCGCCGTCCCTTGTACGGGTTCTTGTCCCCTTGCCCGCGCAAGGTCAACCGGATTGGCGTCCCCGGCATGTCAAAGTCTTCGCGCAGTCCATTCACCAGATAGCGTGAATAGCTGTCCGGCATCTTGTCGGGATGTGAGCACATGACCACAAACCCTGGCGGACGGGTCTTGGCCTGGGTCATGTAGCGCAGTTTGATCCGGCGGCCCTGCGGCGCTGGGGGCGGATGCTGTTCCAGCATCGCGGTCAGCCAACGGTTCAAGGCAGCCGTCGGCACGCGACGGTTCCAGACATCATGGGCGCGCAAGATGGCGGCGCGCAGACGCTCCAGACCCCGGCCCGTTTTGGCGGAAACGGTTACCAGCGGCGCTCCGCGCAACTGTGGCAAAAGGCGGTCGAAGGATTCCTTCAACTCGCGCAGCTTTTCCTGCTTGTTGTCCTCGACATCCCATTTATTGACGGCGACCACGACGGCACGGCCTTCACGTTCAGCCAGATCGGCGATGCGCAGGTCTTGCTGCTCGAACGGAATGGCGGCATCCAACAGTACCACCACGACCTCGGCGAACTTGACCGCGCGCAGGCCGTCCGAGACCGAAAGCTTCTCAAGCTTTTCCTGCACCTTGGCCTTCTTGCGCATCCCAGCCGTGTCGAAAATCCGCATCGGCGTGCTGCTGCCATCAGGGTCCGCCCAATCGATCTGCAGGCTTATCGCATCTCGGGTGATCCCGGTTTCGGGACCGGTCAGCAGGCGATCTTCGCCGATGATCTTGTTGATCAAAGTAGATTTTCCGGCGTTCGGACGGCCAACAACGGCCACCTGCAGCGGTTTTGCCGCTGTGATCAGAGGGCTCTCGCCCTCGCCGTCTTCATCCAGTTCGATATCCGTCTCTGGGGCGTCGTCCTGCGCCTGTTCCTCGGCGGCATCCGCCAGAGGCATCAACTGCGCATAAAGGTCGGTCATCCCCTCGCCATGCTCACCCGACAGACGAACCGGTTCGCCCAGACCCAGATTGTAAGCCTCAAGCACTCCGGCATCAGCCGCGCTGCCCTCGGCTTTGTTGGCTGCCAGAATCACGTGCTTGGAGCGCTTGCGCAGGATTTCGGCGAACATCTCATCCGTCGGCGTCAGGCCAGCCCGGGCGTCGATCATGAACAGGCACACATCAGCCATGTCCACCGCTCGTTCGGTCAGCCGGCGCATCCGGCCTTGCAGGCTGTCGTCGGTCGCGTCCTCCAGCCCTGCCGTGTCAATCACGGTGAAGCGCAGATCGCCCAGACGTCCTTCGCCTTCGCGCAGGTCGCGCGTAACGCCGGGCTGGTCGTCGACCAATGCCAGACGTTTGCCCACAAGGCGGTTGAACAGGGTGGATTTGCCCACATTCGGGCGCCCCACGATGGCGAGGGTCAGCGACATGATACTCAACTTTCAAGACTCAGACGCGCCCTTTAGCGCATCTTGTCGTCAACGGAAAGCGTGTAGATCACCTTTGGTCGAGACCACATACAGCGTCTGCCCGGCCACGACGGGCGTGGTCGTTGCCCCGCCCGGCACCTCGGCCTGATAGACAAGTGCGCCGTCAACCGGGTTGAAGAATCGCAGGAAGCCGTCATTCGAGGCCACGACAATACGCCCACCCGCCAGGATCGGCCCGTAATGCGCATAGATCGCGCCGCGACGACCCGGCTTGTCCTTGACGAAACCGGGCAAGTCCTGCGCCCAGACGATCGAACCATCCGCCGCGTTCAGACGGACCAGTTGGTTGCGGTCGCTGATCAGAAACACGCTGTTGCCTGCGACCCAAACCGTGTCCACTGCACCTTCGGCGGCCGTCCAGTTCCGCTCGCCCGAGCTGGCGTCAAATGACACGGTGCGGCCAGAGTGGTTGCCGATATAGATCGCATTGCCAACGACCATCGGCCCTCCGGTCACATCCACGACCTGCGCAGCCGCGCGCCCCCGGCGACCACCTGCGACCGATGCATTCCAGCGCCGGATACCACCCTTGCGGAACGTGGCTGCAATATCACCTGAACCAAATGCAAAGACCGCGAGGTCCGAGGTCAGAACCGGGGCCGGAGCACCCAAGACATTGCCGACGCTGGGTGTACCGTCGATCTGCCAGGCAATGCGCCCGTCTTTGGTATTCACCGCCCAGCCGGTTTCGTCACCGGCCACCAGATAGAGCAGACCGCCGCTGACCAGCGGCGAACCACTGCCGGTCGCGTTCAACCGTTTTTGCCAACGCTGCGCGCCTGTCTTTGCGTCCAGGGCCGTCAGACGCCCGAAACCGGACGAAACATAAAGAACCCCTTCGGCATAGGCGAGGCCACCACCGGTGGCCTGGTTGTCTTTCTCGGATGGTGGGATCAGATTGGTGCTCCAGGCGACCTGCCCCTGTGGCGTGACGGCGGTGACGGTCGCTCCGGAATCGAGCGTGTAAATCAGGCCGCCCGCGACAACCGGTTCTGCCGTAATCCGTTGTTTGCGCGAATCCCCGGCACCGATCGATGTAGACCAGACACGCTGTGGTGTAGAGCCAAGCGCCGCATTTGTCGTCCGGAACGCGGGTGTTCCAGGGCTTTGCGCCCAACTGGCATTCCGTGACTGGGCAGGCAGGCTGATTGGCTTGGCCCCTTGGGTTTCGACAGTTTCGTTATCCTGAACAGACCGGATGTCTTCACGGGCACCAGGTAGTATGACTTCGGGTTCCTGACAGGCACTCAGCGTGGTCAGGGCAATCACAGCAGCGGGCATCCCAAAGCCTGAGAAAAATCTTGTTACCATCTTTGTTCGAACTCGCCTGTCTGTTTCCCTGGTTCCGCCGCCCGATCAGCCCTGCTGTCCTGCAACCGGAGCAGGCTCGCCACCCAGCGCGATGATCAGCTGCGCAGCGCGCTGTTGCAGATCGACACCCGCCTCAGCGTCCTGCCGCAACGCCTGCAAGCGGTCCATCGCCGCCTGCGTTTCGCCCTCGGCCACATCGATCAGTGCCAATTGCTCCTCTGCCAGCAGACGCAAGGGCGCGCCGGGCACGGCCAGAGCCTCGAATTGCTGACGACGGTCCGCCACGGGCATAGTATCGCCTTGCAGCAGCAATGCCTTGAAAGACGCAATGGCACGGTAGATTTCGGGCAGATCGCCCTGCACCGCAATGGCGTTCAGGCTGGCCACTGCGTCCTGCCGCGACCCGGCTTCGATCTGCGAAGCGGACAGCAGCATGTTCAGCACCGCCTCTCCACCCGGCGATTGCGTCTCGATCCCCTCAAGGCTGGCCGCCCGTTCGGTCGAGTCGTTTTCGGCCAGCGACGACAGAATCGCATCACCCAATGCTTCGGCCTGCGCGGCGTCGCGTGCTTTGCGGTATTCATTGAAGGCCGCACCACCCACAATGGCGATGACGGCGATGACCCCGACCCATCCCCAACGGCGCAAAAGTTGGTACATTCGGTCGCGGCGCACCTCTTCGGTGACTTCTTCAATGAAACTGTCGGCGTCGCTCATCCCTGCCCCCAGGCTACGTGTCTGGCTTTCTAGCGCCATGTCATACCCCGCCGCCACCGGCAAGCCAAGTGCCCGAATTTACACATTTGCGCCGACTGGCGTGGCACTTGCTAAAAAAAGTAAACCGAACTATTCAGTTCAGTATGGACAAGTCCGCAACCTGACCCCATTTGAAAGCTAATACGCCAATGTCAGGTTGGCCGTAAAATCTGGAAAGGCACCACATGCGTTTGATTTCATTTGTCAACGCCGTATTGGTAATTATTGCATTGTATTTCCTCGTGTTTGAGCGCGACGCGTTGTTTGCTTTTGCCGGTCGCGGCGATGATCAGGCCGAAGCCCCAACTGAGACTGCACCGGAGACCATTGCACAGGCGCCCGGCACGATCGGCGTGATCGCCTTGCGCTCGACCGCGCGCGAAATTGGCAGCGCCGTTCAGTTGCGCGGCCAGACCAAGGCGAACCGTCAGGTCGAAGTTCTGGCCGAGACGACGTCGACCGTGTTGTCCGACCCAAAGCGCAAAGGTGCTTTCGTCGAGACCGGAGATCTGTTGTGCGAACTTGATCCCGGCACCCGCCCGGCGAGCTTGGCCGAAGCTAAAGCGGCATTGCTTGAAGCCGAAAGCCGCGTCCCCGAGGCCGAAGCCCGCCTGCAAGAGGCCCATGCCCGACTGGCAGAGGCGGAAATCAACCTGAAGGCCGCGCGAAAGCTGTCGGAAACCGGGTTCGGGTCGGAAACCCGTCGGATTTCGAGCGAGGCGGAGATGAGCAGCGCGCAAGCGGGAATCAAGTCCGCCGAAGCCGGTCTGGAAGCAACGCAGGCCGGGATCGAGGCTGCGCAGGCCGCGGTCGCCGCAGCTCAACGCGAAATGGACCGGCTTACCATTGAAGCTCCGTTCAAAGGTCTGCTGGAAAGCGACGCGGCCGAACTGGGCAGCCTGATGCAGCCGGGATCGCTGTGCGCGACGGTTATCCAGTTGGACCCGATCAAGTTGGTGGGCTTTGTTCCGGAAACCGAAGTGAACCGGATTGTTGTCGGCTCGATGGCGTCGGCGCAGCTGGTTACCGGGCTGCAGGTCGAGGGGCGCGTAACCTTCCTCAGCCGCTCGGCGGATGAAACCACCCGCACTTTCGAGGTCGAGATTACCGTACCCAACCCGGAATTGCTGATCCGTGACGGCCAGACCGCAAATATCCAGATCGCGGCCGAAGGCGTGAAAGCACATCTGCTGCCGCAATCGGCCCTGACCCTGAACAACGAAGGTAAGCTGGGTGTTCGTACGGTCGGCGCCGGTGATGTGGTCGGCTTCGTTCCGATCCAGTTGCTGCGCGACACCGCCGAAGGCGTCTGGGTCGGCGGTTTGCCGGAAACGGCCGACGTCATCGTGGTCGGTCAGGAATTCGTAACCAGCGGCGTCACGGTTGCGCCCACCTATCAGGAAGCGTCTCAATGACGGGTATTGTCAGTTGGGCCGCTGGCCGGGCCCGAATGGTCATCGCCTTCATCGCGATCTCACTGATCGTCGGTGGGTTTGCCTATGTGAACCTGCCCAAGGAGGGCGAACCGGACATCGAGATACCGGCCTTGTTCGTGTCGGTCAGTTTCCCCGGAATCTCAGCAGAAGACAGCGAAAACCTTCTGATAAAACCGATGGAAACCGAACTGGCGGATCTGGACGGTCTGAAAGAAATGACCGCTACCGCTGCCGAAGGCTATGCCGGTATTGCGCTGGAATTCGACTTTGGCTGGGACAAGACGGCCATAACCGCGGACGTGCGCGATGCCATGAACACCGCGCAGGCCGATTTCCCGGATGGGGCGGAACAATACACACTGACCGAGATCAACTTCTCAGAATTCCCCATCGTTATCGTCAACCTGACCGGCGCTGTCCCTGAACGTACAATGGCCCGCATTGCCAAGGACTTGCAGGACGAGCTTGAGTCTCTGGATGCAGTTCTTGAGGCCGGAATCGCCGGTAACCGCGACGAGATGCTTGAGGTCGTCATCGACCCCCTTCGACTTGAGGCTTACAACGTCACCGCCGACGAACTGATCAACGTGGTTCGGAACAACAACCAGCTGATCGCGGCAGGTGAGGTGGAAACCGCGCAAGGGACATTTTCGGTCAAGATCCCTTCGTCCTTCAAAACCGCGCAGGACGTTTATGGTCTGCCGATCAAGGTCAACGGTGACCGGGTTGTGACGCTCGGTGAGCTTGCCCAGATCAACTACACGTTTGAAGACCGCGAAGGCACCGCGCGCTTTGACGGCGAACCGACGGTCGCTTTGCAGGTGGTCAAACGCAAGGGCTTCAACCTGATCGACACAGTTGCGCTGGTCAAAGAAACTGTCGCCGCCGCGCAGGCCAAATGGCCGCCCGAGATGCAGGCCGCCGTTGGTGTCGGCACATCCAACGACCAAAGCCGCATTGTGGGCTCCATGGTCAGCCAGTTGGAAGGCTCGGTTCTGACCGCGATTGCGCTGGTGATGATCGTGGTTCTGGCCTCGCTGGGCACGCGGGCAGCACTTTTGGTGGGTTTCGCAATTCCCACCTCATTCCTGCTGTGTTTCGCCTTCCTTGCCGTGATGGGCGTCAGCATTTCGAACATTGTGATGTTCGGCCTCATCCTTGCTGTGGGGATGCTGGTCGATGGTGCGATCGTGGTGGTGGAATACGCCGACAAGCGCATCAAAGAAGGCGTCGGCCCGATGCACGCCTATGTCGAGGCGGCGCAACGCATGTTCTGGCCCATCGTTTCGTCAACCGCGACAACCCTGTGTGCTTTCCTGCCCATGTTGTTCTGGCCCGGCGTACCGGGCGAGTTCATGGGAATGCTGCCGGTCACGCTGATCTTCGTTCTGTCGGCCTCGCTGATCGTGGCGCTGATCTACTTGCCGGTCATGGGTGGTGTCTCGGGCCGTCTGAGCCGAGTGTTCGACCGCACCTCGAACTGGCTGCGGGCCCGCACGCCCTGGTGGATGCGCGCGATCATGGTGCCGCCGTCGCTGTACATGATCTTCCTTGGCGCGATGCAAATGCTGAACCCGGATTACCTGTTGCCCGGAGGCTCATTCGCCGGTGCCCTGCTGTTCCTGTTCGGCGCTTTCGCCGGCTCGGTAACCCTGAGCGCCGCCAGAATCGAACGCCATGTCGAAGAGCGCGTGCACACGGCCAAGGAACACACACCTTTCGGCTATGTAATCAAGTTCCTCGTCGGCAACCCGATCATGCCGATTGTATCGCTCGTTGCAGTTGGCTTTGCCGTGTTCACTGTCATGACTGCCTATGGCGAGAACAACCGGGGCGTCGAGTTCTTCGTCGAAAGCGAACCGGAACAGGCCACTGCCTATGTCCGTGCACGCGGTAACCTGTCTCTGGCTGAAAAGGACGCGATGGTCCTGGCCGCCGAAAAGGTGATTGCTGCGCATCCTGCGGTGATCAATGTCTTTGCCTTTGCTGGCGAGGGCGGACTGAACCAGAACAACGGTGGGGCTCAGGCCCCGGCCGATACCGTGGGCCGCGTCCAGTTCGAAATCATTCCTTGGGAAGATCGTCCGAATATCTCGGAACCCGTTCTGGGTGGCCTGTTCGATCGGCACGTTGTGGCGCCGGACTATGATGGCGACTTTGTCATTGATCAGCTAAATGCAGAACTTGCGAAACTGCCCGGTATAGTGGTTGAAATCCTGGCACTGGAACAGGGACCAGCCTCGGCCAAGCCGGTGCATCTGCGCATTAAAGGTGACGGCTGGGAGGAACTGACCACCGCCACAGTCGCGGCACGCGAAGCTTTCGAACAAACGCCCGGTCTGATCAAGATCGAGGATACCTTGCCCCTTCCCGGCATCGACTGGCAAATCGACGTCGACGTCGCGAAAGCGGGCCGCTTTGGCGCAGACGTTGCGACCGTAGGCGCCATGGTCCAGTTGGTCACGCGCGGCATCCTGTTGGGTGAGATGCGTCCGGACAGCACGGATGAAGAGATCGAAATCCGCGTTCGACTGCCCGAGAATGACCGGGTTCTGTCCACTCTGGATACGCTCAAAGTACGCACGCCGGACGGATTGGTCCCCCTGTCGAACTTTGTCACGCGTCAGCCGGTGCCGAAGCTTGCCGAGATCAACCGCGTAAATCAGCAGCGCTATTATGATGTTAAGGCCGATGTTGAACCCGGTTTGAACAAGGTTGTGATTGACGGCCCGGATGGCAGTGAACAACGACTGGCTGTCGTACGCGAAGTGGCCGAGGGCTTGACCCCAACCAATGCAGTTTTAACCAGCACGGATGGCATAGACTATGAGCTGTTCCAACTGACCGAAGCCGAGAACGTTGGCGCCCTTCAGGCTGCCATAGACGGCGGCGAGGCCCGGTTTGCCCTTATCAATCCCAATGAGCGGATCTCGGTACTGACGGAATGGCTGCAAAGCGATCCGTTTGGCAACACCATCAGCTGGGAGTGGACCGGCGATCAGGAGGATCAGGAGGAATCCGGAGCCTTCCTCGTCAACGCCTTCATGGGCGCGCTGGGCCTGATGTTCGTGATCCTGCTGGCGCAGTTCAACTCGTTCTACAACTCGGTGCTGGTTCTGCTGGCCGTGGTATTGTCGACCACCGGAGTGCTGATCGGGATGATGGTCATGCAACAACCGTTCTCGATCATCATGACCGGTACCGGCATTGTGGCCCTGGCAGGGATCGTCGTGAACAACAACATTGTTCTGATCGATACCTATCAGGAATACAGCACCTACATGCCAAGGATCGAGGCGATTGTGCGCACGGCTGAATCGCGCATTCGACCGGTCCTGCTGACCACGCTGACCACGATGGCGGGTCTGACACCGATGATGTTCGGCTTGTCGCTGGATTTTATCAACGGCGGATACTCGATCGACAGCCCCACAGCGCTGTGGTGGAAACAGCTGGCCACTGCGGTTGTGTTCGGCCTGGGTATTGCCACCGTGCTGACGCTGATTGTAACGCCGTCCTTCCTGGCGTTGCGCGTGTGGGTGACCACATATGCCATCTGGCTGGGCAAACTGCTGGCGCGTGTGACAGCGGGTCGGGCGAGCAAGATCGCGCAGGACATGGCCATCGGCAGATCCGCGCGCAGCATGCAGACCACCGAAATCCTGTGGGATGGCGACGAGGTTCCGACCGGCCAAGACGGGACGGATCAGGAACCGCGCGATCCCCCATCCCATCCGCTCAAGGCTGCAGAATAAAAAAATGGCGAGCCCCAGGGCTCGCCATTTTCAAATCGGGGTCACGGATCAATCCGTAAAGACATACTCACCCAGGTCGCACAGATCCAGGCCATAATCCTCGGCTGTCGATCCATCCGAGAACTCTCCGCGGATGTCGTAGATACAGGTCGACAATCCGTCTGCGATCACAACATCGATCTCGTAACCCGGCGCGATGTACCCTCCGCGCAGCAGGTTACCTTCCCAGTCATTCGAAGATGCAGGTGAAACATTGAACCCGGTCAGGTCTGCGCTGCTTTCATTTGCCAGCAGAAACGTCAGGTCCTCGGCCTGAGCCGTGGACGCCAGAAACAAAACGCCAACAATCGGTGCTGCAAGAAATTTCTTCATCAAGGTTTCCTCTGTAATCGTGCCTCATCTCACGCGAACTGCGTGCCGCAGTTCGTGCACATCGGTAATATGTGATGGTGACACCCGGTCAACTAAATATTGCGACCAGGGATTTCGGGAGGCTTCCCCAAAAGTGATCGGTAGCGCAGCGCGATACCGGATTTAAGGGTGCAGCCGCGTCCAGGTCTGATGCGCGCATACAACGTGCTCGCATCCCCGCACGGAAAGTGAATTGCCGGACAAGGTCATTTGCGGGGAAACGTCAACGTTGATCATGGGGACCCAGAAATCACCACCCCCGTAGTTGCCACCGCCTTGGTTTGCCACATCCCAAAACAGTTTCTTTCCGATATTGGGCGTCTGCACTTCCTTGCCGGACGCATCATAGGCCGAGAGTATCTGCCCGCAGAATTTGTCGCCGCAGGCCGTGATTTTGATGTGAGAGGTCAGGTTCTTACGATCCGGTTCCGTCTTCCATACACCTTCGATCGGGTCGGCCGCGGCAGCAACCGCACCAATTAGCAAGGCCGCCAATGCCGGCAGAAACGTCTTTCGCAGTGATCCGCGCATGAGGAACCCTCCGCTGATCTGCGACCCATCATAGCATTTCTGAGCGGCTTCTTCACGCCGCCTGTGCGTCCGCCTGCTGCCGGCTCCAAAGCTGTGCGTACCGGCCCTCGCGCGACAGCAGTTCGTCATGCGTGCCCTGTTCGATGATCTCGCCACGTTCCAGCACGACGATCTGGTCCGCCTCTGCGATCGTGCTCAGGCGGTGGGCAATCGTAATCACCGTCCGCCCCTCACCTGCGCGCGCCAGAGCGTCCTTGATGTCCTGTTCCGTGTCGGTATCCAATGCCGAGGTCGCCTCGTCCAGCAACAGGATCGGTGGGTTCTTCAGCAGCGTCCGGGCGATGCCCACGCGCTGTTTTTCACCCCCGGACAGTTTCAATCCCCGCTCGCCCACCTTGGTATCATAACCCTCGGGCAACGAGACGATAAAATCGTGTATCTGGGCGGCCTTAGCGGCCTCTTCTACATCGGCTTGCGAGGCGCCTTCGCGACCGTAGGCAATGTTGTAGCGGATCGTGTCGTTGAACAGTACGGTATCCTGCGGCACTACGCCGATGGAAGAGTGCAAGCTGGTCTGAGTAACATCGCGCACATCCTGCCCATCGATCTTCAATGCCCCGCCGGTGACGTCATAGAACCGGAACAACAATCGGCCAATGGTGGATTTTCCCGACCCGGTCGCACCCACGATAGCCACGGTCTGCCCCGCCGGTACAGTCAGGGAAACACCTTTGAGGATTTCTCTGTCCGCCTCATAGCCAAACCGGACATTTTCCAGCGCGACCTCGCCGCCGGACACATTCAGGTCCGGTGCACCCGGTTTGTCGGTGACTTCAGCAGGTTGTTCGAGCAGGTCGAACATCTGCCCCATATCCACCAGTGACTGCCGGATTTCCCGATAGACCGTGCCCAGAAAGTTCAGTGGCACCGTGATCTGGATCATGTAGGCGTTTACCATCACGAAATCGCCCACTGTCAGCGACCCGTTCTGAACCCCGGTCGCGGCCAGAACCATGACGCCGATCAGACCGCATGTGATCAGAAAAGACTGACCAAAATTCAGAAACGCCAGCGAATAGGCCGTTTTCAAAGCCGCCTGCGCATAAGCTTTCATTGACACGTCATAACGATCAGCTTCGCGCGTTTCGGCGTTGAAATACTTGACCGTTTCGAAGTTCAGCAGGCTGTCGATGGCGCGTTGATTGGCCTCGGTGTCCTGATCGTTCATCTCGCGCCGCAGCTTCACGCGCCATTCGGTTATGGCAAAAGTGAACCAGATATAAAGCGCAATGGTGACGGCAACGACGACCAGGTACCAGACATCGAAAAGCCACATCAGGATGATCGCGACCAGCAACAGTTCCAGGATCAACGGTCCAATGGAAAACAGCAGGAACCGCAACAGGAATTCGACACCCTTTACCCCGCGCTCAATGATCCGGCTGAGGCCACCAGTGCGGCGGGTCACGTGATAGCGCATCGATAACTGATGGATATGCTGAAAGGTTTCCAGCGCCAGTGCACGCAGCGCCCTCTGTCCGACCGGTGCGAACAAGGCATCGCGCAATTGCTGGAACCCGACGGTCATCATGCGCGCAACGCCATAGGCCACGGTCAGGCCAACCGCGCCCAACGCCAATGGCGGAACGCCTTCGCCGGCCAGACTGTCCACCGCCCCTTTATACAGGATCGGCGTATAGACGGCGATCAGCTTGGCCAGAACCAGCATGACCATTGCCAGCACCACGCGACGTTTGACCCACGATTCGTCTTCGGGCCAAAGGTACGGCGCGACCTTGCGTATGGTGCGCCAGCCCGAGCGGTGTTCGTCTGGTGCGGGATTGTCGGCGGAATGCATCAGGGTGTTTGCCTTTTCACGTACCTTGTGCGGTCAGGGATATTCGCCAGCCCCAATAGGGCCAGAGGTCATGCGCTTACTCGGGGATGGTGAATATCTGCCCCGGATAGATCAGGTCGGGGTCTCGGATCGAATCCCGGTTAGCCTCGAACACCCTGACATACAGAATACCGTCCCCATACCGCTTGCGTGAAATGGCCCAGAGCGTATCTCCCTTCTGAACCGTCACCGACCGGATCGGAGGCGTCTCGCCTGTTGTTTCAGGCTCTGCCTCGCGCAGCACCTCCACAGGTTCGCGTTTGAAAGGCGTTTCAAGGCGGCTGACAACCGTCCCGTCCGACGCGACCTCATCCACGCGCAGGGTATAGACACCGGGGTCAATGTCTTCCAGCTCACTCCGCCACTTTCCATCTTCGGTCGGGGCAAGATCATCGACAAGTCGATTGTCCAGATACAGCCGCACAGCCGAATCCTGCTGCACGCGTCCTGTCAACTCGACGTCACCGACGTCGGAGTAGCCGATAGTGTCTAATGCAACTTGCTCCGGCGGAGTGGTCTGTACGGTCGGCGGTTGTACAAGCTCCACGCCCTCCTCGCCCGAACGTATTACAGCCACTTGCTGGTCCTGCGTGGCGTCCGTCGCATCCGTGGTGAGTTCGGCTTGTGCGTCGAGCTGTCCCTCCTCTTCGGTCCGTTCGGGATCTGCATCAGCGGTCTCGGCATTTGCCGGTTCGGTCGCAGAATCCTGAGATGCGGCATCTTCGGCTGCGGGTGACGCGGCGACCCCAGCCGGAGAGGCTTCCGGCTCCGGTTCGGGCAATGCGGCGATCAGGTAGTCATCCGATCTTTTCGACTGCGCACCGTCTCTGGTCTCCAGGACAAGCCCGCGCGCCGTCTCGGCAAAGGGTATGGTAACGAAAACGGCGAATTGCCCGGTTTCATCCACCGTGAAGCTGTGTACCGGCACTCCATCGAGCAATACGTTGATTTCGACACCGGGATCGGCAGTTCCCGACAAAACCGCATTTCCATCCGGTTCAACGAAAATCTGGTCCAGAACAGGTGCCGCCGCAACTGTCGCCGGAGCTTTGGTTTCACCCACTGCTTCGTCCACTGGTGTCTCGGCAGTCTCGGTCGCGGCTTCTTCCGTAACCTGCTCAGATTCCTCTGTTACGGATGGTGTCTCTTCAGTCGCCTCAGGCGTCGCGTCGTCTGTCTGTGCAACGGTTTCATCCGTCGGCTGTTGTGCTTCAGACTCTGCCGTCTGAGCCGGAGGCGCATCGCCATCTCCGTTCAAGATGCCGCTCAGATACAGTCCTCCCGCTGCGATCACTGCAATGAGACCGGCGATCACCCCCCAGGCGAATGTTCCGAAACCTCCGCTTCCCGACTTGGCGTCCATTGTTTTCCTTTCATTCCGCAGCGCAAATGCTTTGACTTCCACACATTCTGCGTGGCGGTTGAGCCAACCTATCAATCCCGCTATCAGGGGTCAAAACCTGAGATACAAGTCCGGAGTCTTCAATTCATGTCCCAGAAATCCGTCTGTGTGTATTGCGGGTCACGTAACGGCGCAAACACAGCCTATGCCGACGCAGCCCGAGAGTTCGGGACCCTGCTGGCCAACGAGGGATGGCGCCTCGTCTACGGTGCCGGAGATGTCGGCTTGATGGGAGAGGTCTCGCGCGCCGCCCAATCGGCCGGAGGTGACACGTTCGGCGTGATCCCCGTACACCTGTTGCAACGCGAGGTTGGCAAAACCGACCTGACGCGCTTTGTCGTTACTGAAACGATGCACGAGCGCAAAAAAGTCATGATCATGAATGCGGATGCCGTAATGGTATTGCCCGGTGGCCCCGGGTCATTGGACGAACTGTTCGAGGCCCTCACATGGCGTCAGTTGGGGCTGCATGACAAACCAATTCTGGTGATGAATGTCGCCGGGTATTGGGACGCCCTGCATACATTACTGGACGGTGTTATCGACCAAGGATTTGCCGAAAGCTCTTTGGCAGAGTTCATTACCTGGGTCGACACACCGCAGACCGCCATGTCCAAACTGCGCAACATGCTGGCCTGACAGAAGAAAACGGGCGGTCCATGCCGCCCGTTAGTTTTTGACTTAGGCCGGTTTGGCCAACCTGGATCTGAGGATCCCTTCGACCTTGTGCAGGGGATGATTGGTCAAGGTCTTGTCAATTTCGGCGACAACCTTCGCCAAAACTTCGGTGTGAAGACGGCGGCGCAAAAGGCCCAGAACGTGCGGGCTGGCAACCAGAACCAACCGTTTGTAAGCCCCTTTCAATCCTTTTCGGTTCAGCAGATTGGCAACATCCTGAACGAACAGTGATTTGGCATGGGTTTTCCATGTTTCTTCTTCGACTGCCGATTTCTGCTTCGGGCCCCCGTCATAGCGCCGGCCAGCTTTATCGTTGCGTTTTGAAGGCTCTGCGTCCGTTTCTTCAACGGATACGACCACCAGGTTGGGGTCCTGTGCATCCGTGATGTTCTCCATCACCAATGCCTTTTCTCCGTCGGCGATGATGACCCAAGTTCCCTGTTCAAGTGCTGCCATTGTAATCTCCTGCAAAGGCTAAACTGGCTTCCCTCGTTTTTCAGACACAATTCTGCAATTGCGCGCAGACGGGTTTTCCACGCACCGTTTCGATAGGTCTTCTATTGGTTGGCGGCTCTCTCCCTCCGCACACTATAGCTAGGTATTGCCAGCGCCCCTGCAATAGGTCTCAATCCGAAAGTTGACGTATCGGCAGGTTTTCACCGGCAATCGGCCAAGTAAGAAATGCCGTTACCCATCGACAAGCGGCGCGGCTGCAGGTTGGGAATGGCGGTTCGATGCAACGTCGACCCAATGTCAGGTTGATACAACATTTACGGCCTCGAAAAAGACACCGGCCCTTAGCGTCACTTCGTCTGCTCTCTCTCGAATTCCATGCGCGCGGATTTTACCTGGTCCATTTGCTCGTGAGACCACAATACCAGCGGTTTTAGCAGTTCCAGCAAACTGCGGCCCAATGGTGTAAGCTCGTACGACACCGCGACAGGTGGACCCGGATCGACCGTTCGGGTCAGGTACCCGTCACGCTGCAGACCCCGCAGGTTCTCGGTCAGCACGCGCTGCGTTACGTCTCCGATACAACGCTTGAGCTCTCCAAACCGTTTAGGTTCGTCCTCCAACGCCAGAATAATGATCATGCGCCATTTACCCGTCACGTTGGACAGAACGGAGCGAATAGAGCAGTTCGACGCTTCGGCTTTGCTGTTGACGCCTACAGGCAGCATTGTGATCCCAGGTGCGTTTTTGATACTAAACACGATCATAGTACCAAATCCTTTTAATTCAAGTCCATGTTTTTAATGCAGTATCCTTTACACAACCATGTTCCCATAAAGTGCGTAATTGATATGTAGTTCGTTTTTAATACTTACTATTGCCACAACTCGAATCACGAAAAGGAAGCTCAACATGACCCCCAAAGAACTTGTCCTCGCCTTGTTTTCAGCGGCCTTTATTGAACACGACCCTCAAGCCGCGGGGCAATTGGTGGCACCCGACTACATTCAGCATAATCCGCAAGTCCCAACCGGTGCCGAAGGTCTGATTGGGCTGATACCTTTGGTTGAACAATCTGGCATGACGGTGACGACCCATCGGGTGATAACCGAAGGCGATCTGGTGGTGTTGCACAATACTTACGAAAACGCCGACGCCTTTGGCGCGCCATCCCTCGCCGCCTTCGATGTGTTCCGCGTCGAGGACGGCAAGGTCGTCGAACACTGGGACAATCTGCAAGCGGTTCCCGAAACCACCGTTTCTGGCCGCGGGATGACAGACGGCGCCACTGAAATCACCGATCCGGACCAGACCCAAGCCAACAAAGCGCTTGTTCTGGGCTTTGTCCGCGACGTACTGGCCGGGGCCGCCCCGGAAAATGTGGCGGATTACATGGATCCCGAAATCTATATGCAGCATAACCCGATGATCGACGATGGTCTGGATGGGCTAATGGCCGCCATTGAAGAATATGCCGCGCAGGGTCAGGTTATCACAAAATTCGAACCGCAATTCGCCGTGGCCGAAGGAAATTTTGTCTTTGTGGCATCGGACGCAATCATGGGTGGCAAGCCCTGGGCGTTCTTTGATCTTTGGCGCGTTGAGAACAGCAAAATCGTCGAACACTGGGATGTGGTTTCTCCGATCCCCGTAGAAATGGCGCATGACAACGGAAAGTTCTGACCGTCTTCATACCCTTGCCTGGCGGGCAATTTCCCAGATGTTGCCCGCTGGACTTAGAGTTGTTTCGTTTGCACTCAGCACTGCCAAGCAATGGCCCCGACCCGACAAATTCGCTGCCGCGGCGCTGTCCTCGGCTAACAGCCGCCCCAGAAAGAAAAAGCCCGCCAGCGTCACTGCCGGCGGGCCCTTGTCCCACGTTAGCGGGCTATTGGATTACATGCGCGACGCAACGTTTTCCCAGTTCACCAGATTGTCGAGGAAGTTCGACAGGTATGCCGGACGCTTGTTGCGGAAATCGATGTAATAGGAATGCTCCCACACGTCGCAACCCAGCAGAGCAGTCTGACCGAAGCACAGCGGGTTCACACCGTTTTCGGTCTTGGTGACAGCCAGCGAACCGTCCGAGTTCTTGACCAGCCACGCCCAACCGGAACCAAACTGGCCTGCACCGGCGGCGCTGAACTGCGATTTGAATTCGTCGACCGAGCCGAAGCTCTCGGTCAGGGCCTTCTCCAACTCGCCAGGCATGGCGTTGCCGCCGGGGCCCATCATTTCCCAGAATTGGTTGTGGTTCCACAGCTGGCTGATGTTGTTGAAGATGCCGTTCTGCGCGACGGAGTTGGCGTCGTAGGTGCCAACGATGATCTCTTCCAGCGACTTGCCGTCCCACTCGGTTCCGGCGATCAGCTTGTTGCCGTTGTCGACATAGGCTTTGTGGTGCAGGTCGTGGTGATATTCCAACGTTTCCGCGGACATACCCTTGGCTGCCAGCGCGTCATGTGCATAAGGAAGATCAGGAAGTTCAAAAGCCATCTTGGCCCCCTGTGAAATATAAGTTGCGGTTCCCAAGGGTTAAATGCTTTGGCAACAGCCGCAGGTCAAGGGCCGAGATCACAAAACCACGAGGTCCGCGATGCTGACACAGGCGCGCAAGATGTTTTACCGCGCCCGCGGGTATTATGCAGGCAACCTGAATGGCGAGCCATTTCGTCTGGACCCCTACCATTCGAAATTCTGGCGCAAAGCCTCGGCCGGTGCCTGGGAACCCGAGACTTTTGACGTGCTGGACAAACACCTGTCCCCTGACAGGGATTATCTGGATATCGGCGCATGGATCGGCCCCACCGTCCTGTACGGTGCCCGCCGCGCCCGTCATGTGTGGTGTTTCGAACCCGATCCCACCGCGTTTCGGCACCTGGCATGGAATTTGGACCTGAACAACATTCGCAACGTTTCGGCCTTCTGTGTCGCCCTGTCGGACGAGTTCGGCGTTGCGCGTATGGCCTCGGTTCGGGGCGAACCTGGCGATTCCACCAGCTCTCTGCTGCATGACGGCGCACACGGGACCGACGCTTTGACCATCGCATGGGATCAGTTCGAGGCAGTCAATGACCTGTCCAGAGTTTCGCTGGTCAAGATGGATATCGAGGGGGCCGAGTTTTTTGTTTTGCCGACGCTGTTGGCATGGCTGAAGAAACAGCGCCCAGCCTTGTTCCTGTCGCTTCATTCGCCCTTGTTGGCAGACGAAAATCGGCATGAATGGACAAAAAATCTCTTAGAAAGCCTGTCATTCTATTCCGAGGTTCGGAACGTAGCCGGACATCCTTTGGACATCCGGAATATCCTTGGGCAACAGGAGTTGATGAAGTACCAATCCATATTGCTCTTACGGTAGAGTGGGTGAACTCATTTTCCCGAATAAGTAATTTTACGCTTGCAACCTCAAATAAGTGATTGTTGAACTGCACTTACGGAAGAGTAGGAAGGATATTAACTAGTGAGAGTTTCATTAGCTTTATTGATTGCCGGCATGTTGACCGCTCAGACAGCAGCCGCAGAGACCATGACCATTCATTGCAAAATGACCAAACAGGATGGCCTTGGCTGGATCGCACCTGAATATGCGTTCCAGATTGATGCCAATTCAGAAAAGGCGAAGGCCGTCAGCAGCTATCACGACTGGACAGAGGCGCGATTGAAGAACCGTGGTGCAAAAGGGTATCGCATTTCTTGGAACATAACCGCTCCATTGTCTGATGGCACGAAACAGCGGGTGAAATACCAAGCAAACCTGGATGCCGAGAACAAGACAGTAAAAGTCCGTATGTGCTGGGCTCATGCGAATTACAGCAACAAACCCTACGGTGTCGGTAATTGCAGCGCCAAAAGTTAAGAGAGGCCCCGGAAGATCTGGGGCCTTCACTTTTCGGTACTAGTAAACCCCGACCTCACTGCCCGGCTGCGCCGCCACCTTGATCAGTTTGAATACATAATCGGCAGTCGACCGGAAACAGACGACGCGGAAGGTCTCGGCATCGTCCATCCAGAATGCCCCCGCCACTTGCGCCAGGCGCGAACGGCGGATCTGGCCGGGTTGAAATGCCTCGGCTGACAGATCAACCGGAGCCAGCTTGCCCAGCACTTCGCACGCGTTGCCACCCGAGATGCGGAACACGGCGCGGGCATCCGACACGTTGACCGCCAGTGCATGCGTGCCGCTCAGCGCGTTGGTCATGGCGGTCAGTTTGGCCTCGACCTCGGCGTAGGGAACAAGCACCAGCAATTCGTCAGTGGACATCCAGCAGACGCCGGTATCGCCGTTGACAAGTGCCTCACGCTGGCCGGGCACCTTCTGCCCGGTGGCGTCCTTGACGGCCTTGGCCAACACCTTGTCTGACAAGTCGCCGCGCAGGGTGATCATGCCCTGCAGGCCGACTTCCTCGACCTTGGCGATGCCATCATAGCTGGCGTGGTTCAGTGCGCTGATGGGTTCAGACATTCTGCTTCTCCCCGTCCTTGTCGAAGAAGATCGGGTCCACGATCTTTGCTTTGTAGGTTTTGCCGTCGGTGCCCGGGAATTCGACAATCTCACCCATCCGGTCCGGGCCGTGCTTGATCAGGCCCATGGCGATGCCTTTGCCCAGGTTGGCCGAGTAATAAGTCGACGTCACACGCCCGATCATGTTGCGCTGACCGTTGGCATTGACGCCCTCGCCCGCTGCGTAAGCCCCGTCGGGAATGACAGAACCATCCACAGTCTCGAGCCCGACCAGTTTCCAGCGCTCCGGATCGGTCATATGGACACGTTCCTGAGCCCGTTTCCCGAGGAAATCTTCTTTCTTTTTCGAGATTGCCCAGTGCAGCCCCAGATCCTGCGGGATCACGGTGCCGTCGGTCTCGTCCCCGATCATGATAAAGCCTTTCTCGGCCCGCAGGATGTGAAGACATTCGGTGCCATAGGGCATCACGCCGAACTCTTTGCCCGCTGCCATCAGAGCGTCCCAGAACGCCTGTCCCTGGCTGGCAGGAACTGCGATCTCATAGGACAGTTCGCCCGAGAACGAGATACGGTAAGCGCGGCAATCGAACTCACCGATCTTGCCATCGCGCCACTCCATGAACGGCAGCGCCTCTTTGCTGACATCCATGCCGCCTAGCTTTTCCAAAACCTTGCGGGCGTTGGGGCCGACCACAGCGACCTGAGCATACTGCTCGGTCACATTGGCGACGTAGACTTTCCAGTCCCACCATTCGGTCTGCAGCCATTCCTCCATGTGACCATGGATGCGCTCGGCCCCGCCCGTGGTAGTGTGGCACAGCCAGGTATCCTCATCGATTCGGGCGACAACACCGTCGTCGATCAGGAAGCCGTTTTCCGAACACATCAGGCCATAGCGGCATTTCCCGACCTTCAGCGTGGACATCATGTTGGTGTACATCATGTCGAGGAACTTGCCTGCGTCGGGGCCCTTGACGATCAACTTGCCCAGCGTCGAGGCATCAAGCAGGCCGAGGTTTTCGCGGGTGTTTTTCACTTCGCGGTTCACCGCGTCATGCACGGACTCACCGGGACGGACATAGGCGTAGGTCCGGCGCCAGTGGCCGACCGGTTCCCAGTCTGCTCCGTTCTTGTCGTGCCAGTTGTGCATCGGTGTCTGGCGGATTGGCTGGAACACGTCGCCACGCGCTTCGCCGCCGATCGCACCCATGGAAATGGGCGTGTACGGTGGGCGGAACGTGGTGGTGCCGACTTGCGGAATCTCCGAATTCAGTGAGTCCGCCAGAATCGCCAAACCGTTGATGTTGCTCAACTTACCCTGATCGGTCGCCATTCCCAGCGTCGTGTATCGCTTGGTGTGCTCAACGCTCTCATAACCCTCGCGCGCGGCGAGCTGAACGTCGGACACTTTGACATCGTTCTGGAAGTCGAGCCAGGATTTCATCCGCAGTTGAACCTCGGCATTGGCCGGCATCAGCCAGACGGCTTCCATCGGTGCTTCATCCGTGGTTTCGCCGGTCGGAGCCTTGGTGTTCTTGGGCTTGAAACCGGCGGCCTTCGCTGCGGCCTTCCCCGCCGCATGCGCGTCGGCCAGAACTTCACCCAACGCCAGCGGCCCGTTCGAGGACCCGGCAGCAACAACGAACCCTTCGCCATCGGCACCAAGCGGCGGACGATCCGGATCAGGGCGGAAATGCGCATTGGCTTCGTCCCAGATCAGCTTACCGCCGCAATGGGACCACATGTGCACGACCGGAGACCAGCCACCCGACATGGCGACCGCATCGGCCTCGACCTCTTCGCGTGCACCACCGACACCTTCCTGATTGCAGATCGCAACCTTCTTGACGCGCTTGCCGCCTTTGACTTTGGCAATGGCTTTGCCCGGGTCGACACGAATGCCCAGTTGGCGCGCCTCTTCCGCCAGCGGACCCGCCGCAGCACGGGCGTCAACAATACGCAGCACTTCGACGCCGGCCTGCTTCAGGATGATTGCTGTGCGATAGGCGTCGTCATTGTTGGTGGCGATGATAACGCGCTCACCGGGTGTGACACCCCAGTTCACCACGTAATCGCGCATGGCCGAGGCCAGCATAACGCCCGGCACATCATTGCCCGCGAAAGACAGCGGACGCTCGATAGCGCCAGTGGCTGTGACAACCTGCTTTGCCCGGATGCGCCACAGGCGATGACGTGGTCCCTGAACGCCTGGTGTGTGGTCGGTCAGACGCTCATACCCCAGCACATAGCCGTGGTCATAGACGCCTGCGCCCATGCAGCGCGAGCGCATCGTGACGTTATCCATTGTTTCCAGTTCGGAAACCAATTGTTCCACGAACTTATCCACAGGCTCGCCATTGATGGTTCCGCCGTCAACCGGGGCGCGACCACCCCAATGCGCGGTCTGTTCAATCAACATGACCTTGGCACCGGACTGAGCTGCCGCCTTCGCGGCTTGCAGGCCAGCGACACCGCCACCGATGACCAGAACATCGAAGAAGGCGTAGAAGTGTTCGTAGGTATCCGCGTCGCGGGTATCCTTGTCAGGTGCTTTACCCAGACCGGCAGACTGACGGATAAACGGTTCGTAGACGTGTTTCCAGAACGGTTTCGGATGGATGAATGTCTTGTAGTAGAAACCGGCCGGCAGGAACCGGGCAAAAGCCGTGTTCACCGCGCCAATATCAAACTCCAGATTCGGCCAGTGATTCTGCGAGATAGCGGTCAAGCCGTTGAACAGTTCGGTCGTGGTCGCACGCTGATTCGGTTCGAACCGGTTGCCCTGTCCCAAACCGACCAGAGCGTTTGGCTCTTCCGCCCCACTGGCGACGACACCGCGCGGACGGTGGTATTTGAACGACCGGCCCATCATCATCTGATCATTGGCCAACAGCGCCGAGGCGAGCGTGTCGCCCTCGTAGCCCTGCATCGAGGTGCCGTTGAAAGTAAAAGTGACCTGTTTCGACCGGTCAATCAGCCGGCCTTGTTTTGCGAGACGGGTGCTCATGTTGCGGACCTTTCGCAGGCGGTATTACGGATGGCGGCGCGGATCATTCAAACTCTCTCCACTTCCAGCCAGGGCGCTTGGCCGAAATAGCCTCGCGAATTTCTTTCGGGGGCTCGGTGGTCTGCGCGGAATACGTTCCGAACACTTCGAGCGTGTTGGTGCAGCGTGCCGCGTGGAACCACTTGCCGCAGCCATTTGCATGGCGCCAGCGTTCAAAATGAACGCCTTTGGGGTTCTCACGCATGAACAGGTAGTCGTGGAAGTCATTGTCCGACGAACCCGGGCCATAGCGCTTCAGATGCGCCTCGCCGCCAGCGGCCAGTTCAGATTCTTCGGCATCTACGCCACAGTAAGGGCAATTCAGGATCAGCATTTTGCCACTCCTCGCTTGATTTTTTTCATCCACACGCTCAAGTTGAAGGCATGGATTCTTTTACTATTTTTTTCATCATTACCGGCACGTTGGCCGCAATCGGTCTGATCACCCTTCTTGTCTTCCGAACGGAAGAGAAAAAAGCGATCAAGCCGCGCCCCGAAACCCCGGAACGCCCGGATAGCATTCATCGAGCTGACTCCGGCGACTGACATCAGTGGGCCACCCCGGCGGCGACGCTTTCATCAATGAAGCGTCCCTCTTTGAAGCGCTCCAGCGAGAAGGCTTCGGTCAGCGGCGAATGGCCGGTGGCCATCAGCTGTGCCATGCCCCAACCTGACCCCGGGATAGACTTGAAGCCGCCAGTGCCCCAGCCGCAGTTGATAAAGCAGCCGCCCAAGGGCGTTTTCGACAGGATGGGCGAGCGGTCACCAGTCATGTCCACGATGCCGCCCCACTGACGCAGCATTTTCAGACGCGAGATCATCGGGAAGGTCTCGACCAGCGCGCGGACGGTTTCCTCGATATGGTGGAACGACCCGCGCTGAGTGTAGTTGTTGAACCCGTCGGTGCCGCCGCCAATCACCATCTCGCCTTTGTCGGATTGGGACATGTAGCCGTGAACGGTATTGGCCATGACCACCACGTCCATACAGGGCTTGATCGGCTCGGACACCAGCGCCTGCAGGGCCAGCGACTCGACCGGCAGACGGAAGCCCGCCATCTCGGCCAGTTGGCCCGAGTGACCGGCGACAACAATGCCCAGCTTGTCACACTCGATCGCACCCTTGGTGGTTTCGACACCCGTTACGCGTCCGTTTTCCCGACGCACGCCGGTGACTTCGCATTTCTGGATGATGTCCATGCCCATGTTCGAGCATGCGCGCGCATAGCCCCAGGCCACCGCATCATGTCGGGCCGTGCCACCGCGTTCCTGCCACAGCGCGCCCAGAACCGGATAGCGCGGACCGTCGATATTGATGATTGGCACCAGTTCCTTGACGCGCTCGGGGGTGATCCACTCGGTTTTTACACCCTGCAGTGCGTTGGCATGTGCCGTGCGCTGATATCCGCGAATCTCGTGCTGGGTTTGGGCTAGCATCATCACGCCGCGGGGGCTGAACATGATGTTGTAGTTCAGTTCCTGGCTCAGATCCTCATACAGGCCGCGCGCCTTTTCGTAGATCGCAGCCGACGGATCCTGCAAATAGTTCGAGCGGATGATGGTGGTATTTCGACCGGTATTGCCACCGCCCAGCCAGCCTTTCTCGATTACCGCGACATTCTGGATACCGTAGTTCTTCCCCAGGTAATACGCGGTCGCCAAGCCGTGACCACCGGCACCGACGATGATCACGTCATACCGTTTCTTTGGCTCGGGCGAGTGCCAGGCGCGCTCCCATCCGGTGTGATAGCGCAGCGCTTCACGCGCCACAGCAAAGGCTGAGTAGTGTTTCATGTGCGAATCCGTCCGGTCTTCGGTGATTGGGCGCAGATATGCCGTGTGGCGGCATTTTACCTGTGCCACACAACGTCGCAATAATGCGTTATTGCGACATGAAGGCCCCTCGCGGCCATTTGTCCCTTTTTTCGGGTCGCCGACAGGTCTAAGTCAGGGCAACCATTTTGGAGGGACCATGACGTTCTCGGTTCTCATCGTCTTGATCGCACTGCTGATCACAGGGTTTCTTGGGTATTCCATGCTGCGCGGACGCCGGAACGGCAAGCCGACAGCGGCATATGACCTGAGTGTCTATCGGGAGCAACTGGCCAGCGTCGATCGCGATCTGGCGCGCGGCGTGATCGGCAAGGCCGACGCGGACCGTGTGCGCACGGAAATCTCGCGTCGCATTCTGGCCGCTGACGCCCAAATGCGCGGCGAAACTGACAGCGCCGGCCCGTCACGGGCTGTATCCGTGGTTGCTCTGGTGCTGATGGCCGCAATTCTGGTGGGCGGCGCATTGGCCATGTATCGTCAGATGGGGGCCGCAGGTTTTCCAGACATGCCCCTGTCCGCGCGAATCGAAATGGCGGAAGACGTGCGGGAAAACCGCCCCGGCCAATCCGATGCAGAGGGAATGGCGCCTGCGGTGCAGACACCGGAACTGGAAGAAAGTTATGCAGCACTGCTGACGCAGCTGCGTGATACGGTGGCGCAGCGTCCCGATGATCTGCAAGGCCATATGCTGCTGGCACAGCACGAAACCAACGCCGGCAATTTCAAGGCCGGATACGAGGCGCAACAGCGCGTTATCGAATTGTCCGGCGACACTGCCACGGCCGAAGCTTATGCCGATCTGGCGGAAATGATGATCCTTGCGGCTGGCGGCTACGTCTCGCCCGAGGCTGAAGAGGCTTTGCGTCAGGCGCTGGAACGCGATCCGAGCTTTGGGCCAGCGCGCTACTATTGGGGACAGATGCTGGCCCAGATCGGGCGGCCCGACATGGCCTACCGGGTGTGGGTGGACACGCTGCGCGACTCTCCGTCCGGGGCGCCATGGGTACAGGCGATCCGAGGGCAGATCGACGACCTGTCCTTCCGCGCGGGCGTCTTCAACGCGCCCAGCCTGAGCGCCGAACCCGGCCCTTCGCAGGAAGACATGCAGGCCGCGGCTGAGCTGACCCCCGAAGAACGGCAGGAGATGATTCAGGGCATGGTGGACCAACTATCTGACCGTCTGGCCACCGAAGGCGGTTCACCTGAAGAATGGGCACGCCTGATTGCGGCGCTTGGCGTGCTGGGACAGGGTCAACGCGCGATCGACATCCGGGATGAGGCGATGGCTGTCTTTGCCGGCAACACCGAAGCGCTGCAGGTGATTGATGCGGCGGCGCTTCAGGCCGGAATTGCGCAATGATCTACGACGTGTTCGAAGAGTTTGCCTCGGCTTTGCCTCCGATGACGGCACTGATGGGGTTGGACCTTGGGGAAAAGACCATCGGTGTGGCGGTCTCGGACCGGATGCGTACCGTCGCGAGCCCATTGGAGACCGTTCGGCGCAAGAAATTCACCCTCGATTCAGCCCGCCTGATCGAGATTGCGACGGATCGTGAAATCGGCGGCATCCTTCTTGGCCTGCCCAGGAACATGGACGGGACCGAGGGCCCCAGATGCCAGTCGACCCGCGCTTTTGCACGGAATCTGATGCGTTTGACCGATTTACCGATTGGTTTCTGGGATGAACGACTCAGCACAGTTGCTGCCGAAAAGGCACTACTTGAGGCGGATACGACACGAAAACGTCGCGGACAGGTTATCGATCACGTTGCGGCCGGCTATATCCTGCAGGGAGCGCTGGACAGACTGCGCTTTCTTTAACGGATCGGAAAACGCTGATGACAAATATGGTTTGGAAACGGAACGAGGTCGAAAGCCCTTGCATCCAGATCTGCGTCGTCCACCCGACCGAACGCATCTGCACCGGCTGTTACCGCACCATCGATGAAATTACCCGGTGGTCCAAGATGGACAGCTCTGAACGCGCCGGCATCATGCAGGAATTGCCCGAGCGAAAGCCCCGTTTGGCCAAGCGCCGCGGCGGTCGTTCCGCACGCCTGAACGGATCTTGACCCCGAAACTTCAGTCCTTCGACTCGGAATCCGAAGCCTGCACTGAAACAGCGTGCAGGTCTTCGTGCGCGCGCAAGTCGGCACCGAACAACTCGACCAGTTCGGTCTGGTTGGTTGAGTGCGACGCCTGCCTGTCCGCATCTGACCTAAAATCAAGCGGGATCGGCAGGACCATTGTCTTTTCCGAGAAGAAGCGTTTCCAAACAGAATTGATTTTCATTTCACATGCCAATGAGGGTCAACCAACGTCGCTGCGGGTCGGCTCCGAACTCCGAGGGGGAAAGTGAGTTCGGGCGCTTTAGCTTGAGTGAGTGGCACCCCCCAGCGACGCGGTCCAGTTTCGATGCCCGCCCCTTGAAATCCGGAGGCAGACCCGCGAATTTCTGAAACTTTTTGATTGATCAATCAAGAAACACCCCGGATGTTTTTTGCCTTCCGTGGCGTCAAGCCGTGCCCTGCTCGCAAAAGACCATGCGAGGCAGAACAGTTTTTTCTGCCGCAAACAACCCTCATCGTCGACCAACGATCAGTTTTTTCGCGGACTAATAGATCGCAGAAGTTGACTTTTTCGCGCCTGACCTCTTACCCGGCCGAGAGCCACGCTTTGGCGTTTTCAAAATCCTCCGACGGGAAATACTGCGTCCGTGTGCCCAGAACATGGCTGGCCATTCGCTGCGCCATTTTTTGCCAGGCCTTATCTCCGACAATTGCGGCCCGATCCAGCATTCCGATATGCCCTGCCGCCAGACGAAAATGTGCAGCCATGGCGGTAAGTCCCTGCCATCCATCAAATTCTCGCAGGTCGATCAGCAAGCGAAAACCCTTCCGGTCGCCCAGCGTGGCGTCCAGATCGACCTGCGCCTGTTTGTATTCTTCTGAATCCAGCTTCCCCATCAGACTGATCTGGACGCACGGTCCGCCCAGATCGGTCACGTGAATTGTACCAAGAGATTCGCGAATCCATCTGCGGGCTGATTCTAATTCATCCATCCCGAACACCTGAACCGGACAGGGCAGGATCGGTGCCGCTAACCGAATGCTCGTCTGCACCCAGCCCTGATCGGCGACAACGCCGATGCGGTCGAACCCGCGCCAGTGGCTGAGCCCAAGCTTGGTGTCGGACCAGGCGGCGCCCAGATCGTACCCCTTGAATTCCGGCGTGACGATCGCCAACAGGCGCACCGCGTCGTGATCTTCCAGTGCGGCTTCGATTGCAGGGACCAAAGTGGCTGCGTAATCTGCGCTTGTGACCTCACCGGACAATTCCACCTCGATCAGGGCACCATCGGAATTCGTGTGAACCGTAATCATTGAAAATCTCTCCAAAGCCATAAGAATGGCAGGAGGTTACGGGGATTCGAGCCATTCGGCTACACCGCCCGGACACTCGGGCCGGAAATAGGCGATCATCCGTCCGTCGGGCCCTGCGGTGGCGTTCTCGCCCCAAGGCGCAACACCGTGCAGACAATGCCTGTGCAGCAAATAAGCCTCTCCCGGACGGGCGGGCAGTTCAATGCGTGGACAGGTGTCAAAAACCTCTCTTCGGGCGGCCTGATAAACGTCCGTGACGTCGGCCCGACCCAACGCGTCAGGCGCCACGTCCGCCAAGGACCGCCGAAAGGCGGCGCCCAGTATTTTGTGGCTTCCTTCCCACAGCACCATGGGCGCGGCGTTCGCACTCGCCTCGTTCAGGGGAATGCCCAATATCCAGGCATGTGGTTCATCGACCTGACGTCGGCGATCCGGGCCCGTCGGTTTCAGGCCGTCCACGTGTGCCGCATCACGCCTGCTTCTGTATCGTGCCGCGGCCTCAGATTCCCCGCGCCGGGGTTGCGGATAGCCCGGATAAATCACCGACACCTGCGCCTTGTGCAAATCGATCCGTCCATATTGCCGTGTAGCAAAGTCGATCGCCTGACCAGAAAGCGAGGGTGAGCCTGCCACCCTGCCCCGCACGTCATTGTCCAACGCATCGACTCCGATGAACCACGTCCCCTCGCAATCGTGCCATTCCGCAAGGGCCGGATCTGCCACCGAAGCGCGGGCCGCAGGCAGGGCGTGTGCAACCCATTCAAACAATATCGGGTCGTATGGAAACTTGACCCAACCGCGATCCCGGAACACGTTTACCACCCCAACGCTCGCCGCAGCATGTTCAGCGCTACGAGTGTCAGGAACACCGCAAATACGCGTTTCAGCGGTTTGGGATTCATGGCATGGGCCAGTTTGACCCCCCAAGGCGCAGTAATCATCGTCATTGCGATGACGATGAAGAAGGCCACTAGGTTCACGGCACCAATGGTGAACGGAGGACGGTGTTCCGGAGCAATATTGAGAAACAGGAAGCCAAGAACCGACGGAACGGCGATAATCACTCCGAACCCGGCAGCGGTCGCCACAGCCCGATGAATCGGCGTGTTGTAAAGGCTCATCAGCGGTACGCCAAAACTGCCACCCCCGATGCCCATCAATACCGACAGAAACCCCACGGACGGGGAAAGCGCCGCGCGCTTCACGCCTTTGGGCATCGCGTCACCCAATCTCCATTCGGATCGACCCAGCCCGAGATATGCACCGATTACCATGCCCAGAATACCAAACAACGCCTGCAGCATTTCAGTCCGCAACGCCGAGGCCACCAGGACCCCAATGATCGCGCCCACGGCAATCCCCGGTCCCCAACCACGCAGGATATCCCAATCCACCGCGCCTTTCTTGTTGTGGCTCAGCACGGACCGGACCGAAGTCACGATGATCGTTGCCAGGGACGTCGCCAGGCACATCTGCATCAGCTGCGGCCCGCCATAACCAAGCGTCTGAAAGGTATAGAAAAACGCAGGAACCAGAACAATTCCTCCACCAACGCCCAGCAACCCGGCCAGAACCCCAGCCAAAGCGCCGATCGCAAGCAAAAGGCCCAGCATCTGGGCCAGCAACATTGTCTCGGGCATCATCCCCCCATGTCGGCGCTGGGCCGTATCAAACCGCTCGATCCACCCGTGACAGTGGTTCGACGCAGGCCAGGGCCTGCAACACCACCTCAGGGCCCGCATGTTCGCGTACCGCGCCTTCGGACAAGGTCCTGCGCCAACCGCGCGCTCCGGGGCGGCCTGCGAACAAGCCCAACATGTGGCGGGTGACCTGGTGCAGACGCCCACCCTTGGCAAGGTGTCGGTCAATATAGGGCACCATTTTGTGTACGGTGTCCACCGGATCAACTCTCGGTCCGGTGCCAAAAACCTGCAGATCTGCTTCGGCCAGAATATCAGCGGGCTGGTGATAGGCCGCGCGTCCGATCATCACACCATCCAGCCCGGCCTCAAGATGCGCGCGGGCCTGCGAAAGCGAGGTAATGCCGCCGTTGATCGAGATATGAAGGTCGGGAAAAACTGTCTTCATCCGATGCACCAGATCATAATCCAATGGCGGAATATCTCTGTTCTCTTTGGGGCTTAGCCCCTGAAGCCAAGCCTTGCGGGCATGAATAGTAACGCGCTGGCATCCTGCAACCTGAATCTGGTCGAGAAAAGCCGGCAGCACTTTCTGCGGGTCTTGTTCATCAACGCCAATTCGGCATTTGACCGTAACCTCGACATCCACGGCCTCGCGCATCGCGGCGACGCAATCCGCGACCCGGCCGGGTTCCTTCATCAGAACCGCACCGAACGTCCCCGACTGCACCCTGTCCGATGGGCACCCACAGTTCAGGTTAATTTCATCATAGCCCGCATCCGCTCCTGTTTTGGCCGCTTGGGCCAGCTCTTTGGGGTCGGAACCACCCAACTGCAACGCCACTGGGTGCTCTGCCGGATCATGATCCAACAGGTGCAATGCCCCGCCCCGCACCAGCGCCGGCGCAGTGACCATTTCGGTGTAGAGCAACGTCTCGGCACTCAGCAGCCGGTGAAAGTACCGGCAATGCCGATCTGTCCAATCCATCATGGGCGCGCAGCTCAAAGCTGCGTGTCGGCGCATTTTTTCTCTTCTTTCTTTAGACACCTGCCCAATCCCCAAATGCTCAAAACGCGCAACTAGCATAAAAGAATTTCCAAGATAAACCGAATTCGGTGCGAGGACGGACGGCGGCCGCGTCGATTTTGGATAGGTACGGCCTGCAACGTCGCTGGAATCTGGCGCGAAACGCCTTTTCTCGCAAACAAGTCAATCGTCAGCACGTGGAACCAGCAATGAGTTTTTGGTTCGACAGCCCAGAAACCAAGTTGCGATTGATAGGATGGTAACCTGAGGAGGCCACCGAAAGGCATTTCCTTGCGCCGCCGCTCAGGTTTCCACAACCGACCGTTGTGGGAGTTCTCGACACCAGTCGAGACTGGTTGCAGAAAATGCAAAGAAGAGCAAAAACATACGCTTGATTCCAATGCGATGCTGATCCCGCAAGATCGCAGAAGAAATTTTGAACTCTGTTTCTTTCTACTAGGTTGCTATTATGCTCAGCCTTGCAATCCTTTGCCGCAGGTACGGGCAACTTTCTGCTTGGCGAGTTCAGTGTGAGGTAAAAGTGCGATGAATTTATTTTTGAAGGCTGTTTTTGTTTTGTTTCTTGGCGGCGCAACCATGGGAGCGGGTGCGGCAATAGTGCACTACAACACTGCGCCATATCGGGCGGCAAAAAAGGCAGTAAAAAGCGTTTTCCCAAAGGATTCGGCGGACGAACACTATTACGAAACAATCCTTTTCGCACTTAGGGGTGAAGAGTTTGTTGTTCCCAGAACTCGCGAAGGGTCTGGCGGCGCATTGACGGAAATTGATGGCGATGTGCTTTTGCTAACCCACGAGGGGGAATTCTTCCATGTCGTCGACTCATCGGATGTCGAGAAACTTGATATTGCGCCGCCATTTAATGGTCTGGAAGCCTATATCGCCGATGCTGAGGACAAATTCTCGCATTTGCGGCATGAGTTTACCACTTTCCGCTACAACGACGTCATGATTGTGAACAAACCCGGAAGGCGCGAACTTTATGTGTCCTTCACGCGCTACGTTCCGCAAGAAAACTGCTTTCACAACACGATTGCGCGGGTGCGATTGCCAACTAAACACATCCGGGCGACGGAGCTTTCAGAGACAGATTGGGACGTCGTTTTCGATGCAGCGCCATGCATGCCGATCACGGAAACGTTTGTCGCGATCGAAGGCCACATGGCAGGTGGACGCATGGCTTTCGATGGTGTTGAAACAATCTATTTAGGCTCGGGCGACTATCACTTCGACGGAGAACACGCGGACAGAATTATCGCTCAGGACAGTGCATACCAGTACGGAAAAGTCATTGCGCTCAATCTGGACACTCTCGAAAGCCGCATTGTTTCGGTTGGAAACCGCAATATGCAAGGCGTCGCTTATCTGGATGGCGACCTATTCGTCGTTGAACACGCATCTCGTGGAGGCGATGAGCTAAACCTTATCAAAGAGGGTGCGGACTACGGTTGGCCCTCCGTTACACTCGGCACATCCTACGAGAAAACACCAATGCCGATCCCCGATCCCAAGGACTACGGGCGGCACGACGGTTATGAGAAACCGGTCTTTTCGTGGCTTCCATCGGTTGCGATATCCAGCCTTAACGCAATTGACGGATTTCATGCCTCCTGGGACGGCGACCTGCTCATGGGGTCCCTGAAGGCGCGGAGCCTGTTTCGGATTCGCGTGGAAGAGGGGCGGGTTCTCTTCGCGGAACACATATTCATTGGTGAGCGGGTGCGATATGCTCTGCAACAGTCGGATCGCATTGTCCTGTGGACCGATTCAGGCAAGCTTATTTTCCTTGAGATCGAACCTTTTGGAAAAAATAAATCCCACGTAGACGATGCAATTGCCGCGATGAACCTGTCAGAGAACGAGGCGGAAACATTGGCGCAGGTATTTTTGGGTTGTCAGGAATGTCACTCCGTTCAACCGAACGAAAACCAGAGCGCCCCGAGCCTCGCCGCCGTGTTTGGTCAGCCAATTGCATCGCGACCTTACGATGGATACTCGGAGGCCCTGACCCGCAAGGGTGGCAATTGGACACGCGAAAACCTGTTTGCTTACCTCAGCGACACCGGCGCGTTCGCTCCTGGTACGCTGATGCCAGCGGCCCGTTTGCAGGGTCCGAATGAAGTTCACTCGGTCATCAACCTTTTGGAACAGCTTTCGGAGCTTAACTGAAGGGCCATTAGTGTGGCTGGTGTGTTCAGAGTACGGCAACAGCCTGCTTTGGTCGCGCCGTCACCGATTGCGACATACCGGACAGCAATACAAGCTATTGTTATTGTGTGTTTATTTCGTCGTGAGAGATGGTACCGCCTCCCTGGCTTGAACAGGGGACCTCTGGATCCACAATCCAGCGCTCTAACCAACTGAGCTAAGGCGGCACTCGTGAAGGGCGATGTACCGAACGCGTGCGGGGAATGCAAGGGTATTAAAGCCGAATTCTCCAGCTTTGTTCGACAAGATCGACGCCGAAAGAATGTACCGGTTTGCTGTCGATAAGCTGCCATCCGAACGCCCGATAAAGCGCGCAGGCGGCCGAGTGGCTTTCGTGCGTCCAAAGAACCATGTCTCGGTAACCGGACTCGCGTGCGAACTCCATGCAGGTGCGTAGAAGGCGCTTGCCCAGACCCTGCCCGCGCACCTTTGGTTCCAACAGAAACAGACGCAGTTTGGCCGTCCGGTCATCGTGCGAAACGCAAAAGATGCTTCCCAGTCGCACAGCGTCTTTTTCCGCGATCCAGCCCCGTTCCCGTGTCGCGTCATGACCCGCCACGAATTCGTCGAGAATACGCGCGACCAACGGGGCAAAACTGTCATCAAAGCCTTCATCCCGGGTGTAGTGGGCCCCGTGACGCTCGATCAGCCAGGGGGCGTCATCCGGGCGGAACAGTCTGATTGTAATATCATCCATGCCCTATTTGACCGCAGAGGCCGCTTGATTCTCAACCCGCTGCGCGCTAGCACAAACGCTCAGTCCCCGGAGGCGCAAATGGGCATAAACACCGAACGCGATATCGAAGCTAACCTGCAAATCGGCCCGACCGATCAGGGCATGGTGCGCTTGTTCATCGAGGCACCGGGCACCGAAATACCGATGGATTTCGACCCCGAAGAGGCCGAGGAAATCGCGGATGAGATTCGCGCCGCGGCTCAGGCAGCCAGGGCGGTGAAAGGCTGAGTGGTCAGACCCGTGGGTCCCGCAATGCCTGTAACCTGCGAGCGGCATCTACGGCAAATTTCTGAATCATCTTCTTGCGACGTGCCGGTGCCAGTTTGCTTTCCGGCCCCATTCGCAGAATCTCGGCATCATAAGCGTCAGCGATAATCAACCCGGTCTCAGGTGGCAACAGATCGGTCGGGAACTCGGTATCCACCGCCCAGAAAAACCGATCGCACCATTCCAGGTAACCCTGCCATTTCGAGTCCGACTGATAGTCGGCCCGGCTGGATTTGCATTCGATCACCCAGATCTCACCCTTGGGACCCAGCCCCATGACGTCGACCCGCAATCCGCGCGCAGGCACGAATTCCTCAATCGAAACATAGCCATGAGACGCAAGGTGCCGCGAGACACCGCGTGCAAGTTTCTGTCCGGGCTGCAACTCCATGGTCATTTCAGGAATGTGAACAATTCGTGAACAAAAAGCAAGTACACCTGAATACTTGACATGATACCATTTGGTACTCTATTTAAATGATACCAAAAGGTATCGTAAATGAGAGAACTCATGGACCATCAAACCCAAAACGCGTTTCGCGCCCTCGCCGACCCGACGCGTCGCGACATCGTTCGCATACTGGCAAGTCAGGACATGACCATCGCTCAGCTGACCGACCAGTTCGACATGACGCGCGCTGCGGTCAAAAAGCACCTGACGGTGCTTTCCGATGGTGGGCTGATCACGGTCGAGTCCAAAGGCCGCGAGCGCATCAACAGACTTGAACCTGCGGGAATGACGCCCGTTCTGGACTGGCTCAGATATTTCGACCGGTTCTGGGATGACCGCCTTGCCAACCTGAAAGACGCAATTGAAAGGAAAAGACATGACTGACGCTGTATTGCAAAAGACGATCTTCCTGCGAGCAGATCCCGAATCCGTCTGGGATTACCTGACCGAGCCGGGCCGGTTGGCCGAATGGTTTCACAAACCCGAACGCCGTTTGGCCGCTGGCCAAAAACTTGAGATGTTTGGCACCACCAGCGGAGATCTTCTGATTTGGGGAGAAGTTCGCGCGGCCCGTCGGCCAGAATACCTTGAGTATACTTTTACCGTGAAGCCCATGGGCGATGCCGTCAGCGTGGTCAAATGGACCCTGGAACCGGTTGCGGGTGGAACCCGCCTTGGGCTGCTGCATGAAGGCCTGCCACAAGGTGCCGAGGCGTTCGGCCTGATCCTTGCCCTGGATAACGGCTGGGACGAGCATTTCGGCAAGATGCGCACCGCCTTGCACGAAACTGTTGACGCGTGACCCCTTGTGCAAACCCGCCGCACGCCCTACTTAGGCGCGTGGCGGGTTCTGCCCTTCTCGTGTCCGGCAGCATTCCGGTGGCCTTAAGCAATTCCGAGGGAGCTGGCTCTGTTCAGGTCCTGGCCTGATTACCCGGCGCCCACCTGTATACACAGGTCCTCGGGAATCAAAGCCCCACGGTTGACTGGCGGTCCCGCCACATTTCTTTCGAAATTCAACGCCCTGCGCGGGCTTCCTGCTTTGCGACCATTGGTTCAAAGCTGTGGGCAACCGGCGTACCCCGCCGAGGGCCTTTGGGCTTTTCGGCCATATTCATGATCGCGTAAGCGAATTGAACACCGGCAAAAACGATCCCATTCATGAACCAGATCATCAGCAATGCGATCAGACCGATGTCCGAACCGGTGATCAAATGGCGCAGATTGGCGACGTTCAGCGCCAGAAGTACCCCGACAAACACGGCCGAGATGACGAATCCCCAAGCAACCTGAGTGATATAAAGACGGATCAATTTGGGCATTAGGAACCTCCTTGCGCCATGACATTCAGCTTAGCGCATGTCTGTTCCGGGTAAAGGCGTCAGAACGCCTCGGGCTTGGCCTCGCGCGCCATGTGATCCAGAACAGCGTTGACGAATTTGGGCTCTTTCCCTTCCGGGAAGAACGCGCGGGCCACGTCAACGAATTCGGTTATGACCACTTTGGGCGGCGTGTCGCTGTGGGTCAGTTCAGACGCTGCCGCGCGGAACAGGGCGCGCAGAGTTGGGTCGATGCGCGCAATCGGCCATTTGGCCACCAGCGCACGGTCGGTCATCTGGTCAATGGGCGCCTGATAATTCACTGCATTGTCGACCAGCGATCGGAAGACTGCGATGTCTCCATCCAGCATTTCTTCGCCCTCGTAGACAGCGCCGAAACGGTGATCCAGAAACTCGTTTACGACCTGTTCGGTCGTCTGCCCGGATTGCTCCATCTGGAACAGTGCCTGCACAGCATAGAGCCGGGCAGCGGATTTCATCAGGCGTTTCTTGTTAACCGGTTTCGGCGCGTCTGTCTGGGTCATGCGGTCGTGGATCCGTTGTTGTCGCCCGCCACAAGGATGGACTCGGACGGAGGTTTGAAGCCGACGCCCTTTTGTGAGGCGCCCCACTTACGGCTGAGCGCGATCAGATGCAAGGCCGCGGCGGCCGCTCCGCCGCCTTTATTCATCTTTTCGGGATTTGCGCGAACTTCAGCCTGATCGTCATTCTCGACTGTCAGGATGCCGTTGCCGATGCAAAGACCCTGGAGACCCATCAGTTGGATCGCGCGGCTCGAGTCGTTACACACTGTCTCATAATGCGTTGTCTCACCGCGAATGACGCAGCCCAGCGCCACGTAGCCGTCGAAATTGCACTGACGGTCGGCCATGGCGATTGCAGTGGGGATTTCAAGCGCGCCGGGCACCTCGGCCACTTCACAGGTGCCACCTGCTGCTTCGATCTCGGCCTTTGCACCGGCCACAAGGTTGTCGGCAATTGCACGGTAGAACGGAGCCACCACAATCAGCAGTTTCACCGGCTTGTCAAAAGTCGGCGTCGGAAGCACGCCATGTTTGTCTTGTTCAGCCACGATCAGTCATCCTTGAGAATGGAGCGGGTCCCGACGATGGACAGGCCAAAGGCGTCGAGCCCCAGATATACGGTTTCCGGCGAGTCGGTCAGCAGCACCAGTTCCTGAATACCCATCTTGGACAGGATCTGAGCACCAAGCCCGGTTTGCTTGATGGTGCGCGGGCCTTCTTCCTCGGTGGCGTACAGAGAGTTGCGCGGCTGGCGGAACAGGCACACCACTCCGCGACCTTCATTGGCGATCTTCTCCATCGCGCGCGGCAGTTCCTGCGGAGATTTCGGGCCGAGACCCAGTATGTCCGGTGCTTCGTGCAATGCGTGGGTGCGGGTCAGTACCGGCTCGGGCGTGGTAATGTCGCCTTTGATCATGACCACGTGCTCGATTCCGTGGGTCTGATCGGTGAACAGGCGCATCTCCCACTCGCCACCATATTCCGACGTCACCATTTCCCGAGACGTCTCGACCACCAGATTGTCATTTCGCGAACGATAGGCGATCAGGTCGCTGATCGTGCCGATCTTCATGTCGTGCTCTCTGGCAAACTCCACCAGATCCGGAAGGCGCGCCATGGTGCCGTCAGGCTTCATGATCTCGCAGATCACGCCCGAGGGGTTCAACCCCGCCAGTCGCGAAATATCCACTGCAGCTTCGGTATGGCCTGCACGCACCAGCACCCCTCCCCGCTTGGCCCTTAGCGGGAAGATGTGACCCGGTGTCGCGATGTGGGCCATCGTGTTTTGTTCGTTGATCGCCGTCGCCACCGTCAGAGCACGGTCTGCCGCCGAAATGCCGGTGCTGACACCTTCGCGCGCTTCGATCGAAACGGTGAACGCGGTTTCATGACGCGACGAGTTGTTCACCGCCATCATCGGCAAGCCCAGGGCATCCACCCGCTCTGCCGTCATCGGCAGGCAGATCAACCCGCGACCGTGGGTCGCCATAAAATTGATCGCCTCGGCATCCGCGAATTCGGCGGGGATTACCAGATCGCCTTCATTCTCGCGATCCTCGTGGTCGACCAAAATATACATCCGGCCCTTGCGCGCCTCTTCGATGATATCCTCGATCGGGCTGATCGCATCGCGCAGCTGGGCCTCAACCGGTCCGGGGGTTTCAAAGCTCATGGGGCAGCCTTTCACAAGAGCATGTTTGTTGGGCGGGATAGACCAGTGTGGGCCCAATGACCAGACGACAATCGACTGACCTACCTAAAAGTGCAGTCTGGCTGTGTATTGTGATGTGCAAATCCATGTGACTTCGAATGCATTCAGACCCGTCGCCATGGTGACGACAAAGCACTTCCCCCATCCAACGCAAATGCTGCTAGCACACACAAACGCACAAGCAGTTAGCACCAAAAAAAGCCTCGGTGCAATTGTCCACAAAAATGCCCAAATCAGGTCGTTGGATTGCCCAAGCTTACCCCCAATGAATAACCGACGCACCATGAATTTGATGAGACAAAGCGACTGTGTTTTTTTCAACAGAATTACCCCAACAAAGGTCCTACTTTTCGGGAGTTGTCAGGCGAAACAGGTTGTTAATTTCCATCGTGTCGCTGCATGTACTCTGCGGGATAGCTGTTAGTATCTACACGGGCCGCTCTTACTGGGCATCCACTGCACCAAACATCCTGCATAGTTTCACCACGCTATCTATGTTTATAGCGTCAAACTACTTTCTTTGGCGGCTGGCTATTGCGGTTGTCAAAGCGAAACCCTCCAAGCCAATTCACTGGATGCTTTCCGACCTGAGAACGACGCTTTCGGACCGGGAGAGAACTTCTGACGCGATTGTATGCTACCTGAGCATTGTACCGCTAATCGTTACGTTTTCGTATCTCAAAGACGAAATACCCAATTTGGTTGCGTATTCATGGGATCCTTTTTTTGCCCAATTGGACAGAACCCTTCACCAAGGTCATGACGTATGGACGCTCCTCTGGCCTGCCCTGGGTTCCCCATATGTCACAACCGCGATCAACATGGCTTATCATGGTTGGTTCGTCCTGATTTACATAGCGGTCTGTCTCGCCTGCTTAGACCGTCGCGATCCTGACAGAAGCACTGTTTTTCTGGTCGCCTTCGCACTGAGCTGGGCCATCGGCGGCAATCTTCTTGCCACTATCTTTGCCTCTGTCGGTCCAGTCTACTATGAGGCATTTGGCTTTGGCGACACATTTACACCGCAAATCGAGTTGCTTCGTCAATCACATGAGATTAGCCCAGTCTGGGCTCTGGAGTGGCACCAACTCCTGCTTGACGGGTATTTCAACGGCGGACCAATCAGCGGCATCTCGGCCATGCCCAGTATGCATGTTTCCAGCAGCGTTTTGCTAGCTATCTATGGTTTTTCATATTCACGGTATCTCGGTGCAGCCCTGACCACCTTCGCCGCGGTCATCATCCTAGGATCGGTTCATTTGGCCTGGCATTACGCTGTCGATGGCTATGCTTCGATTGCCCTCGCGTTCGCCATATGGTGGGTTTCCAAGAAGCTGACTGCCCGGTTTGGGCCGTCCACCTAATCGTCAGGAAACTTCGGCCAGTCTGGCGACGTACCGGGCCAGAGTATCGATTTCCAGGTTCACTCTGTCGCCGACCGCGACACCGCCCCAGGTCGTCACCACTTTGGTGTGCGGAATAAAATTGATGCCGAAATCACATCCGTCGACATCATTAACTGTCAATGACGTGCCATTCAGCGCCACGGAACCTTTTGGTGCAATAAAGCGCGCCAAATCCTTCGGTGCACGCAAGGTCACTCGTGTGCTGTCGCCCTCATCCTTGAGGTCAACGACCTCGGCCACTCCATCCACGTGGCCTGAAACAATGTGTCCACCAAGTTCGTCCCCAACCTTGAGCGCCCGTTCCAGATTGACCCTTTTGCCAACTGTCCACGTGTCGAGATTGGTCTTCGAAACGGTCTCGGCGCTGATTTGCACGTCATACCAGCTATCTCCCAGGGCGATTACGGTCAGGCAAACCCCGTCGCTGGCAATGGACGCACCGATGTCGATGCCCGCCGTGTCATAATTGGTGGCAATCCGCGCGCGAAGGTCACCTTGCTGATCCAACTCAGTAACAGTGCCGACATCGGTAACGATCCCTGTGAACATTCTATTAACCCTCTTGCGTCTAGGTTTCAGAGCCGAGGTAAGCCCAAGCGGCCGAACGGGCAAGCCCTGCCTTGCCCGGAATTGTGCAAACAGGCATAGTTTAGGGAATAATCACGAACAGAGCAGCACCATTGCCTCCTATTGCAACCAAACCAGACAAGCGCGTGTTCCTGTTTCTTCAGGGACCGCACGGCCCGTTTTTCAGCGCTCTGGGTCGCATTTTGCGGGCTTCGGGCGCGACTGTTTTGCGGGTTGGGTTCAACGCCGGAGATCAGGCTTTCTGGTGGGATCGGGAAAGCTATGTTGCTTTCCATGGCTGTCCGGACGACTGGCCAGATACTCTCAGCAGCCTGATGGACGACCATGGCGTGACGGATATTGTGCTCTATGGTGATACGCGCCCGGTTCATGCCAGCGCCGTGGAAATCGCCCATCGTCGGGGCGCGACCGTCCATGTGTTCGAAGAAGGCTACCTGCGTCCCTGGTGGGTGACTTATGAGCGCTCGGGATCGAACGGCAACTCCCTCCTGATGGACCTGACTGTCGATCAGATGACTCAGGCAATGGCGCATTCGGAAAATCCCGCGCCACCGCCGCCATCGCATTGGGGCGATATGCGGGAACACATTTTCTACGGCGCGCTGTATCACTGGTTCGTTTTGTTCCGGAATGGCCGTTATCGCAATTTTCGCCGTCATAGAGAGTTGCCGGCCTCAAAAGAATTCAAACTATATTTCAAACGTTTGGCACTGATGCCTCTCCACCGCATCCAGCGTAGCTTGGCCACGGCCCGCGTCAGACGAGGCGGTTTTCCTTATCACCTGGTCTTGCTGCAACTGGGGCATGACAGTTCCGTCCAGGCGCATTCCGAATACGCCACAATGACCGAATTCGTCGAACAGATGATTGCCGGCTTCGCCCAGGGCGCCCAAGCGCATCATAGACTTGTGATCAAAGAGCACCCATTGGAAAATCAACGCGAACCCCTGCGGAAACGAGTACGGGATGCTGCGCGCGCGCACGGAATTGCCGACCGCATCCACTATGTGCCCGGTGGAAAACTGGCGCGCTTGCTGGATGAGGCCAGTTCGGCCGTGACAATCAATTCAACCGCGGGTCAGCAGGTGTTGTGGAGGGGTATTCCGCTAAGAAGTTTCGGGCGTTCTGTCTACGACAAACCCGAATTCGTCTCAAAACAATCTGTTGAGGCGTTCTTTACAACCCCCACCGCTCCGGACAGCGAAGCCTACCAAAGGTATCGCGACTTCCTGCTGAGCACCAGCCAGGTTCCGGGCGGATTTTATTCCCGGCGCGGGCGGCGGCAGTTGTTGCGGCGGGCGGTGGATATGATGCTGCGGCCGCAAGATCCATACCAGACGATCCTCGCCGGTAACGCGACCATGACGCCACAGTTGAAAATCGTTAGGTAGAGCGCGCCACCATTGGCTGGATGTTTTGCAACAAAATGAGTAGCCTGCGCAAAACAATAAAACACAACAAAGACGACTGAGGGAAATCGGCAGTGCAGCGATCTCGAAACCGATGGGTACGGGCAGCGTCCCTTTTGGCTGTTTGCGGCCTTTTGTCAGCGTGTCAGCTTCCCAAAGCCGGGCCAAACAAGACCGAAATTCTGTCCGGATCGACTGAAAACGGCGGCAACGCCTTTGTTGTGGAAGTCGATGATCGCGTTGCGAATGCGACTTCTGCCATACCGCATTACGGGTTCTCTCAGTCCTTTCGAAACGCGCAGAGTGTTACTGCGGATACCGTGCGGCCGGGGGATGTTCTGGGACTGACGATCTGGGAAAACGTCGATGACGGCCTGCTGACCACCGAAACCGGCGGTGCCACGTCGCTGGACGAAGTACAGGTCGACAGCGAGGGGTATATCTTTGTGCCCTACGCCGGTCGCCTGCGTGCCGCAGGCAATACGCCCGAGCAATTGCGCAACCAGATTTCCCAGAAGCTTCAGGAGCAGACGCCTGACCCGCAAGTGCAGGTGCGACGTGTGGCGGGCAAAGGTTCGTCGGTATCGCTGACGGGCACCATTGGTCTTCCGGGCATTTACCCGATCGAACAGCCCACCCGCACCCTGTCGGGTATGCTGGCCAATGCCGGTGGCGTGACGGTCGCCACGGATATCGCGCTTGTGACGGTTATCCGCAATGGGACAAAGGGCACGATCTGGTACGAAGATCTGTTCCGCAATCCGGAAACCGATATCGCACTGCGGGGCGGTGACCGCATTCTGGTCGAGGAAGACAGCCGATCTTACATCGCACTGGGCGCAACGGGCGGCCAATCCCGGGTCGCCTTCGACAGCCAGGATCTGTCAGCGCTCGAGGCCCTGGCCCAGGTGGGCGGGCTGCAATCCCTCTCCTCGGACCCGACTGGTATCTTTGTATTGCGCAAGGAGCGTCAGGACATTGCCCGCAACGTTATGGGACAGCCTAACTTGGAAGGCGATCAGCGCGTGATCTACCTGCTGAACCTGACCGCCCCAAACGGGCTGTTCATCGCCCGCGATTTCGTCATTCGCGACGACGACACGATTTACGTAACCGAGGCACCCTACGCGCAATGGTCCAAGTCCATTTCCCTCATCGCGGGCGGTCTGACCCCATTTGCGAATGTGGCGACCTTGACGGGCGGCTAACGCGTGCTTTCTGAAACGGAGTCCGGCGCCGGGGACAGTCGTTCCCGGCTTTTCGTTTACAATGGCGGATTCCTGACACAGCGGCGAGTCCGGCGGATTCTGTCTCTGGCTGGCTACGACATCCGGCTGGGATTGCCCGGGACCGGCGACTGGGTTGGTGTCTGGGGCAATAGCCCAACCGCACATCGCGGGCTGACTATCGCCGAAAAACGGGACGTACCCGTCTTGCGGGTCGAGGATGCCTTTCTCCGGTCACTGAACCCCGGACGCGGCGGGGAGGCGCCGATGGGTCTTTTGCTGGACCGAACGGGTTTGCATTTTGATCCGTCCGCCCCATCAGATCTTGAACGTATGTTGGCAAAGCATCCCCTGGACGACACGGCCCTGCTGGACCGCGCTCGTGGCGGGATCAGGCGGCTGCGTGAACTGCACCTGAGCAAGTACTCGGCCTTTGATCTGGACCTGGCTCCACCCGATCCCGGCTATGTACTGGTAGTGGATCAAACACAGGACGATGCCGCCGTAACAGCCAGCAAAGGTGACCGCGCGCGGTTCCTTGAAATGCTGGTCATCGCGCAGGAGGAAAACCCGGGCGCACGGATCGTCATCAAGTCGCATCCTGAAACGTTGGCCGGCCATAGAGGCGGATATTACACGGATCAGGACCTGAACGCGCGGGTATCGATGTTGCGCGATCCCATCAGCCCCTGGTCCCTGTTGGAAGGCGCAATTGGCGTCTATACGCTGTCCTCGCAACTTGGGTTCGAGGCTATTCTGGCAGGCCACAAGCCCCGCATTTTTGGGCAGCCGTTCTACGCAGGCTGGGGGCTGACGCAGGACGAAAGCCCGCTCACCCGCCGTCAGCGCAACCTGACGCGCGCGCAGCTTTTCGCGGCGGCGATGATCCTTTACCCGACATGGTACGATCCATACCGCGATCAGCTATGCGACTTTGAAACGGCGGTGGACGGACTCGAAGCGCAGACACGCGCGTGGCGAGCGGACCACAGGGGCTGGACTGCTTCTGGGATGCGCCTTTGGAAACGGCCACACCTCCAGCAGATGTTCGGGCGATATCGGGGAATTCGTTTTGTGGCTGAACCTCCGCAAGCCTCCGCTCGTCCGCACATGGTCTGGGCCAGCCGGGCCAATAATACCCAGAACGCCGTGCGGATCGAGGACGGTTTTCTACGCTCCCGTGGGCTTGGCGCTCAGCTTGTACCGCCGATGTCGCTGGTGACGGATGATCTGGGCATCTATTACGACCCGACCCGCCCCAGCCGACTGGAAGAGTTGATCGCAGCGCGCGAAACCCTTCGCCCCGATCAGCAGCGCCGCGCCGAACGATTGGTCGCCGGTTTGCTCGCGCAGGGTCTGAGCAAGTACAATACCGGAGACGAAACGCCCGCCCTGCCCGAGGGGCACCGCATTCTTGTGCCCGGACAGGTTGAGGATGATGCGTCGATCCTGACTGGCACCAGCGACGTAAGAACCAACTTGGATCTCTTGCGCGCGGCACGCGGTGCGAACCCCGGCGCAATCCTGATCTACAAACCCCATCCAGACGTCGAGGCCGGATTGCGGGATGGCGGCATCGGCGCCGCCGATCTGGCCGATGTCATCGTCAGAGAAACCGACCCCGCATCATTGATTACGCAGGTCCATGAGGTCTGGACCATGACCTCCCTGCTGGGGTTCGAGGCGCTGCTGCGGGGCGTTTCTGTAACCACGTTGGGGGCACCGTTCTACGCAGGCTGGGGGCTGACAACCGATTTGGGAGCAGTCCCGGCACGGCGCGGGGCACGGCCATCGTTGATGGGCTTGGTTCACGCAACTCTGATCGACTATCCCCGCTATCAGGATCCGGTCACCGGCCTACCCTGCCCTGTCGAAGTGGTCGTTGATCGTCTGGCTCAGGGATATTCCTCGCCGACCGGTGCATTGAACCGAGTGTTGTCCAAACTCCAGGGGGCCCTGGCAACCCATTCGCATCTGTGGCGCTAGCGCGTGACACGCGCCCATCGATGCAGGACGTCCCCGCCGATATTCTGCGTTTCGATCAGATCAAACCGGGGTGCATTGTCCAGTGTTTCAAGACGTAACGCCCCGACAGCCGGCAACCCTTCGGCCCCTATAGTCAAACCGGCGGTAAAGCCGACCAGTTCATCCACCAGATCCTCGGCCAGCAATGACGCGGCCAAAGCCGAACCGCCTTCGCAGAAAACGCGTGTCAACCCTGCCTGCCCCAGCTGATGCAACAGGTCGGCGGGGTCAATGTGATGTCCCTGTAGCGCGCAGGGCAGCAGGCGCGCGCCCAGCCCCTCCCATGCGCGAGCTCGTTCTGCATCTGGGTGCGGGCCGTGACACAGCCAGACAGGGGTTTCCTCGGCTGTCCTGGCAAGATGGCCCATCAATGGCAGGTCCAGATGCCGGGACACGACAACCCGTACCGGCTGCCGGGTGACGCCCATGTCCCGCACGGTCAGCGAGGGATCGTCCGCCCGCGCTGTTCCGGCACCGACCATCACTGCATCATGCCGCGCGCGCATTGCGTGAACGGCACGTCGGGCTTCGGGGCCGGTGATCCACTTACTGTGACCGGTTTCGGTGGCAATCCGTCCATCAAAGCTGCTGGCCAGTTTGAGTGTAACAAATGGGCGGCCCTGTTCGGTTTTCAGGAAAAACCCGGCGTGATCCAACGCGGCCTGATCGGCAAGCACCCCTGTGACCACGTCGATCCCAGCTTCGCGGAGCATTGTGAAGCCTTGCCCAGCCACGCGCGGATCGCTGTCTTCTATTGCGGAAACAACCCGCGCAACACCTGCGTCAATCAACGCCTGCGCACAAGGAGGAGTGTTTCCGTGATGGGCGCACGGCTCCAGCGAAACATAGGCTGTTGCACCGCGCGCTGCGGCACCTGCCTGCTCCAATGCTTCGGTTTCCGCATGAGGACGTCCACCGGGTTGCGTCCAACCGCGCCCGATGATGCGGCCACTGCGCACGATGACACACCCCACTGACGGATTTGGCCAACAGGCGCCCTGCCCACGCCGCCCCAGTGACAGGGCCAGCGCCATATATCGCTTGTCAGTTTCGTTCACTCGTCCGTTGAGGGCTGCGGCGGGCGCAACTCGTGGACGAACTCCTCGAAATCATCGGCCGCCTGGAAATTCTTGTAGACACTCGCGAACCGAACATATGCCACAGTGTCGATCCGGGCCAGCGCTTCCATAACGATTTCACCGATTTTGTTGGACGGAATATCCGTCTCGCCCATGCTTTCCAAACGCCGCACGATGCCCGAGATCATCTGGTCGATCCGGTCGGGGTCAATGGGGCGTTTCTGCATCGAGATCCTGATCGAACGCTCCAACTTGTCCCGATCGAAATCTTCACGTTTTCCGTTGGTCTTGATGACGACAAGATCGCGCAACTGCACCCGTTCGTAGGTGGTAAATCTGCCCCCACAGGCCGGGCAGAACCGACGCCTGCGGATCGCGACATGATCTTCCGCCGGGCGTGAATCCTTGACCTGAGTGTCGATATTTCCGCAAAACGGGCAGCGCATCCGCCGTCTCCTCGTCCCTAGTTCCGCCTCTTGTTGTAAGCACTTCGGCCTACTTATCCACAACTATAGGACAGCCGCTAGGGTTTGGGTAGTTGGAATTTTGCAACGCTAAATAAAGGGGTCAGGCAAAATGCCCCGCGACTTTTCGAGAGTGCGGCGCATTGCGATGTTCGAACAGGTAAATGCCCTGCCACGTGCCCAGAACCGGCCGCCCGCCTGTGACCGGGATCGACAGCGAAACCGGCATCACAGCCGCTTTGATATGGGCCGGCATATCGTCCGGACCCTCATAGGTATGCCGCAGATAAGACATTGTGGGGTGGTCGGATGGCGGCACCAAACGGTCAAAGAACTCTTTCAGATCGGTCTGAACTTCTGGATCTGCATTTTCCTGAATCAGCAGGGAACACGATGTGTGGCGGACGAACAGTGTCAGCAACCCATCCGATGCAGGCATCAGCCAAGACCGCACGGGCGCGGTAAACTCGTAAAGCCCCGCGCCCTGTGTCTGGATCGTGAATTCGGTTTGCACCCTCGCCTGCTCCTGAGCCTTGATCAGAAAACCGGGCGAACCCGGCAGCGGCCGTTTGCGCCCTGCACAGACATGCTGTCTCCCGCCTTGAATCCTGCAGAGATGCTGCTTTGCTGCTCTACGTTGGTTGGCATTTTCAGCGAGAACTGAACGGCCGTGCGCCGGCCCGTCGTGACGCTGGGCCCGTAACCTCGCAGAACATATATCTCTTGCTGCCATCCCGCACCCAATTTGCGGCGGGCGAAATCGGCGGCCGCACACCAATAGCCGTCAATGTCCGTTCGGGCCCGCGGAATGACTTCGAATTCCGTGCTGTTGATCGCTTCGGTCTGATAGCCGTTAGGGGCAGCGTTCGCTGTCAGCGGAACGTTCAGCGCGAACATGGCCAGAATTGTACAAGTGATAATCTGTTTCATTGCCAATACCTTCCTTACTTCGATCTGTCGCACAACTAGTTTGCCATACGCCCGGGAACAGAGAGACTCACAATCAAGTCAGGCATCCTGCGGATTTGCGTGATCGCGTGTCAACCAGCCCTTGTACCGGATCAGCCTCCCTAGTACGGGCATTTCCGCCGATATGTCGAACCGAAACCGGCCCTGTTCATCCTGCCATTCAACCGAGGTCGAACGCGGCAACAGGTACCTGGGGCACGGACACCCAAAGATCCTAAGGCGTGTGATTTCAAGGTGTAATTTACCCTCAGACATGTCAGGTCGCATCCAGATTGTCAGGCCGCCGATTTTTTCACGCACCAAACCGTGCCTCGGATCAGTACATAGGCGCGAGCGGGTCTGATGCCCCGCGAAATCACGAATCCAGACCCATTGCTTTCCATCCTTCCGAGTTGTCAGGATCACAGGGACGTCATCTGCCGGTGGCGGAAACCGCCCAACGCGCAAGGCCAACGCTGTCAAGGCACCCGTGCCATGAACAATCGAACATCGGCCAGAATAACGGCCGGGCCGACTGTGCAGGTCTCTGACAGCCGAGGGCAACCCATTGGAATGCGGCACGGCACGCAGGAACGGGTCAGCCATCGTTTTAATACCCACCGGGCGCAAAGCGGCTCAGAAGAGTTTGATCCGGGACAAGACATGTCTCTGATCGACCGAACAGTTGGTATCGGTTCCGTGCGATAAGATGGTAAAGCGGGTCTTTCACCATTTTCGGCAGGAACCGGCAGAGGGAGAGTGCTTTCCATACGCCCGGCAAAGCCCGCATTGCAGCGGCGAAGGCATCCAGCCGTTGATGGACTGCTCCATTGATGATGACCAGGTTGGTCTCGAATTCCCGCGTCGGCAACCCGAGGTCCGTGTACAGCCGTTGCCCCAACAGGGATTGCGCAGTGGCGAATTGGAATTGCCTCCTCCGGTCATGACGCACCATTAAACGGAAAAAAACCCGAACACAGTACGCATTCACCGTCAAAGACAATCAGGTTCTGTTCTAAAATGGACGGATGCATGAAATCACACGTGATTACCGCGCTTTACGATGGGATCTTGGCACGTCGGACCAAGGGCGGCAATGCGACACAACGAGCTCGAGAACCTTGCGATTCCGAGTCAAAGGGGCGTGCCGGGGAGCCTTACTTGAAGCGGGATGGTCGGCCGTTCAATCAGGCTCTGACCTCATCCCCTAAAGGTGCTGACCCGACAACAACAGTTATGTAGGCTGTACCGTTGTCCGGTTCATTTGCGTAGCGGACAATTCCTTGTGAGTTGCTGACAACTGATACTGAAACTATCTGACCGAACCGAGTGCCGTGACAAAAGCTGGCAGTGAACGCCCTTTTGCAGTTACGTTTGAACGTATTCGAAATTGTTTGCCAGACAGATTTATGGACGTTGATATTTCCAGAATTCAATTATTGGCCAGAGAACTGGATCAGCATTCGGGCGACCCGGCGGTGACGGATGACGTACTGAGCATCTGCGGTTTGAGCCGCGCTGACATCGCCCCGCCCACCAAAAGCTATAGCGCTCTCAAGGAGGCCCTGTTCGTGCGCCATGCGTGCGATGCACTCAATGACATCACTTTCGGGGCTTGCGCGGGTTTGGAATTCAAGGCCTCGTCGAGTGTGACGGCCTATATCAGCAAATACTCGCGTGATCTGCGACAGGTGATAGAAAACACCGCGCGCTTTCATTGGATGATCGACCCCGCGTTGAAATTCAGGTTGCGTGAATCCAGCAATGCAGCATCCTTTGAAATCGATTGGAAAGATCCCGGTTACTCGCGCTATCACCGCAGAACAGAGTTTCTGCTGTTTGCTGCGGTCGCGCGCATGCGCGTTCTGACAAGGGTGGAGCTGCATCCCCTCGAAATGCGGTTTCAACATGAAATCGGCAATCACACATCTATGTATGACAAGATCGGTGGATTTCCGGTCAGCTTTGGGGCCGAGAGAATGGAGATCATCCTGTCCCTGTCGTCGCTGGATTTGCCTGTTCCAACTTACGATCCTAGTCTGCGCGCCCACCTGCTGGAATATGGCGAAAGGTTGCTGTCCGAGCGACCTGCACTCCAGAAAAAGACACGAGCCAGAATCGAAGGACTCATCACACGCTCAATGCCGGGTCGGGTTCTACAAGCCGAGGAAGCTGCCGCCAGCCTTGCGCTCAGCCCGCGCACACTCGCACGTCGGCTGGCCGATGAAGGCACCAGCTATCGCGAGATTGTTGAAGACTTGCGATGTGATCTCGCACAGACATTTATCAAGAACGGCATGCCTCTGTCCGAGGTTTCGTACTCACTGGGCTATGCCGACCAAGCGGCATTTTCAACCGCATTCAAGCGCTGGACCGGTCAGGCCCCCAGCACGTTCCGCAAGCGGGTTGATCACCCTCTCTCCCGGACCTGAGGGTGGCCGGGGGTCATCGGTGTTGCCACCTCGCCCCGGCCTGTCCCGTGAGTGGACAATGGCGATATAGATGGAGCAGGCGCGCCGCCCTTGCGAGTTCCCGCCAATTTGATTTCAGGTTCGGACAACGTGAATTTGCGTGACCGCAAAAAATTAAAGGCGCCTCGATTGAAGCGCCTTTGACTTTATTGATCGAGGAACGATCGCAGCTTTCGTGAACGGCTGGGATGCTTAAGCTTCCGCAGCGCCTTCGCTTCGATCTGGCGGATACGTTCTCGGGTCACGCTGAATTGCTGGCCAACCTCTTCCAGCGTATGGTCGGTGTTCATGCCGATGCCAAAGCGCATTCGAAGAACGCGTTCCTCGCGCGGGGTGAGCGAGGCCAGAACCCGTGTGGTCGTTTCCTTGAGGTTTTCCTGAATGGCGCTGTCCAGCGGCAGCACGGCATTCTTGTCCTCAATGAAATCGCCCAGCTGGCTGTCTTCCTCGTCGCCGATCGGCGTTTCGAGAGAGATCGGCTCTTTGGCGATTTTCATCACCTTGCGAACCTTTTCCAGCGGCATTTGCAACTTTTCGGCCAGTTCTTCCGGCGTCGGTTCGCGGCCGATTTCGTGCAGCATCTGGCGGCCTGTCCGGACCAGCTTGTTGATCGTTTCGATCATGTGGACAGGGATCCGGATCGTACGGGCCTGATCCGCAATCGAGCGTGTGATCGCCTGACGGATCCACCAGGTCGCATAGGTCGAGAACTTATAGCCGCGGCGGTATTCGAACTTGTCTACCGCCTTCATCAGGCCGATGTTGCCTTCCTGAATAAGATCAAGGAATTGCAGGCCACGGTTCGTGTATTTCTTGGCAATCGAGATCACCAGACGCAAGTTGGCTTCGACCATTTCCTTCTTGGCCTGCCGCGCCTCTTTCTCGCCCTTCTGGACCTGCTGAACGATGCGGCGGAATTCGGGAATATCCAGACCGACATACTGCCCGACCTGCGCCATGTCGTTGCGAAGCTCCTCAACCTTGCCGGACGAGCGTTCGATGAACATCTGCCAACCCCGGCCGGGCTTTTCCGCCATCTCGGCCAGCCAGTTCGGGTCCAGTTCGCGGCCACGATAGGCATCGATGAACTCACGGCGGTTGATACGGGCCTGGTCGGCCAGCTTCACCATCGCGCTGTCCAGCGACATGACGCGGCGGTTGATACCATAAAGCTGATCGATCAGCGCTTCGATCCGGTTGTTGTGCAGATGAAGCCCATTCACCAGCTCGACAATTTCGGCGCGCAGCTTCTGATAGGTCTCTTCATCCTTTTCGCTGAATGTACCGTCTTCGTTCAGAGTGGCCGAAATCCGGCTGTCCTGCATCTCCGACAGCATCGAGAAATCGCTCGAAATCCGTTCCAGCGTGGTCAGGACCTGATCCTTCAGCGCCGCTTCCATGGCGGCAAGGGACATGTTCGCCTGATCGTCGTCATCGTCGTCATCATCGGTGGCGATCGGGTTACCGTCCGCGTCGAGTTCCGGACCGGCGTCTTCCTTTGCGGGCTTTGCCGCCTGCACCGCAGTCGTGTCGACAACGGGCTCCTCGACATCGCCTTCTTCGTCCAACTGGTTGCCGAAAGTCGTTTCCAGATCGATGACGTCGCGCAGCAGAATGTCTTCGGACAGCAATTCGTCGTGCCAGATGGTGATCGCCTGGAAGGTCAGCGGGCTTTCACAAAGACCGGCGATCATGGTGTTGCGGCCGGCTTCGATCCGCTTGGCGATGGCGATCTCGCCTTCGCGGCTCAGCAGTTCGACGCTGCCCATCTCGCGCAGATACATGCGGACGGGGTCGTCGGTGCGGTCCAGTTTCTCGGTCGCGGCACCAGCCAGAGCAACCTCACGGTTGCTTTCGGTGGTTGTCAGTTCGGTCGAGCCCTTGTTCTCTTCCTCTTCGGCCTCTTCATCTTCGATGATGTTGATGCCCATTTCGGACAACATCGACATGACATCTTCGATTTGTTCCGAACTGACCTGATCAGGCGGCAGAACCTGATTGAGCTGGTCGTAGGTGATGTAACCTTTCTCGCGAGCCTCGGCGATCATCTTCTTGACCTGGGCCTGGCTCATGTCCAGCGAGATTTCCTGTTCCTGCTCGTCGGATTTGCGGTCTTCGTTCGTATCCTTGGCGGCCATTCAATGCTCCTGCAGGGATGGGTGATTCGTTTGACCCGAATCATTAGCGCGTAGAAGTGATTCGGCCACCCGTTTACCCGTTTTTCTTTTCCAGTGCCTTACGAAAACACCACTTTACCGGCGTTTCCGTTCGAATTTGATGCCTGACATGATGGCTTCGAACGCGTCTTTCTCGTCGCGGTTGATTCGCGCGCCATTGTCGGCGATGTCGAAAACGGCCTTGTCCTCGTTCTGGCTGCGGCTTGTGCGGTTGCGCTCTTCGGCGGCTTGCGCCAGCCGATATGTCAGCGCCTCATCGGCCAGATCAGACAACTCCTCTGCCGCTTCGGCAATTTCAGCATCCAACCCCCGGAGCGCTTTGATCTTTGCGAGTTCCTCGGCCAGCGTCATCTCGGCCTTTTCTACGTCGCCCGGTTTGTACACACAGGGGATCACTGCGACATGGCGAAGGGCCAGCAGGTTTTCAAGGGGTTCCGGTCCCAAAGCTGCGACAATATGATCTTTAATGTTGTCCGGATCATCAACCGCATGTCGCAACAAGACATCTCTCATGGCATTTAGTTCGGGATCCAAGCATGTCATTTCGTCGATCTGAATTTCGAACTGCACCACCAAAGCAGGCGTCAATATAGCAACTGCAAGAATGACACTTTCACGGAGCCGAATAGCAGCGCTGTTGTCGTTAGCAGCCAAGAAGGAAGTGCGTGCACCCTGTGTAGGTCCGGCAGTTTTGCGATCCCTTTCCCGATTGGATTTCCAATTTTTTGCAGGGAACTTTTTCTGAGAGCGGTAAAAACGAAAAAGTAGATCCCGGATCTCCTGCCGATAGTGATTTCGTATCGACTTATCTCGGATTAACTTGATCTTCTCCCAAAGCGCTTTGTCCAATGCAGATCTGCGTTCTGGGCTATCAAAAACCTTGCCCTCAGTCTCGCGCTGCCACAGCAGCTTCACCATCGGAATGGCACCGTCCAGAACTGATCGAACTGCCCCTGCGCCTTCGGCGCGCAGCAAATCGTCAGGGTCCTTGCCTTCAGGCATTAGCGCAAAGCGCAGTGACTTACCCGCCTCCAGCAACGGCAATGCCAAGTCGACCGCCCGCATCGCCGCGCGCAGACCAGCGGTATCGCCATCCAAAGCGATGATCGGCTCGTCTGAGATGCGCCACAGCAGTTGCAACTGATGCTCGGTGATCGCCGTTCCCAGCGGTGCGACCGATGCGCCGAACCCGGCCTCGGCCAGCGCGATTACATCCATATACCCTTCGGCAACGATCAAAGGCTGTCCCTTGCCCGCGGCTTGTCGCGCCGGCCCGTGGTTGTACAGGCTGCGCCCCTTGTCGAACAATTCCGTCTCGGGCGAGTTCAGGTACTTGGCGTTGTCATTCGGGTCCATCGCCCGACCACCAAAAGCGATACACCGCCCACGCGGGTCGCGGATCGGATACATGATTCGGTTGCGGAAGGTGTCGTAGGGCTTTTTGCCCTTGTTTGAGGGCTTTGCCAAACCAGCCCCAAGGATCAGATCCTCGGCTACGTTTTTGCCGCGCAGATGATCCCATAGCGCCTGCCAACCGTCCGGAGCAAAGCCGATCTCCCACCGCTCCAGTGCTTCGGCCTTCAGCCCACGACGCGACAGGTAATCGCGCGCGTCCGCCCCTGCCCCGGTTTTGAGCTGCAAGCGAAAGAACTGCACCGCCTGCTCCATCACGTCAGCCAGCTGCGAGCGATGATCCTGCTTTTCTTGCGCCTTGGGGTCACGAGCGGGCATGGGCATCCCGGCCTCTCGCGCCAATATCTCGACCGCTTCAATGAACGAGACATTCTCGGTCTCTTTCACAAAACTGATTGCGTCGCCCTTGGCGTGACATCCGAAGCAGTAATAGAACCCCTTCTGGTCGTCGACGTGAAACGAAGCCGTTTTTTCATGATGGAATGGGCATGGCGCCCACATATCGCCCTTGCCCTGATTGGACTTGCGCGGATCCCAGATGACTTTGCGCCCGACGACCTGAGACAGGCTCAGACGGGTACGCAGTTCATCCAGAAATCCGGGGGGCAATGACATTTTTAGAACCTGCCAGAAATGAAAACGCGCGCCAAGGGGATGGCGCGCTTATCCACAAGGAAATGGGCTGGCTGTGGATTACTGCTGCAAGCACAGCTCCAACCAGGCCGCGCCCAAATCCTTTTTCCGCACGTCGCGCATCTTTTGTTCGTAAACCCACGGAGTGATCAGCGGTATCGCGGCATTGTAGTTTTCGGGCCATGTCGGGCTGCTCTCGGCCACGGCCTGCGCGACATCGCGTTCCTTCACGCGATCCAACCGCGCCTTCTGGATCGCGGCAACAACATCAGCCTGATATTTACAGCTTTGCTCTTTGGTCTCTTGGGCAGCCACAGGACTGGCTAACAGAGCCGCGACGAGCGCGATACGCAACATGGAAAACCCCCGGAATCATTTCTTCAGCCGCAGCTTACCCCCGAGCGCTGACGCCTTCCATCGCCCTTTTCAAATCGTGAACCAGAGTTTCTGCCATGGATCGAAAAACCATGATCTGAAACGCGCTTTCCCCGACCCGAGTGATCGAGGCCGTCATATGAAACAGCAGGCTGCGCGCGGTATGGCCGCGTTTGAACTGCGCCGCCCTCAGATCCACGGGAACCAGCCGGGCCAAAACAGCCTCGACCCCGTCACCTTCGATGCGAACAATGGCCCATGCATCGGATTGATCCACTACGGCGGCGTGTTTTGACAACGCGGCATCCGGTGTCGGTCCAATCAGCACGGCGTGCGCACGACCGAACCACACGGCGCGCGCACCGGCGTTTCCGGTCGCACGATTGGCCGCTGGATAGGTCATCCCATGCGCTTTCTTCATCGCGTCAGACAGTGCTTTTGTCTGCCCATTGAAGGGAGAGATCGAGTGAACAGAACCAGCATCCACCTCGCTCAGCGTCACGGAACCCACGGTCAACGGAAGCAGCCCTTCACAGGGCGATTTGGCTATCAGTTTATCCACGAACACGCCCTCCTTCCGGGTCGAAGAAGACCGGGTTCACCACTTCACACAGAGTTGTCACACCACGCAAATGGTCCACCATCTTGATCACTTCTCCATACCGTTCCGGACCGTCTGCCAGAAAACCCAAGCCCAGCATCGTTTCCAGCGTCGGCGAGTAGCAGACCGATGTGATGTATCCCTGATCGTTGGTCCGCACCGGTTCTGCCTCTTCGTTGTAAAGATGCGCCCCGGCCAGTAACTGCTTGCTTTCGCCGATGGGCTTCAAACCTACCAACCGTTCTCGCCCAGCCTCTTCCAGACCCGGTCGTTCGGACATGGTCTTGCCGATACAATCCTTCTTTTGCGAGACCATCCGCCCCATGCCGATGTCGTAAGCCGTGGTGCGCCCATGGATTTCGGCATGAGTAATAAAGCCCTTCTCGATCCGCAGAACGTTCAGCGCTTCCATCCCGTAAAGTCCCCCGCCCAGCGCCTCGGCACGCCTGGTCAGAATGTCGAACAGGCTGGCGCCATAGCGGGCAGGCACGGCAATTTCATAGGCATGCTCACCCGAGAACGAGATGCGGAACAATCGACCCGGAACGCCCATTACATCAATTGCTCCACAGGCCATGAACGGCCAGCTTTCATCGTCAATGGGCTGGTCCAGCAGACCGTTCAGCAACTCACGGGATTTCGGCCCGGCGACCGCAAACTGAGCCCACTGCTCGGTGACCGAGGTGAACGACACATCCAGGTCCGGTCGCAACCCCTGATGCACGAACTCCAAGTGCTTCATCACGTCGCCTGCGCCGGCGGTTGTGGTTGTCATCACGTAGTGTGTCTCACCCAATCGCGCGGTTGTGCCGTCGTCCATGACATACCCGTCCTCACGCAGCATCAGACCATAGCGGACGCGGCCCACCTTCAGGGTCGAGAACATGTTGGTGTAGACGAAATCCAGAAAAGCACCGGCGTCCGGACCCTGAATGTCGATTTTGCCCAGGGTCGAAACGTCACAAACACCGACCGCCTGGCGCACCAAGTTGACCTCACGGTCGCAGGATTGCCGCCAGGTGGTCTCTCCCGCCTGGGGGAAATAGCTGGGGCGATACCACAGCCCAGCCTCGATCATCGGCGCATTCCGCGCGACCGAGGCCTTGTGCGAGGTGGTAAACCGCTGCGGTTTGAAGCCTGCCCCCTCGGCCCCTGCACCCAATGCGGCAATGGCCATGGGCGAGTACGGGGGGCGGAACGTGGTCGTCCCGGTTTCCGGAATCCCACGCCCGGTCGCGTCCGCCAGAACGGCCAGAGCAGCAACGTTCGAGTTCTTGCCCTGATCTGTCGCCATGCCCTGCGTGGTATAGCGCTTCATGTGCTCGACAGACCGGAAATTCTCGGTCGCTGCCTGTTTGACATCTTTGACCGTGACATCGTTCTGGAAATCCAGCCACGCCCGCCCCTTGCCCGGAACAGCCCAAAGCGGCGAGATCTCGTACGGCGTGTCGTCTGCCTCGGGGTACTCCGTCTTGGGAGCTTTCATTCCCAGTTCGGCCAATGAGTTTTCCGCAGCCGCGATCCCTTCCCTAAGGCAGGCGGCGGTCGAGAACGATCCGTTGCACGCCCCGGCCGTGACCATCCCGGGCACTGCGCCCGGCGTTGGGACAAAGGCGGCGATGTCGCGCTGCCAGGTCGGACGGCCATTCATATGACATGTCAGGTGAACCGACGGGTTCCAGCCCCCGGTCATGGCAAGGCAGTCAGTATGAATGCGATCCTCTCCGCTGGCGCGACGCACCGTGATTGCCTCCAGCCCCTTCCCGCCCGAACTGCCACAGACCTGCGCACCCCGCAGAACCTGATAATCATCCGACAGAGGCGCATCGTGGCGGCTGTCGATTACGGCCGCGACATGCACCCCGGCCTCAAGCAGATCACGTGCCGTTCGGTGAATGTCATCGTTGTTGCCAAAGATCGTGACGTTCCGTCCCGGGCTAACGCCCCAGCGGTTCAGATAGGCCCGCACAGCACCCGCGTTCATGATCCCCGGTCGGTCATTGTCGCGGAACGCCACCGGACGTTCCAGTGCACCAGCAGCCAGAACCGACCGCTTTGCCGCGATCCGCCAATAGGTCTCAAGCGGTGCGCCATTCGGGCGGCGATCGGTGTGGTGCAGGACCCGTTCAAGCGCGGCAAAGGTGCCCTGATCGTATGCCCCCGTCACAGTGGTGCGGGTCATCAGGCGGACGTTGTCCATGGCCTGAAGCTCGGACAGAACGTCTTCTGACCAAACATGACCCGGTTTGCCGTCGATTTCGTAGGTTTCAGCCAGAAGCCGCCCGCCCATACGGGCGTTTTCATCCGCCAGAATGACATCCGCCCCGGCGCGTCCGGCCACCAAAGCCGCCATCAGACCCGCGGGCCCCGATCCGATGACCAGTAGATCACAAAAGGCATAAGCGCTTTCGTACTTGTCGGTATTGTCCTGCCCGGACAGCGCACCAAGCCCGGCTGCACGCCGAATAACGGGCTCATAGAGCTTTTCCCAAAAGCTTTTGGGCCACATGAAGGTCTTGTAATAGAACCCTGCCCCCAGAAACGGGGCCGCAAGGTCATTGACCGACATCAGGTCAAACCCAAGACTGGGCCAGCGATTCTGGCTGCGCGCCTCAAGCCCGGGATAGATTTCCTGCATCGTCGCGCGCATGTTCGGCTCTTGCGCGCCGCCATTGCCGACGGTCACGAGCGCGTTTGGTTCTTCGCTGCCGGCCGTCAACACGCCACGAGGACGGTGATATTTGAATGACCGTCCCATCAGGCGCACCTCATTGGCCAACAAGGCCGAGGCCAGAGAATCCCCACGGAAGCCGGTATAGCTGACACCGTCAAAGACAAACGGCACCGTTTCAGTGCGGTCAATCAGACCTTTGCCGTCGATCCTCATGAACGCTCCTCCGACGCCAGTTGCGTCCCTAGCATTTCGTGTGTGACCGTATCGCGGGTCACGACAATCCAGGCACCACAGCCACCCTCGTGGTACCAAAGCTCACGCGTGGGACCCGCTGGGTTTTCCCGCGAATAGACAAAGTCGTCCCAGGCATCCGTTCCGGCATCAGGTGCCGGTCTTTCCAGATCCACAGCAGCGCCGCGATAATAGAACTCGCGCCGATCCCGCTCACCGCAATGTGGACAGGTGATCCTCATGACCGCGCTCCCAATTTCACTGTCTTAGAATTACTCGACACCGGTATCGCCCCACCTCAATGCAGATTGTGCTGAGAGCCCTTGCCCTCTTCATCAATGATCCCGCGCCCGGTGCGGAATCGATCCAGCCGGAACCCCGTGGCGTTCTCGTGATATCGGTCGGTCGCAATCAGATGGGCGAAGACATTGCCCGATCCGGGCACGGCCTTGAAACCTCCGTAGTTCCAGCCGCAATTCAGGTAGAGCCCGTCAATATGCGTCTTGTCGATGATCGGAGAGCCATCCGGCGACATGTCCATTATCCCTCCCCAGGATCGCAGCACCCGCGCCTTGCCGATCATCGGCATCAGGGCCATCCCGGCCTCCATGACATTTTCCACTGTCGGCAGGTTGCCCCGCGCCGCGTAGGAGGCGTAGAAATCCAGATCGCCGCCAAAAACCAGACCGCCCTTGTCGGATTGGCTGATGTAGAAATGTCCCATGCCAAAGGTCACGACATGGTCGATGCAGGGCTTGAGCCCCTCGGTCACGAAAGCCTGCAGTACGTGGCTTTCGATCGGCAAGCGCATCCCCGCCATTGCAGCCACCTGGCCTGACCGACCGGCGACAACCATCGCGACTTTCTTGGCCCGGATCGCCCCACGAGAGGTTTGCACACCGCGCACAACGCCGTTTTCGATATCGATACCCGTGACTTCACAGTTTTGAATCAGATCGACGCCACGCTGATCCGCCCCCCGTGCAAAACCCCAGGCGACCGCATCATGGCGCGCCGTTCCACCCCGAGGATGATACAGCCCGCCATACAGCGGGAACCGCAGGTCGTTGTAATTCAGGTAGGGCAGCATCTCGCGCAATTCGTCACGGCTCAGAAGGATCGCGTCATCGCCCTGGCTGATCATCATGTTGCCCCGACGCGCCGCCGCATCGCGTTGCCCGTCCGAATGGAACAGATTGATGATACCCCGCTGCGAGTGCATCACATTGTAGTTCAGGTCTTCTTCCAACCCCTCCCACAACTTCAAGGAATGCGAATAGAATTCTGAATTTCCTTGCAAAAAGTAATTTGCGCGAACGATGGTCGTATTGCGCCCGACATTACCACCACCGATGTAGCCACGCTCCAGCACGGCCACATTGGTCAGCCCGTGCTCTTTGGCCAGATAGTATGCGGTGCTGAGCCCGTGGCCGCCGCCTCCGATTATGACGATGTCATATTCAGCCTTTGGCTCGGGGTCACGCCAATGCGGCGTCCAACCTTTGTTACCGGTCAGACCTTCCTTGAGGACTCGCAAGCCGGAAAAGCGCATTCAAACCTCCCTGCAGGTGTGTCGGCATCGAACCAACTGTGACCAGCAGTAACAATGTCCTCGGGGCGTTCCGCAACCGTTTTCGACCCAGACTTGTCTGTGCGCGACGTAATTTGGCGGAAACACACGATCACAGCGTACTTCAGAAACGCAGCTGAAAGACTTCGAGGTCATTTGTCGCGGAATCCGACAAGACCGCAAATGCCAGTCCAACCTTCAGGTTCGGATTTATGGCTCAGGACCTCTTGCAGATAACCTGGGTAAATCCTTCAGAACCGCAGGCGCGCCTTTCGCAGTCCGACCGCAACTGATGCGAGGCGACAATACTGGCACCATAGACCAACACAAATAAAAAGGGGCCGGTTACCCGTATGTCGCCCATAACTTCCCAAAGCTGTTTTCCCGACAGGCCAAAATTGTGGAAAACCGGTCATAGCAGACCAAAGCGTCCGCAAAAGCTCCGCCATTAAGCCTGTGGATGGCGCCTCTAAGCCCATAACCCGGTTTGTGGCGAAATCTCCGCCACCCAACCAGAAGGTGGTCGTGATCCAGTTAGGTTGGTGCACAACTGGAATGGGGTATAAGCCGATATGGTCATTGCTTATTGGGAGAACTTCACCCGCTCTAATCCCTCAGCTACGTCATGGTGCATACAGAAAGAGCGGCAATCGGACCAATGAACCTGGCCCGACCACCTGTTTTTGGTTCCGATCAGAGCCCTTTGGCTCGATAGCTTTTCGCCACTCTGTCGATGGCGACGATATACGCAGCAGTACGCAAATCCTCGACATCGGCACGGTCATGCCAGACCTCGCTCATAGATTGATAGGCAATCCGCATGGTGTCATCGAGACCGGACCGCACCAGCTCGAGTTCGCCTGCGCCTTTGAGGTATTTCGCCTTGAAATCCGGTGACATCGACCACGCATCGCCCAGATAACGGTCCAGCCGTTCAAGTTCGCTGACGATCAATTCATGCCGCGCTTCTTCCTGACGACGTTGCATACGACCAAAGCGGATATGGCTCAGGTTCTTGACCCATTCGAAATAGGATACGGTCACACCGCCGGCGTTGGCATACATATCGGGAATGATCACCGTGCCCTTTTTGCGCAAAATCTCGTCCGCGCCGGCCGTGACGGGGCCATTCGCCGCCTCGATGATCAGCGGAGCCTTGATCCGTTCGGCGTTGGACAGGTTGATCACCCCTTCCAGTGCCGCGGGGATCAGGATGTCGCACTCAGCCTCTAGTACCGTGGCGCCATCTGCCGAATGCGTGGCGTCGGGATAGTCCTTGACCCCGCCATGTTTGACGATCCACTGGCGGACGGCTTCGACATCTATGCCGTCCGGATTGTAAAGGGCGCCATCCCATTCGATGATACCGATGATGCGCGAGCCGTCTTCCTCGCTCAGGAACTTTGCGGCGTGATAACCCACGTTGCCCAGCCCCTGAACAACGATCCTTTTGCCGTCGAGTTTACCTGACAATCCAGCCTTCTTGACGTCCTCAGGATTACGGAAGAATTCGCGCAGCGCGTATTGAATACCTCGGCCGGTGGCTTCGACCCTGCCTGCAATCCCTCCGGCGTTCAACGGTTTGCCAGTAACACAGGCCCGTGCATTGATATCCGTCGTGTTCATGCGCGCGTACTGGTCGGCAATCCAGGCCATCTCGCGCTCGCCCGTGCCCATATCGGGGGCTGGAACGTTCTGAGACGGGTTGATCAAGTCGCGCTTGGCCAGTTCGTAGGCAAAACGGCGCGTGATCTGCTCCATCTCATGTTCTTCATATTGGCGCGGGTCTATACACAATCCGCCTTTCGAACCACCAAACGGAGTTTCGACCAGCGCACATTTATAGGTCATCAGGGCTGCCAGCGCCTCGACCTCATCCTGGTTCACGGCAAGCGCGAAACGGATACCACCCTTGACCGGCTCCATATGTTCGGAATGAACGGAACGATATCCGGTAAATGTGTGTATCTGCCCCCGCAGCCGCACACCGAACCGCACTGTGTATGTTGCATTGCAGACCCGGATTTTTTCCTCAAGGCCCGGCGGTAGGTCCATCAGGGACGCCGCCCTGTTGAACATCAGATCAACACTTTCGCGAAAGCTGGGTTCTTTGATGCCGGTCATAAATTCCTCCGTGTCGGCGAATGACAAACGTCATGACTTTTTGTCGCACCACTGTCACGAAGCCGCAATCACCAATTGCACGTTTTTTCATCATTTTATGAACAACGCGTTTCCAGCTTCGAATGAGTCGCATGCGAAATTTCAGGCTGCAATTGTCAATTCCTTCGAAACAAACGCGCCAAAACTGGTGTTACTAAAGCCGTTTTTCACGCGAAATGAGCAATATAGCGGCCATAGCGCCCAAATCTCGCCATGATCCACGTCTAAATTATTAACCTTGCAGAGAACTGGTTCCGGGTCACCCGGTCGGCAGAGGAATGCGTTATGAATAACTCTGATTGGAAGTCGAAATTTATCAAATTGCGCCGCTCAAATTCAAGCTCGCGGCACCTTCACAGGTTTGCTGGCTCGGAAGACGGGTCCATGACGATCCTGGCGTTGTTTCTGTTTATTATCGTCTTCACCACCGCCGGCTTTGCAGTAGACATGATGCGATATGATCGGGAACGGGTAAAACTGCAATACGCCCTGGACCGCGCTGTGCTCGCTGCGGCGGACCTTGACCAGGACCTGTGCCCCAGAGACGTGGTCAAAGATTACCTGAGCAAGGAAAACCTGGATCAATACCTTGTCGGTGAGATCAAGGTCGAGCCTGAGACATGCGGTTCGGCCGCTGTCAGGCTTCAAGGTAAACGCCGGGTTGAAGCCAGCGCTGAAATGAATGTGCAGACACACTTTATGCAGTGGAGCGGTGTTGAAACACTGGGAACCACGGCCACCAGCGTTGCCGAGGAATCGATTGGTAACGTTGAAATTTCCCTGGTTCTGGACGTGTCGGGTTCGATGTCAGGAACGAAACTAACCAACCTAAAAAAGGCCGCCAACGATTTTATCGATGAAATGACAACAAAGTCAGAAGACGGCAAGTTGTCTATCTCAATCATTCCCTATTCAGAACAGGTCTCGGTTCCGAATTACTTTTTTAATGCTCTGAACACCATCGGCGGGAACGAGGTCGCTAATTGTATTGACTTCGAAAGTGCGCATTTCTCAACGATGAATTTCGACTCCTACGATATTGTTGATCCGGACACCGGCACCATTATCCGGCATGGAACAAACCTGAACCAGACGCTGCACTTCCGGGACAATGGCAGTAACGACTACAGATCCAGTAACGGGCTGGTTAGCAGTAATGTCTGCCGCCGAGAAACGTCGACGGACCAGCGTGAAATGGCCATCATGCAGAAAGATGCCAACACGCTCAAAAACAAGATCACCAACATGCAGGCCAGTGGCTGGACTTCTATTGATGTGGGTCTGAAGTGGGGCTTGACCCTGTTGGACGACAGCGTTCAACCATTAATCGCACAATTGCAGCAGGGCGGTGCGCCGATCCCCAGCGAATTTGCCGTCCGTCCCGGACGAAACAAAACCTCCGATACGTTGAAGGTTCTGGTTTTGATGACCGACGGGGAAAACACCCGGCAGCATAAAGTGAATCCACCATTTAATAACGGTGATTCAAACATCTTCTGGAATGCAGGCTGGAACAACTATTCAGTGTACGACCCCGAAAACAACCGCTTTGGTTGGCCAGACGTCAGGGTGACTGTACGGCACAGCAACGGCAGTCGCTGGACAAGAGACTACTACCAGGATCATGCCTTCGGCCACGGAACATATCGCCGTTACTATTGCACCAGCTATTATGACGGCAGATGCCACAGCGTTAACACCAACTACTACTATTTGGAAAGCGAAGGCGGCACTCCGGTTGAGCTAAAATGGCCGGATGTCTGGGCCCACACAGAAAAAAGCGCCATCTATAACATGCTGAACCATACATATGGTTACGCGCGTGCAGAGGAATGGTGGGACGACTCCACAACCGAACTGCGTCAGTGGAACAAGGACCCGCGCGTGGATTCACTTTGTGCAAAGGCGGCGCAGGAAGACATCCTCATCTTCACGATCGCGTTTGAAGCGCCCACTGGTGTGAAGCCGATGCTCAAGCGGTGCGCCGTGGAAGATGGCAGGTACTACGAAGCATCCGGCACACAAATCATAGGCGTGTTCGACTCGATCAGCTCGACCATTCAGAACCTGAGGTTGACCCAATGATGCGCGCGTTAAAAGGACGGTTGCGCCGGTTTCGTCGATCCGAAGACGGCAGCGCGACAACCATCGAGTTTGTATTTTGGTTCCCTTTCTTCATTTACGTCACCTGGTCGGGCATCGATCTGGGCATGATGTCATTCAGCCACGCAAATCTTGAACGGGCATTGGATGAAACGATAAGAGAGGTCCGCCTGAATAGACTTCCTGCAGGTGAAACCGAGTGGAACCATGACCTGTTGAAGAGAATGGTTTGCGACAGAACACATCATGTTCCCAATTGCTCGCGCGATCTGGCTCTGGAAATGAAATCTGTCGACCCTCGTGTCGGCAATCAGCTGGCGGCGGACGCTTACTGCGTCGATCGGGCGGAAGATATCGCTAAAGAGAGAGAGATTGATTTTGATAGCGGAACCTCGAATGAACTGATGATCATTCGGGCCTGTCTTGAAGTCTCACCTCTTTGGGGTTTCACAATGATTGGCCGGGCTGCGCAGCAGGACCCCGATGGCCAGTGGGAACTGCATGCAACAACGGTGTTTGTGCATGAACCATTCGGCGGATCGACCAGCGTACCAGCAGGAGGGTCCTAAGTTGGCACACCGGCTGCAAAAAACTGCTCAGACAAGTAAACGCGGCGTTCAAGGCTTTTTGAAACGCTTTTTTCACCGGGAACAGGGGGCAATTACGGTAGAAGCCGTTTTGGTTCTGCCGATGCTTTTCTGGTCGATTTTTGCGACCTACACGTTCTATGACGGCTACCGTCAAAGTGCACGCAGTATCAAGGCCGCATTTGCGGTTGCTGACGTCATATCGCGCGAGCGGAACATGGTGAACGCAGCCTATGTCGATACAATGCACGACCTAATTGAGACCATGGTTGCAACCCGTGCCCCTGTGTCCATGCGCATTACCTTTTTGACTTATCTGGACGCCTCAAAAACCCACGAAGTTCTGTGGTCCTGTGTCCGCGGCGCCAATTTAAATCCGTGGACAAACGCGGATGTCTCATCCATCAAGGACCACATCCCAACGATGCCCGACAACGGCAAGATGATCATCGTTGAAACCACAAACGAATATCGCGCCGCGTTCAATGGCATCAGCTTCGGGTTCGAGGATTTCACAATGGGCAACTTTGTGTTCACGCATCCGCGTGTCTTTGACAACATTGTCGCCAGCGATCCCTGCTGAGGGTTTATTCCCTTTCCAACAGCATTGCAGACAACATCTCGGACATGAACTTGGTTTCGGCGGCGGCAGTCATGCCGCCGATGCCAATGCGGCGCCCCACGCGCCACCACAATCCGGGGGCCCAGGCTTTCTTTCCCGCTACGCGCGTTGTCACCAGGAATCCGTTTGAAGGCTTGAACGCGAAGACCCCGCGTTCCACGGCCTCGATATCGTCGACTTTGCACATCACCCGGCCAGACTGGGTGCGCAACTCGGTCTTTGTCAGTTCGATGGCGTCCTGCGTGGCCAGCCACATACGCTGTGCCAGCCAGAACGATGCCACGCCGACACCGATCAGAAAGACTTGCCAACCCAATTCGGGTGGTGAAGCCAACGCCACATAAATCACCAGTATTCCAACTGTGGCCAGCATCCCTACCCCGGTCCAACGGCGAGGGCCCGAGGCCTCAACTCTGGCAAGCACCTCATCTTGCATGCAACTCTCCCGATTTTCGTCCTTCCATTAGCTGCTTTGCACACTAATGGACAGAGGTCTGAGCGCCTTTGCACAAAACCCGTGTATTGGCGCAAATTGATTGCATCCGCTCAAGCCATAGATTGCGGTCAAACAAAAAGGAGGCAGTCATGTCCCTCAGACCGGCACTGGAAACACGCCAGGCCGTACCGACGATGGAAGGCGCCGGCGTAAAACTGCACCGAGCCTTTGGGTTTCAGGATCCGTCCGAACTGGATCCGTTCCTGCTGTTCGACGATTTCAGAAACGATCGGCCCGAAGACTACAAAGCCGGTTTCCCATGGCATCCGCATCGGGGCATCGAGACCATCACCTATGTTCTGTCCGGAACCGTGGAGCACAGCGACTCGTTGGGCAATCACGGCAGTCTAGGGGCCGGTGATGTTCAATGGATGACCGCCGGGTCAGGCATACTGCATCAGGAGATGCCCACCGGCAACGCCTCCGGTCAGATGCATGGATTCCAGCTGTGGGGAAACCTGCCATCGGATCAAAAGATGACCGCACCGCGATATCAGGACGTCAAGAGCGCCGATATTCCGGAAATCACGGATGATGATGGCACCACTGTCCGCGTGATCGTCGGCGAGTTCTGGGGAAAGTCCGGACCGGTTGACGGTATTGCGGCTGACCCTCAGTATCTGGACATTCAGATCCCCGCTGGTGTCAGGAAAACCTTCCCGATCGACACGTATCGCCGTGCCTTTGCCTATGTGTTTCAGGGTCAGGCGGCGTTCGCCGATGCCTCGCAACCTACGGGCGTGTTGTTGGAAAAGGAAATAGCCGGGCAAGAAGTCAACATCCGTGACATGTCAGGCGACCGGACGCTGGTCCGGTTCGGAACCGGGGATGAAATCACGGTGCAGGCCGGGCCCGAAGGCGTCCGCTTCCTGTTGATTTCGGGAGCCCCAATAAACGAACCCGTGGCCTGGCACGGACCGATTGTCATGAACACGCGATCCGAACTTGAACAGGCATTTCGCGAGCTTCGCAACGGAACGTTTATCCGACCAGCGCATTAAGCCATCGTTGCCGCCTGCCCTGTCAGGCGGCAACGGATTTACGCACCATGTCCCAATAGACCTGTTCAACCTGGTCCAGGGACAGCCGCCCCCCGGTTCGATACCAGGTCATGACACCGTTCAACATGGCGATCACCGCAAGCGTGGCAATCTTGGTGTCGGCGACAGAAAACTGACCGGTCTGCTGACCGTGACGCAAAATGCCTTCCAACGAGTCTTCGTAGCGGCGGCGCAAAGCCTCGATCTCGGCAAAGTTTTCGGGCGTCAGGTTTCGCAGTTCCATGTAGGCGATAAAAACCTCGTCCGGTCGTTGCAGATGATAGCGGATGTGAAAGCTCACGAACTGGCGCAGGGCATTCTGCGGATCCTTTTGGTCCGTCAGATTTTCATAAGCCGCCAGCAGGTCCTGCATATGGTTCTGCATCAGTCGAAACAGAAGGCTTTGTTTGTCTGGTGTATAATTGTACAGCGCGCCGGCCTGCACGCCCACCTCGCTTGCGATTTGCCGCATGGAAACAGCGGCATAGCCTTGCCGGGCAAACAGTGAAAGCGCCGCCTCGCGGATGCGGGGGCCGGTGATGTCGGAATGTGAACCTTGGGTACGCGCCATGGTCTCACTGTATATGAACAGATGTTCAGATAGAACCCCGCTTGAACCACAACGGCAAAAGGTGCATCACGGATCGCAGATCCCAACTCGAAGGCCAATGATGAAGCTACTTCTGATGATACCATTGCTTGTCATCTGTTCAGCATGCACTGACATTCCCGAGTTGGAAGGCAGCGAGACACCTTCCCTGCGCAAAGCGCCCTATCCCGAACTCATTCCGCTGGACGAAAATCTGGGTCCGCCGGTCGATCCCGTAAATGAAGCCGAGGAAATCGAAAAAGACTTGGCGGATCGAAGCGAAGCGCTGGCTCAAAAGGCCGAGGCACTGCAGAACGCTGAGACCAATTAAGGACAGTCCACCAAATCCAAACGATTGTGCAGCCCGAGACGGATTGCGCCCAAGTCCTGAACCCGCTAAGGCAGCCGACAAAGGACAACTCGTCCTCATCGGCAAATTCGAGCGGAAAGGATCCCACGGAATGACACAGGCGCTGCGGCTTGGAATTGCGGGTTTGGGAACCGTTGGTGTGGGCGTGGTCAGGATCGTTCGCCGCCATGCCGATCTGCTGCAGGCCCGGACCGGACGCGCAATTGAAATCGTTGCTGTATCGGCGCGCGATCCGAACAAAGACCGTGGCGTCAGTCTGACCGATTACGCGTGGGAGACCGATCCCGTCGCGCTGGCCAAACGGGATGATATTGACGTCTTTGTCGAACTGATGGGGGGCGAAAATGGCCCCGCGAAAGCATCGGTTGAAGCCGCGCTGGCAAGCGGCAAAGACGTAGTTACCGCCAACAAGGCTCTACTGGCCGTTCACGGCCAGGATTTGGCCGAACAGGCCGAGGCCGCGGGGCGCGTCATCCGGTTCGAGGCCGCCGTTGCCGGAGGCATTCCCGTCATCAAATCTCTGACCGAAGGTCTGGCGGGCAACGACGTCACCCGCGTAATGGGAGTGATGAATGGCACCTGCAACTATATCCTGACCCGGATGCAGTCACAGGAGTTGGGCTACAATGCCCTGTTCGAGAAATGTGCGCAGCTTGGGTATCTTGAAGCTGACCCAAACCTTGACGTTGGCGGAATTGATGCCGCGCACAAACTGGCTCTGTTGTCGTCAATTGCGTTCGGAACCAAACCAAATTTTGATGGCATCCAGATCGAGGGCATCCAGCACATCAGTCTGGACGACATTCATCAGGCTGCCGACATGGGTTACCGCATTAAACTGCTGGGCGTAGCACAGCGCACCGCCCGAGGGCTTGAACAGCGGATGCAGCCTTGTCTGGTTCCCAGTGACTCGCCGCTGGGGCAGCTCGAAGGCGGCACCAATATGGTCGTGATCGAGGGCGACTCGGTCGAACAGATCGTTCTGCGCGGCCCTGGCGCGGGCGAAGGGCCCACGGCCAGCGCCGTGATGGGCGACGTCTGCGATCTGGCGCGCGGTCTGCAAATCCCGACTTTTGGACGCCCCGCCACGTCCCTGCAGGATGTTCCGCCCGCTCAGACTGGTCTGCCGGCCCCCTACTATTTGCGGTTGAGCTTACTGGACAAGCCCGGCGCACTGGCCAAGGTGGCCGCGATTTTGGGCGATGCTGGTGTGTCTATCGACCGGATGCGCCAATACGGTCACACGGAAAGCACCGCGCCTGTACTGATCGTGACCCACAAAACCACGCGCTCGACACTGGATCACGCGCTGAGCGGACTGCGCGACACAGATGTGGTCGCCGGAGAACCCGTCGCCCTGCGCATCGAACAGGTCTGAACGCTTGCAGCCTGCCATACGGGCAGGCTATGCCGGAATAAACGTCTTCGCTGACCAAAGGATTACGGAACATGAACGCTGCCAAGATCGATTTCAACGACCGCCTGCTGTCTCTGGGGCTGGCAAGAGTGGCGGAACAGGCCGCACTGGCCTCGGCATCGCTGGTCGGCCGAGGTGATGAGAAAGCCGCCGATCAGGCAGCCGTGAACGCGATGCGCGAGCAGTTGAACCTGCTGGACATAGAAGGCGTTGTCGTCATCGGCGAAGGAGAACGCGACGAAGCGCCGATGCTATATATTGGTGAAGAGGTTGGCACCGGGAATGGACCGGGTGTTGACATCGCTCTGGATCCGCTGGAAGGCACGACGCTGACCGCCAAAGACATGCCCAACGCGCTGACCGTGATTGCGATGGGCCCCCGCGGTTCAATGCTGCACGCGCCTGACGTCTATATGGACAAACTGGCCATCGGGCCTGGCTTTCCTGAAGGTGTCGTCAATCTGGACATGAGCCCGCGCGAGCGGGTGGAAGCGCTGGCCAAGGCCAAAGGCTGCGAGCCTAAGGACATTACAGTCTGCATTCTGGAACGTCCCCGCCACGAGGCGATGATCGCCGAGGTGCGCGAAACCGGCGCTTCGATCCGTCTGATCACCGACGGTGACGTGGCTGGTGTCATGCACTGTGCCGAAAGCGAAGCAACCGGCATTGACATGTATATGGGCCAGGGCGGCGCGCCCGAGGGCGTTCTGGCTGCGGCAGCTTTGAAATGCATGGGCGGGCAGATTTCTGGCCGTCTGCTGTTCCGTAATGATGACGAACGCGGTCGCGCGGCCAAGGCCGGGATCACCGATCTGGATCGCGTCTATTCGCGCGATGAGATGGTGACCGCAGACGTTATCTTTGCCGCAACCGGCGTGACCGGCGGCTCGCTGTTGCCCCGCATCAAGCGCGAGCCGGGTTGGGTCGAGACGACGACGCTGCTGATGCGATCCAAGACCGGCTCGGTCCGGCGCATGTCCTATCGCACGCCGACCTGGCCGCACGACAACGCTTAACGGCTTGCGCCGCTGCCTTCGGCAAGAGTATTTGTGAAAAGATGAAGGCCGGGTCCGGAAGGGTCCGGCCTTGTACGTGAAGGGGGACAGATTGGGCTTTTTGGGTGTTGAGCAATCGTTGACCGGACGGCGCTGGGTTGGCCCAACGTCAGAGGTGGAACGCGCGGCGGATATGATGGCGCAACAGACCGACTTGCCCCACGCGGTGTGTCAGGTGCTGGCACGGCGGGGCGTTCCGCCGATGGAGGCGCGCGGTTTTCTGGACCCAAAGCTGAAGGAGTTGCTGCCCGACCCGCGCGCGATGAAGGACATGGAAGCCGCTGCAACGCGGTTCCTGAAAGCTGTGCGACAGCGGCAACGGATCGCTGTATTCGCCGATTATGACGTCGACGGCGGCAGTTCGGCGGCCCTGCTGCTGGTCTGGCTGAGACAGATGGGCATACAGGCGACCCTGTACGTACCGGACCGAATTGACGAAGGCTATGGCCCCAACGTTCCAGCCATGAAGGAATTGGCTGCGACTCACGATCTGATCGTCTGCGTCGATTGCGGCACGCTGAGCCATGAACCTATCGCCGCCGCCGAGGGCGCGGACGTGATCGTACTGGACCACCATCTTGGAGGGGAAATACTGCCGGAATGTGCCGCCGTGGTGAACCCGAACCGTCAGGACGAAAGCGGTGATCTGGGCTATCTCTGCGCTGCCGGAGTGGTGTTCCTTATGCTGGTCGAAGCTGGACGACAATTGCGCGAGGACGGCGTAAAAGGCCCCGATCTGATGGCCCTGCTGGATCTGGTTGCGTTGGCTACCGTGGCCGACGTTGCACCGCTGATCGAGGCCAACCGGGCGCTGGTACGGCAGGGCCTGAAAGTAATGGCAAAGCGCCAGCGCCCCGGGTTGGTGGCCCTGTCCGACGTTGCACGGATGGATACGGCCCCCAACAGCTATCATCTGGGATTTCTGCTGGGTCCGCGCGTGAATGCCGGCGGGCGGATCGGGCAGGCCGATCTGGGCGCACGGTTGCTGAGCACGGATTCACCGTCTGAGGCGCAAGCCCTGTCTGAAAGGCTGGACGCGCTGAACACAGAACGTCGCGACATCGAAAACGTCGTACGCGCCGCAGCGCTGGAACAGGCCGAGGAACGCGGATTGGATGCGCCTCTGGTCTGGGCTGCCGGCGAGGGCTGGCACCCGGGCGTCGTAGGAATCGTCGCGTCTCGCCTTAAGGAGTCCGCCAACCGTCCGGCGATAGTCATCGGCTTCGACGGCGACGAAGGGAAAGGTTCGGGCCGTTCCGTGTCCGGCGTTGACCTTGGCGCATCGATCCAGCGACTTGCGGCCGAGGGGCTGCTGGTCAAGGGCGGTGGCCACAAGATGGCGGCCGGGTTGACCGTAATGCGCGCTCAGCTTGAACCCGCGATGAATCGCTTGTCCGAGTTGCTCGCCAAACAAGGCGCGGGTGACCGAGGCCCCGCCGACCTGAAGCTGGACGGAGCCCTGATGCCGGGCGCAGCGACGGTCGATCTGATCGAACAGATCGAACAGGCCGGGCCCTTTGGTGCCGGCGCCCCTGCCCCGCGGTACGCCCTGCCAGATCTTCAGGTCCGCTTCGCGAAACGGGTGGGCGAGTCGCATCTGAAACTCACTCTGTCCGACGGGATGAGCAGCGGTCTGGACGCAATCGCCTTTGGCGCGTTCGATGGGCCGATGGGGGATCGGCTGTCCAACCACGGCGGCGCACGGTTTCACTTTGCTGGTCGACTTGAGGTGAATTCCTGGGGTGGCAGGCAGACGGTACAGCTTCGGCTTGAGGACGCGGCCGAGGCGAATTGACCCGATTGCGCGCCCGGCGGACAAGGGATCAAAAAAGTTTCACAACCTTGCATTTTTCGGCTTGCGGGGCTGTGGTGTAATCCGTACAAGGCGCTCCACAAGCCAGCGTGGCCCGTTCGTCTATCGGTTAGGACGCCAGGTTTTCAACCTGGAAAGAGGGGTTCGATTCCCCTACGGGCTGCCACTTGTCTTGAACCGGATACCAAGTGGCCCGTTCGTCTATCGGTTAGGACGCCAGGTTTTCAACCTGGAAAGAGGGGTTCGATTCCCCTACGGGCTGCCATTTCTTTCCTGATGACAAGTTGCTGCGTTGAGGTGCCGACCTAGCAAACGAAATGGCCTGTCTGGACATCGTGAAGTGGCGATAGGTTCTATCCGGGATATGGTTGTCACGTCGTAATTGTAGCCTCTGCCCGACCGCGGCCAGCCGCCTGATGCAACTCCATTTCTCCGGCCTCAGACGATCCTGCTGATCAGTGAAACGGTCAAATCGGTCAGCACGTGCATACTTGCAGGATCAGAAAGACCCCAAAGAAAAAAGCCCCGGTCGAGATCGGCCGGGGCTTTTTCGTTTTGTGGGAGCAGACTATTCGTCCCCACTCTGCAAACTGTTCGGATCGAAGACATTTCCGAACCCGCTGTTTCCGGATGGCTGCTGTTCGGTGTCCGAAGCGCCGTCATCACCATCCCCGCTGAGCGTGTTTGGCGCGAAGACGTTACCGAAACCGGAGTTGTTGGACTCCGCAGGGGCCGGCGTGTCCTTTTCCTCGGTTCCGGGCCGCAGATCGTCAGGGTCGAACACACCTTCAAAGCGGCGCTGGCGGCGTTCTTCGCGCTCGCGGCGCAACTCCTGGATGCGCTGTTCGGCCTCCAGCTGCTTCTGCTCGCGGACGTCGGCGATGCACTGACCCGGGTTGTAGGCCGTCGCCGTGCCCACCACGGTGATGGTCGCCACCGCGAACACGACCACAAGAACCGCCGCCGTGTTTCCGGCGAAGAAACTGGGCAGCTTGATCTTGCCGGCCAGCTCCTCGACGGTCGCCTGCTTGCGCGCTGCCGCGACCAGTTCCTGACGCTTCAGCTTGGCTTCGTTCAGCAGAGCGAAAAACACCGTCAGCGCCACGATGATGAAGGCCAGCGCCGAGATCGCGGGCGTGATGCCATAGCGCACCTTCTGTGCCAGTTCGATCGTCAGCGTCGGATATTCACCAAAGGTGAAGGTGGTGGTGTTGTAGTTCTCGAACGAGGCCAGAAACGCCAGCACCGCAGCCGAAGCTATCGCCGGGCGCATGAACGGCAACAGGATCTTGCGGAACGCCTGAGCATGCGTCGCTCCCAGATCCAGCGCCGCCTCGGTCAGGGCGATGTCATACCGTTGCAGACGCGCCACCAGAACCAGCATGCAGTAGCTGGCGATAAAGGTGGACTGACCGATCACCGTCAGGAAGATACCGTTCGACAGCACGCTGTCCGCGCCCAGCCCCAGCATCCGGTTGATCCGGTCCCAGAACACCAGTGTCGAGATACCCAGAACCACGCCGGGGATCAGGATCGGAGCGATGATGATCGTGTAGTAGGTTGCGCGCAGCTTGGGCCAGATCTGGGTCAGCATCAATGCGCCCGCCAGCCCCATCGCGACCGACAGGATCACCGTCCCGGCACCAACGATTACCGAGTTCTTGATGCCGTTCAGGATACGCTGATCGCGGAAGAGCTCACCAAACCACTCGAATGTCAGGCATTCCCAAGGGCTCATCCGTGGAAAGACGGATGAGTTGAAGGCGGTGACTGACATGATCACCAGCGGCCCCAGCAGATACAGGAAGAAGATCGCCAGATAGACCCAGATGCTAATACGGAGGAAGGAATTGTTCATTTCCCGATATCCCCCATGTTCACCTTGAACAGGCGCATCACTGCCAGCACGAACAGGATACAGGTCACCAGAAGCACGATGGCGTAGGCGGCCCCCTGCGGCCAGTCATTATTGTCGTTGAACTGCTGATAGATCAGCTGCGTGAACCAAAGAGACGAGGGCCCGCCGAGAATTTGTGGCGCGGCCAGCGCACCGGCGCTGAGCATGAAGACCATGGTACAGCCCGAACTGATCCCCGGTTTGGCATAGGGTATGACCACCCGCCAGTGAATCCGCCACCAAGGCGCACCCAGATCCCGCGCTGCCTCGATCTGGTTTCCGTCCAGGCTTTCGATCACGTTGTACATCGGGAAGATCATCAGCAGGATGTAGGCATAGCCCAAACCGGCATAGAGCGCGATGTCGTTGCGGATGAAGTCGAACGGCGTGTCCCAGATACCTAGCCCCATGAACAAAGTGTTCAAAACGCCCGTTTCTCCAAAGATGATGCGCAGGGCAAATGCGCGCAGAATCTCGTTGATCCAGTACGGAATGATCAGCATGATCGCAAAGATGCGGATGTGGCTGCCCTTGGACTGACCCAGGTAATAGGCGATCGGATAACAGATGATCAGGTTGAAGATTGTCACGCAGACCGCGGCCAGCAGCGTGCGGAAGAACACCCGCAGGTCAACCACGTTGTAATCCTGACCGCCGCCCTCGGGGCCGTAGATCAGGTATTTGTAGTTCTCCAGCGTATAAACGTCCTTGGGCCCGCCGATCTCGGGCGGCGGCAGGTTCGGACGGAACGAGAAGTCAAGCATCGACAACTGCGGCAGGATGATCAGGCCGATGGTCCAGAACAGGACAAGGCCCAGGATCGCCAGCCCCATACCGGTGCCGTTGCGGTTGAAGAAGTCTTTCAGAAATCGGGGCATTTGTCTGGTCCCCTCATTCTGCGGCCAGTTCACCAGCCGGAACCAGAACCGCGTTGCGGGCCTCATATTCCAGCGTGATGGTCTGGCCGGTGTGATCCTCGAAGGACTGACCGTGGTTGGGCAACGAGACCTTGATCTCTTTCCCGCCATCGCCTTCGGTGAAGATGTTGAAGACGTTGCCTTCGAATTCCTCGTGGTTCACCCGCGCGGTGACAAAGTGGTCGCCGGTGGCACCGTCCGGCGCAATCGCCAGGGCTTCGGGGCGGATGAACATCATGGCGTCATCGCCTTCCTTCATCTTGCCCTGATTGGCGGTGGAAATCCGCGCCACCAGGTCGCCGGAGCGGTTGGTCGAAATCAGCGCCTCGTTCCCCATGACCTGCTTGATCTTGCCGCGGAACACGTTGTTTTCCCCGACGAATGAGGCCGCGAAGGCTGTCGAGGGGTCGTTATAGATCGTCTTGCCATCAGCAATCTGATCAATAACACCCGCTTTCATCACCGCGATATTGTCCGACATGGTCAGGGCCTCGCCCTGGTCGTGGGTGATGTATATGAAGGTGATACCGACACGCTGCTGAATCTCGCGCAGTTCGGTGCGCATGTGCTGGCGTAGCTTGAGGTCCAGCGCAGACAGGGGTTCGTCCAGCAGCAGCACATCGGGCTCGGCGCATAACGCCCGCGCGATGGCGACCCGCTGGCGCTGACCACCCGACAGCTCGCTTGGCAGTTTGTCGCCCTGTCCCGGCAGTGCGATCATGTCCAGCAGCTCATCGGCGCGCTTGCGGCGTTCGGCGGCGTTGGCACCGTTGATCTCCATCGAGAAGGTGATGTTCTCCCACACCTTCATCAGCGGGAACAGCGCGAGGTTCTGAAAGATCAGCGCGGTCGGGCGCTTGTTTGGCCCGATCCCTTTCATGTTGTTGCCGCCGATCAGGACGTTGCCCTCGCTGGGCTCCAGAAACCCCGAGACAGCGCGCAGGATGGTGGTCTTTCCACACCCCGATGGGCCGAGGAACGAAAAGAAATCGCCCCCGTTGATGTTCACATTCGCATCGCGCACGGCGACAAAGTCACCGAAACGGATCCACAGGTTCTCCAGATCTACGCCGACCCCTGCACTCATTTTCAATATCTCCCTGGGGCACGACCTGAAGTCACGCCACATTACTGACCGTCACACCCGGGCGGTGTGCGGAAAATGGCCCCTCGCGTTGCGAGGGGCCCGATGTCAAGGCGATCAGGCGCTCTTGAACTTGTTGACGAACTCGGTCCGGGTTTCCGCATACCATGGTGCTTCGGCCGGCCACGGGTTCAGATTGGCCAGCGAGTCGCCCGGATAGGCCTCGGCAAAGTTCTTCTTGTAAGTGTCGCCGGAATATTGATCGGCACCCAGAACCGGAGAGTTGTAGCCGTGGCTATCGATCGCCACCCCGGCCGGTTTGGCCTGATAGGCGAAGTCGATAAACGCGTAGACCTGATCAATGTTGGTGGCACCGGTCGGCATCGATATACCATCGACCCACGCCATCGCACCCTCGATCGGGGCCTGGTAGTGCACAGGCTCACCCGCGGACTTCAGCGCCAGCGGCGGGCCGTCCCAGGTCTGACCGACAACGACGCCTTCGTTCAGCAGGCCGTTCTTCTGGGTATCGGCATCGTTCCAGATCAGCTTGATGCGATCCTTGCGCGCGATACACCAGTCGGCGATCTGACCCCAGACCTTGCGCATGGTGTCTTCGTCGCCATAAGCGGCCCAGACGGAACCCGGCTCCATCTCACCGGCACGCTCCATGTAAAGACCCGCGCCCAGCATCATCGAATGCGCCCGGCCCATTGTCTTGCCGGCGTTTTCCTCGGACCAGACATCGCCATAAGACGGCGCGTCGCCTTCGGGCAGCCACAGGTCGGTGCGATAGGCGATGCCCTCGGTGCCCCAGATATGCGGCAGCCAGTGAGCTCCGCTGTCGCCGAAATTCCAGGCATCGGTGCCGATTTTGGCCATCGCCGGGTTCACCAGATCAATCGGAACCTTGCTCATGTCGAAAGGTTGCAGCAGCTCCAGCGGCTCCCACTGCAGCGAGCGGTTGTTGGTGGGCGAGACGATGTCAAAGCCCTGCCCCTTGGTCGCTTTCATCTTGTTGATGATTTCTTCGTTCGAACCAATACCGGTGTAGTTTACCTTGATGCCGGTAAGGGTTTCGAATTCCTGAATAAAACTGGGCGGCAGATAGTCTGACCACATCAGAATGTTAATCTCGCCCGACGAGGCCAACGCGCTCTTGCTGTACAATGGCGCAGCCAAAGCAGCCGCACCGGCCCCCTTCAGGACCGTACGCCGAGTTACTTCTTTACGTGTGACCATAGTAGATTCTCCCGTTGTTGGACTGCACGTTTTTTGTGCTTGTGATTGCAGGCTAGACCTTTCCCGCTGAGCTGTCAGTCCAAAAGTGACAGTTGGGATCATTCAATGAGTCCAGTTTACCAGAAAGGAACCAGAGCCCTATTGCCAGTTAGGAATATCCGACCTTTTCACGAAACAAAGCCGACGAAGAAAATCAGAGCTGTCGTCCTTTGAATCTCAGAAACAGCGCAGCGCCCCCGACAAAGCTCAGAATCGGTTGTGATTGAAGTTTAACGCAATTCCTTGACGGATTTCTGCAAAGCAACAATCAAAGCGTCCCGTTTTTGCGAGAGCTGAGCCGGCGTCATGCCCTCAGCCTCAGCACGAACACCTTCCGTCAGCTGCTCGGTCACGTCCTCGGTCAGGTACACTTGCCCCAGATCGTCCCACCAGCCATTAAAGGTATCGGAAAAGTGATCGCAGAACGCCCCGAGCCCCCCCTCGCCGGCACCAAGATTAAACAGCATGGTCGGCCCCATCGCCGCCCATCTGAGGCCCGGCCCAGCCCAAACCGCTTTGTCGATATCCTCAACCGATGCAACACCGGTGACAACCAGATTGATGGCCTCGCGCCAGATCGCGGCTTGCAATCGGTTGGCCACATGACCGGGCACTTCTTTATGGAGCCGGATCGTCGTCTTTCCGACACTTTCGTAGAAGCGCTGCGCAGCTTCGACCACGCCGTCCCCGGTGCGTTCGTTTCCCAAAACCTCGACCAGCGGAATAAGATGCGGTGGGTTGAACGGGTGACCGAGGACGAAACGCGACGGATTGGACCAGCCCGGCTGCATCTGTCCCAGCGTCAAACCAGAGGCCGAACTGGCGACGATTGCATCCCGGTCAAGTGCTGGTTCAATCGCCGCAAAGGTGGCGTGTTTAATTTCCAGCCGTTCCGGTACGTTCTCCTGCACAAATTCGGCGCCTTCTACCGCCTCTGCGCTACTGGCATGAAAGGTAACCGCATCCGGCGATCCATTCTCGGTCAAGCCCAGTTCCGTCATCGCGGGCCACGCAATCTCTATGTAATCGCGTACCTTCTTTTCGACCTGCGGATCAGGATCAAAAACGGCGACCGAGCGGCCGGACGCCAGAAACAAAGCTGTCCAACTGGCACCGATCACTCCTCCGCCGAGGCAGGCCGTATTTTGAAACTCCATCAGAACAGTCCCGGATTCAGTGGGGAAGCCGCCGTCATACCGCCATCCAAGGTGAACAGTTGGCCGGTGGCAAAGCTTGCCTCATCCGAGGCCAACCAGACTGCCATGCTGGCGATATCTTCGGGTTTGCCAAATCTGCGAACGGGGTGGCGCACCAATGCGTCCTGTCGTGCTGAATCAGGGCTCGAGGCCAAATCGAACCCGGCATCCAGCATGCCGGTCTCGATCCAGCCGGGGCAGATCGCGTTGCATCTGATTTTGGGGCCGTGATCGACGGCAATGGATCGGGTCAGCCCATGCACAAATGCCTTTGACGCGTTGTACAGTGCCATCGACGGGTCAGCGACCCTGCCTGAGATTGAGCCAATGTTGATGATGGAGCTGCCTTGGGGCATTCGGGGAATGAAGGCCCGGCACAGGTTGAACACGCCCCGGCAATTGGTGCCAATGACGGCCTCCCAATCTGCATCCGTGCTTTCGGGCACGGTTTTTTCGACCTGAACGCCGGCATTGTTCACAATAACGTCTGGACTATCGCTGGACCGGGCAAGGTCTTCAACGGAAGCCGCGTCGGTGACATCCAGCGAATACCAAAGGATGTTATCGCCCAACCCTTCTGGTCTGTCGCCGCGTCCGCACGTTGCGACAATTGCGCCTTCCCGAACAAACGCTTCGACAATCCCCCGCCCGATGCCTTGACGCCCTCCGGTTACCAGCGCTCTTTTACCAGCCAACCGCATTATCTCACCTCCGCCAGATGGCACGTCAGAGTCCCGGCAGCCCCGGAACAGGCCAATAGACTGGACTTCATCCCTGGTTCCTTCGCCTTCCCGGTGGACCGCAGAATTCTCTTCCCAATTCCGCTCAAACCATCAGCAATTGGGCGAGAAAAGAAATGCTTGGTCATGTGATCGCACCCCAGGCACCGCGCCGGTCCTGATCGACAATTTCGATGACATCGCCGGGCCTGGCCACAGTGATGTGCGTGAACTGGCTGTCGGGCGTGGCGCCATGCCAATGAGGATGACCGGCGGGGATAGTTACAACGTCTCCGGGCTCCATGATCTGTTCGCCGTGTTCGTCGGCGACGATACCCCTGCCCGCGGTGGCGATCAGGATCTGATCGACGGTGTGGGTATGGACGCGGTTGCGTTCACCGAAACCGAAGGAAACGGTATAAACCTCTACGTCTTCAGTCTGCGGAGAGCCTGCCAGCAAGGCGAAAGTGATGCTATCCCCAAGGTACAACTCGCCCGTCGCTGGTTCAGCCGTGGTTTGGTTTGATTTCAAAACTTTCATAGTTTCATCTGCTGAACTTGCGCGCTCAGCCCTCCGTCTAGAACCCAAAGTTGACCGCTGGCGTAACGCGCCTCGTCCGAGGCCAGCCAGTTGACCAGATTGGCGATGTCTTCGGGCGTGCCGTAAGTACGCATGGGATGAACGTCACGCACCGCTTGCTGCAATTGATCGATGGTCTTGCCGCCACCACCCGATCCGTCGCCGGTGAAAAAGCTCTGCAGCATCGGTGTATCGACATAGCCGGGGCAGATCGCATTCACCCGGATGCCCTCGGACCCGTGGTCACAGGCCATCGCTTTGGTCAGTGCATGAACCGCACCCTTGGTGGCGCAATATGCGGCAAGACCCGGGTCGGCGATAAATCCATCGTAACTGCCGAAGTTTATGATCGACGCCGAAGTGCCTGATGCTGCTGCTTTTCGCATTAGCGGCAATGCATGCTTGGACGTCAGGAACGTACCGGTCACGTTGACCGCAAACGAGAGGTTCCATTCCTCCAGCGACGTCTGCTCGATTGTCTTTTCGATCTCAATCCCGGCTGCATTCACCAGAATGTTCAGTTGCCCCGCCTCTGCGCCGACCTGATCCATTGCGGCGATCGCGTCGGCTTCTTTCGTGACGTCCAGTTTAAGAAAGATGCTGCCGTCGTCGTCATGCGCAGCCAATGATCCCTGCGGCGTCAGGTCGGCCGCATAGACACGCGCGCCTTCACGCAGAAAGCGGGCCACAATGGCGCGCCCAATCCCACCGCGCCCACCTGTGACCAAAGCGGTTTTGCCTTCCAGCATCATTCGTCATTCTCCTTCAAAGGCGGATAGCGATATCGGGCCGCTGCGACCGTCCAATCCATATGATTGCGAACATATTCCTGCGAAGCGTCCCGCGGCGGGTTGTAATCCCAGGACTCGCCCGCACCAGCCTCCATCGCCGCGTGCAGAGCACGACGGGAATTCTGCGTTGCGATCACATCGGCGCGCAGTTTTTCACTGTTCCATCGTTGCGCTACTTCGGCGGCGAATGAAGCAGCCTGATCCGCGTAAACCGGATCAGTTGCAACGTTCACCTTTTCCAGGGGGTCGCGCGAAAGGTCATAGAGCTGCGGCGGGTCCGGGTTGCAATGGATATATTTCAAAGGCCCGCGACGGATCATGAAGACAGGATATGGCGTCATCTCGGCACAGTATTCACCGATGGCCTCGTCCACAGGATCAGTGTCGCCGCGCGCCAGAGACATCAGAGAGCGCCCGTCAACCGGTTCGCCGAGCATTGCGTTCGACCCACCGGCTATCTCAATAAACGTAGGCAGCAAGTCCAGCAGCGAACAGGCATTTGATGCCGAACCCCGTGCGACACCCGGCCCTGCCATGATCAAGGGAACGCGAGCGGAATTTTCAAAGAAATTCATCTTGTACCACAAGCCGCGCTCACCCAGCATATCGCCGTGGTCTGCAGTGACGATGACAATTGTATTGTCCAGCTCTCCTATGTCTGCCAGCGCCTTCACCATCGCGCCGACCTTGCTGTCAAAATAGCTGACATTGGCCAGATAGGCCCGCCGGGCCCGGCGGATTTCCAATTCGGTCAGGGGGACATAGCTGGCCTCGATCCCATCCATGACCCGGCGCGAGAACGGGTCCTGTTCGTCGGGCGTCAGGGTGAATTCCGGCATCGGAATGTCCGTGTCGGAATAGAGGTTCCACCATTCCGGCTTGGCCACATAGGGATCGTGTGGGTGGATGAAACTGGCGACCAGACAGAACGGAGCCTCATTGCCGGCGGCCCGGTCGCGACCCCGATCGACCAACCAGCGACGGGCGGCGAATTCAACTTCATCGTCGTAATCGGTCTGGAAGGTGGCAATAGCCTCGCCACTTTCCTTGACTGTCTGCATGTTGTGGTACCACTTGTCGATGCGCTCGTCCGGGGCCTCCCAGTCCGGGGTCCAAGCGAAGTCAGAGGGGTAGATGTCGGTGGTCACTCGGTCCTGAAACCCGTGCTTCTGATCGGGACCCACGAAGTGCATTTTGCCCGACAAACAAGTTCTGTAACCCAGCGTCTTAAGGTAATGCGCGAAGGTCGGGACGGACGCGCGAAACTCGCTGGCGTTGTCGTAGGCCGCAATTCGACTGATCAACTGCCCCGACATGAATGCGAACCGCGACGGTGCGCAAAGGGGTGAGTTGCAATAGGCCGCATCAAACCGCATTCCCCGCTCTGCCAGAGCGTCGATATGGGGCGTCTTGACCGTTGGATGGCCGTAGGCACCGCAAAAATGCGGCGCGAACTGGTCTGCCATCACGACAACGATGTTTGGCCGTGTCACGGAGAGGCCTTTGCATAGGCGTCCAGAACCAGCCCGTGGAAATGATGCACCGCATGCTCCGACTTACCCGAGCCGTTCGGGTCATGCACAATGCGGCCCTGAGTAAAGGCGGGCGTACTCATGCCGCGCTGAACACTTTCAACGATGTCGATATCCTCACGCTGCAGCACTTCGTCCAGATAGCGGATGGCCTCCAGCTCCGCCTCGTCAGGCTCGGGTGTTTCTAGGAAGAAATCATAGGTTTCCAACGTGCGGTCGGGACCAACCGGAATAATGTTGAGCACGATCATCGAAGACCGCCCCGGATAGCGCATCAGGCAGGTTGTTGGCCACAGCCACCAGACGGCGTGGGTGCGCACCGTCGCGTTCGACACGTCATAGGCGGTGTTCTCGCCTGTGCCTGCCTCGGCCATATGGCTGGAATAGATGCCATAGGTCGTCACCTTGTAGGTGTCCATATCCACCAGATCGCAAAAATCCTTGTGTGCGGTCGGGCAGTGGTAGCATTCGAGGAAGTTGTCCACGACGTTCTTCCAGTTTGACTTGATGTCATAGGTCAGCCGGTGGCCAAAGGTAAGCTGTTCAATGTCCGGTGCCCAGTGGCGGATTTCGGTTTCGAGATTCCCCGAAACCTCTTTCAATGGGGGTGCTTCCGGGTCGAGGTTAACATAAATGAAGCCAGCAAACTCTTCGACCTGCACCTGATCCAGACAAATGTCTGTTGTGCTGAACCCGGTCAGGTTTTCCGTCTCAGGCGCGCGGACAAGCTGTCCGTCCAGCTTGTAGACCCAGGCGTGGTAAGGGCACATGATGCGCGTTGTTTCGCCCTCGCCCGACAACAGGTGATGTGCGCGGTGTTTGCAGACATTGTAGAAGGCCCGCAACACACCCTCGCGGTCGCGCACTACAGCTATGGGTCGCCCGGCAATCTCGACGGTCACATAGGATCCGGGGGAACGCAATTTCTCGACGTGGCAAACCCATTGCCAGTTCTTTGCGAGGATCTCGTTGAGATCAACCCGATGCCACGCCGGGTCCACATAGGCTTCGGCCTTCAACGACTGGGTGTTGAAAGGATCCGGGCTGAACCCATCGGATATCCGATCGAATTGTTCTTTGGAGGGCAGCTCGCTCATGGGTAACTCCGAAATTTCAGGCCGGGCTTGGCCCAAGTGACTGGCTTGTGCGGCGTATGATCAACAGAAATCTGCATTGCAGCTTAACTATTCTGGACGCTGTTTTGATCATTTCGGCCATCTCGCATTAATGCCTATGCCCGTTTGGGTTTGCGGTGCATCGGCCAGGCGCGGTATTCGAAGGGTACCCTGCCTTCGAGCCGGTCCCGACTTGGCGGCAACCCAAATCTGTCCTTGTACGACCTGCTGAAATGCACCTGACTGGCAAAGCCAGAGGCCATGGCAATCTCGGCAATCGGCATTTCGGTCTGCGTGACCAGCCCCCTGGCCCGGTCCAACCGGATATCGCGATAGTACAGCACAGGGGTTTTCTTGATGTACGTGGCAAATAGCCGGTCCAGCTGACGATGAGAAATCCCGGCCCGCCTGCAGATTTCCGGAACAGGCATCGGGTCTTCCAGATTGGCTTCCATGATCTGGATTGCCGACTTGAGCGTGGCAGGAACGATTGCGCCCAAAGGTTCGCTGCCTTCGGGTTGCTGCATGGCTGCCGGACCCCTGAGCCGATCGTGAAAAATGTATCTGGCAGCAGCGTTTGCAAGTGCGCTTCCATGTATGCCCTGCAGGATCTGCAGCCCAAAATCCACGGACGCGCTGCCGCCGCAACATGTGACCCGGTTCCCATCCAGCACATACAGGTTTTCAACCACCTCGATATCGGGAAAGAGCTCCTGAAAGGCGTCGATATGTTCATAGTGAACGGTTGCGCGCCGACCCGATAGCAACCCGGCCTGCGCCAGAATGAAAGCCCCGGTATCCAGCGCACCCAATGTCGCCCCGCCGCGTGCCCAGTTGCGCAGCGCGTTACCAATTTTGGAGGTCAGGTGCTTTTCAGGAGTCCAACTGGATGAAACGACAATAATATCAGCCGGTTGAGAAGTGACTTCATCAAGGGGTCTGGTGTCTATTCCGGCGCCGTTGCTGGAGGCGCAGAACCCGCCATTTTCCGACACGAATTCCCATCTGAAATAGGGCTTGCCGTCCAGGTAATTGGCCGCGCGAAACGGATCGATGAAGCTCATCGTTGCTGACATGTTGAAGCTTGGCGCGACAATCACAAAAAGCTGGGTGTCTACTTCTGCCGCCTTTGCCATTTGGATTTTACCTCGCTTGCCGAACCCACCGCTCAAGAAGATAGATTTTACTTTCTGTACGCAAGATCGTTGGACGCAACCGTTTTGCTGGCGTACTTGAGGTGTTCGACAGCAATTCTCTGACGGAACTGTCGGATTTGCATTGCAATACGCGTCCTTGCAACATGAAACCATCGTTGCGGAGGCGGACATGATCTATGCAATTACCATCTACGGGGAACCCGGCGTGTTCGAAGCGCTTCCAAAAGAGCGACAGGACGAGATTATGTCCGGGCATGGCGCGCTGCAAAAAGCATTGGACAAGCGGGGTTCGTTTGTGTCCGTGAAGCTGATGCCACCGACATCGGCCGTGATGGTCGAACCCGCATCGACCGGGGATGCCAAACCCTTGGTTGTAGACGGCCCTTATGCCGAAACTAAAGAAAGCTTCCTTGGGTTCTACGCTGCCGATTTTGCCGATCTGAACGAAGCCCTTGAGTATGCCAGGATGATATCCTCTCCGATCGCCCGGCTGGAAGTGCGCCCGGTCGCCTGGGCCGGCGGTGCGATCTCGTCGGAGTGAAGTCGTGTCGGATTGGCTTGAGGCAACCTTTGCACAGCATCGGCCACGCGCCATCGCCGCCTTGACCCGGTTATTCCGCGATATCGACATCGCCGAAGATGCCTTTGCCGATGCGTGCCTCAAGGCCTTGACCGCATGGCCAATGGAAGGAGCCCCGAGGGAACCGCTGGCGTGGCTGTTGGCGACCGCCCGCAATGCCGGATTGGACCGCGTGCGAAAAACTCGGCGCCGTGACGCCATTCTGGCGCGGCATGGAGCAGAATTTCCGACAATGACAGACGCCCCACCCGATCCCGATGAACTGCGCGACGACGTTCTGCGCCTGTTGTTTATTTGTTGCCACCCTGAACTGGAACGCCGTGATCAGATTGCAATCGCACTGAAGGTCGTCGCCGGGTTAAGCGTTGACGAAATTGCGCGTGGGTTCCTGATCAGACCCAAGGCAATGGAACAACGCATCACGCGCGCGAAGAAGAAGATCGCCAGCAACCCTGTCGCCTTTGAAACCCCAAGCCCACAAGAGCGCGGCGCGCGGTTGGGGGAAGTATCCTTGATGATCTACCTTATGTTCAACGAAGGGTGGTCTGCGTCCGGCGGAGCCGACCAAATGAACCTCAAGCTGTGCGAAGAGGCGATCCGACTCGCGCGCCTGCTTGTGACTCTGTTTCCTTCCATGGGCGAACAGACGGCGCTGTTGGCGTTGCTGCTTTTTCAACACGCTCGGCGAAATGCGCGCATGGATGCGGATGGGCGACTTGTGACGTTGGAAAACCAGGATCGCACCAAATGGGACAGCGCGAACACCGCCGAGGCAATGGCGTTGCTACAAAAGGCCCAGCGGATCAACCATCGCGGAACATACATTGTTCAGGCCGCTATTGCCGCCGCTCATGCGCGTGCGCCGTCCGCTGAAGAAACGGATTGGAGGGAAATCGAGGCGCATTACGCAGCACTCTACGCCCTTCAGCCCACGCCCGTCGTCCGGCTCAATCAGATCGCGGCGCAAGCCAAGCTGTACGGAGCGGAGTATGCCTTGAAAGAGATGCGCGCGCTGGCGGATGATCTGTCGCAGTATCGCTGGTTTCATGCCATGCGCGGGGCGTTTTTGCAGGATACGGACAACCACAGGGCGGCGATTGCAGCCTATGAGACGGTACTGACACTCGGACCAACCGTGCCCGAGCGCGTTGCGATCCAAGAGAAAATCGCATGCTGTCAAAAAGAACTAAGTCAATTGTAGGGAATATTCTCAGTCACGCGTCCTAGGATCAGACCCGCATATCGCGGGCCTGCATCCAGGGAGACGAAGATGAGCATTCTTGAAATGACCGAAGTTGGAAATTCAGGCTGGATCGGCCATTCCGGCCCGGATCAGAGCAAAGCCAAAGCTTTTTATCAGGACGTACTGGGCTGGGCAATCAACGACATGCCGATGCAAGACGGTTCAAGCTATTCAGCCTTCATGGTCGGGGAAACGGCCATCGGCGGCTTTTCACCCGTGCCCGAGGAAAACGGCAGTTGGACGATCTTCTTTACCGTTGCCGATGTCGACAAAAGCGTCGCGACCGCAAAAGGTAAAGGGGCCACCGTGTTGCAACCTACCATTGATATGCCCGGCGTGGGGCGTATGGCAACGCTGATTGATCCACAAGGAGCCCGTTTCGCACTCATCACATACGAGAGCATGGCGTCGTAAACGCAGGTACGGGAAGGAAAAACCCAGATGGAGCATACTCCGCAAATCGCGCTTGGCGTCACTGCCATACTTGTCCTGATGAGCATCCCAATGGCAATTTCGGTTGGGCTGCGACGAGCCAAAACCGGAATCATGCTGTTGCATGGTGAGGACGAAGATCTGCTGCGGTTGATCAGGGCGCACGGAAACTTTGTGGAGTATGTGCCGCTTGCCCTGCTTGCACTCGCAGGCGCGGAAATCGCAGGCGCCGCGCCGTGGCTGATTGCCGCCTGCGGGGCAACCCTGCTGCTTGCGCGGATTGTTCATTATTGTTCGCTAAGGACGGCTTCGGACAGCAAGGGCCGCGCAATCGGGGCCGGATTGACGACGTTGACCATGCTGGCTCTTTCGATTTCCATCCTGTGGCAACTATGGGAGGGCTATTGATGCCTTATGACGAAACCCTGAACCAACGGATGCGCGGCGCGCTTGAGGCGCATGCCGGTATAACCGAGAAACGGATGATGGGCGGCATCTGTTTCCTGCTTAACGGCAACATGGTGTCCGGTGCGCGTCGCCATCCGGACGGTGTGGGGCGGTTCATGTTCCGCGTCGGCAAGGACAACGAGGCAATGGCCTTGCAGGACCCTGCGGCCCGCGCCGTCATCCATGGAAAACGCAAGCTTGGCGGCTTTGTTCAGGTTGACGAGACGGATTGTGACCCAGCGGCCATGTCACGTTGGCTACGGATGTGTCTTGAACACGCGGCATCGCTGCCAGCAAAGAATTGAGAGGGAAGGCGCAATGACTGACTTCAATTGTTACTCGCCGCAGGCCTTAACCTTCCTTGCCGAACTCAAAGCTGACAACACAAGGGATTGGTTCGCGGAAAACAAAGGCACTTATGAGGCTGAGATCAGAGACCCGACCAAGCGGTTTGCGAATGAAATGGCCCTCGCCCTGGGCGACTTCACGAAACACCCTCACCACAGCAAGATCTTTCGGATTCATCGTGACGTGCGGTTTTCCAAGGACAAAACACCATACAACGCCCATGTTCATATCGCCTTCGTCCCGGAAGACAAAACGGCGCAGCCGCCAATGTGGTTCTTTGGATTATCCCCTGAATCACTGTCGCTAGGCTGCGGAGTTTTTCAGTATGAGAAGGCACGGCTAGCTGCGTTTCGCGATGCGATGTCTGGTCCGTTGGGAACCGAGCTCATGAACATGACAGAAACGTTCCGCGCACAAGGCATTCGCATCGGTGAGCCGGAACTGAAACGGGTTCCCGCGGGCTGGGACAAGGATCACCCAAATGCGGACGCACTGCGCCGCAAGGGCTTTACCGCCTGGATCGATGTCGAGACACCGGCATTCGCCACTCAACCAAATCTGGTTTCACGAACCGGGCACGAATTGGCGCGGCTTAAGCCGGTTTTTGATCTGCTGCTCAGGATCGATTGAGGGTGCGGCCGGTATGAATGCCCGCGTGTAACATGCCAAAATGGGATACGGTCGTTACTCGCGGTGTTTCGTAAGCCAGTTAAAGACAAGGTTCGCTCTGTCCGAGGCACGATTGTGCAGCTTTACGTAGAAATCCTGGGGTGACGATATTGTATCCGGAAGCAACTTGACCAGTTTACCGGAAGCAATCAGATCGGACGTCAGCCCTTCCCACCCCAGTACAGCTCCCATATCATCTCGGGCGGCCTGAAGCGCGATAACGTAGTTGTTGACGCGATGCGCCGCATTGAGCTTTGCGGTGCAACCCAGTGCCCGCGCCCAGGCATGCCAGTCGGTCCAACCGGTTTCCGGTGCCTCGAGGTGAATGAGTGGAATGCTTGCTATGTCCTCGACACGTTCGATTTTGTGCTCGGCGGCAAATCGCGGACTGCCCAGTGCCATGATCTGGTCATGGAACAATGCACGGCAATTTCCGCTGTCCTTCGACATGTCGCCATAGTGGATGCTCAGATCACAATTGGGCGCATTCAGATCATAATCGCTGACGACCTGAGCGACGGAAATATGCCCGTAGCTTTTCCAGAATTGCGCCAACCGAGGTGTCAGCCAAAGTGAGCTGACCGCAGTGGTCGATCGGATCGTTACCACCGCGCTTCCGTGCTGGGCGCGCAGCTGACCCAGGGCTTCGCTGATTCCCTCAAAACCCCTTTGCAACGCGACCAACAGGTAGGCGCCGCTTTCCGTCAACTCCACACCGCGATGATACCGGTGAAACAAGGAACATCGGATTTCCTGTTCCAGTGCCTTGACCTGATGACTGATTGCCGCAGGGGTCACGTTGAGTTCGTCCGCAGCCGCCTTGAAGCTGACATTGCGCGCGGCCGCCTCAAAACTGACAAGCGAGCTTACAGGCGGTAGATCATAGGGTCGCTTGGGCAAATTATTCTGTCCTATCCTTCTCGACTCAGCGCACCAGCGCAGCAGATACCGCCATTTAGCATTACTTTTTCTAATTCGATATTAGTTTTTTTGCAATTGTCGGACTGCCCCCGCCATGAGACCCATTTGGTCCAACAGAATGACAGCGCGAAGAAACACACCATGTCCAAACCTCAGAACCCTCAGATTGCCGACGCCCTTCACGCCACGCGGCAGACCTTCGACAAAATTCCGGTGGTCGATCTGGCACCTTTGATCAGCGGTAGCGATCCCCAGAAGGTTGCCAAGGAAATCCGATGGGCATTGTCGAATGCGGGTTTCATGTACGTCAAAAACCACGGCATTGCCGACACGGTTGTGGAAAACGCCTTTGATCGCACGCGGGCCTTTTTCGATCTGCCCGAGGCTGAAAAAATGAAGCTGCACATCGCCAACTCGGGCGAGGCACTGCGTGGTTACATCGAACCGTTCGGCGAAAACACCGATCCCAGCAAGACAAAGGACCTAAAGGAGTGCTTTGACATCGGGCCCGAATCCGCTGCGACCGGACCATTCTTTGGTCCGAATCAATGGCCCGCCGATGAATCGGTGCCCGGCTTCAAGGCGGCTATTTACGGCTATCACGAAGAGATGAAGCGCCTGTCGATGATCCTGCTGTCCGGCATCGCCCGGAGTTTGGATCTGACGCCGGACTTCTTCGAAGCCAAACTGCGCAATCCGATCAGCATCCAGCGTTTGCTGCATTATCCGTCGCAAACCGGCGTTGTAGACGAAAGTGTCATCGGTATCGGTGCGCATACCGACTATGGGAACCTCACTATTCTGGCGCAGGACGACGTGGGCGGTCTGCAGGTCATGAACCGTGATGGCGTCTGGGTCGAAGGCACGCCGATCCCCGGCACATTCGTCATCAACATCGGTGATCTGGTGCAACGGCTGACCAATGATGTCTACCTGGCCAATCTGCACCGGGTCGTGAACACCTCGGGGCGCGAGCGCTATTCGATCCCGTTCTTCATCGATGCGGATTATGACGCAGAGTTTGCACCATTGCCGTCCTGTATCAGCGACGACAATCCTGCGCGATATGGGCCTGTCACCTGCGGGTCTCATAAATTCGATCGGTTCGTCAAAAGCTTCCCGCATCTGCAAAAAATTCCGGCCTGATCAGCGGCCGCAGAAAAGAACTACGGAAATCAAGCGGCAGTGCCGGCACTGCCAAGAAACTCTCGAAGGAGTCACTAAATGAAGTCGCACGCAAAGGTCATCGTTGTTGGTGGAGGGTGCGTTGGGGCATCGATCCTCTACGGTCTGACCCAACACGGTTGCACGGATGCCGTCATGCTGGAGCGCACCACTCTGACCTCCGGTTCGACATGGCACGCGGCCGGGCTGCTGGTAACCTTCGTGCGCTCGCACAACATCTCGAAAATGACGATGGAAACGATCCGCATTTACGGCGAGGTCGAGGAAAAGCTGGGCACATCAGTCGGGCTCCGTCAGGTGGGGCAGTTGCGTGTCGCCAACACCGAAAAGCGTTGGGACGAGTTCCAGTCCTATATCTCGATCGCCGAAGCCGCCGGGGTCCCCTGCCGACTGGTGACACCGGAAGAGATCACGGATATCCACCCCTTGCTGGCGCAGAGTGAAAACATCCGGGGCGGTATCCTGCACGATCAGGACGGGTACGTGAATCCGGCTGACATCACCATGGGTCTGGCCAAGCTGGCACGCGATCAGGGCGCCACCGTCTATCAGAACACCGAGGCGCAGGCCTACGAAAAGCTGGAGAACGGCCACTGGAAAGTGACCACGAACAAAGGCGAGATCACCTGCGAGCATCTGATCTTTGCCACCGGAAACTATGCCCGCGAAAACGCCCGCCGGGTGGGGTTGGACCTGCCCTGCATCCCGATCGTTCACCAATACTGGACGACCGAGACGGTCCCGTTGTTGAAAGAGCGCCGCGAACAGGGCCTGAAGGAATTCCCGATACTGCGGGACGAGGATTATGGCGCCTATCTGCGTGAAGATGTGGGCGGCTTCCAGTTCGGGCCGTACGAGTTTGAAAAGGACCTGAAGCTGTTTGCCGAAGATCGCGTCCCGCCGGACTTCGGGGCAGATCTGCTGCCCGAGGATTTTGATGCCGTCGAAACCCAGTGGGAACGCGCCATCGAACGTGTACCCGCCCTGGGAGAGGTCGGCATCAAGGCCAACACCCGCGGCCCGTTCCAGATGACACCGGACGAACTGCCTCTTTGCGGCCCTGCCCCGGGTCATGAAAACCTTTGGCTGGCCGAAGGTGTACCGGGCGGCATCCTGTGGGGCGGCACCATGGGCGAACGTCTGGCCCGCTGGATCGTCAATGGTCATCCGGGCATCGACATGTCGGAAATCGACCCGCGTCGTTTTGGCGATTACGCATCCAAACGCTGGACCATGGACAAGGTGCGCGAAACCTGGGGCACACATATGGACGCCCATGTTCCGGGCGAAGACTTTCCCAGCGCCCGCCCGATGAAAACCATGCCGTCCTACGACCTGCTGACCGCTCAGGGCGCCGTCTGGACCAGTTTCAACGGTTATGAGTTCCCCCGCTGGTTTGCCAAATCGCCCGAGCAGGCGATCCCCGAGCACAGCTTCCGCCGCACCGATCACATGGAACTGGTGCAGGAAGAGGTGCGCGTGACCCGAGAAGAAGCCGGGTTCATCGAAATGTCGCCGATGACCAAGTTCACCGTGCGCGGACCCGGTGCAGCCAAATGGCTGGACGGGATCATGGCCAACAAGCTGCCCAAGGTGGGCCGCATGACCCTGGCCGTGGCCCTTAACCCGCAAGGCGGCATGGAGGGCGAATACACCATCGTTCGCTATGGCGAGAATGACTTCTACCTGGTCAGCACACCGAACGGTCAGGTCTACAACTGGGATTACCTCAGCCGCCTGCTGCCGGATGATCGCTCGGTTGTCATGGAGGATATCTCGGAACAGCTGGGCGTGATCGCACTGGCTGGCCCAAAATCGCGTGAAATTCTGCAAAAGCTCACGGATAATGACCTGTCCAACGCGGCGTTCCCGTGGCTGTCGGCGCAAATGGGCGAAGTGGGCTATGCCAAAGGCGTTCACCTTCTGCGTGTGAGCTATACCGGTGAGCTGGGTTGGGAACTGCACCATCCTATCGGTTACAACCGTCATCTGGTCGATCAGCTGCTCAAAGCCGGTGTCAAACCCTTCGGTCTGGAAGCGTTGGAATCCATGCGTCTGGAGAAGTCATATAGCGCCATCAACCGCGAAATCTGCAAGGACATGACCCCGTTCGAGGCCGGTCTGGACCGTTTCGTAGCACTTGAAGGTCGCGAGTTCATCGGACGCGACGCCTTGCTGAAACAGAAGGCCGAGGCGGGTTACAACACCCTGGTCACGCTGAAACTGCCCTTCTGCGACACGTCGGTCATTGCGGATGAAAGTGTCTACAAGGACGGCGCGCTGATCGGGCGCGTCACCTCGGGCGGGTTCTCGTATTACTGCAACCACGACATCGCAATGGCGCTGGTACCGCAGGAATTCACCGCAGAAGGCACGAAATTGCAGGTCATGATCCACAACGAGCTGCGCGATGCAGAAGTTGTGGATGTCTGCCTGGTCGATCCAACAAGCGCCCGCGCGCGCGCCTGAACAGGAGCAACAAAATGGTCGAAGTCAAAACACGCAGCGCGCGCAGCGCCCGCGGTGGCCGCGCCGCCCGGGTTCAGGCCCGCACCAACCCGGCCCCGGTCTATCTGCCGACCCTGAACCGCAAGGTGGGTCCGATCGATCTGCTGGGTCCCGAAGGGGTCGAGAAGATCCACAACGCGGCTATGTCAATCCTTGAGAATGTCGGCATCGAATTCCGCGATCCGGTCGCTTTGGCCGACTGGAAACGCGCAGGCGCGGACGTCCAAGGCGAGCGGGTCCGTATCGGACGCGATATGTTGATGGACCTGATCTCGACTGTGCCGACAACTTACAAGATGAATGCGCGCAATCCGGAACGCAGTATCGAAGTGGGCGGGCGCAACTCGATCTTCGCCAATGCCTATGGCGCTCCGTTCGTCTATGATCTGGATGGCGTTCGGCGTCCGTCGCAACTGAAGGATGCACATAATTTCTTCAAGATGGCGCAGATGAGTCAGGGCATGCATGTCCCGGGCATTCTGCCCGTCGAACCGCAGGACGTCCCCGTCCCCTTGCGGCATCTTGAACTGGTCCACGCGGCGTTGACCCTGACCGACAAGCCAATCAAGGGTTCGGTGCTGTCGGAAACCGCCGCCCGCGATACGGTCGAAATGGCCCGCATCGTGTTTGGCGAAGAGTTCGTGGATCAGAACGTGGTCCTGACCTCACTGCTGAACTGCAACACGCCCCTGGTGTGGGACGAGACGATGCTAGAAAGCCTGCGAGTCTATGCCGCCGCCAATCAGCCCTGCCTGTTGTCGCCCTTTGTTCTGGCGGGTGCCAGCGCCCCGGCCAGCCCGCTGGGTGGCGTGTCGCTGCTGATCGCGGAATCGCTGGCTGGCATTGCCTACAGCCAGATCATCCGCCGGGGCTGTCCGATGGTAATGGGCGTCGCGATCATGGGCGTGTCAATGAAAACCGGCGCACCGATGATGGGCTCGCCCGAGCCGGGCCTGATGAACTTGCTGGTGGGCCAGATGGCGCGTCACTACGGGGTGCCGTGGCGGTCCTGCACCATGTGGACCGGATCAAAAGCGCCAGACCTGCAGGCCGGTTTTGACAGCGCCAACACGATGTGGCCGGTTCTGCTGGGCGGTTGCAACTTCATCGTCCACTCCGCCGGATTTCTGGAGGGGGCGCTTGGCGTCAGCTACTCGAAATGGGTGCACGACGCCTATCAGCTTGAGGTCTATCACCGCTTTTTCTCGGGCCTGGCCGAGGAAAACCTGGACGCGTTGCTGGGTGACGTAGCCGAGATCGGCCCGGGCGGGCATTTCCTTGGCACTGACCATACCCGTGAGAACCCGCTGCAGATCAACCCGCTTCAGAACAATGACAGCTATGAGCAGTGGTTCGATGAGGGCGCGAAAGATGCCGATTGCGTCGGTCGTTTGGAAGCGCAACGCATCTTGGACAACTATGTTCGGCCGCCAATGTCTGATGATCAATCCGGCGCACTGTCGGAGTTCGTGGAAAAGAAGCGTGTTGAATACCAACCTTGATCCGCTACTGGGGCGAGAGGAATCTCTCGCCCGAAACACATTTGCGGGAAAGGACTTATGATGATGGTCCCGAACCAAGCAAAAAGCGTTCTTGCCAACCAGCTCGCAGGCAACTGTCCTGCGTGCAGATTGCTGACCACGACCCACGTTAAGACACCAAAACAGCCAGCGATAACCAAAACGGGATTGGTCCGCCTCATTAGTCGGGGGTCGTCACCGGAATGAAGCGTGTTGTTGTCATTGGGGGCGGAGTCGTCGGTGCATCCTGTGCTTTATCCCTTCAGGCAGATGGTCATTCGGTGACAATACTGGAGCCGGGCCCTGTTGGCGAAGGGGCCAGTTGGGCGTCGTGTGGCTGTATCGCAGTCGGAGAGATTGTGCCGTTGTCGCAGCCCGGAATGCTGATGAAGGTGCCGGGTTGGTTGCTTGACCCCGAAGCCCCTCTTTCGCTGCGCCCCGCCTCAGCGCCGAAATTGCTGCCGTGGTTCATGCGGTTCACCGCCAATTCGATCCCGTCACGCATGCGGGCCATTGCTGCAGATCTTGCGCGGCTGACATTTGTCGCGACCGCCGATTTCAAATCTCAGATCAACGATCTGGGTTGTCCCGATCTGCTTGTCGAACGTCCCGTGATCAAATTGTTCGACGACGATGCCGATCGCAAAACAATGGGCGCGGCCTTTGATCTTGCCCGTGAGCTTGGATGCACGATCGATGAAGTCTCGGGAGCGGACGCCCACGACATGGAGCCGGCTATCGCGCCTGATTTCAAACATGCCGCGCTGCTGAGAGACTGGAGCAATGTGACCAACCCCAAGCGGTTGGTCGAGAAACTGTTGGAAGGCTTTCAATTCCGCGGCGGCGTCCTTCTGCGCACATCCGGTATTGGGCTCGGACGCACCGGCGCGTCTGTCACGAGCGTGCGGACATCCGACGGCAACAGTGTTCAGGCGGATGAGATCGTCATCGCCGCAGGAACGGCCTCGAAAGCGCTGTCAAAGCAGTTGGGGATCAAGCTGCATCTGGAAGGTGTCGCCGGTTACTCAACAGGGTTGCAAGATCCCGGTGTCGAACTCAAACATACCGTTTTCTACCCCAAAGGCGGGTTCGGCATTACCCCATATGACAACGAGCTGGCAATAGCGGGAACCGTCGAATTCGCAAGCCTCGACGCCGCACCCAAATGGCGCCGCGCCGAAGTTCTGGTCAAGCGCGCCCAAAGGGTCTTGCCAGACCTGCACACGCGCCAAACTGAACGTCGCATGGGACGGCGGCCTTTTACACCGGACACCCGCCCCATCATCGGGCGCTCTCACAAGGTTCCGAATGTCATATTCGCCACGGGCCATGGCCAGCTTGGCCTGACCTTGGGCGCAACGACCGGAAAACTGGTTGCCGATCTGGCCGCAGACAGGCGACCGGGCATCGATATCGCGGCGTTCAGCCCCGACAGATTCAACTGAGTAGACCTCGGCAGGAGGCCGACGCATTCGCGAAGGAGACACATGTCAGCCAATCATACGTTCACGGAATTGCAGATTGGAAGAATACCAAACGAGCTTTGCAAAGGTCACAGGATCTTTATCACTTTGATCAGCAAGCTAACCCTGGCCGCTCGGGTTCTTAAGGCGTTCTCCACCGCCGAGCCGCCGGGCCTTGAGGTCGGACCCCATTGTCTGGCAGGTGCAGGCGTCCTCAAGTCCATAGTCATGAGGCAGATATGCGTCGCTCTGGCCAACTCGCCCGACCGTGATGGCCATCAGGGAAATCAGCCCGTGTTCTAGTCGCAACCGCATCGCACGCCAGATCGGGGCCCGACCAGTTGCAGGTCACGATACCCACTGTTTAAAAACCAAATGAAGAACCATTAAACCGCAGGCATCACGCATGAACATGAAAATCAAAGAAATCCACATTTATGCGCACGACCTACCCGTCAAAAATGGGCCCTACACAATGGCCAGCGGCGCGGTATACGCACTGGACACGACGCTGGTCAAACTTGTGGCGCAGGACGGCACAATTGGATGGGGCGAAACCTGCCCTGTCGGTCCCACTTATGCCGAGGCGCATGCGGAAGGCGCGCGTGCGGCGCTCAAGGTTCTGGCCGCCGGCCTGATCGGAACCGAGATCTGGCCAGCGACTTTGAACCGAAAAATGAACGGTCTGCTCAATGGTCACAATTATGCCAAGGCCGCCGTGGACATTGCCGCCCACGACCTGATCGGCAAAATGCTGCGGGTTAGCGTTGCCGACCTGTTAGGTGGGGTCGAGACGGATCGCGTGCCATCCTATTACGCCACGGGTGTCGGTGAACCGGACGACATTGCACGACTGGCGGGTGAGAAACTTTCCGAAGGGTATCCACGCCTGCAGGTCAAGGTCGGGGGTCGGCCCGTCGAAATCGACATCGAAACGATCCGTAAGGTTTGGGAAGTTGTCGGTGGTTCGGGAATGCGCCTGGCGGTGGACGGCAATCGCGGTTGGACCACGCGCGATGCGCTGCGTGTTAGCCGTGAATGCCCGGATATCCCCTTCATCATGGAACAGCCCTGCAATACGGTTGAAGACCTGAGAAAGATCCGCCCGCAGGTCGGCCACGGGATTTACATGGACGAAAACAGCGTTGACCTGAACGCAGTGATTTCGGCCGCGGGCACCGGGCTGGTAGACGGGTTCGGGATGAAGGTCACCCGGATCGGTGGCCTGCAGAACATGCGCGCATTCCGTGACATTTGCGAGGCACGAAACCTGCCGCACACTTGTGATGACAGCTGGGGCGGCGACATCATTGCGGCGGCCTGCACACAAATCGGATCGACCATCAGGCCCGACTTGCTGGAAGGTGTGTGGCTGGCAGCACCCTATATCGAAGGCAACTACGACCGCGAAAACGGCATCTCGATCAAAGGCGGGCACATTCAGCGCCCGACAGGGCCGGGTTTGGGTATCACCCCGGACGAAAGCCTGTTTGGGCCCCCGGTCGCGTCATTCTGAGACGTGTTATGGCGGAAGTTACCCCTTCCGCCATAACTGCGACAGGTTCACAGAAATGCGATGCCTGCCCGTAGAAATACTTTGCGACCCGGGACTTCCGACACCGCTTAGGGAGCAGTCTCGTAGGAACGAAAGATAAACTATCTTAATCGATTACAGGCAAATCTTCATCTCAATCCAGCCGTCCCCGCTGGAGCATCGGTGTCACACCGAACGTCGCTCTGTAAACGCGAGAAAAATGACCGGCGCTTTCAAAACCACAGGCAAATGCCACGTCCGTTACCGACGCCTCGGTCTGAATGAGAAGGTTGCGCGCCCGCTCCAACCGCATTTCCATGAAATATTTTTTTGGCGACGCATTCAGGTACTTCCCGAACAGGCGTTCAAGTTGCCTGGTCGAAATCCCGATCTGCTCGGCAATGAGTGACGGCGAAACCGGATCTTCGATGCGGTCATGCATGATCTGGATGGCTTTTGCCAGATGGGTGTTCCGCATTCCGTTGCGCGACTGAAGAGACACGCGCTGTTCGGCGGTTGCGTTGCGAACAGCATTATAGACCATCTGATCTGCCACGGCGACCGACAGGTCATAGCCGTGATCCCGTTCAATCAGATGCAGCATCAGATCGGCGGTCGCAGTGCCGCCCGACGCCGTGACATGCTTTTCGTCGGCAACAAACACGCTGCGAACAAGGTTCACCTCGGTGAAGGCCTCCATAAAGGCATCATGGTACTCCCAATGGATTGCGGCCTGCATCCCGTCCAGAAAACCGGCCTCGGCCAAAACCCAGGCACCGGAACACAGCGCCCCGATCGACGTCCCCTTTGCGCGTTCACGGCGTAGGCTGCCCAGCAGGGCACGCGACACGTGATTGCGCATGTGGATGCCCGACAGCACGAAAACCTGATCGCATTTAGGCAGCGTGTCGAACGCGGAATGCACCAGCGTGACCGACCCGTTCGAACAGACGACCTTTTCCCCCTCTTCCGAGGCAAAGGTCCATTTGTACAGCTCCTGCCCGCTGACGAGATTGGCGATGCGCAATGGTTCAACGGCACAGGAAAACGCCAGGTGCGAGAATTCCTCGACCAGCATGAAGTTGTAGTGCTGTGTTTTGGTCTGGGTCATGACTACCCCGTCTTCAGAAAGAAACTGCGCGAGCATCAGCCCGCGCAGATCAGTGATTGGCTGTCAGGCGGTATTATTGAGCGGCAGCACGCGCCGCATCAAGCCAACTGTCATAGGTTTCGCGGTTCTTCTCAATCCAGGCTTCGACGTGACGGTCGATATCGTCCGAGCTGTCCTGACCATCAGACACCATCTTGTTCTGCGCCGAAATGTCGTTGATGTCGATCTTCGCCACTTCGAACAGTTTGGCCGCCGCAGGGTTGGCACCCAGGAAATCGTCGGTGGCGACAACGCGGATGCTGTCGACGGCAAAACCCAGATCCTTGCCGTCAAAAGTGGTTTCCGCGGTCGCCCCATCCGGCAGCGACGAATAGGGCACGGCCAGCCATTCCACATCTTCACCCGGCACCAGTGCGCCAGACACCCAGTAGGGTGTCCATGTGTAATACAGCACGTTTTCACCCGACGCGTTGCGGGCTATCGTGTCCGCGATGATGGCGTTATAGGCACCCTGATTGTGGGCAACAGTGTCGCGCAGGCCGAATTCATCCAGTTGATGCTCGATCACGCGCTCGCAGCCCCAGCCGGGAACACAGCCCGCCAGATCCGCCATACCGTCGCCATCCGCGTCAAACAGCTTGGCTTTCTCTGGGTCCTTCAGGTCACCCAGATTCTGCACACCCGCATCATAGGCTGACTTGTTGACCAGATAACCTTGCAGCGCGCCGTCGATCAGCGTTCCGACTTTCTCAAGCACTTCGTCACCGCCGGATTCCTGAAAGAACGTGTCATGCAGCTTGTTCCAGTGCACAGCGGTGAAATCTCCGTCACCGGTACCCAGCGCAAGGTGGATGGTCTGATATTCAACCTCCTGCGGGTCGGCAATTTCGTAGCCGAGGTCTTCCAGCGCCGAGAACAGGATACGGTGCTGGAAGATTTCCTCGACCGAGGGTGCCATCACGGGGCGGACGGTCACGCCCTCGCCCGGATTGCCTTCCGCCAACGCGACACTGGTCAGCATCGTCGTCGCGGCAAAGGTTGCGATTGCAGTGGTTTTGATCATTAAGTTTACCTCCCTGAGGTTCAGTTGAACGGTGAGTTTCATGCTTTTCCGAACAAGTGCAGCACCGCGCCCACCGGGCCGGTCTGCCACCAGTGACGGTGACCGCGTTCGCGCCCCGACTGGCCCATGCCCTGCGTGATCCGGTCGAGGACGATGGCCAGGATCACGATGCCCAGACCTCCGACCAGCGCCTTCCCGGCGTCCAGCCGGCCCATGGCGCGCAGCACCTCGTTGCCCAGACCTTTGACCGAAATCATCGAGGCGATCACGACCATCGACAGCGACAGCATGATGGTCTGGTTGACCCCTGCCAGAATGGTCGGCGTGGCCAGCGGTAATTCGACTTTGAACAGGATCTGCCGGGGGTTGGCACCGAATGCACGCGCTGCCTCGACCACGGAATCGTTGACGCCCCGGATACCCAGCGATGTCAGACGGATCAGCGGCGGCAGCGCAAAGATGATCGTGACGATGACGCCTGATACATTGCCGATCCCGATCAGCATGACGACCGGCACCAGATAAACAAAGGCCGGAATGGTCTGCATCGTGTCCAGAACCGGACGGATCGCGGCCTCGAACCGGTCGTTTTTGCCGGCCAGAATGCCAAGCGGCAGGCCGATGAAGAAACACAGGATCACCGCCGAGATGACGATCGCCAGCGTCGTCATCGCCAGCCCCCAGGCGTTCGGCGACAGGAAGCCCAGCACCGTCATGCTGATGGCCACCAATATAGCGACCCGGCGACCTGCGGCCTGCCACGCGACAAGGACCAGAAACAGCAGCATGATCAGCGGCGGGACCGCGTTCAGGCCGTTGTCGATGCCGACAATCAGGTCGTTGAAGAAACTCTTGATCGGCTGGATGATGCCGCGATTTGAAATCGCCCATTGTTTAACGCCGTCAGCCGATTCCGCCAGCCCCAGATCGACCGAGGAGAACGGGTCGAGAATGTTGAATTCCGTATCTGCCATGTCGTTTGATCCTCAGTGTTTCAGTGTGCCAACGTCTTCGACGTCGCCCTGAATGCCGCGCAACAGGGCGTTCTTGGTCACGATCCCGATGGCCTTGCCATCCGCCTTGACCACGACCGGGTGTTGAGTGGAGATCGAAAGGTTCACGAGGTCGTCCAGCGAATGATCCGGATGCGCTTCGGGCCAGTCGCGGACATCGATCGGGCCGCTGTGACGCTCGAAGGACTCGACGGGTTCCATGATCTTGCCGGCCGAAATCAGTTCCAGTTTCGAAATTCCCGCAACGAAATCCGCCACATACTCATCGACCGGATTGGTCACGATGTCCTCGGGCGTTCCGACCTGGACCAAAGCGCCGTCCTTCATGATGGCGATCCGGTCGCCAATGCGAATGGCCTCGTCCAGGTCGTGCGTGATGAAGAGAGTCGTCTTCTTCATCTCGGCGGACAGGGACATGAACTTGTCCTGCAACTGGCGGCGGATCAGCGGATCAAGCGCCGAGAAAGGTTCGTCCATCAGCAGGATGGCCGGGTCGGCCGCGATGGCGCGGGCCAGGCCAACACGCTGCTGCATACCGCCGGACAATTCGTCGGGGTACTTCTGGTCCCAGCCGTTCAGGTCCACAGCATCGATCGCGCGCAAAGCGTTTTCACGGCGTTCGCGCGCATCGTGACCGCGCACTTCCTGACTGAACGACACATTGTCCAGAACCGTCCGATGCGGCATCAGGGCCATATTCTGGAACACCATGCCGATCTTTTCGGCGCGCAGTTCACGCAAATCGCGGGCGGACAGGGCATTCACGTCCTGACCTTCGATAAAAAGTTGCCCAGAGGTCGGCTCGATCAGGCGGTTCACATGGCGAATCAAAGTTGACTTGCCAGAGCCGGAAAGCCCCATGATGCAGAAGATTTCACCGCGATTGACGGTGAAAGTCGCATCCTGAACACCTACGACACAGTTGAAATGATCTCGGACTTCGAGCTTACCAAGCCCCTGTTCCTGAACGGCTTTCATAGCCTCATCGGCGCGCTTTCCAAATATCTTCCACAGACTTCGGCAATCGATCACGGGTTCTTCCAATGTGCTGGCCACCGGCGTCGTCCTCCTCCAGTTTTTTCGCACACTGCACAAATTTTTTTTGTGTACAAGTTGTATTTTTTTAGGATACAGCAAGAACGCCAATTGTGTTTTGCCCACGATTCGTCATTCTGACATCGGGCAAACGCAGCGAAGGGACACGCGATGAAAGACGAGGCAAAAAAGCGGAAGGGCGAGCTGCGGGAACACCTGAAGGTTTCGATCCTGACGTTGCGCCTGAGACCCGGCGAGGATCTCGATGAAGCGCAACTGTCCGAAGCCTTTGGCTTGTCCCGCACACCATTGCGCGAGGTCTTCCGCGAGCTTGCGGGCGAAGGCTATCTGGACTTGCGCACCAATCGAAGTGCGCGCGTGTCCGAGATGTCATATACGACGCTGCGCGATTTCTTCCTGGCCGCGCCAATGATCTATGGCGCCATCCTGCGCCTTGCCGCGCTCAACGCGACGCCCGCTCAGATCGAAGAGCTGAAAGCCTCGCAGGAAGCGTTCAAATCCGCGTTGCGTACCGGGTCCAGTGAAGACCGGGCCCTGGCCAACAACCGTTTTCACGAAGTGACTGGCGAGATGTCGGGCAATATCTACCTGTTGCCGTCGTACAATCGCCTGCTGATCGACCACTCTCGGATCGGCATGACATTTTATCGTCCGCAATCGGCGGAGATGTCGGAAAACCTGTCGGAGGCCAGCCAGCAGCATGACGCAATCATCGCGGCCATCGAAGCACGCGACGATGTGGCCGCAGCCAGGCTGGCCGATGACCATTGGAACCTTTCACGCGACCAGATCGAACTGTTCGTAATGCCCGAGGCCCTGGACGTACCGATGGGCGCCCTGCCCCGATCAAAACCAGCATGAGGACTGAATGAACCCAATATTCAGATTTGAGGGGATCTATACCCCTGTCGTCACGCCCTATCACGATGACGGAACCGTCAACTGGGATGCGCTGACCGACGTGATCGAGTACCTGATCGAAAACGGCGTGCATGGCCTGATTTCGGGAGGCTCAACGGGCGAAAACTACGCTCAGACCGTCGAAGAACGTCTGGCGCTGGCGCGTTTTACCCATGAGCGCCTGAAGGGTCGCCTGCCGCTGGTTGTCGGCACAGGCGCCATGCTGACGCCGGATTCAATCGCATTGGCTTCGGGTGCCCGGGAACTTGGGGCGGACTCGATCCTGCTGGCCAGCCCGCCCTATTCGGTCCCGACTGACCGGGAAAACGCGCTGAACGCGCTGGCCATCGACAAGGCCGCCGATCTGCCGGTGATGCTGTATAACTACCCGCACCGCACCGGCACGATGATGGGCGAGGAATTCCTCGACCGCGTCGGACGCAGCCGGAATTTCTGCGGCATCAAGGAGAGCTCGGGTGACATCAACCGGGTGCATCTTCTGGCGCGCGATTACCCCCATATCCAGCTGGGCTGCGGCATGGACGATCAGGCGTTGGAGTTCTTCGCCTGGGGGGCGCCCTTCTGGGTTTGTGGCGGCTCGAACTTCCTGCCCGCCGAACACGTCGCGCTTTACAATGCCTGCGTGGTTGAGGGGAACTTTGCCAAGGGCCGCCGGATCATGTCGGCGATGATGCCGCTGATGCGTGTGTTGGAACAGGGTGGCAAGTTCATCCAGACCATCAAGCATGGCGTGACCATGAACGGGATCGACGCGGGCGCGATGCGGCCTCCGCTGAAGGGTCTCAACAAGGACGACAAGCGCGCGTTGGAACAGGTGACACGCGTTCTGAAAAAGACAATCGCCGACATCGTTGCCGAGGGGTAAGAGACATGGATCTGCTGACACAGGACGAATACAAATCCATCGCCGCAGGCCTTGCCCTGCCGACCGGAGCCTTCATCGACGGTAGCTTCCGCCCCGCAGTTTCTGGCGAAACTTTCGAAACCGTGAACCCTGCCACAGGCCAAAAGCTGACCGATATCGCGTCCTGCGCTGTGGCTGATGTGGATTTCGCGGTCGAAAAGGCGCGCGAGGCGTTTGACGACGGCCGCTGGAGCAAGATGCACCCGTCCGAGCGCAAAGATGTCCTGATCCGGCTGTGCAAGCTGATGACCCGCAATGCGCGCGAACTGGCGGTGATGGAAAGCATAGACAGCGGAAAGACCATCTATGACTGCGAAACCGTTGATGTGCCCGAGACGATCCACTGCCTGAAATGGCACGCCGAGGCGATCGACAAGATCTATGATCAGGTTTCACCGGCCAGCGACGATCACATCGCCATGGTGGTGCGTGAACCGATAGGTGTGGTTGGTCTGGTGCTGCCGTGGAACTTTCCGCTACTGATGCTGGCGTGGAAGATCGGGCCTGCTCTGGCCGCGGGGTGTTCGCTGGTTGTGAAACCGGCAGCCGAAACCACCCTGACCGCGCTGCGTGTGGCCGAGTTGGCTATGGAAGCGGGCCTGCCACGCGGTGTTCTGAACATCGTTCCGGGTGGAGGGGCCAACGTAGGTGAGCCCATCGGACGCCATATGGATATCGACATGGTGTCGTTCACTGGCTCGACTGTGACCGGAAAGCGGTTCCTGACCTATTCGGCGGAAAGCAACGCCAAGGAAGTGGTGCTGGAGATGGGCGGCAAGAACCCGGCCATTGTCATGGATGATGCCGAAAACCTGGACCGCGTGGCGCAGCATGTCGTCAACGGTGCATTCTGGAACATGGGCGAGAACTGCTCGGCCTCGTCCAGGCTAATCGTGCACAAGGACGTGAAGGTCGAACTGCTGGAGCGCATTGCGCATCACGCCAAGCAGTGGAACATCGGCGATCCGCTGGATCCTGAAACCCGCATGGGCGCGCTGGTCAGCGAAGTCCATTACAACAAGGTCTGCGGTTATCTGGATCAGGCCGAAAGCATTGTAATCGGCGGCAAGGCGGAAAAAGGCTTTGTCGAAGCCACGGTGGTCGAAGTGCCCGGCAATGACGCCGTTCTCGCGCGTGAGGAAATCTTTGGCCCGGTTCTGTCGGTCATCGAGGTCTCGGGCTTTGACGAGGCCATCAGGATCGCCAATGATACCGAATACGGCCTCTGCGCCTCGATCTTCACAGCCAATGCCAAACGCGCCATCCGCGGCGCCCGGGCGTTGCGGGCCGGAACCGTCACCGTGAACAGCTTTGGCGAGGGTGATATCACCACGCCCTTTGGCGGGTTCAAGCAATCGGGCTTCGGCGGTCGCGATAACTCGGTCCATGCGCATGATCAATATACTCAGCTAAAAACCATCTGGATCGATCTGGCAGATGACGCCGACGAGGCTGTGGATTGAGTAGCTACACAGCCCGACAACACCCCGTCCATCGCGGGCCGGCTGCCTGGAATGCCATTCTGGGCAGCCAGCCCCCTGCATACGAGCTGGACGCGACCCTGACCGCCGATTTCGCGGTGGTTGGGGGCGGTTTTGCCGGGTTGACCGCAGCCCGCCGCTTGCGGCAGCTACAGCCGGACGCCAAGGTTGTCGTGCTGGAGGCCGGACGTCTGGCCCAAGGTGCGGCTGGTCGGAATTCCGGGTTCATGATTGACCTGCCGCATGATCTGTCCTCGTCGGATTATTCCGGATCGGGTGACGACAAGACAATGATCGCGTTGAACCGGCAGGCCATCGCCTTTGCCCGTAGCGCTGTCGAGGAATACCAGATTGACCGGAATTTCTTTGATCCGGCCGGCAAGGTGAACGGTGCAGCCAGCGCGGCTGGACAGGCGCATAACGAAAGCTACGCCAAGCACTTGAAAGCATTGGGCGAAACCAGCGAAATGCTGGACCCGCAGCAAATGCACGAACTGACCGGTTCGCGACACTATGTGTCTGGCCTTTACACGCCCGGTACCGTGATGCTGCAACCGGCCGGATACATTCGCGGACTGGGTGCCGGTCTGACCGGGAATGGCGTCACAATCTGCGAAAACTCGGCTGTGACGGAGTTTGTGAAACAGGGCGACGCCTGGCTGGTCAAAACGGATCGCGGCTCGGTCAGTGCCGGTGCGGTCCTGCTGACAGTCAACGGGCATCTGGAAAGCTTTGGTGTCGAACGTGGGCGGTTGATGCAACTGTTTCTATATGCCGTGATGACGCCGGAGCTGGATGATGAAGCACTGTCGCGCCTTGGCGGGCAGTCGCGCTGGGGTGTGACGCCATCGGACCCTATGGGAACCACCATGCGGCGGATCGATACCGGACAGGGCGGCAACCGCATCGTCACCCGTACCTGCGCAACCTTGCGCCCCGGCATGAAGGCCTCGCAGGCCGATCTGGCTCGGGCGGCCAGGGTCATGCAGCGCAAATTCGATCAGCGGTTCCCCCAGCTTGCCGGAACGCAGATGGAGTATCAATGGGCCGGGCATCTGTGCCTCAGTCTCAATGGCGTGTCCGTCGCGCGCGAGATCGAGGCGGGCGTCTATTCAGGCTGTGTTCAAAACGGGCTGGGAACGGCGCGCGGCACCCTGACCGGTATCGCGGCGGCAGAGATGGCTTGCGGGCATAGGTCGACCATCACCCGCTTTTTCGAGGCCTCCGACCGGCCCAAACGCCTGCCACCGCAGCCATTTCGTGAGATCGGGGCCAATTTGGTTCTGCGCTGGAAAGAATGGCGCGCCCGCGACGAATAATCGGGGCGCGTTCAAGTCCTTTCACGGCAGACTGAGCTTGGCCATACGACCGCCATCGACGGTATAGACCTGACCGGTGATGAAACCGGCCTCTTCGGCAGCCAAGAACGCCACCAGTGCGGCCACCTCTTCCGGCGCGCCGGTGCGGGCGACGGGATGAATACGCCCGATATCTCGGCGAAAGGCTTCGGGGTCCGGCATGGACTCGATGAAATCCATGTTGAGCTCTGTGTCGATCCACCCTGGCGCGACCGCGTTGCAGCGAATGCCCTCGGCTCCGTGATCCACCGCTACCGCGCGGGTCAGCCCGTGAAGGCCAGCCTTTGACGCGCAATATGCGGCGTGGCCGGGATTGGCGCCCAGCCCCTCGATGGAGCCGATATTAACGATGTTTCCGCGGGTCTTGCGCAAATGCGGCAGGGCCGCTTTGATCATCAGAAAAGGCGCGGTCAGATTGACTGTCAGGTTGCGCTGCCAGTCTTCGACTGACATTTCCTCGACAGAAGCCTCCTGCATCATACCGGCGTTGTTCACCAGCACATCGAGCCCCCCCGCCGTCCTGACGACCTGAGAAACGACAGCCGCAGGATTGCTGGGATCGCTCAGATCCGCCTCAATTCCTTCGAACCTCGCATCCTGTCCGCGCTGCGCAGTAAACACACGGGCACCTTCCTGCCGAAGCCGTTCCGCAATTGCCTGACCAATGCCGCTGCGGCCGCCTGTGACGAGCGCTGTCTTGCCCTCGAACCGAGTCATGACACCGGTTTCCCGCCGTTGACCTCGACAAGTGAACCGCAGATGTAGCGCGAAGCATCCGACACGAGGAACATCACGACGTCAGCAATATCCTCGGGTTCTGCGACACGGCCCAAGGGTACCGTTTTCCCCAGCTCGGCCACTGCCGTATCAGGGTCGAATCCACGCTTGGTAAATCCGGTGCGCAACATCGGCGTGTTCACCTCGTTCGGGCAAACCGCGTTGATGCGGATGCCCTGATGAGCGTGATCCATCCCCATGCACTGTGTCAGAGACGCGATGGCCGCCTTGGTCATGCAATAGAGCGCGTGATTGCCACCCGGCCGCAGGCCCCAGCACGAAGCGGTGTTGACGATTGCCCCGCCGCCATTGCGGGCCATGATCGGGATCGCGGCGCGGCAGATGCGAAACGGTGCCTCAACGTTCACACCCATGGACAGCGACCAATCCGCGTCCGAAGTATCCGTGACCGGACCGCGTGTGATCACGCCGGCGTTGTTGACAACAATATCCAAATGACCGAGAGAAACTGCTGCTGCATGCGGCAGACTGTCCGCATAAGCCTGATCCAGCAAGTCTCCGGGCAGGTGTGCCTCAGCCTCAATCCTGTCGACCTCACGATCGGCAGCTGCGACACGAGCACCCGCCTCGCGCAATTGTTTGACAATCGCGGCGCCGATACCTCCGGCTGCACCGGTTACCAATGCAGCCTTTCCTGCCAGTTCCATGTCTCTTCCCATATCTCGTTGCTTCCCTGCTGAACGGACGTCGCCTCGTCTGCGAACCATTGGCGCCGTTTCACGTTATGAGTCTCACCAAAAAAGAACCCGCCCAATTTCTTGGGCGGGCAAGTTCGGGGGAGTGTTCAGTAACTTTGGTTCAGTTCATCGGCCACAGGGATTTCCCGTTCCCGGCGGGCGATGTAATCCAGCAAGGCTTCGTTCTTGGCTTCATCCAGCTTTGGCTCTTCATACTCGGCCAGCAGCTTTCGCGCGTGCTTTAAGGCCCGTTCGGTGATCTCAACCTCGCCCTCGGCCACCCATTGCTCGATTGAATTATTGTCGAACAGTTCCGGCATGAAGAACGCTTCCTGGAAGTTGTCCTGCGTATGCGGATGGCCCAGATAGTGCCCGCCCGGCCCGACATCGGGCACCGCCGAAATCGCCTGATCGAAATCATGCCACTTTGGGCCTTCGGCCATGCGGTAGGCCATCGCGCATTGTTCTGCATCGACGATAAATTTCGCGACCGAACAATGCATGCCTGCTTCGTTCCAACCTGCGCTGTGCCAGATATAGTTCGCACCGGCATGGACAACGGCCTGCAGTGTTGTGGCGGATTCGTACCCGGCTTGCGCGTCGAATGTCTTGGCCCCGCCCAGTGTGTTCGATGTCCGCCATGGCACGCCGTAGTGCCGCGCCATCTGACCGATCATGAAGTTCATCAGGCTGATTTCGGGCGTGCCGGCCATCGGCGCACCGGATTTCATCGACACCGTCGAAAGATAGTGGCCGTAGATTGCGGGCGCTCCCTTGCGGATGACCTGCGTATAGGCCAATGCCGATAGCGCCTCGGCATTCAGCTGTGCCACCGTGGCGGGCACTGATGCGGGCGTGTTCGCACCACCCAGAACGAAGGGCGAGCACAAGACCGGCTGGTTGCAGCGGCAGAAGGCGCGCATCGCGCCCAGCATGGTTTCATCCCAGACCAGCGGTGAGTTGCCGTTGCAGTTGCCGGTCGTGACCGGGTGGGTCTCCAGATACTCTTCGCCAAACAGGATGGCACACATGTCCATCACGTCCTCGGCATTTTTGGGCGAGGTTGTCATGCCCATGAATGTCTTGTCCGAGTGCTTCATCGACGAATAGGTGATGCGCAGATGCCGCTGGCTGATCGGGTGATCGTAAGGCTCGACGATATGGTGGGCCGAGCTGTGCATCGCCGGCATCATATGTGCCAGCTTGTGGAACATCGCCAGATCGTCGAGCGTCGGATTGCGCCGAACATCATCCAGATCGCGCAGGAAGGGCGCGCCGGTCATTGGCACGAAAATCGAGTGTTTGCCACCAAGGCGCACGTTCTTTTGTGGATTGCGGGCGTGATATGTGAAATCCGCCGGGATCGTCGCAATCAGTTCGCGTATAAGACCGCGATCCAGATAAACCAGTTCGCCGTCGACCTTGGCGCCTGCCCGTTTCCAGTCTTCCAGCGCGATAGGATCACGGAACTGAACGCCGACATTTTCCAGAATATCCATCGAGGCATTGTCGATGCGTTCGACCTGTTCCGCATCCATCACTTCGCACAAGGGAATACCTCGGGTCAGGCCGGGCAGCATGTCGAATTTTGGTGCAGTCCGGATCGCACGACGCGCGGAACGGCCGCCGGTACGGGTTCTGGTTGCAGGGGCGGAAGTGTTCATTTGTGAGGTCTCCTTCACCTGTATCATTTCCAAGTTCACGGGGCGACACATGCATGAATGCGAAACGTTGTTGCAGAAAGCGACTCTGCCAAAAGCCGCCGGTATGCAGGCCGGAAACACGCCTAATTCTGGCGGTTCGCTCTACGTGATCCGGCACCCGGACCACGACCGCTGACCGATTTCCACTCGCCCCGGATTACCCTGCAAGCGCAGTGAATTCAGGATCGTTTGCCCCGCTCCTCAGTTACCTAAAACGAGGACGCCCGCAGGCGGGTGGTTTACCAAAGTAAACAACGTTAGGCTGAGGCATGTCGAACCGAGATATGACGACGAAGTCCAATGTGTGTATGAATAATTTGCAGACCGGGGGACATGGATGCTGAACGCTCGAGTGTTACGAAACTGTGCCGCTGTGTTGGGTTTGTCCGTTTTACTCCACGATTCAGGCGAAGCCCGGGCTCAGCAAGGCTCGGCCGACCCGGAACCGAATGTGTTGGCCGCAACGTCTTCGTCCCCCGAAGATAACTGGGCCGATGTAAGGACCGTGTTGGATCAGCGTTGTGTCGTCTGCCACAGCTGCTACGACGCGCCTTGCCAGCTTAAACTGACATCACCGGATGGTTTGCTGCGTGGAGGCAGCAAGGACGCCATCTACCACACGGAACGCCTGTCAGATGCGCAGCCTACACGGCTTGGAATTGACGCGCATACGGTGCCCGAATGGCGCGCGCTCGGGTTCTATTCCGTTATGCGGATGCCGGGGCAGTCGGCCGACGCTCCGTCGCTGCTGGAGCAAACCCTAGAACTTGGGCGTCAGAATACGTTGGAGGCCAACGCCCCTGTGCCCAATGACCTTGGCCTCGCCGTTGATCGAGCGCTCGTCTGCCCCACGACAAGCGAATTCGACGCGTTCCGAAAAAACCATCCGCTCGCTGGTATGCCTTATGCGATGGCTCCACTGGATCACGACGACTTCCAAACACTTATGTCGTGGGCCAGCAGCGGAATGGTGCCCTCTTCTGTCCCACCCGAATTACCCGACGAAATCCGGGAACAGATCGCAGCGTGGGAGACATTTCTGAACGGGACCGACCTGCGAACCCAGTTGATGAGCCGGTACCTTTACGAGCACCTGTTTCTCGCCCGGCTGCATTTTCAAGGCGACCCATCCAGACGGTTCTTTCAACTCGTTCGATCGACTACGCCACCTGGCGAAGCAATCGACGTAGTCGCGTCGCGACGTCCGTTTGATGATCCGGGCGAGGGTTCGTTCTACTACCGACTGCAGTTGTTTGATGAGACGATTGTGCACAAAGACCATTTGGTCTACCGGATCGGGCAAGATCGGATGGCGCGATATCACGAGCTGTTTCTCGAACCCGATTGGTCACTGGCCGAACTGCCACCCTACGGCAATGCCGAGGGCGGCAGTCCATTCACCACTTTTGTCGAGATGCCGGCACGAAGCCGCTATCAGTTTCTTTTGGACGACGCCCTGTTCTTTGTGCGCAGCTTTATCCGAGGCCCGGTCTGTCACGGCCAGACTGCGGTCGATGTGATCGAAGATCGGTTCTGGGTCAGCTTCCTTGCACCGGATGCCGACCTGTCGGTTACGGACCCGAGCTATCTGGAAGAAGGCGCCACGTATCTTGAGCTGCCCGTTTCGCAGGTCGACCGCGGGGTGTTGGGCGACCTGCAAACGTTCTCGCACAAAAACCAGATCAAATATCTGGATTTTCGGGACGCGCGGTACCGAGTTAGCCCAGCGCACAAAACCGGGTTCGGGTACGATGCGATTTGGGATGGCGACGGCACGAACCCGAATGCCCTGATCACTGTTTTTCGCCATTTCGACAATGCCTCAGCCATGACCGGGTTTCATGGCGGTATTCCGGAAACGGCCTGGGTCATCGATTTTCCGATTTTCGAACGCATCTACTATGATCTGGTGGCGGGATACGACGTCTTTGGTCGTGTCGAGCATCAGCTTGCGACACGGCTGTACATGGATGAACTGCGCATGGAGAGCGAGGACACGTTCCTGACATTCATGCCCAGAAACATCCGCACAGAAATGCACCGGGACTGGTACAAAGGCTACCTGGCCGAAATACACACGTTCTGGCATCAGCGCCGCGTAGACGACAGTTTTCCCACAGGCATCGATTTTGCCACGACCTCCCCGAAGCAGGAATTTCTTCTTAACCTGCTCAAGCGCGGCAATGGGCTATGGCCGTTGACCGATCCGATCAATCGATGCGCGGCAGAGAACTGCCCGCAGGGCCAAGGCGATGACGTGGAACCAATGTTGCGGGAACTCGCAGACCAGACAGGTGATTGGGTGAAGTTTCTGCCGGACCTGTCCGTTCTTTTGATCGAAAAAATCGATGGCACAACAGAAGTCTTTTCATTTGCGCATGACAAGGCTCACAAGAATGTGGCCTTTCTGTTCGACGAAGAGGCCCGGCGCGAGCCGCAATTGGATGTGCTCACAATCATTCCGGGACAGTTCGCGAGCTATCCGAATTTCTTTTTCGATATCCGTCAGAACGAACTCAGTAGCTTCGCATACGATCTGAAGTCGATGCGATCACAGCAAGACTGGATGGACGTTGTTGCCAGATATGGTGTGCGCAGAACAAGCCCCGATTTCTGGGCCATCAGCGATCAGCTTCATACGATCTTTTCTCAGCAATTGCCGATTCAGGCCGGTATTCTGGACCTCAACAGATACAAAGACCCCAAAGCGGACGACGACCCGACCTGATCCGGGTCGGGCGCGCTCCACTCTTTCTCGTTGGAAATACACAGGCACGCCACCTTCGCCCGGCAGCGGTTGACATTGGCCGCGCGTGCGCCGCGCAGTGATTGGCGATTGCGAGCGCTAGATCGCCAAATACTCTTCACGAAGCTTGGCATTCTCCAACACTTCGTTGGCCGTTCCGTCAAAAACGATGCTTCCCGTATCAAGAATTATCGCACGATCGGCAAGCTCCAGCGCCCGAACAGCGTTTTGTTCGACGATGATGGTCGTCATACCCTGTTGCTTGACATGAATAAGGGTTTTTTCGATCTCATCGACGATGACGGGGGCCAATCCCTCGTAAGGCTCATCCAACAGCAGAACCTTGATGTCCCGCGCCAGTGCTCTGGCGATTGAAAGCATCTGTTGTTCACCACCCGACAGAGTAATCCCCTCCTGTTTGCGGCGCTCTCCCAGCCTTGGGAACAGTTCATACAGCCGTTCCAGCGACCACCCGACGGGCGGTGCTATTTGTGCAAGCTGCAGGTTTTCTTCCACCGTAAGCCCAGGGATAATTCGTCTGTCTTCCGGGACCAGTCCAAGCCCGGCGGACGCAGCTTCGTAGCTTGTCATTTTATGCAAGGGCTGGTGATCCAGCCAGATTTCTCCGTGCCGGACTTCGGGCTCCCCAACCCTTGCGATGGAACGTAGGGTCGAGGTTTTTCCAGCGCCGTTGCGCCCCAGCAGAGCCAGGATTTCGCCTTCGTGAACGTTAAAGCTAACGCCCTGTACGATATAGCTTTCACCATAGTAAGAATGCACGTCCCAGACGGAAAGAAACGCCGGTGCCGTGCTGGCCATATTCGCGTTTTTTGAAAAGTCAGGTTTCTCGTTCATAGCTTTTCCTTACGCAGCTTCGCCCAGATACGCTTCGCGGACCTTGGGGTTACCGCGAATATTTTCTGGCGTGTCTTCGACCAGCGGAGTGCCTTGGGCAAGAACGGTGATCCGTTCCGCCAGGCTGAATACTACATGCATGTCGTGCTCGATGATCGCGATGGTGATGTCGCGCTCGTCTTTGATTTGTTTAAGTAAATCAATCGTGTTGTTGGTGTCCGCCCGAGCCATACCGGCAGTTGGTTCGTCCAGCAGCAGTAGCCGAGGGTTCTGACTGAGGCACATGCCGATCTCGAGGCGCCGCTTGTCTCCGCGTGACAAGGATGCCGAATGCATGTGACGTTTGTCAGCCATGTTCATCTCTTCCAGCATGGCCTCGGCCTGCTCGACAATGGCTTTTTCGTTTGCGATGGTCTCATAAGCATGCATCCGAAAGGCACCGTCGCGCATGGCGAAAATCGGGATCAGCATGTTTTCCATCACGGTCAGCTCGCCGAAAATTTCCGGTGTCTGGAACACGCGGCTTATGCCCATCTGGTTGATTTGATAGGGTTCGAGCCCCAGAACCGACGCGTTGTCGAACAACACAGCTCCTGTATCCGGCATCAGCTTGCCGACCAGGCAATTGAGCAACGTGGATTTGCCTGCGCCATTCGGACCGATGATTGCATGTACCGAGTTTTCTTCGACGCTGAGGTTGACGTCCGTCAACGCTTTTAATCCACCGAAGTTCTTGCTGACGTCTTTGACTTTTAAGATTGCCATTCTCGCGCCCCCTTATTCCGCAGGCTCGGTTTCACCGGACTGGGTATCGCCGGTTTCCGATTTCTTGCGCTTGAACCACTTCATCAAGCGCTGACCACCTTCGACAAGGCCGCCGGGCAGATAGATTACCACAAGCATGAACAGAATGCCGAGGGTCAGGTGCCAGCCCTTCCCGATGAACGGGTGAATCAGGAACACCACCGCATCTTCAAGCCCGTCGGGCAGGAAGGCGAACCAGCTGTGCAGGACATTGTCGTTGATCTTCGAGAAGATGTTCTCGAAATACTTGATGAAGCCCGCGCCCAGAACCGGACCGATCAACGTGCCCGTGCCGCCGAGAATTGTCATCAATACGACCTCACCAGAGGCGGTCCACTGCATCCGTTCGGCACCCGCCAGCGGGTCCATGGCGGCCATCAGACCTCCGGCCAGACCGGCGTACATGCCCGAGATCACAAAGGCGGCCAGTGTGTACGGCTTCGAGTTCAGGCCGGTGTAATTCATCCGCTGCTGGTTCGATTTGACCGCACGCAGCATCATACCAAAGGGTGAGCGGAAGATGCGGATCGCCAGATAGAAGACGATCATCAGGACCACTGCGCACAGGTAATAGCCCGCGTTGAAGTCAAAGCTCCATGCACCCAGATCCATGGTATAGGTCGCGCGCATCGGCAGACCGAAAAGGTGCGGCAGGTCCGGCGCGTTGGCACCCTGCAATATCTGCGGATCATCCGCGTAGACCTGCAGACCGGTCTCGCCGTTGGTCAGGTTGAACTTGGGGTTCGACAGCACCGAGTAGGCCAGCGCAAAGCTCATCTGCGCAAAGGCCAGAGTCAGGATCGAGAAATAGATGCCTGACCGCCGCAGGCTGACAAACCCGATCAGAAGCGAGAAAAGCCCGGCGACGACGACGCTCAGCGCGATGGCCGGGATGACGTTATAGCTGAGCAGCTTGAACATCCACACGGCTGAATAAGACCCTACGCCCAGAAAGGCCGCATGGCCGAAGGACAGATAGCCGGTCAGGCCGAACAGGATGTTGAACCCGATGGCAAAGATGCCGAAGATCACGAACCGCTGCATCAGATCCGGGTAACCCGCGTTGAACTGCGCCATCGCGCTGCCTTCCGGAAACGGATTGAGGATGAAGGGGGCCAGCAAGGTCAAAATACCGACAATAATCAGCAGGCTGGTGTCTCTTTTGTTCAGTCCCAACATTGATTATTCCTCCATCACGCCTTTGCGACCCATCAGCCCGCGAGGTCGCGTCAGCAGCACAATGATGGCGACAAGGTAGATGATGATCTGATTGATTCCGGGGATCGTGGTTGTTGCCCACGTGGTCGAAGCAAAGCTTTCAAGGATGCCCAAAAGGAACCCCGCCAGAACGGCACCGGGCAATGAGCCCATGCCGCCCACGACGACCACAACAAAGCTGAGAACCAGGAAGTCCATGCCCATGTGATAGTTCGGCGGGTTTAGTGGCCCGTACATTACCCCGGCAAGACCTGCGACAGCGGCGGCGATGCCGAACATAATCGTAAAGCGACGGTCAATATTTATACCCAACAGGCCAACGGTTTCCCTGTCTGCCATCCCGGCGCGGACAACCATCCCGAAGGTGGTGAATTGCAGGAACGAGAACACCGCTCCGATGATCGCAACCGCAAAGCCGAAATAGACCAGCCTCCAGATCGGATAGATGATCGCATTCGGATCGAAACCCACCATGACACCTAGATCGATCGAGCCTCTCAAAGCATCCGGCGGAGGCGTTTGGATCGGGTTGGCACCAAAGAAATACTTGACGATTTCCTGCAGCACGATTGCCAGACCAAAGGTCACAAGGATCTGATCCGCATGGGGGCGCTTGTAGAAGTGTTTGATCAGCCCGCGTTCCATCACGTAACCGACCAGCAGCATGATCGGGATCGCGAACAGGATCGCAAACGGTACCGACCAGTCGATAATGGTCGCGCCAACCTCGGGCCCAAACCAGGCTTCGACATAGGGGGTTTCCACTTTCAGAGGATTGCCCAGAAAGTCTGTTTGGGTTTCGTCAACGGTCTCGAAACTCAGGTTCAACAGCTTTTGCAAAGTGACGGCACAGAAGGCACCGATCATGAACAGCGCCCCATGGGCAAAGTTCACGACCCCGAGAGTTCCGAAAATCAGTGTCAGGCCCAGCGCGATGAGCGCGTAGGCAGATCCTTTGTCCAGACCGTTCAGAATTTGCAGTAGGATGGCGTCCATTGCCCCACCTCAAGGTTGGTCAGCTTAGAATGAGTGGTCAGCACCGGGCCGATTTGCCCGGCTATGAGTCTGGCCGCTTCTCAGCGGCCAGACTTCAGTCAAAGAGTTTACGCACCCGGGTTGCACTCGCCGAGATCGCCACCGGCGAACATCGGATGATCCGGAGCATAAGTGACCTGTTCGACCGGCGTCACTTCGACGATCTCAAGAGTGTCATACTCATTGGTCGGGTTTTGATTGCCGCGCACAACCAGAACATCCTTGAAGCACTGGTGATCGTCCGCACGATACAATGTCGGGCCATTGCCGAGCCCATCGAACTCAAACCCCTCCAGAGCTTCGACAACACCACAGGGGTTGAAGGTCCCCGCACGCTCTACCGCGTCAGCATAGAGCAGAACCTGCGCATAGCACGTCTGGGCCGAGTTCGACGGCGGCTTGCCGTATTTCTCACCAAACGACTTCACGAAGGCCTTGGTGCCCTCATCCTGAAGCTGCCAGTTCCAGTTCATCGACCCCAGCACGCCCTTGATGTTTTCGCCTGCACCCGCGGCCATCAGTTCGGAATAAAGCGGCACGACGATCTTGAAGTCCTTGCCGTTTGCAACCTTGTCGAGCAGGCCGAACTGGATCGCGTTGGTCAGCGAGTTCACCATGTTGCCGCCATAGTGGTTCAGGACCAGCACATCCGCACCCGAATTCAGTACCGGCGCGATGTAAGACGAAAAGTCCGTCGACGCGAGTGGTGTCTTGACCGTGTTGACCGTTTCCCATCCCAGGGCTTCGGTCGAAGCGACGATCGACTCTTCCTGGGTCCAGCCCCAGTTGTAGTCGGCCGTCAGGTGATAGGCGCGGCGTTCGTTACCCATTTCCGCAGCCAGCACCGGCGCCAGCGCGGCACCCGACATGTAGGCGTTGAAGAAATGGCGGAAGCCGTTGGCCTTTTTATCTTTGCCTGTCGTGTCGTTGGCGTGGGTCAGACCTGCCATGAAGATTACGCCCGCCTCTTGGCACAGACCCTGAACCGCAACAGCCACGCCCGAGGACGAACCACCGTTGATCATGATCGCGCCGTCTTTTTCGATCATCGACTTGGCCGATGCGCGCGCGGCGTCTGATTTTGTCTGAGTATCACCGGTGACGAATTCGACTTTCTTGCCGAGGATACCGTTGCCCTTCAGCGCCTTGGACGAGAAGGTGTTCAGGCACCCACCGTCGCCCTCGCCGTTCAGATGCTCAACCGCTAGCTGTTGTGCGAGCAGCTCGTCATTGCCTTCTTCCGCGTATGGGCCAGTCTGCGGGACGTTGAATCCCAAAACGACCGAAGACCCTGTAGGCTCGTTCGTGAAGGCCGCTGCGGATGATGCGGTGAAGATAGTTGGTAAGGCCAACCCGGTGCCTGCGACTGCACCAGATTTCAACACGCCGCGGCGCGTGACATTTTTGTTAGTCATAAATTCCTCCCATTTCCATTTTGCCGTTTGGCTCCTCTTCCAGCAGGCAAAAGCGCACTTATGTGCACTTGAATTATGGGAACGGGTTAGAAAACTACTCAATAAATGATTAGTTTTAAAACAAAATTTTGTAAACAAATTCACATAAAAAGAGAAATTTTGTAAATTATTTCTTCACCAACCTTACAAGGGACTGAATTATATTTGTTAAGTAGCCAAATACAGGTGCACGCATATCCCGACTTGCATTGTCAGTTGAAGCGCTGGGTTGGCCGTTCTACCGCTAGGGCTGATTGGAGGACATAAGCTCCTCCCGTATTTGTAGAGTTGGCGGTCGGTACCCGGCTGGCTCTGTGTCGGTTTCGGCGTGCGGATCATCCCGTTCTGACGATCGCAACTTCCTTGCCACTGCGTCTCGATTGGATCGCGGCAAAGGCCAGTGCCAATGATCTCAGGTTGTGTCGGGCCGAGTTGTCCGGTGGACGATTTTCTTCGATTGCGCAGAGCAGTTCGCCCATTGCCCCACGAAATCCGTCGTTGAACCATGTCCCCTTCAAATCAGGGCGAGCATACCCGCTTGCGGTTGTCAGAGTGATCGTTTGCTGCCCCAGATCTGGTCCTTGGGAAACGATACTGCCGTCCGTGCCGGAGATATAAGTCGTATCTTGCGTCCCGTGTTGAGTACTGCCGTCGAAGACCAGGCTGGCTTGACCGCCTTGCAGCCTGATCACCGCCTGAGCCAGAAGCGGCACCTTGTTCTTTTGACCAATGGCGCCGGACGCAGTGGCAAAGACGGCCTCCGCTCGCCCCCCGACAATGGACGATACAAAATCGAACCAGTGGATTCCAAAATCGTAAAGGATCAGGTCCTCGATCTCATCGAAGGCAGTACCGGCGGTCCAACCGTGGTCCCAGTGAATGGCCACATGAATAGATTGTACATCTCCGACAACTCCGGAACGGCACGCTTCACGCATCCAGGCCATGTGTGGTGACCACCGACCATTTTGGTTTACGGCCAGATGCACCCCCTGATCGTCGGCCAACCTGACCAGCGCTTCTCCGGTTGCCAGGTCAGACACAAAGGGCTTCTGGCTTAGTACGTGCTTGCCAGCCTTCAGTGCGGCTTCGATCACAGGAGCCCGCACCCCGGTCGGCAGTGTAATGTCCACGACATCGATTTCATGGTCAGCCAAAAGGTCCTGAAAGTCTTCATCGATGCGGGCGTCGGGGCAGAATTCAGCCGCCTTTTCCTCTGCCTTCGCACGACTTCGGTTCCAAAGTGCAACAACATCCCAACCTGCCGAGCGGTAGGCATCGAGATGGCTGTTTGAGATACCTCCGGTTCCTATCACTCCGATCCGCGGACGATAGGATCGCGGGCTAGGCGGAAGATAGTCAATTTCTGGCGCCGCGTTTTCAGGCAGTTCCTTGGATTTCAGGGCATAGGTGTCTGTGTCGGCAGCATCATCACTCACGGCAGCAACTCCAGTGTGCGCTTCTGGGCAGCAGACTGAACCGCCGTATCAACGATCCTCTGAGCGGTCAGGCACAATTGCGGGTCCAGCGGACCTGCAACCGGATTACCGCGCCTGATGCATCCCAACACGTATTCAATCGCGTTTGTTTGACCCCTTGGCAACGGATCGGCAGGGACGTTGTGTCGTTCAGGTCGGGCGCGTGTCTGAACCGTGACGTGATCGGCATAATCCGGCGAAGCGATCGTGCCGTCGGTTCCCACGAAGACGAAGCCGCAGACGGGTTGCGGCTGCGTAGTCCACGGGTCGGTGAACGTTCCCCAACGCGTCTCCATCTTGGACAAACCGCGCGCATAGCGGCAAACGGCGATAGCATGCTGATCAACTTCGATTCCAGGAGTTTCGTCGACGGTACAGGTAACCTCGAGCGGCGCCTCACCACCCATGTACCAGGTCCCCAGCGTCGCCCCGTAACCCAGATAGTCCAGCAATGACCCGCCGCCTGAGGATTTCTTGTACCACCAGGAAGACGGCTTTTGTTGCTCAACTTCTTCAGGGGTGACCTCGACCTTGTCGGCTAGGTGAAAGAGGGGGCCGCGATTGCCGTCGTAGAAATGCACTTCGCGCAATTCACCGATCAATCCTTCGTCAATCAGGCGTTTGGCGGTGACGTGGCTTTCGACCCACCTCAGAGGCCAGTTGATGATCAATTGCCGACCTGTCCCGTCCATGGCTGCCATCATGCGGCGCGCATCATCGGCCGAGGCGGCAAAGGGTTTTTCGACGAAGACATGCAGGTCATGAGGCGCCAGTTTTTCGGTGAATTCGGCGTGATCTGCCGTAGCCACGCAAAGAATGGCCAGATCATATGACCCGGCGGCCATGCAGGTATCGAAATCGGTAAAAACGCGCTCTTTTGGAATTGCGAAGTTCTCGATAGCCGAAACCATTTTCTGACGGTCCGGATCGAAAATACCGGCAATTTCCGCGTCGGGGTGATCGTGCACCATCCGAAGCAAGTCGCCCATGTGCATATGGTCAAAGCTTATTCCGACAACCCGAAACCTGGACATGGCCCCTCCCCCTCTAACGGTTTCCTGTGATCCTGACGTAAACGGCTGTCACGGCAAGGATGATCAGGCCGAACAGGACTGTTCTGGCACCTTCCGGCATCTGCAGCAGCGTCAGCATGGTATCCAGAACTCTGATGATCAGTGCGCCCACAATGGCACCTGCAAAGCTCCCGCGCCCGCCGAATATCGACGTTCCACCAATGACCGCAGCCGCCACAGACGGAAGCAACAGCGGATTGGCAAGGCTCAGCGAAGTTTGCCGGATCATACCAAGATAGAGCAAACCCGCCACCGCCGCGATCAACCCAGACAGCGCGTATAGCGCAAGATACACCTGCCAGGATTTGACGCCCGAGAGTTTGGCTGCGTTTTCGTTTGAGCCCAGCGCGAAAAGCAGTCTGCCGAACCCGGTGAACCGCATCAGCCAGAAGATGAACAAGGCGAAAGGCACGAACAGGAACAACCCATTGGGCATGGACAATGTGCGCCCTGTTCCCAGCCAGGCCAAAAAGGCCGGAATCTCGGAACCGGCATTGATGACCAGCCGCTGATACACCTGCAGGCACCCCGTGGCGATCAGTCCGGTTCCCAGCGTCATGATCAGCGGATGGACGCGCACCAGTCCGACCCCAAGGCCGTTTACGACCCCGACGACCACACCGGACGCCAGAGCAATCAAAACCGCAGGCGCCACACCCCATAATGAGCTTAGGGTTGCACAAACAAAAGCGGCTACGGTTGCCACTATCCCGGCGGACAGGTCGATCCCGGCCGTCAGCATCGTCAGCACCTGGCAGGCAGCAAGCATCGCAAGTGGTATTGCAAACTTGATCAGGTTTCCGACCCAAAAGGTTGAGACAATACCGTCGCGCCCCGCCCGGAAGGGCGTGACAATACCTGGCCGCATAACTTCCAGAGTGACGATCAGCAAAACCAGAAAGGCCAAAAGCGGGATCACGGGATTGTCGCGCAGGAACCGGCCAATGCGGACAATGGGTGGGTCATTCACGGACATACTCATCGTCTTGCCCCTCGTCGGGTTGCCGCAGTGCCAAGCAGAACAACGGCTACCATGATGGTGCCCTCAATGATCGTCGTGACGTTGGGATCAACGGCCAGAAGCGTCAGGATCGTTCGAACAATCCGCAGAATGAACACGGCGATTATGGGGCCCAGCAGGCCGCCTCGCCCACCGCCCAGAACCACGCCGCCCAGAACCACGGCAGCGACCGACGCAAGCAGGTAAGGACCCGGCACCGGCTCACCGATCCCTGTCAATGCCGCCAGGCTCAGACCGCCAAAGGCGCAGAACAACCCGCAAATGCCATAGGCCGCGACTTTTACGCGACCAACATTCACACCCGAGCGAAAGGCCGCACGCTCATCAGAACCCGTTGCAAAGATTGAGATGCCCAATTTGGATCGGCGAATGGGAAGCCATATCAGCGCGACGCAGCCAACGATGATCGCCAGCGCGTTGGGTACACCGGGAACAAGGCTGCCGCGGATGCTTTGCTGTACCCAATCAGTGGTGGAACCACCCGGCGTTTCAAGAATCAGTAGCGCGACCCCTTCCCAGACGAACAGCATCGCCAGCGTTACAACAATGTCAGGTACACGCGTCACGACGATGAGACAGCCGTTGATCAGCCCCATGGCGAGGCCCAGACCAAGAACAATCACAATGGCGGACAAACCCGACATCTTCTCCATCAATACGGCGGCCGACACAGCGCAAACCGCCATCATCGATGCAACAGACAGGTCGATGCCCCCTACGATAACCACCGCCGCCATGCCCGCTGTCGCAAAAGCAAAGGGCAATGCGGCGCGCGCAATACTCTCCAGCCCGGATGCGCCGAATGAAGGTTGAATGAGTTTGGTGATGATCAACAGAACCAGGAGCAGCGCGACGAGCCCGAGAAGCCAGGAATGTTTGCGCAGAATCTCTGTCACGCCGCAGTCTCGTTTTCAGTCAGCCCGTAAGCCGCCCGCAACAATGTCTGCTCGTCCGCGTCTTCCGCGTCGATGACATCCACGACCCGGCCGTTGAAGATGACCATGGCACGATCACAGGCCAGCGGCACCTCTTCCAGTTCGGATGTATAAAACAGGATCGAGGCACCGTTTTGCGCCAATTCACGGACAAGCGGATAGATCTGACGCTTGGTTCGCACATCAATTCCCCGCGTGGGATCAAACAACAAAAGCGTCTCGACGCCCGTGGCCAGCCATCTGCCAATCGTTACTTTCTGCTGGTTACCGCCGGACAAACGCTGCACTTCGCCCTGAGCCCGAGTGTCGATCTGCAATTTTTCAATCGCGTAATCGACCCGTTCACGCTCGCGCCGTAGCTTCAGGTTGCCCCAGGCGCGAACACGCGCAGAAAATGGCAGTGCGATGTTCTCTTTTACTGACCGCTGGGCCAACAGCGCTTCGGCCCGATCACCCGGAACGAAAGTCAGACCGACCGAGATTGCATCGGCAGGATGCCTGAACGCAACCTGCGATCCGTTTACTTCTATCCCTCCGGCCGTGGGCGGTAAGAAGCCGGCCAGACATTCGAACAATTCGTCCTGGCCCTGCCCCTCAAGCGCGACCACACCAAGCACTTCGCCCGGATGGAGATCAAACGAGATGTTCGAGACCTTTGGCGCGATTGCCAAGTCCTTGACACTCAGGCGCGGGTCCTTCTGCCTGACCGAACGCTTGTCTTTGACTTCGCGCCGTCCCAAATCCAGTTTCTGCCCCAGCATAAGCTCTACCGCGCGTTCTTCTACACCGGGTTCGATTGCCAGATCGCCGACGCTCATCCCGTCTCGCAATACCGAGGCCCGGTCGCAGAGTTCAGAGATTTCGCTGAACCGATGCGACACATAGATGACTCCCATGCCCTCGTTCGCCTGCTCGCGCACGACCCTGAGAACACGCTCCACAAGGTCTGTGGGAAGCGCAGCCGTCATCTCGTCAAGCAGAAGCACGTCGGGTTTTGACGCCAGAGCGCGCGCGAGATCCAGTATGCGCAACGTGGCCAGCGGCAAGTCACCGATCATGTCGGACAGGTTCAGGTTTCCGATCCCAAGTTCGCCAACCCAATGCCCGAACGGCTGGACCGGAGTATCGGTTAGACGCAGGTTGTCGGCCACGTCCAGATCAGGAATGAGCGAGGGCTCCTGATATACCGGGACAAGACCTGACTTTCGGGCCTCTGAAGGGCTTCCGACATGGGCCTGCTGACCACGGATCAGCACCTGACCGCTGTCCGGCCTCAAGGCGCCGGTGATGATTTTCACAAATGTGGATTTCCCGGCACCGTTTGCCCCCATCAACGCAACGATTTCGCCGGGCGAAACGCTGAGACTGGCGTCCGTCAACGCGCGGACGGCACCAAAGCTTTTGGCAATCCCAGTGGCGTCGAGAAGATGTGTTTGCGTCATTGGTGCCCGCTGTTCCAACTTGCCGCGTTCCCCCCGCCCAAATTGGGCAGGGAGAATGCTGGCAATTTCCCGTTTATTAGCTGTCGCCCGGACCCTTGCATTCGATGATTTGCTCCATCGTGTAGTCGGTCCAACCCGGAACGGTGACCGAGACCGGCCACTCGGGATCCAGATTCGGGTTTTGCGCCGCGGTAATGGTTGCGACACCCTCATCAGTCGCGTTTTCCCATAGCACCGGGTCAACGAGTACAGTCTTACTGTCAGGGGCGTTGCCATTCAGAATGTCAACGGCAAGCGCGATACCTGCCCCGCCAACGGAACCTGGGTTGGTGACAGCGGCACCCTGAAGGCCATCAACTTCGGTCAGATACTGCACGAACCCCGCATTGTCGGCCCCAACGATTGGCACCAGCGGAGCGCCGGATTCAACAAACGCATCAACGATCACGTTGTCGATTCCACTGGTCCACACACCATCGAAAGGAATACCGGTGGCCAGAAAGTCAAACATCTGTTGTTTGCCCTGGTCCTGCTGCCAACCGGTGAACACCTCGTGCACCACATTGATACCTTCATGTTCAGCCAGGGCCCGCTTAAAGCCATTGTCGCGGTCGGTATCAGCTGACACGCCAGCAATCCCGCGCATATAGACAACATCGCCGGAACCACCCAACTGCTCAAACAGCCACTTGGCGCCGAGATAGGCGTATTCTTCCTGGTTGTTCGACAAAATGTATGCACCGTCCGCCGTTACGCCAGCGTCGACCGCGACCACCACGATGCCCTTCTCCATGGCGGCATCCAACGCCGAGTTCAGTGCATCCGGGTTCGATGGGTTCAGAACGATCGCGTCAACCCCGGCTTCAATCAGGTTGTTGATGTCCTCCAACTGACCGGCTGAATCCGTGTTGCGGTGGGCCACAATCAGGTTGGAGACGTCGCCCTCTACCAAGGCCTGAGCGCGCATCGCACAGATCATCTGTTCACGCCAACCGTTGCCTTGCACGGTATTGGATACGCCGATGGTATAGTCCGCGGCAAACGCCGCCGGTGTAAAGGCCGCTGCGACAGCAATGGCAGCCGCACCCGTTAGTAACTTTTTCATTTCTGGTACCTCCCAGTTGATCAATCTTTAGTATGACCGGAGCTGTTCGCTCTTCTATTTTATGAAGGGTTGCAGCACGTCACGTGCCAGCAGAAACCCGCGTTTTACCTTCTCGTCAGTTCCTTCAAAAAGCCTGTCTTCATGCTCGATAATGATTGGCCCGTCATATCCAGCGCGATAAAGCCCCGAGAAGAAATCCGACCAATCGACGTCCCCCAGGCCACACAGCCGCGGCACCTGCCAACCCATTCCCGCCGACATAATCCCATGCTCGTAAAGCCCGTCGCGATCCACCATCAGGTCCTTGGCGTGGACATGGGCTATGTTCGGGCCAAACTCCTTGATGAACCGGGTCTGATCGATGAACTGCCAGATCAGGTGAGACGGGTCGAAATTCATACCGACATCGTCGCCCCACTCTTCGAAAATCCTGCGCCAGATCCTGGGAGAGTAGGCAATGTTGTGACCGCCGGGCCATTCGTCATAGCTGAAGATCATCGGACAGTTTTCAAAACACAGCCGAACGCCTTGCCCCCGGGCATGGTCGACGACGGGCGAGATGATTTCCCGCGCCCGCGCCCAGTTTTCATCCACGTTCAGGGTCCTGTCGCCCCCCACAAACGTGTTGACCAACGGCAGGCCCATGACACCGGCCGCTGTGATTACCTTCTTGAGGTGCTCGATCACCTCTTCCCTGTGCGATGCATCCGCATGCAGCGGGTTCGGGTAATACCCTAGGCCCGAAGTTCCGATGTCCAGCTCGCCTAACGCATCAACAATTTCTTTGCCCTGTTCGGTCGTCAGCCCATCCACATTGATGTGGCTGGTACCGGCATACCGCCGCTTTTCGCCGCCCGAGGACGGCCAGCACGCAATTTCGAGCGCTGAGAACCCATTGCCCGCCGCCCAAGTGGCAACTTCCATCAGCTCGGTGTCTTCAAATGGCGCAGTCAACAGCCCCAGTTTCATGGCATCACCCTCAGATCTCGTCCAAATCGACCCAGCGGCTTTCGCGGGACGATTTCACGACAGCATCGCAGAATCGCATCTCATAATGGCCGTCTTCGAAGGTTGCCCACGTGCTTCCCTTTCCGCGCGCACCCGAGCAGATGTCGGCGTAAACGGCCCGGAAGAATCCGAAAAAACTGTCCGCAAATCCTTCGATATGGCCCGGTGGTAAAGACGCTGCCGATGTTCCGGCAGTATTCATCAGTGTGAAATCACGCATCAACACCTGGTTGGCGGCGTCACGACGACCGATGAACAGGTGATCCGGTGTTTCGCTGTCCCACGCTGCGCTGGCTTTGCTGCCCGCAATGTCCCAGACCAGAGAATTCTTGCGACCGATATTGATCTGCGATGTGGTCATCACACCCTTGGCGCCACCTTCATAGCGGATCATGATCGCCGAGGCGTCGTCCGTATCAATCGTCACGGTCTCAGTCGCGCCTTCCGCGCTCGAAAATGTCTCAACCGGTCCCTTTGGGCGCTGCCGTTCCGGCAAGAAGGTCGTCAAATCAGCGAAAACGGACGCGGCCTTTAACCCGGTAACGAAGCTCGTCAGATCGACCCAATGGGTGCCAATATCCCCGACCGAGCGCAGGGCACCGCCAATTTCGGCCTGCAACCGCCAATTCCAATCTGTAGGTTTCGCAAGCCAGTCCTGATGATAATGACCGGTCACAAAGCGGATTTCACCCAATTCCCCTTGATTGACCATTTCATGCGCCTGTTGGTTCAGAGGATAAAAGCGAATGTTGTAGCACACCGCGCATATCTTGCCCGAAGCCGCTGACATTTCCACCATTTCGGCAGATTGCCGACTGGTCATTGCCAGGGGTTTCTCACAGATCACATGCTTTCCGGCTTTCAGGATCGCCATGACCTGCGGATAGTGTGCCTGGTTCGGAGAAGTAACGTGGACCACATCCACGCTCTCATCTGCCAACAATGCCTCTAATGACGCGTACGCCTGCGCCACACCAATCTCGGCTGCGCGTGCGGCACCTCTATCTGCCGACGACCCAAGTACGCCGACCACCTGCACGCCCAGACGACGCAGGGCCTGCACGTGAACCGTCCCGATGAAACCCGTTCCGACGACTGCAGCGCGTATCTGTGAGACGTCAGCCATGATCCCCTCCCTCAGACAACCGAGTATCCTCCATCGACAGGCATACAAACGCCGGTGACAAACGCCGACGCATCAGAAGCAAGAAAAAGCGCTGTACCTACAATGTCTTCTGGCACCCCCCATCGCACCATCGGCGTTCGCGCTTCGACAGCATCTACAAAATCTGGATCTTGCCTGGCCCTCGCCGATTGTTCGGTAACGATGAACCCCGGAGCAATCGCGTTTACCCGGATGCCGTCCGAGGCCCATGCAATCGCAAGCGATTTCGTCAGTTGCTCGACACCGGCCTTGGAAGACCCGTAAGCCGGGTTCTGCGGCGATCCAAAGCGGGCGTACATCGACGCAATATTGATCACCCGACCCCGGCGCGCCAGCAATGCCGAATGCAATGCCTGCGCGCATCGCATTGTGCCGACCAGGTTGACATCCAGTACATGGCTGAAGAAACCCGGCTCCATTTCTTTACCGCGCCGTGTTATCGCCGCGCAATTGACCAGTACGTCCAGTTCATCGCGTTCCCGACCAAATGCGCGAACGGCATCTGTCTCGGTTACGTTGAGCTGCGTGTAGGGAAAACGCGCAGCATCCTCGGGCAGGCATTCTGCCTCTGCGCCCGTGATTTCAACTTCGGCACCGGCGCCTTTGAAGGCGCGGGCGACGGCCGCTCCGATACCGCCGCGGCTCGCTCCGATCACGGTCACCCGGGCGCCGGAAAAGTCGAACTCGGCAGCCGCAGTCACAGGATCACCCCGGTCGACGCATTGTTTCTTGCTGCGATCATTGCACTCCCCCGATTGCACCAAATTCGCAACTGCAAACGATTACATTTCAGAAAATTCGGCCTTTTCAAGAAATGAAATCGATTACATAATCGTCAACGTCAGAGATTCGAGTCAACTGAAATCTCACTTTGTTACCAGGGGCCATGATCCAAAAACCCGCCACTATTCAGGATGTCGCCCGCGTGGCCAAGGTTTCCGCGGCCACTGTCAGCCGTGTTTTGTCCAACCCCGACCTTGTCAAGAAATCCACTAAGGATGCAGTTTTGCAGGCCATCCAAAGTACGGGTTACAGGGTCAATCAGGCTGCCAGAAACCTAAGGATGCAGCGGGCGAACGCCGTTCTGGTTCTTGTACCCAACCTTGGAAAACCGTTCTATTCGGGCATCCTTGCTGGCATCAGCGAAGCTTTTTCAAGTACCGGGTACGCGGTTCTCATCACCGATACCGAAAGCAACCCAATTCACGATTCTGCACTGGCTGGATACTTCCTGGACGGCCGTATCGATGGGGCGATTTCGCTGGACGGTCAACTTTCCGAAACAGTGCTGAGCGAATGCGTTCAGGCCGGCGCCGGAGATCGCATCGTTTTTCTGTGCGAGTGGGTAGAAGACCAGTCGTTCCCGGCAATCAAAAGCGACAACGTCGAAGGCGCGCGACTTGCAATCCGTCACTTATTTGATCTTGGTCATCGCAAGATTGCCCATATTACCGGACCTCAGGGGAATGTTCTTACAACGGCGCGGCGTGAAGGCATGGTCGCGGAACGCACCCGGCTAGGGTTACCCGCACCGTCCGAATGGATCATTCGCGGTGATTTTTCGCTGGAATCCGGGTTCGAAGCAGCCTCTCGCATTCTGGCCATGCAGGATCGGCCCACGGCAGTCTTTTGCTCGGCCGATATGGTTGCCTTTGGTCTAATTGCAGGGCTGCAGGCCGGTGGTATTCGCGTACCCGAGGATGTATCCGTCGTTGGCTTCGACGACATCGAGATGTCGGAATACTACGTGCCGGCGCTGACCACGATACGGCAGGACAGGCACCTGCTGGGCCAACGTGCCGCAAAACTTTTGCTTGGCCGCCTTTCACGCGGTCATGGTACAAGCGAACCCGAAACTCCGGTGCCGGTCGAACTGATCGAACGTGCGAGCACCGCACCGCCCAAACAGTGAGACGGTATTCTATCCCGGCGCTCCCAATACCGATTGTTCAAGATCAATACTCACCCCAGTCATCGGGAAGGATTCGGGGCTCAACAAAAAAACCGTGACACGCGCGGCCTCTGCCGGCGCCAGTAGCCTGCCAAGTGGGAGGGATCGCCCTGCCCGCTCAGCCCAGTCCGGTCGCCCGCCCAAAACCTTTGTTTGCATTTCGTGTTCAGAGTCGGTGTTCACCCAGCCAAGGTTGATCCCGTTGACCCGTATACCATCACCCAGATGCGCATTGGCCGCATTTTTGGTCAGCGTCTGCAATGCGCCTTTCGAAGCCGCATAGATAGTCAATTCCGGCGCACCACAATGCGCATTCATGGACTGGATATTCACGATCCCACCGCCTTCACCGCGGGTCTGCATGTCCTTGATCGCTTCGCTCATAAGCAGAAACGGCGCGCGCGCATTGATCGAAAATATCCTGTCGAAAGCGGTAACAGTACCGTCCAAAAAACTCGCCCGTGTCGTTATTCCTGCGGCATTAACGAGCCCGTCGATCCTGCCAAACGCCTTCTGCGCAGCAGCTGCAATTTCGGCGCTGGCGCCTGCTTCCGCCAGATCTGCGACAACAGTCTTGACATCCACGGTGCCCGAAACCTCATTTGCGAGGGTTGCAAGACCGATCCGATCCAGATCGGTGGCCAGAATCTCTCGGACACCCTGCGCGGCCGCTTCGTGCACAATTGCGCGTCCGATACCCTTGGCTGCGCCCGTTACAATAATTGCCATATTCTCCAGCTGTTTGGTCACGCGCTCACCCGACCGGCTGGGATATTCTCTCTCAGGATAATCTTTGGCTCGATATGCTCCTGTGGCAACTGCACGGAACCCGACGCAATCGCTCCGAGCAGGCGAATTACTGCTTGTTCACCAATCAAACGAGCATTCTGATCGATCACCGCGTGGATCATGCCTTCGGCCAGCCATCGACGTGTGTCCTCGGTCAGGTCGTGTACAACGACAAAGGGACGGTCAGCTCGCGGCATGGTCTCCAGGGCTTGCACCAGACCTTTTCGACCGGCACCGACGCAGTAGACGCCCACCAGACTGGGCCGCGACCGGCTTAATCGTGTTAACTCCCGGTACAACCGCTCCCCGTCTTCGCCCGTTTCAACCGAAGGCAATAGGTTCAGCGAAGGATTGTAGGTTGACAGGCAGGTTCGAAAACCGGACTCGCGCTCGCTATGGCCATGATACGCATGGCTCCCAAAGAAGACCGCAATGTCACCTGTTCGATCTCCGACAAGCATGGCAATTATCTGCGCCGCGGTTCGACCGGCGATCAGATTGTCGACGCCAACATAACCTGACCTGGGTGTCGCTAGAACATCCGACGCCAGGGTGATCACGCGAATTCCAGCCTCACAAACCCGACGCAGAATGTCACGGCTTCGAGGGTCATCCGTGGCGATCACGCCAATCCCGTCGGTATCCGGTGACAATTCGTCCAACGCCTCGACGAGGTCGTCCGGACCAATACCTTTGAGCACTTTGATGCTGCAGCGTTCGACAAGAGGCTGCGTTTCGGCAAACTGCAGTATCCTGTCGGCGAGTTCCTGCATGAACGCGTTTCCACCGCAGGGTATTAGAAACTCCAGCCGCGCAGGCCGGGCCGGCAGCGCGACGATGCCCTCGGACGGAAGGTACCCCAATAGCCGCGCGGCACGCATCACTCGTTGCCGATTGGCCGCGCTGACACCTTTGCGCCCATTGAGGACACGATCTACGGTTGCTGTTGAGACCCCTGCCCGCCTGGAAACATCTGCAATAGTCGCGCGCGCCATGCGATTGGCATTCCCCGTTGATCAAACAATTGGCGAATATTGTTGCACAACCAGCGGAACGAGTCTCGGTTTTGGAACATCAATTTACATCAACGCAACCGCGCGTATCAGTTAAGACATCGTTGAAACAACGCCTTTTTCATTGCGAACCGCTGCAGCTACCGGTTTTTGATGTGATCTGATGGATTGTCCTCTTGAAGAGCCCGCCCGGACTGTCAAAGCTGATTGTGTACAACTGACGATGCAAACTGACCCATTGGGACAGAGGTTTGCACGGGAACCTTTCAACGATTGAACGATAATCGATGAACGACGTCACGCATGAAAAGGCAAAGCCCAGAACCGACCGGGATTACTCTCTGACTGGCGCTTCCGGCCGGTACGCCGAAGAGATCGGGCTTGCCGCGGCAGAGTGGTATTGCAGTGACGTACCACGAAAGACGATGAAGTCACTGATGAAGCGTCGTGACGCTCCGGCCCTGCGCGACTCGGCGCTTTGGATTGCCCTTCACATAGTTTTCGCGACTGGCGCCATTTACTTCTGGGGCACGTGGCTCTCACTGCCTTTCTGGATGGCTTATGGTGTGGTTTACGGTTCGGCCTGCGACAGCCGTTGGCATGAGTGCGGGCACGGTACAGCCTTTCGCACGCGCTGGATGAATGATGTCGTATATCACATTGCCTCTTTCCAGATCATGCGGAACCCTGTCAATTGGCGTTGGAGCCACGCGCGCCATCACACCGACACTCTGATTGTCGGCCGTGATCCGGAAATTGCCTGGATGCACCCGATCAATCTTACGCTGAAGGCCATTGCGTTTGTCGGAATCTACGAAACGTGGCTATCGCTTCGCGTTCTTTTTCGTAATGCTTTGGGTCAATTGTCGTCGGACGAAAGGAATTACATACCCGAAACCGAATGGCCCAAAGCCGTTTTTTGGGCCAGAATTCACATGCTGATCTACGCTGCGGTTCTGCTTACCTCTGTCTTTATGTTTGCCATCGGTATGGGTTGGAAATCCACAATCCCTATCCTGTTGATCGGAGGACCCAGAGTTTACGGATGCTGGCATTTTGTTATGACCGGTTTGTTGCAGCACGGGGGCTTGCCCGAAGACGTCATAGATCACCGCCTGAACTCCCGCACGCTTTACATGAACCCGGTCAGTCGCTGGCTTTATTGGAACATGAACTATCACATCGAACACCACATGTTCCCGATGGTTCCGTATTACTCGCTTCCGGCCTTGCACGAGGAAATCAAACACGATTTGCCACCGCCCAATACTTCGATCTGGGAGGCATACAAAGAAATGATGGGCGCGGTCATGAAGCAGCGATCGGACCCTGATTATGCGCTAAAAAAGACGCTTCCGCCGACTGCCAAACCCTACAAGGATGTGTTGCATAAACATGTGCCTGATCGGAACGACAACGTGTGATCAATCGAAAATCGGCAGGAGGCCGGAATGCCCTGGATCGAAGCAGTAGCCGTCAACGAAGTCGACGAAGAAGATGTCGTTCGCTGGGATCACGCGGGTCAGACTTTCGCGATTATCCGAAGCCCGGACGGGGAATTCTTCTGCACGGATGGGCTGTGCACGCACGAACAAGTTCACCTTGCCGATGGCCTTGTGATGGATCACGAGATCGAATGCCCCCGTCACAACGGAATTTTTGACTATCGGTCCGGTGAAGCCTTGCGCGCGCCAGCCTGCGACAAGCTTGGGACCTATGAGACCAAGGTAGAGGACGATAAGGTCTTCGTTCACATATCATAAGAAACCAAATGTATTCCTTTACCGTCCTGCGGGCTGTTGCGAAATTCAAACGACGTGAATAGGCGAAGTGAAATCCAAAATGACCTCAGGCCATATGACATGATCAATTTGACCACTGACGGAATCCGGTTGTCGTTCGACCCAAGTACCGGCCTGATCGAAAGTTTCGCAGTGCTTGACGACGGCACCGAGATTTCACCGCTGCATCGCGCCCCGTGGGTCGATACCGGCGAAACGCTTCCCGATGGGCTGGCGCCGCACATGTATACCCTTGGCGGAGATTTTTTCTGCGCTCCATTCGGGCAGGAAAAAGATGGGGCACCGTTACACGGCTGGCCCGCGAACGCCCCATGGTCGATCACGAACATATCCACAGATAATTTGTCCGCCAAGTTGGATCGTCGCGTTAATAATGCAGAGCTGACCAAGGAGCTTCGGCTTTGCCCGAACCACCCATTTGTCTATCAACGCCATACATTTACCGGCGGCAGCGGAGAAATTCCCGTCGCCAATCATGCCAATCTGTCGCTACCAAACGGGGGCCTTATTCGAACATCTCCCAAAACGTGCTGGATGACGCCCCCAGCTCCCCAGGAGGTCGACCCTGCGCGCGGCCGGTCCGGATTGGATTATCCATCATTCAGCACAGATCCGACACAATTCCCGTCGCATGACGGCACTGCGGACCTGACCCGATATCCCTGGTTTCCTGCGCACGAGGATTTCGTCGTCGGGATCGAGGCACCGGGGCACTTGCTGGGATGGACAGCCGTGACCCGACCGGTGGAAGGCGACGTATTCCTTTCGCTCAGACACGCTGCCTCATTGCCCATGACGATGTTGTGGCATTCCAACGGGGGGCGTGATTTTCCGCCATGGTCTGGTCGCCATTTCGGATGTCTCGGAGTAGAAGAAGGTGCCGCCGCGCATATTTTGGGATCAGAACGCGATATAGAGCTTTCCGGTCCGGAAGCGTTGAACCTTTCCCCGCACGCGCCTTCCGTCGTCACACATGCGATTGGGGCAATCGAATGGTCGACGGGGTCTGCCATTCAATCACTGAGCCTGAACGGGGACTATCTGGAAATTGTCGGGGAATGTGGACGAACCAGACGCATAGAATTTGACGCAAACTTCATTGACCAAGAGTGATGTACCCAGAAGTCATCGAACGGGTGCTGTCTTATGATCGTAAGCTATCTCACTACCAGATCACGTATACCGCTTGTTGACACTGGCTGATTGCCCAACAATCTTACGGTATGTTCGATTTGCTAGACCTGCCTCAAGAGTTTCACGAAAACCCTTTCCCCTTCTACGATGCCCTGCTTCAGAGCGCTCCGGTTTGCATGCAGCCGGACGGATCTGTTATCCTGTCGCGCCACGCTGATTTGGAACGGGTTTACAAGGACACCAAACTTTTCACCTCTGACAAGAAGGCGACCTTCGGACCAAAATTCGGCGAGCAGAGTTCATTGTTCGAACATCACACGACATCGCTGGTTTTCAACGATCCGCCGCTGCATACGCGGGTGCGTCGCATTATGTCATCGGCGCTCACACCACGCGCGATTTCTCGTCTGAAACCTGGCCTGATCGAGACCGTTGATCACTTGCTCGACTCGCTGGACGATCACCCTGATCTGATCGAGGATTTCGCCTCGCAAATCCCGATTCAGATCATTGGAAATCTACTGGACGTGCCGATGGACGAACGCGGACCTCTTAGGGACTGGTCTCTGGCAATCCTGGGTGCACTGGAACCAGTCTTGAGCGCAGAGCAGCTCGCTTCGGGAGAACGAGCTGTTGATGAATTCAAAGCATATCTTCAGGATCTCATCTCGCGCCGTCGCAAAGCCCCTGGCGATCCCGAAACAGACGTTCTGACGCGGCTCATCAACGGTGACGACGATGGGCAGTTGACCGAAATCGAACTTATCCAGAATTGCATCTTTATCCTCAATGCAGGCCATGAAACCACGACCAATCTTATTGGAAACGGCCTTGCTCTGCTGCATGATCAGCCAAATGCGCAACATGAATTGCGCGAAGACCCGAACCTTATCGATACCTGCGTTGAAGAGGTCTTGCGCACCGCGTCGCCCAACCAGTTTGGCAATCGAGAAGCGGCGGCGGACGTCGAATTTCATGGCGTTACCATCCCGCGAGGCACCAATCTTCATCTTTGCATCGGCGCTGCCAACCGCGATCCAGCCGTATTTTCGGCCCCAGACAAATTCGACATAAAACGTAAACCGAACCGTCATCTCGCTTTCGCAGGTGGTCCGCATATTTGCGTTGGACTCACACTGGCAAGAATGGAAGGTCAAATTGCATTGCGGCGATTTCTTGAGCGGATTGGGTCCTTCACCCTAACAAGCCGAACTCAGGGCGGGCGCACGCGATTCCGCGGCTACAGGGAACTCAAGGCGGAAATCACGCGTCACTGATGTGCAGCCAGGTAATCCGCGGCGTCAGGCCGGCAGGCATGGCAATCGCGCCCGCCTTCCGTTTTCGATATTGTCATTTGTTCGCGATTGTTTTTCGGCGCAGTTGCATGCGTTCATTGGCCTCGACGGTTCCATCATGGAATGACCCGAACCACTTGTCCCATGGCATCTCGAGAGAGCCGTAATTGCACTCAAAATACCGATGATGCATTTGGTGATGAAAGGTTCCCAGGGCCAGCCTGTTCTTGTTCTTGATCATCAAACCTTCAAAGCCTGTATGCGTGGTGACCGCTGTCAGCGTGTAGTATTGAAGATGAAAAATGATGTGCAGCGGATGCGCCCCGACCATGAAATGTATCAGCACTGAGCCCAAGTAGATCGCGTGTTCCGCCGGGTGCATCGATAGCCCCGACCATGGACCAACGTTAATGTTTCGGTGGTGTACCGAATGAATGTGTTTGTAGAGAACAGGGATATGGATCAAGCGGTGAATCCAATAGAAATAGAAACTCTCCCAGATCGGTATCAGCAGAAAGATTGCTGCAAACCAAATTGGGTTTGATGCCCAGGTTACGAGAGGGACAAACCCATTGGCCAACGACCAGAACATCAGCACTTCGTATGCTGTCCAGAAAAATACGCCTGAACCCAAAGTCCACAACATATTGTCGCGGACCTGCCCACCAAGGGTGAATTGCTTGCCCTTCACCATCAACGGTCGCGGATCGAATTTCAGCCGGTTTCCCTGGGCGGAGTACCTGTAGAACCACAAGTGCAAGACCCCGGCAACAAGGAGTATCAACAGGAAGTTCCGAATATAGATCTGGGCTATCCAGCTGATCTCAAGTGTTTTTGCCTCAGCCAAAGAAGGGCTGAACCAGACGTAGCAGACGCAGGCAATTCCTAGAATAATCAGCTTTTCCGAGATCAGCAGCCACGAGTCCCAGATCCACCAACCAATCTCGACAGGTTTCAAAGGCCAGGTGAACAGCGGCGACACCTTTATCGGCACCTCCGGCATGTGGTTCCAGCCTTTGAGTTTGGGTTCAGTCATCCTTTCGGTCCGGGTCTGGCCTGATCTTCAGTTTGGCACAGCTTTTGGCAGGTCTGCAGCAATTTCCTTCATTCGCATTTCGGCGGCTCGGGCGTGGCCTTCCATTCCTTCCAAACGGCTGATCCGGGCAGTTCTGGTGGCCAATTCTTCCGACGCAACGCTGTCGCATTTCTGCCAGGTCACCATCTTTATGAATTTGTGAACCGAAAGCCCGCCGGTATATCTGGCTGCCCCGCTTGTTGGCAGAACGTGATTGGGGCCCGAGGTCTTGTCGCCAAATGACACGGTCGTTTCTTCGCCCAGAAACAACGAGCCGTAAACTTTCAGTCGATCCAGCCACCAGTCAAGGTCTTCCGCCAGAACTTGCAGATGCTCGGGCGCGTATTGATCTGCGACCTGAGCCGCTTCCTCTCGGGTATCGCACAAGATGACTTCTGCCCTGTCTCGCCACGCGACACGTGCCACTTGGGCATTGGGTTCAGGCAAGCTGTCGATCAAACTTGGAATGCGCGCAACGACACCCATTGCTACGTCGCGGTCGGTGCTGACCAGCCAGACAGGACTGTCAGCACCGTGTTCCGCCTGACTGACCAGGTCCCAGGCCACCCTTTCCACGCATGCTGACCGGTCGGCAACAACCAATGAATCGGTCGGGCCCGCGAACATATCAATGCCGACCTTACCGAACAGCATTCTTTTCGCTTCAGCCACAAATGAATTTCCCGGCCCCACAAGGATATCGGCAGGCTGCGCTCCAAACAGTCCACCCGCCATCGCGGCAATCCCCTGAACGCCGCCCAGATTCAGGATCAGGTCCGCCCCTGCCAGATTCATCGCGTAGATGACCGCATCAGGAATCCCATTTGCATCGCGCGGTGGGGACACAGCCGTTATGTGAGATACACCGGCAACTTTGGCCGTCGTGATCGTCATCAGCGCGCTGGCAATATGGCTATACCTGCCACCCGGAACATAGCATCCCGCGCTGTTGACCGGGATCTGTTTCTGCCCCGCGATCAGGCCCGGCATCACCTCGACCTGGCAATCCGAAACCGAAGCCATCTGAGCTTCGGCAAAGCGACGAATGTTATGATGGGCAAACTGAATGTCGTCCTTTAGGCAACCCGGAACCCGATCAATTGCGGCTTGACGCGCTTTGTCAGGCACCACAATCTCTCCGGTCCACCCATCCAGTTTCTTGGAGTAGTCGCGCACCGCGTTCTCGCCATCACGCTCTATGTTCGCAAGCATGATCGCAACTGTGTCACGAATGTCGGCGCTCTCGGAAATCGGAACCGGTTGCGCCTTTTTCAGATAGGTGATCGCCATAACGCTGTTTCTTTGCCCAGACGGTTGATGCAGACATCTGCTTTCCTACCCGACAATCAGCGTTGCAACCTAGGTTCGGTCAAGCAACAGCACCAAGGTTTCGAAAAAGTCGGAATGGGTATTCTATTGTCTTTCAAACAGACAACCGAAAATCTGACGCAACCATTCTAATGTTCGCTTTGAAGTGTCCGAAAATCGCTCTCGAGCCATCGGTACCTGGCGCACATGGGATCGCAAAAATTCTCTTTTATCAGTTTGCTAAGCAATTTGTGAATGAGCAAGGACGTCGAAACCGGATAAATCTCGGCCGTAAACAGTGAAACCGTGCGCACGAAGTTCCGTCCCGGAAACGGAAGAACTTTGACACTGCCGTGAAACCGTTCTGCCCGGCGAAAGCTGGCTGCGGTTGTAACCGCCCAGCCACTGCCTTCGGCCACCAGACCGACAATTGACTGGTTGCATTCCAGCTCAAACCTGTTTGGCAAACTGAACTTGTTTCGGGTCAGCTGAATCTCGATTTGCTTTCCGATGGTGTGATCTCTGGAATACCGGAGAAACGGCAACTCAGCGTCCGAATCCAGAAGATCCTCGATCGCCCCACCGTAGCTTTCCGGCAGGATCACGATGAATGGATCACGCAACAAGGGGTATTCAATCAGGCCTTCGGTTTTACCTGCGGGTTGGGTTGCAACACCGGCATCCAGCTTGTGCTCTTGCAGCTTGGCAATGATTTCGTGGCTTGGTCGCGTGAAATGGCGAAAGTTGCATCTGGGCAGTGCGTGGGCAAGGCATCGAAACAGTTCAGGCGCGACCTGGTTGTCAAAATCGTCAATCAATGCAAGCCGCAGCGCGGTGGCATGCTGCCAGTTTCCCGAGCGAATTTCCGCCTCACCGCTTTTCAGAACCGTAAGGCCGTCTCGGACGTACCTAGAAAACACCTCTCCTGCCGGGGTCAGCCCCATGGGGCGGCGGCCGTGATCCACCAATTCGACCCCCAATGAGTTCTCCAAACTTCGAAGGTGATTTGAAACGGTGCTGATAGACAGCCCCGTCTCGGATGCCACCTTTTGGATGGATCCTGACTTGGCAATCAGTTGAAATACTTCCAACCAGCGCAGGCTAAGAGGTTTTGGCAATGGTGTCGTTCCCACTGTTTCTACTCTTTCGATAAAGTCGAAACAGAGATTGTGCGCCACGGCAATGCTAAACTTGCTTATCCTGTGCCGAACTACAGAGCTTTTTTGGAACGCATTAGTAAGATGCACACACAGGCGAACAGCTAACCTCGCACCTTTTCCATCTGTGGGTCGTATGGGGATGGCGGAATAATAGTTGCCGCCGATCTGTTGCCGCAGATGTCAATTTCCAGGCCTCCATCGTCTGGCCCAATGCCTTTGTCGACAAACGCAAAGGCCAGGTTCATCCCGGTTCGGTGCCCCCAGTCGCCGGATGTCACCGTGCCGACAACTTTGTCACCAATCATCACCGAGGCACCAGGATGAGCCGGAGCCTGAACCGCATCGACGTGTAGCGTGACCAATCGTTTTCGGGACCCAATCTGACGTCGTTCCAACAGGGCACGCCGCCCCACGAAATCACCTTTGTCCAGTTTTACAAACCGATCCAGACCCGTTTCAATGGGGTCATATTCCGTGATCAAGTCGGCTTTCCAATGCAAAAAGCCTTTTTCCATTCTCATGGACTCAATCGCCCGTGCGCCAAACAGTCCCAGGCCGAACGCCCGCCCCGCCTCCTCAAGCGCTAGGTAGGCCGCATAGAGTGACGCGTTGGGAATATGGATTTCATAGGCCAACTCGCCGGAAAAACTGACGCTCATCACCGTTGCCGGGGCAATTCCAATGAAGCACTCGCGCACGCTGAGCCACGGAAACGCCTCGGCTGACCAATCGCCGCGCGCGCAGATCGACAACACGTTCCGCGCGTTCGGGCCGGCCAGCACAAGGATCGTCTGCTCGTTTGTCAAACCGCGAAGGTGAACATCCTCGTCGGGCTTCAGATGCTGCGTCAGCCAATCCATGTCATGGAATTCGCTCGCGGCGGCGGATCCATACCAGACGCGGGCCGGTCCCCGGTCGCTGGCTGGCAGGTTTGCAACGGTGGCTTCTGCCTTGACCATTCCGTGATGGTTCAAAAGATAGCCCAACCCTACACGACCGTCGCGCTTGGCGACGTTTCCACAGATCATGCGATCCAGAAACGCGTGACGATCCGAGCCGGTCACTTCAATCCGGTTGAACCCATTGACCTCGGCCAGACCAACATTTGTCTGCACGTTCGTCACTTCGGACGCGACAATGTCGAACGTTTCGTCAAAATCGAAGCTCAAGGTCGGCGAGAAATCCGGATGAGGTTTGATGTAGTCGACACGTTCCCATCCATTGACCACGGTAAACTCGGCACCCGCAGCAGCAAATACCGGCGTCAGGGGCGTTGTCTTGGCCGGACGCCCTGCGGGGCGATGCTCGTGGGGAAAATGAAACCTGAATTCGTTCTGGTAGTCTTCGACGGCTTTCAGCGCGGTCAGTTCAACGTTTGCATGCCCTGTAAATCGGCGTGGATCGAGGCACCACGTGTCGTAACAGGCTTCGCCATGCACGATTTGTTGCGCCAACAGCCACCCGTGCCCTCCCCCTTCGCCCAGCCCGGCACGCAGGCCGATGATGCAGAAAGCGTTTCGTTTTCCGGGAATGGGTCCGATCAGGGGTGCTCCATCGATCGTATAGGTGATGGGACCGTTTACGACGGTGTGAATGCCGACTTCCATCAGCGCCGGCATGCGGGCGAAGGCCCCTTCCAGCACATCCGTCACCCGATCCAGATCGTCGGGGCATAATGCATTGACGAATTTTGGATCAATCCCGTCCATGCCCCAGGTCTTGCAACCCTGTTCATAGAAACCGACCAGCAATCCGTTCTTTTCCTGTCTGCAATAATAGTCGCTGATGGGACATCTCAGCAAGGGCATGCGATGGCCCGCATCCCGGATGGCCGGGATCTCCTCGGTCAGGAAGTACTGATGCTCCATGGAGGCGACCGGATGATGCACCCCCATCATTGCACCAACTTCATTCACACGATACCCGCAGGCATTGACGACGATGTCACAATCAATATCCCCATGCTCGGTTTGAACGGTCCACGTGTCGTCGCTGTGTTGGATCAACCCGATGACCGGTGTATTGCGATAGACCTCGGCGCCTGCCTTTCTTGCGCGCCGCGCCAATGCCTGACAAAGCTGCGCGGGGTCTATGTCGCCGTCCAGCGGGTCCCACAGCCCGCCGATCAGGTTATCGGTGGAAATCAAGGGGTGGCGGCGCGCGCACTCTTCGGCATCAATCACTTCGAAATGTACGTCCATGCCGCGCGCCATCGACGCGAAGTGGCGGTAACCTTGCATCTGCGCTTTGGTATTGGCCAGACGGATGCCGCCATCGCCGTGATGATAATTGATCGGGTAGTCGGGATCATCGGCCAGCTCTTTGTACAACCGGATCGAGTGAGACTTCAGCCCGACCATCGTCTGGTTCATTCCGAAATTGGTCACCTGAGCCGCTGAATGCCATGTCGTGCCGGATGTCAGCTCATTCCGTTCGACCAAAACCACGTCCGTCCAGCCCTCTTGCGTCAGGTGGTACAACGTCGAACACCCGGCAATTCCGCCACCAATCACAACGACTTTGGTCCGAGATTTCATCACGCGCGCTCCTTACTGCGTTACTTATTCTTGGGAAAAAAGCCTGCACCACAGCAACGGCGCATTCTCCGGTTTTGGAAAATCGAAACTGGGGTTTTGGAATTCGAAATGCGCCATTCTGCTAATTTAGAACCGCACCTACTTTCCTCAGGTGCGCGGATAACACCAGTGTATGCCAACTGCTGATACAGCCCGAGAAGGAAGCCGTAGGAGCGGTCCAATGCTGGTCCTGCCGACAATACAACATTCGATCGAGAGTTGCAGTTCCGGTGTAGAACGCCAAGGCCATTGAGGCGAAGAATGGGCAAGCATGTAAAAAAACCTCTCAAACCTCTGCTCTGGCAAGTGTTGGTCTGATGCAAAAAATGCCGTGATTGCCGGGCTGCGGCCCTAAACTGTTTAGTGCGATAGGAAGGCGCCCAACTTTCTGCCGCCAACATTCGTATTGCGACGGCGAACAGTGTCGATACTGTCAACAAAACGAACTCCAATGTCAGAGGTCATCATGGCAAACACCTTCTTTCAACCGGTTTCTGCGATGGAGCTTGCCCGCTTTGCCGGAGTTCCCACTTTCATGCGTCTCCCAAACCTGACCGCTGACCATGAACGCTATGATGAGGTCGAATTGGCCCTGGTCGGCATTCCCTGGGATGGGGGCACGACCAACCGACCCGGTGCCAGGCATGGGCCGCGTCAATTGCGCGATAACTCGACCATGATCCGGGCCATGAACCCGGTCACAGGGGTCAGCCCCTTCTCTCTGGTCAACTGCGCCGATCTGGGGGATGTCGCGCCCAATCCGGTGGATATTGACGACACTTTGCAGCGTGTCACCTCGTTTTTTTCGGAACTTGTCGCACAGGGCATCACTCCGCTCACAGCGGGGGGTGACCACCTGACAACGCTGCCGGTCTTACGTGCGCTCGCATCATCTGGCCCGTTGGGGCTAGTCCAGTTCGACAGCCACACCGATCTGTTCGACAGTTATTTCGGTGGACACAAGTTCACCCACGGCACTCCGTTCCGTCGTGCGATCGAAGAAGGTCTGGTCGATCCAAAGCGTTTCGTGCAGGTCGGCATTCGCGGAACTGCCTACAACACCGACGATATCGAATGGGGTGAGGCACAAGGCGTCCGCATTATCCGTGTCGAAGAGCTGTTCGACCGAGGCATCGACGAGGTCATGACCGAGGTCAGAGAGATTATGGGCACCCAACCCTGCTATTGCACCTACGATATCGACTTTGTCGATCCGACCTACGCGCCGGGCACGGGGACGCCTGAAATTGGCGGTCCCAACAGCTTTCAGGCGCAGCAGGTCATTCGAAAGATGTCAGGATTGAATTTGGTCGGGGCCGATCTTGTCGAGGTGTCGCCACCGTTTGATCCGGAAGGCGGTACAGCATGGCTTGGGATTTCACTGATGTTCGAACTGCTTTGCGTGCTTGCTCAGGCGGTTGACAATCGGCGTGTCACTTAGCGCTGACATTTTCCGCAATCATCGCGATCATCTCGAACATGACCGCTGCAGCTGTCAGTGCCGTGATGTTGTTGGGGCTGTCCTTGGTGGGCATCATGCAGACAACGTCTCCACCAACTATGTTCAGGCCTCGGGCTGCGTGCAGGATGCCTACAGCTTCATCGATATCGAACCCTTTTTCTCCGGGTTCCAGATTTGAAACCGCCGGTGCAACGGTTGGATCCAGGCAATCCAGATCGAATGTGATATAAATCGGGCGGTCACCGAGAACCTCGCGGGTTTGTGCGACCACATCAGCCAAACCGCGTTGGCGAAATTCGCGCATCGTGACAATGTTGTAGCCATAGTCGTAGGACGGCTGCAGCCAATCCAGACTGCGCGGATGTCCCCGCAACCCGATTTGCATGGAACGGGTGGGATCCACCTGTCCCTGATCCGCCAGATATGCGCCCCAGTGCGCAGCGGATTTACGGGCACCTAGGAAATGGTCGACTTTTGTAAAGACATCCGTATGGGCGTCGAGATGAAGAAAGCTGACGGGCTCTCCACCGGCCAATTTGCCGCCGCCCAGCGCCTGAACGATACCGCCGGTGATCGAATGATCGCCTCCGACGGACACGGGCCGCGCGCCGGTCGCATCAATGTCCTTGTAGAAGGCCGTGATGCGCTCGATGCAGTCTTCGTTATCGTTGGCTCTGGGAAATGGAACGTCGCCGACATCGGCAATTCTGGTGTTGTTCCAGGGATCGATCTGGAACAGCGAATGCACCCGGCGCTGGACTGCCGAGACGTGCCGCAAGGCCCGAGGGCCGAGATGCTGATCCCGCTCGGTCGTTCCGTTGCCTGTCGAATGCGGAACTCCGACCAGCGCGATATCCTGCCCTTCTGGCCCCGTGTGCGGGCATCGAAACAACGTCGGCACGCCCCACCAATACAGATTGTCCATCATGGATTGTTCGTATTTGTCAGCCATGCCCTGCCTCCGAAAAGAAAACGCCCCCGGCTGTGCCGAGGGCGTTTGAGCCATCAGATTTTCTCGTCTTCGCGCCGGAAGGCACCTTGCACGATCCGGTCGATGACCATGGCGCAGAACAGGATGGCAAAACCGCCCAGCAGGCCCGGACCCTTGGCTGCGTATTGTAACGCCTCGAGGATCTCCTTGCCGAGTCCGCCGCCACCGATCAGCGAGATGATCACGACCATCGACAGGCACATCAGAATGGTCTGGTTAACCCCGGTCATGATGGATGGCAGAGCCAATGGGATTTCGACATCTTTCAGCAACTGCCATTTCGATGCACCAAAGGCGACGGCCGCCTCCTTGATGCTTTCTGGCACGCCACGCATGCCCAGCGCTGTCAGGCGGATAACCGGCGGCATCCCGAAGATGATCGTCGCCAGAATGCCCGGCGGGTTACCGGTGCCGAAGAAGGCGATGATCGGGATCAGATAGACAAACGCCGGAAGCGTCTGCATCAGGTCCAGCACTGGTTCCGCCGCTCGATAGGCACGTTGAGATTTGCCGAACCATATCCCCAGCGGAATACCGAAAATCACGCACAACAACACCGCCGCACCAACCAGTGCGACCGTTTCCATGGCTACATCCCAATACCCAAGTAGCGCGATGTAGGCCAAGGAAGATGCCGTAAAGATCGCCACACGTGGCCCGGCAGCGCGCCACGCCGTTACGCAGATTACCAGCATGACAACCGGCCACGGAGACCCGATCAACGCAATGGTAAGCGCATCCAGCACCGATCGCACACCGGCTACGATCCCGTCGAATATGTCTCCACCAGCCGCTGCGGCCGCATCAATCTGCGCCTCCATCCAGCTTGCCACAGTCGAGAACAACGTGCCGCTGCCTTCGCCGAGGATGATCTCGGACACTTCCTGTTCAGGAAATGCATCCAGCAGCGGAAGCGAGGCGTTGACGGTAAACTTGTAAACAATCAGCGGCCCGATGGCGGCCACCAGCATGGCACCTAAAACGATGTTCCGCGTGGATCTGCCGCTTTCGGTGCTGTCCGGGTTAATCCGCCATTTCGAATACTGCTTTTCATAGATGCGATCCGCATAAAAACCCTGAACCAGTTTGAACACCAGCAGCATGAGCAAACCGGTGATCAGAATTCCGGCAGCCTCGGATTGCGCGGCTGCGGCCCGTTCAAGACTGGTATCAGCCGCCTTCTGAATATTCTCGGCCAGCTTGGTAAAGCGGTCGATATCGGCCTTTTCCGTAGAGTCTGCAGCGCGCGCCAGCAACTCGGCGGCGCGCTCCTGTTGACGTGCCGCCCTTTCGGCGAAGTCTGCTCCGGGGTTGCCCCAGGCGCCGCGACCGATCTGGACCCATGCGATGATTTCAAGGATCAGGAACGTCCAGAACATTCCCCAGATCGCGCGCGAGGCCGACCAGAATGGCCCCAGAACAGCCGCCCACAGGTTGAATGTGTTTGGGACGGGGCTGGTGGCATCATGTATCTTGTGGAACGCCTTGATATAGTAATCTCCGCTGGGACCTACGAAATCATTAATCGAACGGTCCAGCTCATCACGGTCCACTTCAATGTCAGAGGCGGCGGTGACCTTCAGTTCTGCAGTTGCATCAGTCATTTTTGCCCCCCTGGATACCGCGCAGCAGGCGCGGTTTTGACACTACTCCAACGTCACTGCCTGCGTCCGTGATGACCACCGGAAGGTCCGTATTCACCGCAAGATCAATCAATTGGTCCAGATCCGCGCCTTCATCCGCCCGCAGCGCGCCTTCCAGCGACCCTGAGTAGCTGTTGAGCGGCTCCATAATCGAATGCGCTTTGACAAGTTTGAGCTTGGATATGCCCTGAACGAACTCACGCACATATTCGTCGGCCGGGTTCATGACGATGTCTTCGGGTGTCCCGATCTGCACGATCACACCATCCTTCATGATAGCGATGCGGTGTCCGATGCGGATTGCTTCATCCAGGTCGTGAGTGATGAAGAGAGTGGTCTTCTTCAGCTGTGCAACCAGCGCCTTGAACTGATCCTGCAACTGTAATCGGATCAGCGGGTCCAAGGCAGAGAACGGCTCGTCCATCAACAGGATCTCGGGGTCCGACGCCAAGGCGCGGGCAATCCCCACACGTTGCTGCATGCCGCCAGACAATTCCTTGGGCAGGCGGTCTTCATAGCCTGTCAGGTTAACCAGACTCAGCGCATGGTCCGACACTGCCCAGCGTTTGGATTTTGAAACCTTTCTGATTTCCAGCGGGTACGCCACATTGTCCCGAACAGACCGGTGCGGCATCAACGCCATATGCTGGAACACCATCCCGATCTGCTGCGCGCGAATGCGGCGCAGTTCAGCTTCGGAAATCTTGGAGACATCTCGGCCCAATATCTCGATCTTGCCGGCGGTTGGCTCAATCAGGCGATTGACGTGGCGCACCAGCGTCGACTTGCCCGAACCCGACAGGCCCATGATACAGAAAATCTCGCCGCGCGGCACTTCGAAGGTCGCACCCTGAACCCCGACTACACAGTTGAATCTTTCAAGAACTTCCGGCTTTCCTATGCCTTCGGCCCGGACTGCGGCCATGGCCTCTTCAGCCCGCGCGCCAAAGATTTTCCAGACATTTTCCAGTTTTACGACAGGTTCGTCCATTTGTCCCCCATGAGGCTGAGCGCCGCCCGACATACAAGAAAAGGGCCGCCGCGAACTGTCGCGACGGCCCCTTGGATTTTTGTTTTAGTTGGTTAACCAGCCGATAACGGTATCTTCGTTTGCATCCACCCACTGCCGGGCAAAATCAGCCGCTTCCATGTTGTCGACGGCAAGCGCCTTGCCCATCGCACTCAGATCATCGCCGTTCATCTGGTAATTGCGGAACAGGGCGGCCACCTCGGGGTAGTTTTCTTCCAGTTCCTTTGCGTAGTGCAAGTGAAGGGTTGCACCATTCCAGGCCGACGAGGCTTCGGATTTGGACAGCCAATCCGGGTCGTCAGTGGGCTGCACAATGGTCCATGTTGCCGGGTCATGAGCGGGCTCTTCCAGCACGGTCAGGTCCTGAGTGACAAAGATATAGTGCGGGCTGTAGCAGAAGCCGATCCATGGTTCGCCTGCCTTGGTGGCATTTGCCAGATTGGCGTAAGCGATGGTTTCCTCGTACTCCGTCAGATCGAAGATTTGGTCGTAGCCATATGATTTAGCGCGAATCTTTTCGACCACTGTAGAGGCCCAACCAGGCGCGCCAATCCAGACTTCCGGCGTGCCATTGCCGTCAGTGTCAAAGATCGCCATCTTGTCGGGATCGCTCAGATCGTCGATGGACTTGATGTCGTACTCTTCCGCAATGGCGGTGGGTACACACATGCCCTGTTCTGCCTGAACCGGGTTTTCGTTCATGACGACGGTGCCGTTGTCCTTGACGTAGGTGTCATGCAGGTTCTGCTGGTTCGGCATCCAGACTTCCGGGTGGACATGCATCGAGCCACTGTCCATAGCCTCGAATACGATAGGGTTCGTACCATTCTGCAGTTCGACATCAAGTCCGAGGTTTTCTTCGATAACAACTTCCAGGATGTGAGCCGTGGCGTTTACTGAAGCCCAGTTCGGCACACCGATAACAATGTCAGCAGCCATCACCGGCATGGCAAACGCAACCGAAGCGCCACCCAATAGCATCGAAATTTTGTTCATCCGATTTCTCCATGTTGGACGTACCTGGCGCAGTTTTTCGATTGGTGCTCAGTCACTGCGCATATTATTTTGACAACCCTAGAGTTCTCAAATATTTGGCTTGCGCAATTCTTCCCCGCGCAAGCATCAAAACTGAAGCATGTGTTTGCCCGGCGCATCAAGCGTGACATGTTTGAATTTTGTGGAATGCGAAATTCTCAGAACTTTTCTTCGACTTTCTCCAAACTTGTGAACCTCACGACGCTTTCCTTTCAACGCTCGACTTTCTGCCCGGCTGCTGCGCGGAAGATTCGAACAAATTTCGCTCGGTAAATGGGGGCTTTGATTATTGGCAAAAACCGCGCCAATCGCCGGGGTTATTGGGTCGCGTCAACCCGAAATTCTCTCATCCGCAGAGTGACAATCATTGATTGAAGTGTTTGGGGCCAAAAATGAGCGTTGGCGATTTGTTGTATGCTTTCGCATAACCCGCTCTTGTTGCAGGTCCAAAAAGAAGGAGCTTTCAAAGCGGTTGCCGAAACGTGGAATGCCGCATTGACGTATCTGCCGGTCCGCTGAGTATTCTAAAGCCAATCCCGCTGTGTTTGTCCGCGACGGCTGTCCGGGAACTGGCCAATCATTCATTGGGGGCGTTTTGGGGCAATCGCAGCAATGCGCTTTTTCACAATGGGGTTCGGGTGGTCATATGTACCAGAGAAACTGTGGCGGGGAGACAGGGATTCGAACCCTGGGAACGCTCTCACGTTCAACGGTTTTCAAGACCGCCGCATTCGACCACTCTGCCACCTCCCCGCTTGACGGCAGGGTCTAAGCGCAGTTGCAGTCAGAGGCAAGCCATAAAGCGGGGAAATATTGCCGAAGCTTTATCGCTGGTCTTCCCATGACATGTTGGTCGCGTTATGATCCCTTCAAAGACCGCAGGAGACCGGGCAAAAGATCCGGCTGACAAGCGGTGGGGCTCGGCCAAAAGGCCCTTTCAGGCAAGGGATATCGAAATGAATCGAGCGACTGGCAAATGCTCTGTGCCGTATCGGCTTATTGCTTTGACCGCCATGATTGCTGCTCTGGCAGGGTGCGAAGAGGGTTTGAACCCGTCCGCCAGTGCAGACAAGGACAAACCTTCTGACACAGCGGACGCCGGAGAAACGATCGAGTTGTTTCCGCAACCTGCGTCTGGCACAACCAGAGATGTCGAAGCGCCCGAGGTCTTTCAGGTGACTGAAGCCGGGTTATGGGACGGTCGGCCGTCACTGGGGGGGATTTGGGTGGCCCACCCGAATGTCTCTCAACCTGAACGGGTTCTGATCAAGAATACGGCCAACAACAAAACCGTCACCGGGGCTCTGTTCCGCCGTGAAAGGAACCTGCCGGGTCCCGAACTGCAGGTCTCATCTGCCGCCGCTGAGCAATTGGGGATGCTTGCCGGTGCTCCGACGAGTATTCAGGTGGTAGCCCTGCGCCGCGAAACCATTGCACCTCCACCTGTCGAAAAAACACCTGCAGAAGAAGGTGGGGTCGCCGAAGGCGAGACCGACGCGGATGTCGCGGCAACTGCCGAAACAGAAGCGGAAGAAATACCCGCCAAGCGCAAATGGTGGCAGAAAAAACCGGCTGAGGAAGCCGGAACCGCCGCTGCAACCGCCGCCGTTGCCGGTGCAGCGGCCGGAGCCGCCGTAGCGGCATCAGCATCAGACGACACCGAAACCGACGCTGCAGAAGTCACTGACGCGACCAGTGCCGAAGAAAAGCCCGCCAAGCGTAAATGGTGGCAAAAGAAAACCGACACAGATGCCAGCGCAGCGGCAGCAGGTGCTGCCGCTGGTGCGGCAACAAGCGTTGCCACAGATGACGACGCGGAGCCAACAGCGACACTGGCCGACCCCGAGGTCACCCCACCTGCCGAGAAACCCGCAAAGCGGAAGTGGTGGCAAAAGAAAGACCCGAACGAAATCACGGAAACTCCGCTGGATCCAATTGCCGGAGCAGCCGCAGCCATAGATGCAGCCGAACCGACACCAGTTGCCACTACGGCGGCGGCAAGCGCTGCGACGGCATCGTCGCTCAGCAAACCATATGTTCAGGTCGGCACTTTCAGCGTCGAAGCCAATGCAAACAGCGCGGCGCAGAAGATACGCAGAAACGGCATGACCCCCGATGTTCGTGAACTGCAATCCGAAGGGAAAACGATCTGGCGCGTATTGGTTGGCCCCGCCAACACCCGGGCCGAGCGCAAGGCAATTCTGTCGGATGTGAAGGACCTCGGGTTTACTGACGCGTTCACCGCCAAAAACTGAATTACAGGAGGCAAATCATGCTGTCCGCGTTGCGATCAACTACCTTGACCCTGGCCCTGACGCTTTTGACACTGCCCGCCCATGCCTTCGATACCACGGCGCGGGCGGCTTACGTTATGGACCAGAAAACCGGCACCGTTTTGTTGTCGAAAGAGGCGGATCAACCCCTGCCTCCGGCCTCGATGTCCAAGCTCATGACGCTTTATGTCGCGTTCGAAGCCTTGCGTGACGGGCGATTGACGCTGAATGAGACTCTGCCGGTTTCGGAACACGCCATGAGCTATGGCGGCTCAACCATGTTCCTCAACACCCAGGACCGCCCCACTGTCGAAGACCTGTTGCGCGGTGTTATCGTTCTTTCTGGCAACGACGCATGCGTCGTGATCGCCGAAGCGCTCAGCCCCGATGGAACAGAGGCGGGTTTCGCCCGCTACATGACCCAGCGCGCAAAACAGATGGGGATGAACCACTCGAACTTCGCCAATTCCAACGGTTGGCCCGCTGCCGGTCACATGATGTCGGTGCATGATCTGGCCGTTCTGGCAGACCGGTTGATCGCGGACTTTCCCGAGTATTATCCTCTGTTCGCCGAGGAAGAGTTTGAATTCGACGGCCGCGCGCCCTCGAACAAACGCAACCGCAACCCGCTGTTGAAACTCGGTATAGGGGCCGATGGCCTGAAAACCGGCCATACGCAAGAGGCAGGCTATGGCCTCGTCGGATCCGCCAAGCAGGGTGATCGCCGGGTGATCTTTGTTCTTACCGGCCTCGACAGCACCGGAGTTCGGGCAGAGGAGGCTGAGGCCGTGGTTAACTGGTCGTTTCGAAATTTTGTCGAGAGGACAGTTGCCGAAGCAGAGGAACCGATAGCCGAAGCCAAGATCTGGATGGGCGCGAAAAAGACAGTCGGTCTGGTGCCGCAGGAGGATCTGACCCTGTTGTTTCCGGTTCTGGGTGACAAGGACATTCAGGCCGAAGTTGTCTATGACGGGCCGATTAACGCTCCGGTCCAAAAGGGCCAACAACTGGCCGAGTTGGTCATTAAACCGGAAGGCCTGCCAGAGATCCGTCGTCCGCTTGTGGCCTCTGAAAGCGTCGCATCCGGGGGCTTCGTGGTGCGAATGATGACCGTGGGCGGTATCGTGTTCACCGACGTGATCGGCAACCCAATGGACTTATTGTGACGAGACCCGGTTTGTTTCTGTCATTCGAAGGCATCGACGGTTCCGGCAAGTCCACTCAGGCCCGCATTTTGGCCGAGCATTTGCGCGACGCGGGCCATCAGGTTGTTCTGACGCGCGAACCGGGCGGCTCTCCCGGTGCTGAGGAAATTCGCAGCCTTGTTTTGCAGGGAGATCCGGATCGCTGGTCCGCCGAAACGGAGATTCTGCTGTTCACCGCCGCGCGACGTGATCATCTGGAACGGACCATCGAGCCGGCGTTGGCCGAGGGTAAGGTCGTGATTTGCGACCGCTTCGCAGACAGCACCAGGATGTATCAGGGCTTGTCACGCGGCGATCTGCGGGGCTTGGTCGACCAGTTGCACGAACTGATGATCGGGCGTGAACCCGACATGACCCTGTTGATCGACATGGACCCGCGGACCGGTCTGTCCCGCGCCAAGGGGCGTCAGGGCGCCGAGGAGCGGTTCGAGGATTTCGGTCCCGCACTACAGCAGCAGATGCGCGCGGGATTTCTGGCGTTGGCCGAGGAGTATTCCGACCGGTTTCGCGTCGTCGACGGCAATAGGGACATGGACAGCGTCGCGCAGGATGTGACACAAATCGTCACCAAAGCCTTGCGACAGACAGTTCATGAGTGACGAGACCCCCACCCCGGATCAGGCCCCCGGCGCACCGCACCCCCGCGAAACCCAGCAGTTGATTGGGCAGAGCGCGGCCGAGCAGGCCTTTCTGACGGCCTACAACTCGGAACGGTTGCACCATGGCTGGCTGCTGACCGGCCCGCGCGGTGTGGGCAAGGCGACGCTGGCATGGCGCATTGCCCGATTTCTGCTGGCCACGCCGCCATCCGATGATGGTGGGCTGTTTGGGGCGCCTCCTCAGCCCCGGACGCTGGACATTGAACCGGATCACCCGGTTTCGCACCGCGTTCAGGCCGGGGCGGAACCCGGGCTGGCGGCGATCACGCGGTCTATCAACGATCAGGGGCGCCTCAGAGGCGAGATCGTCGTGGACGACATCCGCAAACTGGGCAAGTTCTTCGGGCTGTCCTCGGCAGACGGTGGACGCCGTGTCGTGATTGTTGACTCTGCCGATGAGATGAATGTCAGCGCCGCAAACGCCCTTCTGAAAATGCTCGAGGAACCGCCCGCACGAACGACTTTATTGCTGGTGTCGCATCAACCCTCGCGGCTTTTGCCAACGATCCGGTCGCGCTGTCGGACTTTGCGGCTGTCGCCGCTCGATGCGCAGGACATGCAGGCAGCCCTGTCTCAGACCGGGGCCGACCTGCCGGAGCGAACCGATCATCTGGCGGCACTGGCCTCTGGATCCGTGGGCGATGCAGTGCGGTTGATCAATCTTGGTGGTCTTGAGATATACGCCGAATTGATTGCCATACTGGGGACGCTGCCGCGTCTGGATCGACCCCGCGCATTGGCCTTGGCAGAGGCCGCCGCCCAACGCGGTGCCGCTGAAAGATTCGAGTTGCTGCTAACCCTGATTGACGTTGCGTTGTCGCGGTTGGCGCTGACCGGAGCGACCGGTGCATCCCCCGTCCCCGAGGCCGCCCCTAACGAGGCCGAGACGCTCGCCCGCCTCTCCTCCAACCCACAGCAAGCACGACAGTGGGCCGAGGTCGCCGCCACGATCACGTCCCGCGCGCGCCATGGTCAGGCAGTGAACCTTGACCCTGCCGCTCTGGTCCTAGATACGGTGTTCAAGATACAGGAAACCGCCGGTCAGAGCAGATGAACACCACCCCCGAAATCACTGACAGCCATTGCCATCTGGACTTCCCGGATTTCGAAGGCCAGCTGGATCAGATCGTTACCCGCGCGGCCGAGGCCGGGGTAACCCGCATGGTGACCATCTGCACGCGCCTGCGCAACGAAACCACTGTCCGCGCCATTGCCGAGGCACATGCCCCCGTCTTCTACGCTGCCGGTACCCACCCGATGAGCGCAGCGGACGAGCCCATGGCCACGGTAGACGAGTTGGTCGCCCTGTCACGGCACCCGAAATTTGTCGGTATCGGTGAGTCCGGATTGGATTATCACTACACCGCCGAGTCTGCCGGGGCCCAGAAGCAATCTCTGCGCGTCCATATCGAGGCCGCCCAGCGCACCGGCCTGCCACTGATCATCCACGCCCGGGCGGCCGACGATGACATGGCCCGCATCCTGACCGAGGAGTTCAACAACGCACCCTATAGCTGTGTGATGCATTGCTTTTCTTCTTCTGCCGAGCTGGCTCGTGCGGCACTGGATCTGGGGTTTTACCTCTCTATGTCCGGTATCGCGGCCTTTCCCAAGAGCCAGGAGTTGCGCGACATCTTCGCCGCCGCCCCGATCGATCGCATTCTGGTGGAAACCGACGCGCCGTATTTGGCTCCGCCGCCACATCGCGGCAAACGGAACGAGCCCGCTTTTACCGCCCACACCGCCCGCAAAGGCGCTGAAGTGTTCGGCGTGGATTTTCCCGAGTTTGCTGCGCAGACGCAGGCGAATTTCGACCGTCTGTTCACCAAAGTCGCATCATTCAAGGCCGCTGCATGAACGAGTTGAGGTGCACTATTCTGGGCTGCGGGTCATCCGGCGGTGTGCCCCGGCTGGGTGGGCATTGGGGGGCCTGCGATCCCGAAAATCCAAGAAATATCCGCCGCCGCTGTTCGTTGCTGGTAGAGCGAGACGGACCCGACGGCACGACAACGGTTTTGATCGACACTTCGCCGGACATGCGCAGTCAGTTGCTGGACACGGGCACCGGGCGTCTGGATGGTGTCGTCTACACGCACGCCCACGCCGATCATACCAATGGTATCGACGATCTGCGTATGATTGTGTTCAACATGAAAACGCGTGTGCCCGTCTGGGCCGATGGCGACACCCAGAACCAGTTGCTGGGTCGGTTCGGTTATGCCTTTGTGCAACCCGAGGGTTCTCCTTACCCACCGATTCTGGATCTGAAATCACTGGATGGCCCGTTTGAAATAGACGGCCCCGGCGGGTCGATCCCGTTTCACCCGATCAAGGTGCAACACGGTTCAATCGATGCGCTGGGTTTCAAGATGGGAAATCTGGTCTATCTACCCGATGTGTCCGATATCTATGACGACGCATGGGAACACCTCATCGGGCTGGATACTTTGGTCATCGACGCGCTGCGCCGCTCTCCTCATCCCACCCACGCACATTTGGAGAAGACACTGGAGTGGATCGAACGTCTGCGCCCAAAACAGGCCGTTCTGACCAATATGCATATCGATCTGGACTATGCCACGGTGGCCGCTGAAACCCCTGATCACGTCACACCGGCCCATGATGGCCTCGTGATCCGGCAAGCGCTGTAAGACACTGCGAGGTCGGGCCGAAATAACCCCGATACTGCCCGCAGGGGCGAGGCGATGACATGTTTCAAAACCTGATTGATGTCATTCTGCCAGTCTTCCTCGTGATTGGCGCGGGGTATGCCTCGACCCGGGCGGGATATTTCAAGGAAACCCATATCGACGGGTTGATGAAGTTCACCCAGGGGTTTGCAATCCCTTGCCTGCTGTTCCTCGCCATCTCTCATCTTGATCTGAGCGCCAGTTTCGACCCCGGTCTGCTGTTCAGCTTCTACTCGGCCGCTGGTCTGTGCTTTGTCGCCGGAATACTCGGCGCACGCCTGATCTTTCGCCGCGATTGGGAAGATTGCGTTGCGATTGGGTTTTGCTGTTTGTTTTCGAACTCCGTCTTGCTGGGCCTGCCCATCACGGAACGCGCCTATGGGCCCGCAAACCTGACCGGCAACTATGCGATCGTCGCCATCCATTCCCCGTTTTGCTACGGCCTCGGGATCACCGTGATGGAGGTCATCCGCAACAGAGGACACAGTGGCGCGCGCATGGCGCGTTCGGTCCTGACGGCAATGTTCAAGAACGCGCTGATATTGGGAATTGCGCTTGGGTTTGTGGTCAATCTGTCCGGAGTTGCTATCCCCCTGGTCGTGGACGAAGCCTTGGGGCTGGTAACCCGCGCCGCCCTGCCCGGTGCATTGTTCGCGCTTGGGGGCGTGCTGGTCATGTACCGACCTGAAGGGGATTTGCGGGCGATAATGTTTGTTTGCTGTGTCGCCTTGATCCTTCACCCAAGCCTCGTCTGGCTGTTGGGCTCTGCCTTCTCTCTGCCGCAAGATTTGTTCCGGTCCGGGGTTTTGACAGCAGCGATGGCTCCGGGGTTCAACGCCTATATCTTCGCCAACATTTATGGCCGGGCAAAGCGCGTTGCCGCGTCGTCCGTTCTGATCGGCACAGCGGTTTCGACCATGACGGTCTGGATGTGGCTGACCCTGCTTGGTTAGAACTCAGCAGTTTTGCGCATTGACTCTTTCCATCAAGGCTACATCTATCGCAGGACAAACCGCCGGAGCCCCAATATGCCGCACGCCGTTATCGTCGCCCATGGACAACCCTCGGACCCTGTTCCGGCCGAGGCCAGTCTGGCAGCGTTTGCCGAAAAGGTGGATGCCTTGACGGCGCAAGTTTCGGTCCACTCCGCGACTTTGGCGGCGCCCCGAGCACTTGAGAACTGCCTGGATGACCTGCCTGAAGATACAGCGATTTACCCACTGTTCATGGCACGCGGCTGGTTCGTCACGAAGGCCCTGCCAAAACGGCTTGGGTCAAGACCGATCCGGATACTGGACCCGCTGGGAATTGATCCGGACCTGCCGGTCCTTGTTGCTGGCGCATTGAGCGAAACCATGGTGGATCAAAACTGGCTGCCCGAGGAAACTGATCTTGTGCTCGCCGCGCATGGTTCGGGGCGCAGCCAAAACCCCGCCGCTGTTGCTTTAGATTTCGCTGAAAAACTAAAGCACCTGGTCGCGTTTCAAAGCATTCGCGTGGGATTTGTCGAACAGCCGCCTTCAATCTCCGAAGCCGCCACTGGTGTAAGTTCGAAATCAATCTGTCTGCCATTTTTTGCATGCACCGGTGGTCATGTTCTCGAGGATGTCCCCTCGGAACTGGCGCGCGCAGATTTTCAGGGTGTGGTGATGCCTGTAGTTGGCGAACTGCCCACAATCCAAAGGCAAATTGCGGCCACGCTGACGGATTGCCTGAACAGCTAAGGCAACAGACCATTTTCAGAGGCTATTGCCGCGCCTCAGACAATTCGGAAAAAAGGCAGTGGCACGAGCGCCCGTTCCTCTTGGCGGAATAAAGCGCAAGGTCGGCTGCATGAAGAATTTCCGCGGCCTTTGGGTTTTCGAACTGCGTTGACAACGCAGTGCCAATGCTGGCCGAAACAGAGCAAATCGTGCCTTCAAACGACATGGGCGCACGCAATTTATCGATCAATCGCCCGGCAATTCCGCGTAGCTTCTCACGATCCAGCAGTCCTTTGAATATCAGCACGAACTCATCCCCGCCAATACGGGCCACCGTATCGTCGCTGCGGGTTTCCTCCAGCATGATACGAGAAGCTTCCTGCAAAACGAAGTCACCCGCCGCGTGGCCCAGCCTGTCATTGACCGACTTGAAGAAATCCAGATCCAGGTGCATCAGCGCAAAATCGGTTTTTGTCGAGATCAAGTGCGCCAGAATGTGATCCATGGCCCGGCGATTCTTGAGCCCGGTCAACGTGTCCGTATAGGCCTGTTCTTCGGCGGCCAGCATAGCCCCCTGAAGACGAAGATTCAGCGAACGCGAAGCCTCCATCGCGGCGGATTTGGCTTCGACCAGATAGAGCAGCTCGATTGCAAGATCTGTGCCGGAAAAATCTGCACTGGTCAGCGCATAGTCGCGCACCGCGTCGAGGATCGAGATACCGAACGACAGGTTTATGACCGCCCCCCCGTCATTCGGCAACGGGGCGATTAGCCCTTTCAAAGCGGTGCGCGGTTCATCGCGGAGTTTGAGGTGCAGCCTTCCACCTGCTGTGGCCATCAGAGCCGGTAGGGTTGTTACCGTTCTTGGCCGAACCAGTTCGAAGATATCCAGAATTCCCTTGCCCGCCATCGGCTGATCGGGCCGCAGTTTCTGCAACGTAGGCCCGGCTTGTTCGATTCTGCCGGTTTCATCGACCAGAAGGAACATCGGGCATAGAGTTTCCAGCAACGCGGCCAGCTCGGCAGTTTTCATCATGAGTTTCGCGCCCCCAGATCGAAACTTCGACCTTTGGCAAAAGCGCTTTCCACCAATGTTATCGAGATCGCCTCTTCCTCACCGTGACATCCATCATGTGTCAGCATGACCAGTGCACCATAGTCGTCCGCCATCGCCCGCAGCACTCCTGTCATGACGCTGCCATAGCCCGGAAGGCCGGAAAAGCAATGCAACATGTATTCAGCAGGCGATTTCTCTGTCAGTTCGAGCACCGGCAATTCAAGATCGGAAACCGCTAGCCTGACACGATCCGACAAGTCATCCAGAGAGTGCAAGAATTCAACGTAAGTGACACCACCAAATCGCAGAAGACGGCGCAGATCCTCCATATTCGGATGCGAAACCAGATAGGTCCCCAAGTCCTCAAGAAAATCGGCCCGTGGACGGTTCAGATCAGCACATAATGCATCAAGCACGCGGATCGACATGTCATCATCGTAGACCAGCATCGCCTCAAACTCGGAAAACCCGAGGCCGGCCGTTTCGGTTGCACGCACCCAACACGAGCGCCCGTATGTAGCGCAGACGAAAGACTGAATCGCCCTGTTGATCAAACCGTGCATGGATCGCCCCTAATTGGCTTACACCACGATCTGATCCCAGAAAGCTTAACAAACACCCAATTTTCGACGTCGGATGCCGCAAATGCTATCTAGTCTCACCTTGAAGCCTAAACCATCGATCAGAAATCGGTGGGGGCTCCTCCCTCGGCTTTGCGGCGGGCGACAAAATCGGCAAGCTCGTCTCGGATGCCATCGTCCATAGGCGGCGCTTCAAAACTTCCGACGATTTCCTTGAACATGTGATGCGCGCGCTCAGCGGTCCAGACACCGCCGGCAGCTTCCCATCCTTCGTAGTTCTTCCAGTCGCTCAGGAACGGCTGGTAGAACGCGGTGGAGTAACGATCCTGCGTATGCTGGATACCAAAGAAATGACCGTCATCGCCGACCGAGCGGATGGCATCCAAGGCGATTTCATCCGGGCCCGTCGCGATCAGCCCAGGGTTCATATAGCGTTGAATTTGCTGAAGGATTTCGCAGTCCATGATGAACTTTTCAGGGCTGGCGATCAGCCCGCCTTCCAGCCATCCTGCGGCGTGGTAAACCATGTTGGTCCCAGACTGAACCGCTGCCCACAGGGAGTTCGATGTCTCCCAGATCGACTGTCCATCGGGCACGTTCGCCGCGCACACACCAGACGAGCGCATGGGCAATCCATAAAACCGCGCCATCTGACCGGTCATCTGGGTCGAGCGCATGTATTCCGGTGTTCCGAAAGCCGGCGCTCCTGACTTCATGTCGACATTGGACGTGAACGTACCGATGACGCAAGGTATGCCGGGGCGGACATATTGGAACAGCGCAATCGCACACAGGGCCTCGGCCAGGGATTGCGCAACGGCACCCGCCATCGTTACCGGAGCCATGGCACCAGCCAGGGTAAAGGGTGTCACCACGATCGCCTGCCCCCGCCGCGCAAGCCGAAGACAGCCGTCAATCATCGGATGGTCATGTTTCAGCGGTGAGGTCGAGTTGATATTGGTATACATACGCGGGCTCGCCTCAAACTCTTCGTGGCTGAGACCTCCTGCGATGCGCACCATCTCCATCACATCTTCGACCCGCTCTTTACCAAGCGAATAGGCGTGCATGGCCTTGTCGGTCAACGTCAGCTTGTCGTAGAGCACGTCCAGATGACGGATGCTGGCGTGGATATCCACGGGCTCGACCGGATAGCCGCCCGCAAAGTGGATACAGTTGAAATACTGCGTCAGCTTCAGAAGGTCCTGACACATCCGGCGATTGCCCGGCACCTTCTTACCTATCTCCATATCCCAGTAGTTCGGCGGGGAGGAAACGTTACCAAACAACAGGTTGCGACCACCAATCGTGATCTGACGGTCCGTGTTTCGCGGTGTGATCGTGAAGCTGGACGGCGCCTTGCCTACCATCTCCATCACAAAATCCCGGCCCATGCGAACGTTGTCGCCGTCGATCGTACATCCGGCTTCGCGCAGGATGCCGATAGCTTCTTCGTTATAAAACTCGACACCGATCTCTTCGAGTATCCGCATCGCGCCTTCGTGAATGGCCTCGATCCCTTCGGGGCCCAATGGTTCAGTCGGGCGATCAGTATTGACCGGAGGATTCCACGGCATCTGATCAATCACGGTACTGCCACGTCTGGCGGCTGCTCCTGCGCGACCGCCGCCGCGGCGCCGAGTGGTCTTGGTGTCGGCCATTGTGTCCTCCGGGTCCTGCTTTTGTATCAGCAAGCCCCGAACAACAGCTGCTGGCCGCTCTGTATGCGACAGGCTTTGTCGTTTTTTTGGCGCAAAACGACGATATTCATTGTTGGTATGTCAGTGGGTGGACAGCCAACCCGGAATATGACCGATATCCGGCAGCACAACATCAGCCAGTGGTTCCAGCGCTTCCGCTGGCGCGAGGCCGGTCAGAACGCCGATCGTGACCATTCCTGCCGCGCGCCCGGCCTCCAGGTCGTGACGGCTGTCACCCACCATGGCGATACGCGAGGGGTCAATATCTACATGTTTGGCAAAGGCCAGAAGCTGACCGGGACCGGGTTTGAAACCGTGTCCGCTGTCGTAGCCGGCGATAAAATCAAACTGATCCTTGATGCCCACCGACGCCAGATGTTGTAGCGCGGGCATTTCCGCATCATTGGTTGCAACGCCAAGCTTTAGGCCGGCCTCACGTAACCCCTCAAGAAACGGCGCAAGCGGAACGGCCGGAACCTGTTTTGATCCGGCGGACGCGTCGTTGAGGATATCTACGATTTCGGGATGAGAATAAACCGCCAGGTGCGGCAGCAAGGCTTGAGCAACCTCGTCCACCGTGCCGGCAATGACGACACTGTCATGCTCATAGCAGTCTTCGGCAAAGTTGAAGCCGATGACCCGGCCAAGCTCTGTCGCGCGGTTTTCATCCCCGTCCGCCAGTTCCAGTACGGCGGTCCGCCCGAACGCGCCCCACGTCGCCGCAAAATCAAATAGCGTTCCGTCTTTGTCGAACAGGAGTGCGTCTATAGGCATGCCCGAAAGCTCCGATTTGTCAGGTCCAATGCATATCCGCTTCTCCTGACAGCACGGCACGGGCCTGTCCCGGCAGATCGTAGGGAACGGAATTGGCGTCACAAAAGGCGATCACCCACGAATCGTCAAGCACCAGAAAATCAAGTACCGAACTCAGAAACTCTGCCTCACCGGTCCGGTCCCGCAGATCCTGAGCCGAGGCCCCTGTTGCGCCCAGAAAAACTGGCAGCAATTCGTCATTTCCCACAAGCCAGCTCAGGACATTGAGAGCCAGTGTTTCGGCAGAATTGGCAGAGATCGGCATAAACTGGTCTCGGATTGGGACATGGAAAGGGTTTGTTAACCAGAGTCATAAACACTTTGGCAACGCGTGCAATCTAACGGTGAATGGCTATGTCCGTGCAAGGAACAATACTTGTCCTCGACGGGGTTTCGACCAACCGAATCATGCTCAAGGTCCAGTTGACCGCAGCCTGGTATCAGGTCGTACAGGGCGAGAAAGTGGATGGCCTGGCCAGCCTGTTGCGGCGCACGCGGCCAGATCTTGTGCTGACCGCGCATGGTTTGCCGGATGGAAATGCCGCAGACGTCAAGAAATTGATGATGCTCGAACCGACACTGGCGGATGTTCCCATCGTGGCGATCGTACCGCAAAATGACAAAGCGGCGCGGCTTAAGGCGCTGGCGGATGGAATGGACGATGTCCTGTCACATCCGTTCAAGGACACTCTGCTGCTGGCGCGTGTGCGTAGCCTGCTGCGTGCCCGCGCCGATCGTCAGGACATGCACGTCAAAACTGGCCCCCAGTCGGTCGGCTTTGCCGAACCTGCGACGTCTTTTGTCGTACCGCCAAAAACTGCTCGAGTTGCAATATTGGCTCAATCCACTCAGGTTGCAGGCAAGTGGCGCAATGAATTGATCGAGGAATCACAACACGAAATTGCCTGCCATACCCAGAGCAACCTGCACGCCGTTCTGTCGGGGCCCACTCCGGACGCGATCCTGATCGAAATGGGGGTCGGTACAGCCGGGTTGAACATTCTTGCTGATCTTCGGTCGCGCGGCGCGACGCGTCACACTGTTCTGATCGGTGTTCTGCCAGATGACGACGCCAACCTCGCGGTCGAGGCCTTGGACCGAGGTGCCGATGCGATTTGCCTTGGCGGTTTCATCACAGATGAAATTTCACTGCGTCTCGATACGCTGATCTCGCGCAAAACCCGGGATGACCGTTTGCGCGCCACCATGCGCAACGGCCTAGCTGACTCGCTGACGGATCCACTCACGGGTTTGCATAACCGGCGCTACGCTTTGCGCGCAATGGATCAGATTTCACGGCAATCCCGTCAATCTGGGCAAAGCTTTGCAGTCATGCTGGCCGATCTGGACCATTTCAAATTGATCAACGACAGATTTGGCCATTCAGGTGGTGATCATGTTCTTTTGGAGGTCGGCAAAAGGCTGCAATCCGCCCTGGCTAATTCGGGTTTCGTGGCACGCATTGGTGGGGAAGAATTTTTGATTGGCCTGCCGGACACTTCTCAAAGACAGGCATTGCAAAGGGCTGACGTGATCCGTAATTGCATCTGCCGTGCACCGTTCCGCATTCCGGATCATCCCGCACTGATACCGGTTACCGTCAGCGTGGGCTTGAAGCTATGTGAACCTCAGGAACTGGACATGCATGACGATGCGGACCCGATTGGTGGCCTGATCCGTTCGGCAGATCGGGCGCTGTATGCGGCGAAACAGGCCGGGCGCAATCAAGTTCGTATTCGAAAAAGCGCGGCATGACACTGTCCTAGCGATCTTTTTTCTTCCGATGTGGTCCCCGGTTGACCACATCCTCCAATTGATCAGCATAAATCTGGCGATCTTCGTCGCTCATCGCCGTCACACGCGCCAACCACTCTTTATGCAACGCATCCTGCAAGTCAGCCGTCGCCTGTGCTTGTTGCTCCAACAGAATCTCGACTGCGACCGGATCAAAAGGCACGGTTTTCAAAGCGTCACTGAGTTCAGTGAAATCCTGTGCCCGGCGGTGAGAACCCTTGCTGCGCAGCGCTGACAACTGCCCCCGCAGTGCCTTTTGGTCTTCCTTGGGCAATGCGAAATACAGCGCCGGACCGAATCCCGGCGGAATTCTGGCCCGATCACCGCCCTTGAACCGCAAAGCCGTCCCGAGGATAACGCCGACGATCAGCAGATTCACCGCCAGCGAAACAACCAGCAGGATCGGCATCCACCTGCGTTTGGGAGCAGGATTCTCACTCATTCCGTATCCTCCAGATAGTCCACATCCAAATTCAGGTCAGCAACCAGGTAAGTTGTCTCTTGCGACAGCAGGTAACTCGCCGGATCCGGCAAAAAGGCCGGGGCCGAGAACCCGATCCAGACGCCGGCAGCGCTGGCTGCGACAAGCCCGCTCAAGCCGCCCCACCCCCCGATACCGTCAAAAGCCCGGCGCCAGGTTGGTCGACTGGACCGGTTTAAAGTTTCGAGACGCTGCAATCGCACGCCCTCGGCGTCGGTTTCAATCCGCACCGCCAGAGCATCAGGCAGCGCCGGACGCTGCGCGCGTGCGGTAGCAAACAGATGATCCAATTCGTCGTCGTGTTCAGCCATTTTCATACCCCAGCTCATCTCGCCGACCGGCTAGTATTGCTGCCAGAGAGCGTTTTCCCCGTGCCGTCAAGCTTTCGACCGCTTCGACGGAAATTCCCATGATTCCTGCGATATCAGGGTTCGACAACTCCTCGATATGCCGCAGAACCACGGCCTGACGTTGTCGTTCCGGCAATTGGTCCAACGCGTCTTGCAAGGCGTCCTTGCGCGCCGCGTTCTGCATGCGATCGACAACAGATTCCGTATCATCAGCCGGCTCAACCCCTTCTTCCAGCGCGCCCGGCCGTTTCTTGCGCCGCTGGTCCATGCACAGGTTCAAAGTCACCCGATATAGCCAGGTCGAAACCTGCGCCTGGCCCGGCGCCCAATCAGGCGCCATCTGCCACAGCCGCATCATCGCCTCTTGCGTGACGTCTTCGGCCTCGGCCCTGTTTCCCAGCATCCGCAACGCGACGGAGTAGCTGCGCGGTCCCAATCGATCCGTCAGCAATCGGGCAGCGGTCGCATCCCCATTGGCAAACTGGCCCAGCAACTCTGCATCGCTGAGTCGGCGCGCGGCGGGAAGGTCACCGCGCGCTTGGGTCGGACAGGAGGTCAGATCCTCCATCCCGCATCAGTTGCTATCGGTGTCCGACTGGCCATGCCGCTTGTGCTTGCGTCCCATTCTGTCCTTTGCATCCGCGTATTCCTGTTCGGAAATCGACCCGTTTCCGTCTGCATCGATCCGCTCGAACATCTTGGACGTCTTGCGCGGCTTGGGCAATTCGTCTTCGCTCAGAAAGCCGTCCTTATTGGCGTCCTGCCGCTCAAACATCTTGGCCACGCGCTCATTCGCCCGAACCTGAGCAGCCGCCTGCATTTCTTCTAGGCTCAGTTGTCCGTCGCCATCCTTGTCGGCCGAGGTGAATTTCGCCTGACTGTGTGCCGTGATCTCGGCTTCGGTCACCTGGCCATCGCCATCGGCATCCAGCTCTTGAAATGTTGCGGGCTGGCGATCTTTTGAGCCTTTTGCCAGAACAGACGTTCCGGTCACAGCGACCGCAGACAGAACAATAGCCGAGATAAAGGTTGCAGTTTTCATTACAAAGTTCCCTTGTTGTCGCGGCCCTGCGCCGCTGCTGATACTCCTTAAAACGGGGGGCCAACGGTATTCCGTCGCCGAATTTCGATTTTTCTTGTGCTACCTTCGAAACGGGCCGGAATCCTGTTAAGGTTCAGCCAAGCCGCCGCAAAGCGACGCACCCCCCTTTTCGAGTAGGTCGGCCAACCGCTATACCAGCCAGACCTGAACGCGCGAGTATCAAAATGACAGATCAGACCATTGACACCACGCTCGAGGATGAGCGCCCGACCAAGCCGGCGCTTATCCGTGGGTTTCGATGCAAGTGCCCAAGTTGCGGCGAAGGCAAGCTGTTGCACAGCTATCTCAAGGTCAATGACGAATGCTCGAACTGCGGGCAGGAGTTATTTCATCACAGGGCCGACGATGGCCCGGCTTATCTGACCATCCTGATCGTTGGTCACCTGTTGGCGCCAGCCCTGCACGTGTCTTATGTGCACTGGCGACCGGATCCGTGGACCATGGCCATTGCGTTTTCCGTCGGGTGTGTGGCGCTGTCATTGTACCTGTTGCCCCGCCTGAAGGGCGTCGTCGTCGCTTATCAATGGGCGCGACGCATGCACGGATTTGGCAAAACCGCATGACAACAGACAAAACCGCGATCCGCAACGCCGCAACTGTGATCGTTCTGCGAGACCGGTTTGACGACCCATCTATCCTGATGGGTCAGCGCGGGGCCGCAGCGGCCTTCATGCCGAACAAGTTTGTTTTTCCCGGCGGTGCGGTCGACGCTGCCGATGCCGAAATTCCGCTGGCGGCCCCTTTGCCGGGTGTCTGCTTTGATCGGTTGTCCGATCAGGCTGATCCCGGGTTGGAGAATGCACTGGCCGTCGCAGCGATCCGCGAGCTTTGGGAAGAAACGGGCCTGATCCTTGGGCAACCGGGGCGTTGGAATAACGCAGTGCCGGCGGATTGGCAGAGTTTTGCCGAAATGGGGTTTGTGCCTGCGGCGAACGCCCTGCAGTTTGTATTCCGCGCCCTCACTCCTCCTGGACGCCCCCGGCGCTTCGATGCCCGGTTCTTTTTGGTGGATGCTGAGGCGGTTCAGGGCGATCTGGATGACTTCACCCACGCGTCGGACGAGTTGTCCCATCTGCAATGGGTGAAGGTCCGTGAGGCGCGCAATTTCGATCTGCCCTTTATCACCGAAGTGGTACTGGCCGAAATCGCCGCTCGTGCAACCGATCCCGAACCACCTCAGAGTGTTCCCTTCTTCCTTAACAACGAAGAAGCCAGCCTGTTCCTGCAGCTCAGGGGATTTCCGATGCCGCAGGAAGGCTAAGCCTTTTAGCGCATCCGGCTGATCACCACGGTGACTTCGGGCTTCTTGCCCAGCTCGATCTTTGCGCTTTGGCGAACGATCCGGCGCAGCGCCTCTTCCAGCTTGTCGTCGTCGCGCAGCGTCTTCGCGTCGGCTCGCATAAGAAACTGGTTCAGATCTTCTTCCAGAATTTCAACTATCGACGCGCTGGATCCTCCCAGTTCCGGCAGGCCGATTGTGTCACACCAGGGTTCACCCAGCGGTTCGTCTTCTTCATCCAGAATGACTGTGATCGTGACATGGCCATTCAGCGCCATGCGTATTCGGTCTCGGACGACGCCATCCAATGCGCCAATCTGGACCGTGCCATCCAGATAAGTCCTGCCCGTCTCGACATAGTCGGCAACTGTTGGCGCACTACCTGTCAGGTCCAGCATGGTGCCATTTACCGCCAGAGCACCGGCACGCCCGCCTGCCTCGGCCAGTTTCGCGTGTTCACGCAGGTGACGGTGTTCACCGTGCATCGGGATAACCATTTGCGGATTCATCAGCGCATGGACCTTTTCCAGATCCGGTCGGTTCGCGTGCCCCGAGACATGATAGAGGCCCGAACTGTCATCAACGACATCCACACCTTTTTCGCTCAGCTGATTGATGACGCGGATCACACCGCGTTCATTGCCCGGGATGGTTTTGGAAGAGAACAGAAACAGGTCGCCTTCTTTCGCCTCAAGCCCCCGGTATTTGCCGCGGGCAAGCTGCGCACTAGCGGCTCGGCGCTCTCCCTGACTGCCGGTGACGATCAGCATCAGGTTTTGGCGCGGCAGATCCACAGCCTCTTCGGCGCTGATGACACGCGGGAAATCGGTCAGGATGCCCGTTTCGGTCGCGGCTTCGATCATCCGCCGCATGGCACGGCCCAGCAACACGACGGAACGCCCTGCCCGCTGACCAGCTTCGGCCAGTGTTTTCACCCGCGCCACGTTTGACGCAAATGTGGTCGCAATCACCATACCCTTGGCGTCTTGTACCAGTTTTGTGATTTCAGGCCCGACTTCGGATTCCGATCGTCCAGGATGGGTCGAAAAGACGTTGGTACTGTCGCAGACCAGCGCCTGAACGCCCGGCTTTGCAACCTCGGCCCAAAGATCGGGATCAAACGGTTCACCGACCACCGGGTTGGCGTCCAGCTTGAAGTCCCCGGTATGCACAACCCGACCTGCGGGCGTGTCAATCACAAGTCCGGCGCTTTCCGGAATCGAGTGGGAAACAGGCAGAAAACCAACGGTAAACGGCCCCACCTTGACCTGCTCCGGCCAGGCCGAGACGGTCTGCACCGCTTCGGTCGGATGGCCATGATCCTCCATCTTGCGACGGGCAATGTTGGCCGTGAAAGCGCGGGCATAGATCGGTGCACCCAGTGACTGGTAGCAATGCGCCACCGCTCCGACATGGTCTTCGTGCGCATGGGTGACAAAAACCGCTTCGAGCTGGTCGGCACGTTCCTTCAGCCAAGTAATGTCGGCGAATATCAAGTCCACACCGGGTGAGCTGTCCATATCCGGGAATGCGACCCCGAGATCGACCAGAATCAGCCGTTCCTCACCCGGCTTTCCGTAGCCGTAGACATAGGCATTCATGCCAATTTCGCCTGCACCGCCCAGAGGCAGATAAATCAGTCTTTCGCTGCTCATGTTGAGCCATTTTCCTTGTTATAGCGATGGATCACGGTCAATCCGTGCATCGTCAGATCGTCTTCGAATGCGTCGAACAGGTGCGCGGCTTGCTGAAACAATGGCGCCAGCCCACCGGTTGCAATTACTTTCATGGGCACGGCAGCCTCGCCCTTTATGCGGTCGCAAATCTCGCGCACAAGGCCGACATAGCCCCAGAACACGCCGGATTGCATGCATTCAACAGTATTGGTGCCGATCACCTTCTGCGGCTTCGATATGTCGACATGCGGCAGTGCCGCCGCTGCCAGATGCAGCGCCTCAAGGCTCAGGTTCACTCCGGGCGCGATGACTCCACCCACGTAAGCACCGTCATGAGCGACTACATCGAACGTGGTGGCGGTTCCAAAATCCACTACGATCAGATCGCCGCCATGCCTGTCAAACGCGCCAGCGGTGTTCACCAACCGGTCCGGGCCTACTTGCGTGCCCTCGTCCACGCGTGGTTTGAAGGGCAGCAGCGTTTCGGGTTTGCCTACGACCAAGGGCCTACAACCAAAGAATCGGTCGGCAAAGACACGAAGGTTGAACACCACGCGCGGCACCGTGGACGAGATGATCACGTCCGTTATGTCCGCCTCGATGCCGTAATGCTTCACCAGCGTCGAATACCAGGTGAAATAGGCGTCCGCAGTGCGGGAATGGTGGGTCGAGGTGCGCAGCGTGCACAGGAATTTCTCGCCGTCCCAGATCGAGAAAACGGTGTTGGTATTGCCGCAGTCAATCGCCAGAAGCATCTGCGCCCCCTTTAGAAATACACATCCGCCGCCGGTATGCTGACGCGGCCTTTTGCGGTGTTTAAGACAAGGTTGCCGCCTGCGTCCACCGTTTCGAAGGTGCCAACCGTCTCAGACGCGGCGGCACGGGCGGTGATGACCTCCCCTAACCGGGCCGCGCGGGACAACCAAGCGGTTCGGATCGGCTCGAAGCCATAGGTGATGAATTGCGTTTCGTATCGGGCATAGGCAGCAGCCAATTCGGTCAGAAAGTCTTCGGCCGTCACGTGGGCACCGGTTTCCGACAGCAGAGAGACGGGACGTACCGAGCCGGGTTCGATCGTATCGGCACCGGGTGCCTCGGCGAGGTTGACACCAATTCCGATGGCCAGATGCGAGACACCCCGCCCCTGACCGGTGCTTTCCAGCAATATTCCGGCCAGCTTGCCGCCATTCAGCAACACATCATTCGGCCATTTCAGGGACAAACCCGCCGCCCGACCGGTAACTGCAACACAGGCATCAAACAATGCCAGTGCCGCAACAAAACTGCGAAGCGCCGCCTGCTCCGGATCACCTTCGGGTCGCATCAGCAATGTGGCGGCTAGATTTCCCTTGGGGTTGGCCCACGCCCTGCCCCGCCGCCCACGCGCCGCGGTTTGATGATGCGCCATGATCCAAACCGGGCCTGTGGCCGTCGGCGCGATCCGCGCGGCTTCGCTCAGAGTGCTATCGACTTCCTGCAATACGTGCAGGCCGTATCCCGATGGCCAGTCACTCATGTCAAAAAGGCCCGGTCGCACGACCGAGCCTCCTTTTTCTGTAATCGTTTCAGGTCAGTTGACAAGCGTCGTCGCCGCAGCCGCAGCCGCGCCTTCGAGGCCGAACTGGTAGAACACGCCAATCAGCATCAGCGCCGCCGAACCCATCAATGCCCCCCACAGAACGGGCGAGGAACGGGTTTCGATCGGATCTTCGTTTTCGGCACCGAAATACATGTAGAACACGATCCGCAAGTAATAGAACGCGCCGATGACCGAGGCGATTGCCGATACGATGACCAAACCGATCAGACCTGCATCCACACCGGCCTGCCAGACACCAAACTTGGCAAAGAAACCCAGCATCGGGGGCACGCCTGCAAGGCTGAACATCAGGATCAGAACGGCAAGCGCCTTGCCCGGATCGCGTTTCGAATACTGCCGTAACGCGTCGATATCCGTCACAGGCTTGCCATCACGCTCCATCATCAGGATGAAGGCGAAAGTGCCGATGTTCATGGTCACGTAGATCGCCAGATACATCAGCATCGCCTTGACGCCCATTTCCGTCCCTGCAGCCAAACCAATCAGCGCATAGCCCATATGGGCAATCGACGAAAATGCCATCAGTCGCTTGATGTCGCGTTGACCAATGGCCGCGACAGCGCCCAGCAGCATCGACAATACCGAAAGCAAGACAATCACCTGCTGCCAATCCTGGATCACACCGCCAAAAGCGTCATGCATCAGGCGCGCGAACAGTGCCATTGCCGCCACCTTGGGCGCGGTGGCAAAGAACGCGGTGATCGGAGTGGGCGAGCCCTCATATACATCCGGCGTCCACATGTGAAACGGCACGGCAGAGACCTTGAACGCCAGCCCCGAGATCAGGAAGACCAGACCGAACAGCAACCCGATCGATATATCGTCGTGATGCACCGTCTGGATTATGCCCGAGAACAGCGTTGTCCCAGTAAAGCCGTATACCAGCGAAGCGCCGTACAGCAGCAGGCCCGAGCTGAGCGCGCCAAGAACAAAATACTTCAGTCCCGCTTCGGTCGATTTCGCGCTGTCACGCCGCAAGGCGGCCACGACATAAAGCGACAGGGATTGCAGCTCCAACCCCATATACAGCGACATCAAATCGCCGGCGCTAACCATCATCATCATGCCGACGGCGGCCAAAGCGACCAGCAGCGGATATTCAAACCGCAGCAAGCCACGGCGCGCCATGTAATCCTGACTCATCAACAGAACGGCAGCGGCAGAAAGCAGGATCGCAACCTTGGAGAAACGGGCGAAACCGTCATCGACGAACATGCCGTTGAAGGCGACGTTAGTGCCGTCGCCATTTGTCGCAATCCAGATTGCAAGCAGCGCCATAAGCCCCGCAGTGGCCCAGACCAGAACCGGCGCCAGCCCGTCCTTGGTGGTGTAGACAGCCCCGATCAGCGCCGCCATCGCATAGATTGCCAGAACTATTTCCGGCAGGATTATTGTCAGATCAGCCTGGATCATGTCTCCAAAGCTCCCTTAATGCGAAGCGGCCGTCTGGGTCGCAGCCTCAGCCGCGGCCAGAGCCGTGTCATAGTTCGAAATCAGCGCAGCGGTGGAATTGCCGATCACATCGGTCACCAGCGACGGATACACGCCCAGCAGGATGGTCATCACGACCAGCGGCGCAAAGATCAGCCGCTCGCGCGAGCTCATGTCGGTGATGGCTTTCAGGCTTTCCTTTATCAGATCGCCAAAGACCACCCGGCGATACAGCCACAGCGCATAGCCCGCCGAGAAGATCACACCAGTCGCGGCAACGGCCGTCACCCAGGTGTTGACCTGGAACGCACCCATCAGGGTCAGGAATTCTCCGATGAACCCACTGGTGCCGGGCAGACCGACATTGGCCATGGTGAACAGCATGAAGACCAGAGCGTATGCGGGCATCCGGATCACCAGACCGCCATACGCGTCGATGTCACGGGTATGCATCCGGTCGTAGATCACGCCGACACAAAGGAAGAGCGCCGCCGAGATGAACCCGTGGCTCAGCATCTGGAAAATTGCCCCATCAATCCCCTGCTGGTTCGCCGCAAAAATCCCCATGGTCACAAAGCCCATATGCGCGACCGAGGAATAGGCGATCAGCTTCTTCATATCCTCCTGCACCAGCGCAACCAGCGAGGTGTAGACGACAGCAATCGCCGACATCCACAGCACCAGATCGGTCATCACCGCCGAACCCACCGGGAACATCGGCAGGCTGAACCGCAGGAAGCCATAGCCGCCCATTTTCAGCAGGATCGCCGCCAGAACCACCGACCCGGCGGTCGGTGCCTGTACGTGCGCATCCGGCAGCCATGTGTGTACCGGCCACATCGGCATCTTCACCGCAAAGGACGCGAAGAAGGCAAGGAACATCAGCGTCTGCAAGCCGCCGACGATATAGATGCCCAGCACGCTGAACCCTTCGGACGAGAACTGATGGCTCATCAGCGCTTCAATGTCCGTGGTGCCCGCATCTGCATACATCGCAACCATCGCCACCAGCATCAGCACCGAGCCGAGGAAAGTATACAGGAAGAACTTGAAGCTGGCGTAGATGCGATCCTTACCGCCCCAGATGCCAATGATCAGGAACATCGGGATCAGGCCTGCTTCGAAAAACAGGTAGAACAGCACCAGATCCAACGCCATGAACACACCCAGCATCAGCGTTTCCAGCAGCAGGAAGGCGATCATGTATTCCTTGACGCGGTCGGTGACCTGCCAACTTGCCAGAATGGTCAGCGGCATGATGAAGGTGGTCAGCAGGACGAACAGAACGCTGATCCCGTCCACGCCCATCTTGTATTTAAGACCCATCAGCCAGCGGCCCTCTTCCACCATCTGGAAGCCGGTATTCGAAGGATCAAAGCCAGTGTAGATGCCGATCGAGACCAGGAAGGTCACGGTCGTCGCAACCAGCGCCACCCATTTGGCGTTGCGCTGCGCGGCTGCGTCCTCGCCATGCAGGAACAGGGCAAGGATGCCTGCTGCGATGGCGGGGATGAAGGTGACGATGGAGAGGATATTATCCATTATTGTGCGCCTCCGCCAATCGACATCCAGGTGATAAGGGCGGCGATGCCCAGAACCATCCAGAAAGCGTAAGTAAAGATGTAGCCCGTCTGTGCCTTGCCTGCGAGGCGGGTGAAGAAGGGGACGACACCCATGGCGACCCCGTTCAGGAAGCCGTCGATGGTATTGCCATCACCGCGTTTCCACAGGAAGCGGCCCAGCGCGATGGTCGGCTTGACGAAAACGGCATCGTAGATTTCGTCAAAGTACCATTTGTTCAGCAGGAACAGGTACAGCGGGCGCTGGTTTGCGGCCAGACGTGCCGGCAGCGACGTGTTCACGATGTAGAACCAGTAGGCCACGACAAAGCCCAGCACCATTGCAACAAAGGGCGAAACCTTGACCCATTTCGGGGCCGCGTGCGCGTCATCCAGAACGTGGTTGTCAGGTGCGATATACATTGCTCCCTCACCCGGCTGGCCCGCAAAGACATAATGGTGATCGCCGCCGCCCTCAGACGCGGTTTCTCCGTGCCCGTCATCTGCCAATTCAGCCTCGCCATGACCTTCGTCTGCTTGGGCAGTATCTGCATGAGCCTCGTCACCATGACCCGCATCAGCAGCGGCATGGTCGCCCGCCTCTGCATGCGCCGCGGCCTCGGCCATCGGAATGCCATAGAACTTGCCCACTTTGTCGGCATGCCCAAAGAAGTTGCTGTACCAGATCATCCCCGAGAAGACCGCGCCCAGCGACAGGACGCCCAGCGGCACCAGCATGGACATCGGGCTTTCATGCGCGTGCTCATGCGTGTGCTTGTCGCCGCGCGGCTCACCGTAGAAGGTCAGGAAGATCAGACGCCAGCTATAGAACGAGGTGAACATCGCCGCGATCACGAGCATCCAGAACGCATACCCGGTTCCACCCGCATAGGCGCTTTCGATGATTGCGTCCTTCGACAAGAACCCGGCAAACCCTATCGTCGTCAGCGGGATACCGACACCGGTGATGGCCAGCGTTCCGATCATCATCGCCCAGAAGGTGTATGGGATCTTTTTCCTCAACCCACCGTATTCGGTCATCTCCTGCTCGTGATGCATCGCGTGGATCACCGAACCGGCCCCGAGGAACAACAATGCCTTGAAGAAGGCGTGCGTCAGCAAGTGGAACATCGCGGCCGAGTACATGCCTACACCAGCCGCCACGAACATGTATCCAAGCTGGGAACAGGTCGAATAGGCGATAACGCGTTTGATGTCGGTCTGGACCAGACCCACGGTCGCCGCAAAAAACGCCGTGGACGCGCCAAGGAAGGTGATGAATCCGGTCGCGCCCGGCGCGAACTCCATCAACGGCGACATACGGCAGACCAGGAACACACCTGCGGTCACCATGGTCGCGGCGTGGATCAGCGCGGACACAGGGGTCGGGCCTTCCATCGCATCCGGCAGCCAGGTGTGCAGGATAAGCTGAGCCGACTTACCCATCGCGCCGATGAACAGCAGCACGCAGACGATTTCGATTGCGGTCCACTCACCCCACAGGAACGTCAACTGGGTTTCCGCCATCGTCGGCGCAGCGGCAAAAACATCCGAAAAGTTGATGCTGTCCGTCAGGAAGAACAGTGCAAAGATGCCAAGCGCAAAGCCAAAGTCACCCACCCGGTTGACGATGAACGCCTTGATCGCGGCGGCATTGGCCGAAGGTTTGCGGTAATAGAAACCGATCAGCAGATAAGACGCGACGCCCACGCCTTCCCAGCCAAAGAACATCTGCACCAGATTGTCGGCTGTCACCAGCATCAGCATGGCGAAGGTGAAGAACGACAGATAGGCAAAGAAGCGCGGCTTATAGCTCTCACCCTCGCGCCATTGCGGGTCGTGATCCATATAGCCAAAGGAATAAAGGTGCACGAGCGCCGAAACAGTCGTCACCACGATCAGCATGATCGCGGTCAGGCGGTCCAAACGAATGGCCCAGCTTGTCGACAACGACCCGCTTTCGATCCAGCGCATGACTTCGATCTGCTGGGTTTGACCGTCGAACGTGAAGAAAACGATCCAACTGAGCAGACAGGCCAGGAACAGCAGGCCCGTGGCGGTCCACATGGCGGCCTTCTCGCCAATGAATCTCCAGCCAAACCCGCAGAGCAGCGCGCCCACCAGCGGGGCAAAGAGGATGGTGGTTTCCATGTTCTCTTACCCCTTCATCATATTGACGTCTTCAACCGCGATGGTGCCGCGGTTGCGGAAGAAGCAGACCAGAATGGCCAGACCAATCGCCGCCTCGGCCGCCGCAACGGTCAGCACGAACAGCGTAAACACCTGCCCGACCAGATCGCCGAGGAAACTGGAAAACGCCACGAGGTTGATATTCACCGCCAGCAGCATCAGTTCGATGCTCATCAGCAGGATGATGACGTTCTTGCGGTTCAGGAAGAGACCGAAGATGCCGATGACGAACAGCGTCGCCGCGACCGTAAGATAGTGTTCAAGTCCGATCATAGCTTCGCTCCTGGCGAGTCGGGATAGTAGAGTTTGCAGCCGCACAATTGATCATAACGGTCTTTACGTTTCTCTGTTTTGAAGCGTTCGTTGAGGTCATATTGAACCGCAAGATCGCGGCGAGAGGCGCGTTCAGCTAAATCCGCCAATCGCCCTTCTGCGTTCGGTACTAGTCCGGGCGGCAAGGGCCAAATCTCATCGACATCAATCGATGGGCCACACGAAGTAAATCCAACAACCGGCCCGCTAATATTGATCCCTGTCCGATTTTTGCAGTCTAAGACATTTACACTTCTGCCGATCTTCTGGGCAACAAACTCGCTCCCCAAATCAAAGGCAGCGCTGCCTTTGACCCAATCTTGATCGCCACCATTGACGAAGCTGCAATCTGTTTCTTGAACAACGCGCGCATTCTGCCAAGTCTTCAGGTACGCAAACGTGCAAGCCGCAGCATCTGTGGAAACAGCACACATCAATATAGCAACCGAAATCGGCTTGAGATGTAAGCGCATCACAACCCCTGCCCCGGTTTCACGTCCTTCAACTCCATCGCCTTGGCCGGGTCGCGCATCATCTGGCCGACGATGTCCTGACGCTTGATGTCCTGACGGTGGCGCAGCGTCAAAACGATGGCGCCGATCATAGCCACCAGCAGGATCAGGCCTGCCAGTTGGAACAGAAGGAAGTATTGATCGTAAAGAATGACACCGAGTGCCTCGGTGTTGTGGCGGTCCACCGGGACCGGCTGCGCCAGATTTGCGGCAGCACCCTGCGCGCTATCCCATGCCCCGAAGGCCATGACGAACTGCATCAGGATCACCAGACCGATCAACAGGGCCAGCGGCATATAGCGCGCCATCTCGGCCTTGAGCTCGGCAAAGTCCACATCCAGCATCATCACCACGAAGAGGAACAGAACCGCGACCGCGCCCACGTAAACGATGATCAGCAACATCGCCACGAACTCGGCCCCCAACAGAACGAAAAGTCCCGCCGAGGACAGGAAGGACAGGATCAGCCACAGCACCGAGTGCACCGGCTGACGGCTGATCACCGTGAACAGTCCGCCGGTGATGGCGCTGATGGCAAACAGATAGAAGGCAAAGACGGTCATTGATCCTCATCCTCGTTGTCGCCCATGACCTCTTGCGCCAGATCCAGCGCGCGGGTCATGGCCGGGATGCCGGCAAAGACCGACATCTGACCGATCGTTTCCACGATCTCTTGTTTTCTTGCACCAGCTTCCAGCGCGTGGCGGACGGTCTGGCGTACGGCCGAGTCCGCCTGTGCGCCCTGACAGGTCAGCCCGGCCAGCGTCAGCAACAGGCGGGTCTTGGCGTCCAGACCGTCTTTGTTGACGGTGTTGCCGAACATCATCTCCATGACCTCTTTGGGCATGGTCGGCCACAGCGCCTCGAACCCCTTGGGCGAGAAGCTCTCCATCGCCGGGTTCATCGCCTTGGCCATGTCCTGAGCCTGTTTCATCATCAGCTCGAACGGATTTGTCGGGCTGTCACTCATCTGTACGGCGCGTCCATTTCCAGATTGCGGGCGATTTCGGCTTCCCAGCGTTCGCCGTTATCCAGCAGTTTTTCCTTGTCATAGAACAGCTCTTCGCGGGTTTCGGTGGCGAATTCAAAGTTCGGGCCTTCGACGATGGCATCGACCGGGCACGCCTCTTGGCAGAAGCCGCAATAGATACACTTGGTCATGTCGATGTCATAGCGCGTGGTGCGGCGGCTGCCGTCTTCGCGCGGTTCGGCGTCGATGGTGATGGCCTGCGCCGGACAGATCGCCTCGCACAGTTTGCAGGCGATACAGCGTTCCTCGCCGTTCGGATAACGGCGTAAGGCGTGTTCGCCCCGAAAGCGTGGCGACAGAGGGCCCTTTTCGTGCGGGTAGTTGATGGTGGCTTTAGGAGAGAAGAAGTACTTCAGTCCCAGCTTCATGCCGACCCAGAAGTCCTGCAGAAGGAAGTACTTGGCAGCGCGGGTGTAGTCGATTTGGGTCATATCAGCCTCCTACGCTCCAACGCGCGAACGCGCCCCAGAACCAGTCGAATTTTGCAGCAAATGCCACGAAGACAACCCAAGCCAGCGAGAATGGCAGGAACACTTTCCAGCCCAAGCGCATCAACTGGTCATAGCGGTAGCGGGGTGTGATCGCCTTTACCATCGCGAAGATGAAGAAGAAGAATGCCATCTTGCCGACCATCCACAGCACGCCGTCGGGCAGACCAGGGATCGGTGACAGCCAGCCGCCGAAGAACAGTAGTGTGGTCAGGGCACACATCAGGAAGATCGCGATGTATTCACCGGCCATGAACAGCAGGAAGGGTGTGGCCGAGTATTCGACCTGATAACCCGCAACCAGTTCCGATTCCGCCTCGGGCAGATCGAACGGAGGTCGGTTTGTTTCGGCCAGCGCAGAGATGAAGAACAGGAACACCATCGGGAAATGCGGCAGCCAGTACCAGCTGAAGAAACCGAAACGGCCATCCTGCGCGTGTACGATGTCGCCAAAGTTCATCGAACCGGTCGAGATGATCACACCGATGATGATCAGACCGATGGACACTTCGTAAGAGATCATCTGCGCCGCAGACCGCAGCGAGCCAAGGAACGGGTACTTTGAGTTCGACGCCCACCCCCCCATAATCACGCCATAAACCTCTAGTGAGGAGACGGCGAAGACATAAAGGATAGCGACGTTGATATCCGACAGAACCCAACCATCGTTAAACGGGATCACTGCCCAGGCGATCATCGCCAAAACGAAGGATGTCAGCGGCGCGAGAATGAACACCGTGCGGTCGGCCCCGGCAGGGATGACCACTTCTTTGACCACATATTTCAGCGCGTCCGCCACTGATTGCAGCAGGCCATAGACGCCCACCACGTTCGGGCCGCGGCGCATCTGGACAGCGGCCCAGATTTTGCGGTCGCCGTAAACAAGGAACAACAGCGAGATCATCACAAACGCAACGACTGCAAGCACTTGCGCCAGAATGATGATGGCTATTCCGCCTGGGGTGTTAAAGAATTCAGCCATTGGTCCTCACACCGTGGGTATTCCGTTTTCCGCGAGCGATGCAAAGGCCAGATGCCTGCGCACTAAGCGGCTGGGTCGGCGCGTTGGTGTAAACAGCATCTGCCGCCATTGCGCCACCCTTAATCTTGGGTTTCACACACAAATCGGGCGCAGCGTACTGCCACCCGGCAGTCGCGTTTGCCTGCGATATGAAACAGCTCCGGTTCATTCCGCCGCGATCTTCTCGGATTTGCGGGCCTGCGCCTTCGCTGAAAGCTCGGCCATCAACTGCGACGCGCGCGCAATCGGGTTGGTCAGGTAGAAATCCTTGATCGCGTACCGGAAGGTCGCCTTGCCCAGAGAACCCGCGTCCAGCGCTTGGATCTCGTTCTCGATCACTTCGTCGATGCGGGCCAGATGCGGCACGGCTTCGATCAGCGCGGTGCGCAGTTGCGCCAGCGAGTCATATGGCAGCGTCGCCCCAAGTTCGGCGGACAACGCCCGCAGGATCGCCCAGTTTTCCTTGGCCTCACCCGGTGCAAACCCGGCGCGCATGGCCAGTTGCGGGCGGCCTTCGGTGTTCACGAACAACCCGTTTTCCTCGGTATAGGCGGCACCCGGCAGGATAACATCAGCGCGGTGTGCGCCTCGGTCACCATGGCTGCCTTGATAGATAACGAAAGCCCCGTCGCCGATTTCGACTTCATCCGCGCCGAGGTTATAAATCACTTCTGCCGAGCTGACCGCATCCATGCCGCCTTCGTTGGTGGCATCCACATCCATCGCACCCACGCGCGAGGCTGCGGTATGCAGAACGATCAGGCCACTTTCCGTATTCGCAGCAACGGTTTGCGCGGCGGCCAGAACTGCCGCGCCATCGGCCTCTTGCAATGCCCCCTGCCCCACGATGACCAGTGACGCCTTGCCTTTGATCTCATCATCGCCACCCATTTCGACGACCTGTTGCAGAGCTGCCCGGTCGTCGCCTACGTGATGATAGTCATAGGTCAGATCGACAGCAGGCCCGACCAGAGCCACCTCGGCCCCATGCGCCCAAGCCTTGCGAATGCGCGCGTTCAGAACCGGTGCCTCATCGCGCGGGTTGGTGCCGATCAGCAGAATACGCTCGGCCGTGTCGATGTCCTCAATCGCGGCAGTGCCCGCATAGGCCCCCCGGTTGCCCGCAGGCAACCTTGCCCCATCCGTACGGCATTCGACGACGCCGCCCTGCCCTTCGATCATCTGCTTCAACGCAAATGCGGCCTCAACCGGGGCCAGATCACCTACGATCCCGGCAGGTTTCTCAGCCCCTTTCAGCGCCTCGGCAGCTTTGGTCAGTGCCTCGGGCCACGTAGCCGGAAGCAGTTTGCCGTTTTCGCGGACATAAGGCGTGTCCAGACGCTGTCGACGCAGGCCGTCCCAGACGAACCGCGTCTTGTCGCTGATCCACTCTTCGTTCACGCCATCATGGTTGCGTGGCAAAAAGCGCATCACTTCGCGGCCTTTGGTGTCCACGCGGATGTTCGAACCCAAGGCATCCATCACGTCGATGGATTCCGTTTTCGTCAGTTCCCACGGACGTGCGGTAAAGGCGTAAGGTTTCGAGGTCAGCGCACCAACCGGGCACAGATCGATGATGTTGCCCTGCAGGTTCGAGTCCAAAGTCTGGTTCAGATACGAGGTGATTTCGGCATCCTCTCCCCGCCCGGTCTGACCCATCTGGGTGATCCCCGCGACCTCGGTCGTAAAACGCACGCAGCGGGTGCAGCTGATACAGCGGGTCATCGCGGTGCCGACAAGCGGCCCCAGATCCAGATCATCCACCGCGCGCTTGGCTTCTTTGAAGCGCGTACCGGACATTCCATAGGCCATGGCCTGATCCTGAAGGTCACACTCGCCACCCTGATCGCAGATCGGGCAATCCAGTGGGTGGTTGATGAGAAGGAACTCCATCACCCCCTCGCGGGCCTTTTTGACCATCGGCGAGTTGGTTTTGACCACTGGAGGTTGCCCTTCCGGCCCCGGTCGAAGATCACGCACCTGCATCGCGCACGAGGCCGCTGGTTTCGGCGGCCCGCCTACGACCTCAACCAGACACATCCGGCAGTTACCGGCGATCGACAGACGCTCGTGATAGCAGAAACGCGGCACCTCGACCCCGGCTTGCTCACAAGCCTGAATCAGGGTCATCGCACCTTCGACTTCGATTTCCTGCCCGTCGATATTGATCTTGCGGAGGTCAGACATGGCTCTCAGTTCGCTCTCAAATACACGCCGATGGCGCTGTTTCTTTCGATTTCCGCCCGACCCAGCGTGCAGAAGGAATTGGGATTGTCATAGGAAACACCGTGCTGGGCCAGATAGGCCTCGCCCTTGGCGCGCATCCTGTCCTTTTCGGCGTCCGATTCCACATAGGCCCGGATTTCCCTGTCCGAGTACCCCAGTTTGTTCGCCTTGGAACGCAGCCCCCACATCACCCCAATCGCCTTCATCCGACGCCCGCTGATCGACGGGCAGTAATCGGAAATCTCGTTTGCGATGGCGATGTAATAGAGTTCGTTGTCGATCTCTTTGACATCCCTCAAGGGCGGTTTTGCATCCGCTGCGGCAGGCACCATCAGTGCAACGGCGAACGCGAGCGTCTTCATAGCAGTCATTAGCTTTCCTTTCGTCTTGGGTTCCCCAAGACGAGTCCCCGTTGGATTGCTATGCAATAGCAGCCCACCAGCGGAAAGCGGATATGCAGTAACGCGGTTCATGGGCGACGGCAGGTCCCTGCGAATGTCAGCTTGTCGTTTTCAATCTGCAGGTTCTGCGGATCGGTATCCGGACCGATCGCCCAAGAAATCCGGGACGAGCCGAAATTATTGATGCAGAACTTGGTTCCTTCGTACCGTCCAGCTTCGCGTGCGCCATCCAATGAGGCCGATACGCCGCTTACGGTCACGCGAAAATCGGCGGGCGATGCCCGCTTGTCTACAGCCTTGGCGCTGGCACGGAAAGACTTGCCGTCAAACAGGATACGATCACTGGATGAACCGCCGCCACAGGCCGACACGAGAGATATGGCCACGACCGCGCCAACCAATGCCGCTCGTTTTGTCACGGCCATGTTCCTTGCTGCCGTGCCAACCAGTGCCGAAGGCCGAGTTTGAGCATCCTTCCGCGTCATCAGAAAGCCGCCACCAATGCCATCAATCCAAGGATCAGCATGCAAGCCCAACCGACGACATAGAAAATCGATCGCAACCCACTGTGTGGGGTGCCGAGCCCGCGCAAGTGGATCACCAGCATGACAACGCGTGCTACCAGCGCAACGGAGGCCAACAAGTTCACCCAGAATGGGCTTGCCCCCAGCAAAATAGCGGCCACGGTCACCGTCAGATAGGCTGGCAGTGTCTCGGTGCCGTTCAGATAGGCGCGATTGAGGCGGTACCCCTTGTCTGAATAATCCTGTTCCGGCGTCGCACCCGGAGCCAGACCCTTACCAGCCTTGGCAAGAGCCGAGAACGGCGACAGGAACAGAACGATCAGGGTGAAAACGACCAAAGAGGCGATCGCGTGTGAATATTCGGCGTAGACTTCCATTGGGCTTACTCCGCTGCCATCGCACCCATACGGCCCGACTTCTGAGCCTTGATGCGGTCCTCGATCTCTTCCCGGAAATTACGGATCAGGCCCTGGATCGGCCATGCAGCCGCATCACCCAGGGCGCAGATCGTGTGACCTTCGACCTGCTTGGTTACGTCGAACAGCATGTCGATCTCTTCCAACTCGGCCTCTCCCCGCACCAGACGGTCCATGACACGCATCATCCAGCCTGTGCCCTCACGGCACGGCGTGCACTGACCGCAACTTTCGTGCTTGTAGAATTTCGACAGGCGCCAAATCGCTTTGATTATGTCGGTGGACTTGTCCATTACGATAACTGCAGCCGTGCCGAGGCCCGACCCCAGATCGTTGCGCAGGTGGTCAAAATCCATAATCGCGTCACGCATATGCTCGCCGCGAACACAAGGCACTGATGACCCGCCGGGGATGACCGCCAGCAGATTGTCCCAACCACCGCGAATGCCGCCGCAGTGGGTCTCGATTAGTTCTTCAAAGGGGATCGACATCGCCTCTTCAACGACACACGGGTTGTTCACGTGGCCCGAGATCGCAAACAGCTTGGTGCCCGCGTTGTTCTGACGACCAAAACCCGCGAACCAATCCGCGCCCCGGCGCAGGATAGTCGGCACAACGGCAATGGATTCCACGTTGTTTACCGTGGTCGGACAACCATACAATCCCGCGCCCGCCGGGAACGGAGGTTTCATCCGCGGCATGCCCTTCTTGCCCTCAAGGCTTTCCAGCAGAGCGGTTTCCTCGCCGCAGATATAGGCCCCGGCCCCGTGATGCAGGAACAAATCGAAATCCCAACCCGAACCGGCAGCGTTCTTGCCCAGTAGACCCGCGTCATAGGCTTCGTCAATCGCCGCCTGCAGCGCCTCACGCTCGCGGATATATTCGCCGCGCAGGTAAATGTAACACGTATGCGCATTCATCGCGAAGGACGCGATCAGGCAGCCTTCGATCAGCGTATGCGGATCATGGCGCATAATCTCGCGGTCTTTACAGGTGCCGGGCTCGGATTCGTCGGCGTTCACAACCAGATAAGCCGGACGACCGTCGCTTTCCTTGGGCATGAACGACCATTTCAGACCGGTGGGGAAGCCCGCACCACCGCGCCCACGCAGCCCCGAGTCCTTCATCGTCTGGATGATCCAGTCGCGCCCCTTCTCAATCAGGCCAGCAGTGCCGTCCCAATGCCCGCGGGCTTGCGCGCCTTTCAGCGTACGCTCATGCATCCCGTAGATGTTGGTAAAGATCCGGTCCTGATCCTTCAGCATCGTATATTACCTTCAGCTGTCCTGACGCATGCGCCAGAGTTGAAAAATGTTAACGCCCGCATAAATGAATCCCGCCAACGCAGCGAGATCAAAAAGCAGCGCATAGCGCCCCGGCATTCCCAGCGCGGGTCCGATGAACAGCGTCATGGCAAGCCACAGCAGCATGGTCACAGCGATGACAATGCCGATATGTCGACCCTTGCGGGCTATGGCCTGTTCCTTGTCTTTGTCCATCTCACCTCGATGCCCCGGATGGGCACCGTCGTTTAGTCTTCGTAAGTGCCGTCTTCCTTGGCACGTTTGGCGAATTCGGTTTCCTCACCCGCCGCAAGTTTGGCCGCCTGTTCGATCCAGCCGTCACGCTCGATCCGGCCTTTGAATTTCAGCCGCGCATCGACCCAGGCCACCTGTTCCGGTGTCCAAGCTGCGATCTGGTCGTAGTGATAGAAGCCCAGTTCGTTCAGCGTTTGCTCGAGTTTCGGGCCCACGCCTTTCAGCAATTTGAGGTCATCCGCCTTACCATCGCGCGCCGCAGTCAGCGTTTCAGGCTGATCTTCCTTGTCGGCCTTGGCTTCCTCAGCCTGCTTCACCGCAGGCTTGGCCGGTTTCGGTGCTTTTGGCGGCTTTGGCGCAGCCTTGGTCGATGCAGCCTTGCCGTCCTTACCCAGCCAAGGGGTCAGGATCGGAACCTCTGTCCCGTCGATGCGTTTGACCGTATCGCCCAAATCGACGGCCAACTCGACGCTGGCATTGTACTGAGGTTTGCCCGCTTCATATTCATTCAGGCTGCTAAGACCGCTCAGTGGTTCTGCCGCATAACGCCCGTTTTGTGGACCCGGCGTAGGTACCTTGCCAGCGGCCAGATCGTCGATGATTTTACTGAAACTTTCGGCCGTCAGATCTTCGTAGTAGTCCTTGCCGATTTGCGCCATCGGCGCGTTGGTGCAGGACCCGAGGCATTCTACCTCTTCCCAGCTCAGCTTGCCATCGGCGGACAGTTCATGCGGCTTTGCGGCGATCTTTTCCTTGCAGACGGCTATCAGATCCTCGGCCCCGCAGATCATGCAGGACGTGGTGCCACAGACTTGAATATGCGCCACCGAGCCAACCGGTTGCAGTTGGAACATGAAGTAGAACGACGCAACCTCAAGCACGCGGATATAGGCCATGCCCAGCATGTCGGCGACCAATTCAATCGCCGGGCGGCTCAGCCAGCCCTCCTGCTCCTGCGCGCGCCACAACAGCGGAATGACCGCGCTGGCCTGACGCCCTTCGGGGTATTTGGTGATCTGTGCTTCGGCCCATTGCTGGTTGGCAGCGGTGAAGGCAAAGCTTTCGGGTTGTTCGGGATGAAGACGGCGGAGCATTAGCGGTCAATCTCTCCAAATACGACGTCCATGGTGCCGATGATGGCGGCTACGTCGGCCAGTTGGTGGCCCTTGGCAACGTGGTCCATGGCTTGCAGATGCAGGAAGCCCGGCGCGCGCAGTTTGGCACGGTAGGGTTTGTTGGTGCCGTCGGCGACCAGATAGACGCCAAATTCGCCCTTGGGCGCCTCGACGGCGGCATAGACCTCGCCGGCGGGGACGTGGAAGCCTTCGGTGTAAAGCTTGAAGTGGTGGATCAAGCTTTCCATCGAGGTCTTCATGTCCGAGCGTTTCGGCGGGGTAATCTTGCCGCGCGCCAGAACATCACCCGGGCAATCGCGAATCTTGGCGATGGCTTGCTGGATGATCGACAGCGACTGACGCATTTCTTCCATGCGGACAAGGTAACGATCATAGCAGTCGCCGTTCTTGCCGACGGGGATCTGGAATTCAAACTCGTCGTAGCATTCATAGGGCTGCGCGCGACGCAGGTCCCAAGCCAGACCCGATCCGCGCACCATTACGCCCGAGAATCCGTATTTCTGGATGTCATCTTCGGTCACGACGCCAATATCGGCATTGCGCTGTTTGAAGATGCGGTTTTCGGTCAGCAGACCGTCAATGTCGTCCAGTACGGCGGGGAACTCGTGGCTCCAGGCCTCGATATCGTCCAGCAGTTCCGGCGGCAGGTCCTGATGCACACCGCCGGGGCGGAAATAGGCCGCGTGTAGACGTGCACCGCAGGCACGCTCGTAGAACACCATCAGCTTTTCACGCTCTTCAAAACCCCAGAGCGGCGGGGTCAGAGCACCCACGTCCATCGCCTGAGTGGTCACGTTCAGAAGGTGGTTCAGGACGCGCCCGATCTCGGAATACAGAACCCGGATCAGCGAACCCCGGCGCGGCACCTCGACCCCGGTCAGTTTTTCGATGGCCAGACACCAGGCGTGTTCCTGGTTCATCGGTGCCACATAGTCCAGGCGGTCGAAATACGGCAGGTTCTGCAGATACGTGCGGCTTTCCATCAGCTTTTCGGTGCCGCGGTGTAGCAGGCCGATATGCGGGTCGCACCGTTCGACGATCTCGCCGTCGAGTTCGAGCACAAGACGCAAAACCCCGTGCGCCGCAGGGTGTTGCGGACCGAAGTTAATGTTGAAATTGCGGATCTTCTGTTCTCCGCTCAGCGCGTCCGTGCTGCCGTCATCGTATCTTGAGCCGTCCATCAACGCCCTCGTTTCTTCTTTTTCGCCTCGGCCCGCACCCGGACCTTTTCGGCTTCGGCCGCTTTGGCAGCAGCCCCTGCAAGCAAGACGCCCAATGCGCCCAAAACGATCAGTTCGCCCATCATGTCAGCGTCGCTCCATCTCTTGCAGTTTCATGGCCATCATCCACAGCAGGACAATCACGACCGGAGAGATGATGCATGCAAACGCCCAGTTCTTGTTGATCCCGAAATGCGGCAGCAGCTTGATCATCGGAACGACTGTTGCAACGACCAGAATTATCCAGATCAGGAACTCGAACATGATTAGGTCTCCTGTTTCTCATCCCCTGGCAGAATGTAGTTCGCACCTTCCCACGGAGACATGAAATCGAATTGACGGTATTCCTGCACCAGCGAGACGGGCTCGTAGACCACGCGCTTTTGCGCCTCGTCATAGCGAACCTCGGTATAGCCGGTGGTCGGGAAATCCTTGCGCAACGGATAGCCGCGGAACCCATAATCCGTGAGAATGCGCCGCAGGTCCGGATGGCCCGAGAATAGAATCCCGAACATGTCGAACACCTCACGCTCGAACCAGTTGGCCGAGGGATGTACATCCACGATCGAGGGGACCATGTCTTCTTCGCGGATCGACACCCGCAGGCGGATGCGCTGGTTCTGGTACATCGACAGGAAGTGGTAGACCACATCGAACCGCTTGGCCCGTTCGGGATAGTCGACGCCGGTGATGTCAACCAAGGTCGAGAATTTGCAATTCTGGTCCGATCGGAGAAACTCAACGAATTCAACAAGGTTCGAAGGAGCCACATCTATGTTCAGTTCACCATGGGTCACATCCCACGACAGAACACAATCGGCCCGTTTCAGTTCAAGCTGCGCGCCGAGTTCTTTGAGTGCTTCGCTCATCAGCTCTCTCCTCAGCGTACGATAGTGCCGGTGCGGCGAATTTTGCGTTGCAGCTGCATCAGACCATACAGCAATGCCTCGGCGGTCGGGGGGCAGCCGGGTACATAAATGTCCACCGGAACGATCCGGTCACAGCCACGCACGACGGAATAGGAATAGTGGTAATAGCCACCGCCATTTGCGCAGGACCCCATCGAGATAACGTAGCGCGGCTCTGGCATCTGATCATAAACCTTGCGCAGCGCCGGGGCCATCTTGTTGGTCAGTGTCCCGGCCACGATCATTACGTCGGACTGACGTGGGGAGGCGCGCGGGGCGATGCCGAACCGTTCCGCATCATAACGCGGCATCGAGGTGTGCATCATCTCGACCGCGCAGCAGGCCAGACCGAAAGTCATCCAGTGCAGTGATCCGGTTCGAGCCCAGTTGATGATGTCCTCAGTCGAGGTGAGCAGAAACCCTTTGTCCTGCAGCTCGGCGTTCAGGGCCTGGGTGGCGACTTCCTTGTCGACGCCGGCGGTGTTTGCGCCCGTCATCACTCCCATTCCAGGGCCCCCTTCTTCCATTCATAGGCAAAGCCGATGGTCAGCACCGCCAGGAACACCATCATGGACCAGAAACCAACATCACTTATGTCCCGGAAGCCCACGGCCCACGGGAACAGGAATGCGATTTCCAGATCGAATATGATGAAAAGAATCGAAACCAAATAGAATCGGACGTCAAATTTCATCCGCGCATCGTCGAAAGCGTTGAAACCACATTCATATGCGCTGACTTTTTCGGGGTCCGGATTGCGGACGGCCAGTACAACAGCCGCAAGAATCAAGACGATTCCAAGGCCTATAGCAACGGCCAGAAACACCAGGATCGGGAGATACTCCCGCAACAGGTCTTCCACGAATAGCTCCTTTCCTGCGCATGCCCCGAAAGGGTGCGCCGTCAATTGGCGTGTTGACTGGACATTCTCTATCCGCGCGGGGTCAGAGGGTCAACCGAACAGAAACGCGCAGGGGGCTAATTCTGGGCTTGCCATTGATTGTTAATAAGCCGCAGTTTTCGCGAATCCCCGGTCAATGAAATAGGCGTTAAACCTAACTATTCCATGCAGGTTTTCGTTTGTCGAAGAAAGCTCCGATTCCCTCTTGCGCTTCCTCGGTTTCCCAGCGCTCGACAAGAGCTTGGATCGTGTGGTCGATCATGTCATCGTCAATGCGCGGTCCCAGTGTCCGCACCAGCTTTTTGGCAGAGGCCACGGCACCGGGTGCGCAGGACAAATAAGGGGAAACCTCCGCCTCGACCGCGCTCTGCAAATCTGTGACCGGGACCACCCGCGCCAGAAGTCCGAGATCCACCGCCTCAGACGCGTCAAACAACCGGGCCGACATGAACACGCGTCGCGCGCGCGCTTCGCCCATACGGACAATGACATAAGGGCCAATGGTCGCCGGGATCAGCCCCAGACGCGTTTCGGTCAGGCCCATTTTTAAGGTCTCGACACCTATTGCCACGTCGCAGACTGCGGCAAGCCCCACGCCGCCGCCAAAAGCGTTGCCTTGCAGTGCTCCGATCAAAGGTTTGGACAGCGTATTCAATGCGCTCAGCATTTCCGCCAGTTTTCGCGCTTCGACAAATCGCGTGGCTGGATCTGCAGCCATCTGGTCCTGCATCCAGCCCAAATCGCCACCCGCACAGAAGCTTTTGCCCGTGCTTGCCAGAACGACCACGCGCACGGTGTCATCCGCCCCCAATTGACCAGCAGCCTGGGTCAACTCGGCTATCATTTGCGCGGACATCGCGTTGTGTTTGTCCGGACGGTTCAATGTCAGTGTCGCAACGCCACGGCTATCGGCGGTCAATGAGATTGTTTCGAACATATCTGCTCCTCAACCCTTGCGCATGGCGCGCGCTATCTGCGCGGCTTGGTCCAGAACCGTCATTTCCAGTCCCGTCCGGTATCCCAGCCGCTCTAAATGCGCAACGACGGCTTCTGTCGCCACGTTTCCCGAGGCACCGGGGGCGTAAGGGCAACCGCCCAGCCCGCCCACAGCTGCGTCGAAAACCCGCACGCCCAACGACAGCGCGGCATCGATATTGTCGATGGCACGACCATTCGTGTCGTGGAAATGCCCCGCCAACCGGGTCACAGGCACCCGCTCACGCACGGCCAGCAGCATATGGGCAACCTTGTCCGGTGTGCCCTGCCCGATCGTATCGCCCAGCGAGACTTCGTAGCAACCGAGCGCGAACAGCCGATCCGCCACCTCGGCCACCTTTTCAGGCGGAGTAGGTCCGTCATAGGGGCAATCAGTGACACAAGACACGTAGCCCCTGACGGGCAAGTCGATGTGTCGAGCCGCTTCGAGGATCGGAGTGAACCGCTCGATGGATTCGGCGATGGTGGCGTTGATATTGGCCTTGGAGAACCCTTCGGACGCTGACGCGAACACCGCGATTTCATCCGCTTTGGCGGCCAGAGCATCCTCATATCCGCGCATATTCGGCGTCAGCGCGGCGTAGCGCACGTTTTCCGCTCGCGTGATACCAGCCAAAACGTCGGCGCTGCCGGCCATCTGCGGCACCCATTTCGGAGACACGAAACTCGCAACCTCGATCCGGTTGAACCCGGCGCGGCTGAGGCAGTCCACAAGCGCGACTTTCTCGGCCACAGGGATTTCACGCTGTTCGTTCTGCAATCCGTCGCGCGGACCAACTTCGAAAATCTCGACCCGTTCATCCATTTCTGTGCTTCTCCTAGTTTCTAAGCCACCGATGGCTCGACTGTGCCACGGGTGATATAGCCGGAACAGATCACTCGTCTTCCAGTCGAACCAGAGCCGCGCCAGCCTCAACCTGCGCGCCGGCCTCGGCAAGCACTTCAGCGACCACCCCATCGCGGGCGGCAAGCAGGGAATGCTCCATCTTCATCGCCTCCAGAATGGCCAGCCGATCACCTTCCTGCACTGCCTGCCCAGCCAAGGCGAAGACGGCCTTGACCAGACCGGGCATGGGGGCTTCGATCACATTGGTATCACCAGCTGCACTGGCGTCTCTGTCGAGCGGGTCAATGACTTCGAACGACAATCCATAGGCTTCGAAAACGGTGATTTCGGCGCCACTTATCGAAACCTGCGGCATGGGTTGTCCGGCAATCGTCCAGCGCGCGTTTTGGCGCTCGGCAAGCACCATTTCGGTACCGATTTGCCAGATTTGACGGTTGGGTCCGTCGACCTGAACGTCAAGATCGATGATATCGACGTCCCTTTTCAACTGAACGGCGCGATGCAAAGGGGCCCATAAGGAAAACCCTGTCTCTTCATTGCATTCCACAAGCCCCAAAGCCGTCATCGCCGCGGCCACACAGGCCGTCAATGACTGCAAAGGTTCTTCAACCAGCCCATCCAGATCCCTTCCGATCAGCCCGGTATCCACATCGCCCGCTGCGAATCCCGCGTGTCGCGTAAGCGCGCCGAGGAACGCCAGGTTTGTGACGGTTCCCGCAACTTCAGTCTGCCGCAATACACGGTTCAGTTTTTCCAGCGCAACAGCGCGCGTCGGTCCGTATACGATGACCTTGGCGATCATCGGATCGTACCAAGGGCTGATCGTGTCCCCGGCGCGAACACCGCTTTCAGCGCGACAACCTTGCGGAAACCGCAGGTGAGTCAGCGTACCAGTCGCAGGCAAGAACCCTTTGGGCACGTCTTCGGCATAGAGCCGGGCTTCGAAGGCGTGACCTTGGATTGAGAGGTCGTCCTGTTGTTTTGGCAGGCTTTCCCCGGACGCTACGCGCAACTGCCATTCGACCAGATCAACGCCGGTGATCGCCTCGGTCACGGGGTGCTCTACTTGCAAACGCGTGTTCATTTCCATGAACCAGAACCGGTCAGGCCGCAGCCCGTCCGAGGCATCGACGATGAATTCAACCGTGCCGGCACCCTTGTAGCCAATGGCCTCGGCGGCACGTACACCGGCTTGCCCCATCGCTTCACGCATCTCGGGCGTCATACCTGGTGCCGGGGCTTCTTCGATTACTTTCTGATGCCGACGCTGCAACGAACAGTCGCGTTCGAACAGATGCACCGCATGGGTGCCGTCGCCAAAGACCTGCACTTCGATATGTCGGGGTTTAGCGACGAACTTCTCAACCAACACGGCGTCGTTGCCAAAGGCTGTCCGCGCCTCGCCGCGGGCGCTGTCCAATGCTGCTGTGAAGTCTTCCGGTCGTTCAACCAGCCGCATGCCCTTGCCGCCGCCGCCTGCGACCGCTTTGATCAGAACAGGGTACCCGATTGCATCCGCCGCACCCGACAGATGCTCGGGGTCCTGATTGTCGCCATGGTATCCGGGCACAACGGGCACGCCCGCCTGTTCCATCAGAACTTTGGCGGCGTCTTTTAGGCCCATCTTGCGGATCGCTTCTGCTGAAGGGCCGATGAAGGTCAGACCGGCGGCCTCAACCGCATCCACGAAATCCGGATTCTCGGACAGAAAGCCATAGCCGGGATGGATCGCCTGCGCGCCGGTGAGGAGCGCGGCTTCGATAATCACGTCGCCCTTCAGATAACTTTCCGCAGGGGCCGCACCGCCGATGTGCACCGCTTCATCGGCCATTTGAACATGTTTGGCCGTTGCATCCGCGCCCGAGTAAACGGCCACGCAGGAGACGCCCATTGACTGAGCGGTTTCCATAACCCGACAGGCGATCTCACCACGGTTGGCAATCAGGATTTTATTGAACATTGGCGGTCACCCTTCCCTTGCCAAATCTTCAACTACGCAGAAACGCTCGCACACAAGCTCCATTTCTGGATCAAACCCGCCATTTCGCTCGAAATAGCGACGGTGTCCTTCACGCCAGCCTTGCAATGTTTGGTTTTCGCCTTCGGCCAACGCAAAATCTTCGGTAACGTCACAAAACTGGCGGATCGTGATTTCGGTCGTTTCGATAACAAGCGCCGGGTTGTCGTCCCAATCCAGCGCAATGTCACGACGGCCCGGCTCCGGCATTTCCGCGCTACCTTCGGGATAGTCCCTGAGCGCACCGCAGGTTGCCGTTTTGGCACCAGAACGCACCAGCGCCAACAACTCGTCACACAAAACCCGACTGTCACCAAACTTGAACGTTTGCGCGTTGGGATAACGGGCCTTCACCCTTTCCAACATTTTGCTCATCTCACATCCTGAACACGCCGAAACGTGTCTCCTCGATCGGGGCGTTCAACGCCGCGCTTAGCGACAGGGCCAGTACGTCGCGGCTTTTGCGCGGGTCGATGATGCCGTCGTCCCAAAGGCGGGCGGATGCATAGAGGGGGTGCGACTGTTCCTCGAACATCTCCAGCGTCGGGCGTTTGAACTCAGCTTCTTCCTCGACGGACCAAGTGCCGCCCTGCCGCTCGATGCCATCGCGTTTGACGGTGGCCAAAACGCCGGCGGCCTGCTCACCGCCCATCACTGAGATGCGCGAGTTTGGCCAGGTCCACAGGAAACGCGGCTGATAGGCCCGTCCCGCCATGCCATAGTTCCCGGCACCGAAGGACCCGCCGACCAGCATCGTGATTTTGGGCACCGAGGTCGTTGCGACCGCCGTCACCATTTTGGCCCCGTGCCGCGCGATGCCCTCGTTTTCGTATTTGCGGCCAACCATAAAGCCGGTGATGTTCTGAAGGAACACCAGCGGCGTTTTGCGCTGCGAACACAGCTCGACAAAATGCGCGCCCTTCTGCGCGGCTTCGGAAAACAGCACGCCATTGTTGGCGATAATCCCCACCGGACAACCTTTGACATGGGCAAACCCGGTCACCAGAGTTTCACCAAAGCGCGGCTTGAATTCATCAAAGCGTGAGCCATCGACAAGCCGTGCGATGACCTCGCGAATGTCATAAGGCGTGCGCAAATCGGCCGGGACGACGCCCAGAATTTCCTCGGGGTCATAAGCGGGATCTTCGGGCGTTTCGAACTGAAGCGCGGGCTTCAGCGCAGCGCCGCCCAGCGAGCCAACCGCACGACGGGCCAATGCCAGCGCGTGGGCGTCATCCTCGGCCAGATAATCCGCCACACCGGACAGGCGGGTATGGACGTCGCCGCCGCCCAGATCCTCGGCGCTGACGACTTCACCGGTCGCGGCCTTGACCAAAGGTGGACCGGCCAGAAAAATCGTGCCCTGTTCCCTGACGATGATCGTCACATCCGACATCGCAGGAACATAGGCCCCTCCAGCCGTGCACGACCCCATCACCACAGCGATCTGAGGGATACCCTTCGCGCTCATCCGCGCCTGATTGTAGAATATGCGGCCAAAGTGATCGCGGTCGGGAAAGACCTCATCCTGATTGGGCAGGTTCGCGCCGCCGCTGTCAACCAGATAGATGCAGGGCAGATGATTTTCCTCGGCAATCTCCTGTGCGCGCAGGTGTTTCTTGACGGTCATGGGATAATACGTGCCGCCCTTCACGGTGGCATCGTTGCACAGCACCATGACTTCGCGCCCCTGTACGCGGCCAATGCCCGCGATCACCCCGGCACAAGGCGCGGCATCGCCATACATCCCATGAGCCGCTGTCGCCCCGATTTCGAGGAACGGAGATCCCGGATCCAGCAGGTTCGCCACCCGCCGACGAGGCAGCATCTTGCCCCGTGATTCATGCCGCGCGCGGGATTTTTCGCCCCCGCCCATGCGGGCCGCTTCGGCAGCGGCAGAGATTTGCGCCAGCGCATCGAGATGAGCCGTGCGGTTTGCCTTGAAGCCCTCTGAGGCGGGCATGGCTTTGGATGTGAGTTTCATTTTACTCTCCCAGCGCTATTCTTAGCTGCGAAAAATCGTGTTGGCCCTGTTTGGTAATTCGCCAGGCATCGAATCTTGGGTTTGGGAATTCCTCGTTTCTGACTCTGGACCGCCCATTCATCCAAATACTTCGATGCCCCGCCTTCTTGCCTGAAGATGTAGTCACGCAATTCTCTATGAAGTCGGTCGATGTCATGAGCCACGTTTCATCGAGGCGTTCAGAATAGAACAGAAAGTAGTATCCTTGGCGCTCAACCGGATGCGACTGCCCCACACCAAAAAGTGCGGAGGATCCAAATTTCACTTGTTTTGACCGCGCTTTGATTTGCAAGTCGAGTTTTTGCCCTTCCTTGCCTCTGATGATCGCGTCAATCCCATCGTCATCCACAAGCGGGACGAAAACGTCGAAACCATCCTTTAGCAACAGGCCGATTACCCAGTACTCAATTCGCTTTCCAAATGACGCGGAGTTTCGAAAACTCATGACGGTCTCTCCTCTGCCGCCCGCGCCTTCAATTCCTTGCGGATCACCTTCCCCGTAACCGTCATCGGCAGTTCCTCCAGAAACGCCACCTCGCGCGGATAGGAATACTGCGCCAGGCGGTCCTTGACCCAATCCTGCAACTCCTGACCAGAAGCCTGCGCTCCCGGCTTCAGAACCACGTAAGCCTTGACGATCTCGGTCCGCAGCGGGTCAGGCTTGCCAACCACGCCCACCGTCGCCACCGCCGGGTGGGTCAGCAGGCAATCCTCGATCTCTGCCGGGCCAATGCGATAACCGGCCGAGGTGATCACGTCATCATCACGACCCACAAACCGCAGATAGTCCCCCTCCCATACGCCTCGGTCCCCGGTGATCAGCCAGTCACCGCGAAATTTCCCGGCTGTCGCCTCGGGCCGGTTCCAGTATTCCAGCAACATCGAAGCCGAGCCGCGCCGGATGGCCACATCGCCCTCGTCTGTCGTTGGCGCGCCGTCTTCATCGATCACAGCAACCTCGTGGCCCGGAACGGGTTTGCCGATACAGCCGGGGCGCACCGGAAAATCCTCGGTACAGGATGAGACGACCATATTGCATTCGGTCTGGCCGTAGAATTCGTTGATGGTCAGGCCAAACGCCTGCCGTCCCCAGGCCAGCATCTCGGCCCCAAGCGGCTCACCACCCGATGCGACCGAGCGCAACCCCGGTATCGTCTGATCCGCCGCCTTGAGCATGCGCAGCGCTGTCGGAGGAAAAAAAACGTTGCGCACCCCGCCGCGTCGGATCACGTCGGCACAGGTATCGGGCGAAAACTTCTCGAGCCGGGCGGCGACGACCGGAATGCCCAGCGCCAGCCCGGGCATCAGCACGTCGAACAGCCCGCCGATCCAGGCCCAGTCCGCCGGCGTCCAAAGGCAATCGCCCTCACGTAGGTGATTGTGGCTGATGGACACGCCCGGCAAGTGACCGGTCAGAACCCGGTGCCCGTGCAGCGCCCCCTTGGGGCTGCCCGTTGTGCCCGAGGTGTAGATCAGCACGGCCGGATCCTCTGGCCCTGTATCGGCGTATGGGATTGTGTCTGTGGCCTCTGCGATTTGATCAACCAACAGAGGGTCCGCCAGATCGCCCAGCAAAGCAGCGCCCTCGCCATCCGTCAAAACAATTTGCGCACCGGAATCCCCAACACGCGAGGCCAGGGCGTCGTGCTTGAACAACTTGAATAACGGGACCGAGATTGCCCCGATCTTCCAGATCGCCAAATGGGCCGCGGCACACCACGGCGACTGGCTGAGCAACACACCCACGCGATCGCCGCGCCGCGCCCTTGCCAAAAGCGCCCGCGCGATTCCGTCAGTCATCCGGCCCAACTGACCATAAGTGATACGCCGGTTTTCCTCCGACGTGAGGTCGATCAGAGCCACTTGTTCGGCAGGTTGGTTCAGGCACTGGCGCGCCATGTTCAGCTGTACCGGCACATCCCAGCCACCCGTGCCGAGCAAACCGGGTATGCGTTCAGTGCGCATCATGCCCCCAACCCCTTGTTTTTAAGCCAATTTGAACAGGATTGGGTGGCTCGGATTTCAACGTTTTTTGATGCAGATCAGAGTTGGCTGGAGCGATGACGGTCAAAAGGTCCATATCAACAGAAGCAAAGGCATGAATATGACCAAAAAACTCGCCGCTTTGACACTTTCCACCGCTCTTGTCGCAGTCGCCGCGCCGGCGCTGGCCCAGTCGCAGGGTGACTGGACGCTCGGCATCGGTGTCGGTTACCTGGACCCGAAATCCGACAACGGCACTTTGGCAGGCGCCAACGCGACCATCGACTCGGACACCCGGCCGATCTTCACCGCCGAGTATTTCATCCGCGACAACCTGGGGATCGAGCTGCTGGCCGCGACCCCTTTCAAGCATGACATCACACTTGGTGGCAGCATCGACGCGGGCAGTGTCAAGCATTTGCCGCCGACCTTGTCGCTGAACTATCACTTCCCGACCAACAGTGCGTGGAAACCCTATGTCGGCGCCGGCCTGAACTACACGATCTTCTTTGACGAACAGTCCCCTCTGGGCGATCTGAAGGTTGATGATTCCTTTGGCGTCTCGCTGCAAGCCGGTCTGGACTATATGGTCACCGAAAAAGGTGCCGTGCGTCTGAACGTGCGCTGGTTCGACATCGACTCGGATGTCACGCTGAACGGCGCAAACATCGGCAAGGCCGAGATCGATCCGTGGCTGGTCGGCGTATCCTACGTTCATCGCTTCTGATCCCTTGATCGAAACGCCTCGCAGCACCATCGTCTGCGGGGCGTTCTTTTCTCAGCGCATTTCGTTCATCATTTCCCGACCGATCAGCATCCGGCGGATCTCGCTGGTGCCTGCACCTATTTCCATGAGCTTGGCATCCCGGAAGATACGGCTGACCGGCGCGTCGGACAGGAAACCTGCTCCGCCCAGCGCCTGAACGGCCTGATGAGCCTGAACCATCGCCTGCTCGGACGCATAAAGACAGCACGCCGCTGCGTCCTGACGGGTGACATCCCCCCGATCACAGGCCTTGGCGACCTCGTAGACATAAGCCCGCGCCGAGTTCATCGCCGTGTACATGTCCGCGATCTTGCCCTGCATCAGCTGAAAGCTTCCGATAGGTTTGCCGAACTGTTTGCGCTCGGCCAGATATGGCATCACCTCATCCAGACAGGCTGCCATGATCCCGGTGCCGATCCCCGCCAGCACGACGCGCTCATAGTCCAGACCCGACATCAGAACGGCAACGCCCTTGCCTTCTTCGCCCAGCACGTTTTCGAACGGGACTTCGACGTCTTCAAATATCAGTTCGGCCGTGTTGGAACCGCGCATCCCCAACTTGTCGAAATGGGGTGAAGTCGAGAAGCCCTTCATCTCTTTCTCGATCAGGAAGGCGGTGATCCCTTTCGAGCCAGCATCTGGGTCGGTCTTGGCATAAACCACCAGCGTATCCGCATCCGGCCCATTGGTGATCCAATACTTGTTGCCGTTCAGCCTGTAGTGGTCGTTGCGCTTTTCAGCGCGCAGCTTCATCGACACGACATCAGAACCGGCCGATGGTTCCGACATGGCCAACGCTCCCACATGCTCACCCGAGATCAGGCGCGGCAGGTATTTCTGCTTTTGCTCGTCACTCCCGTTCAACTTGATCTGGTTCACGCAGAGATTCGAATGCGCCCCGTAAGACAATGAAACCGAGGCCGAAGCCCGCGCCACCTCTTCCACGGCGACCGTATGTGCCAGATAGGACATACCTGCGCCGCCGAACTTTTCCGGCACGGTGATGCCCAAAAGGCCGAGGTCGCCCATTTCCTTCCACAACTCGTTGGGAAAAGCGTTCGAAGAGTCGATTTCGGCCGCCATCGGCTTGACCCGTTCCTGCGCCCAGCGATGAACCATCTCGCGCAGGGCGTTCACGTCCTCACCCAGATCAAATTGCATCGTCGCCATGAACATTTGCGCTCTCCCTCGCACTTTAATGAACAAGTGTTCAATAACTGAATAGCAGCGAATCCTCAAACGGTCAATCTTTGTGGAGGACGGGGCAAATACAAAAAAATACCGCTCCTCCCGGAACGGTATTTCAGACAATAGAGCGTGCGCCGCAGGCGCACTCCGCTGGATTATGATTGGTAGACGGTGCCCACTTCCGCACGAATGATGCGCGCGATCACCTGACAGTCTTCCAGCGAAAACGTCAGCGGCACCCGCATATCCATGATCCCTGCCAGCACCCGGTCGCTCGATGGCATCCGCTCGCTGTCTGCATACCGCCAGCTGTCATAGCGTGAGGTGAACCCGGTCGGCTCGGCCCCGCCGAACCATTTCAGTTCAACCCCGCGGGCCGCGCAGCGGCGGATCACGTCTGCGATACGTTCCGGGGGCCAGTCCAGCAGCAAAAACTGGATGGACGAGCCGACGTAGGTTTCGGTCTCGGGGCGCTCGACTATCGTCAGACCCGGCGTGCCGCGCAAGCCTTTTTCGATTTCGACATAGCGTTCGTTCCAGCGGCGAACCTGCCGGTCGAGATCTCGAAGTTGCGGGCGCAGGATGGCTGCGCGCAGATTGTCCATGCGACCTGAAACGTTGGGAGTGGTATATTTGATCCGCTCGAAAACCTCGGGTCCAGGCGCCGCAAGGTGACGCTCATACAGCATGTAGGACCCCGACAGCATGGTTGCTTTCGCGGCCAGTTCCTCGTCGTCGGTGACCAGAAGCCCCCCCTCGCCCGAGTTGACATGTTTGTAGGTCTGGCAGGAATAGCACCCGATCGCCCCCTGCCGACCCGACAATTGCCCGCGCCACGCAGCCCCCATCGTGTGCGCACAATCCTCGATCACGACGACGCCCGCCGCATTGCAGATCTGCATCAGCCGATCCATATCGCACAAATGCCCGCGCATGTGGCTGAGCATCAGGACCCGCGCCGAATGCAGTTTAGCCGCAAGATCGTCCAGATCGATGGTCAGGTCCTCGGCGACCCCAACGAATATTGGCTTGGCCCCGATCGAGGCGATCGCCCCCGGAACAGGTGCAAGCGTAAACGCGTTGGTCAGAACCGGATCGCCGGGTTGCACCCCAACCGCCCGCAAAGCTGTCGCCAATGCATAGCCCCCGGAAGCAACTGCCAGACAGTATTTCGCGCCCATCTGCGCGGCAAATTCCTGTTCCAGCAATGCCGTTTCGCCCAATTCGCCCGGCGCCACATTGTAGCGATGCAACCGTCCATGGCGCATTACGGCCAGAGCGGCTTCGATTGCCTCGTCGGGGATGGGTTCCTGCTGGGTAAAGCTACCCGTGAATGTCTCGGTCATGGCGTAGTTTTGGAGCCGCGTCGAAGCAGGGTCAAGGGATCATGCGGCGGCACCGATAAGACCGGGCACCAATTCTGCGAGATCGTCGAAATGATGCAGCAACGCCTCGGGTTCCAACGCGGCCATATCCTCGCCTGACGGGCCAAATGTGACCAACACCGATGGCACGCCGGCCGCGCGCGCCGTGTTTCGGTCGGTGTCGGAATCGCCGATCAATACGCAATGCTCAGGGTGCCCTCCGGCACGCCGTGCGGCTTCACGCAGGGGCTCGGGGTCGGGTTTGCGGACAGGCAATGTGTCCGCCCCCACCAGCGAGGAGAACTGGTCACGCACGCCCATGCGGGTCAGCAGCAGATCGGCAAGGGCTTCGGGCTTGTTCGTGCAGATGCCAACACCGTACCCAGCGGCTTTCAGGGCCTCAACCGCCTCAAGTGCGCCGGGATAGAATTGCGTGTGCGTATCGATGGCCTGCGCGTAGGCATCCAGTAATACCGGATAGTAGTCGGCGACGGTGTCCTCGGCAAAGGCCCCTACCCTTTCCAGCCCGTGCGCCAGCATCATGCGCCCACCGCGCAAAGCGACCGCCGCGTCCTGTGGACGGTTCAGAACATCACCATGACCCATGTGCCGGAAACAATGATTGGCAGCGGCCAATAAATCGCCCGAAGTGTCCGCCAAAGTTCCGTCAAGATCAAAGATCACCGTGCGCATTCTGCCTCCGTTCCGGCGAGTTTCCGCCAAGTACTGTTGCAAACGGCAATCTTCTTTGATGGCTGAACCGCTTGCGCCTTTGCCCCCAGCGGATAAAACGGTCCGCATCAAAACAAAAGAGAAAACGAGTTCATGAGTATTGCCCTTGTCATCCTTGCAGCCGGAAAAGGCACCAGGATGAATTCGGAAATTCCAAAGGTCCTGCACCCGATAGCCCAGGCACCGATGCTGATCCATGCCATGCGCGCCGGTGCCGTTCTGTCGCCCGAGCGCACGGTGATTGTCACGGGCCACGGGGCCGAAATGGTGGCCAAAGCCGTTCGGGACGAGGATGAAACTGCACAGATTGTCGTGCAAGAGGAGCAACTGGGCACCGCACATGCCGTTGCACAAACACGCGCCGCTCTGGAGGGGTTCAGCGGCGACGTGATCGTTCTTTTCGGTGACACGCCATTCATCGATCCCGAAACCTTGCAGCGCATGGTCGAAGCCCGAAAGTCATTCGATCTGGTCATGCTGGGGTTTGACATCGCCGAGGTCCAACCTCGCTATGGCCGTTTGATCATGGATGGCGACCGTCTGGTCGAGATTGTGGAATACAAGGACGCCACCGAGGAACAGCGCGCCATTCGGTTTACCAACAGTGGGCTCTTGGCCTGTGACGCGACTCTGCTGTTCGATCTGATTGATCAGGTCAGCAATGAAAACGCGTCGGGCGAGTATTATCTGACCGCACTACCCGCTTTGGCCAATGCCCGCGGGCTTTCCGCCACAGCCATCAAGTGCGACGAGGCAGAGACCTTGGGCGTTGACTCACGCGCTGATCTTGCCGCTGCCGACGCTGTTTTCCAGAACCGTGCGCGCGCTGAGCTGCTTGATCTGGGCGTAACCCTGATGGCCCCTGAAACGGTTTACCTGGCGGCAGATACAGTGATTGGCCGCGACACCGTGATCGAACCCAACGTTGTATTCGGTCCCGGAGTCACCGTCGAAAGTGGCGCCACGATCCGGGCATTTTCCCATCTCGAAGGGTGCCATGTCAGCCGCGGTGCCATCGTCGGCCCCTATGCGCGGCTGCGCCCCGGCACCGAGCTGGCCGAAAACGCGCGCATTGGTAACTTTGTCGAAATCAAAAACGCCGAGATCGCCGAAGGCGCCAAGGTCAATCATCTGAGCTATATCGGGGACGCCACCGTTGGCGCAGCGACAAATATCGGCGCCGGTACTATCACCTGCAATTACGATGGGGTGATGAAACACAAAACGACCATCGGCGAAGGTGTCTTTGTAGGATCCAACACGATGCTGGTTGCCCCTGTTACGCTGGGTAATGGCGCAATGACTGCAACCGGAACGGTTGTCACACGGGATGTCGAACCCGATGCCCTTGCCGTGGCCCGCGCCCGGCAGGACAACAAACCCGGTTATGCCCGGAAATTGTTTGAAGTGTTAAAGGCGAAAAAGGCTCGCCGCGACAAAGGAGCCTGATTTATGTGTGGAATTGTAGGCGTATTGGGACAGCACGAAGCAGCCCCGATTTTGGTCGAGTCACTGAAACGGCTGGAATACCGTGGATACGACAGCGCAGGCATCGCGACAGTTAACAAAGGTCAGCTTGGACGACGGCGCGCGGTTGGCAAACTGGTCAACCTAAGCGATTTGCTGGTGCATGAACCCTTGCCCGGCAAATCCGGCATCGGCCACACCCGCTGGGCGACGCACGGCGCGCCCTCGGTCAATAACGCCCATCCTCACAAGGCCGGACCGGTCGCTGTCGTGCATAACGGTATTGTCGAGAATTACCGCGAACTGCGCGACGAACTGGCCGGGCATGGAATCGGGTTCGAGACCGAGACAGATACCGAAACCGTTGCTCTGTTGACCGAGCATTACATGGGCGCCGGCCTGTCCCCTGTCGATGCAGCATTCAAGACGATCGACCGCCTGGAGGGCGCCTTCGCGCTGGCCTTTCTGTTCGATGGTGAGGATGACCTGATCGTTGCGGCGCGAAAGGGCTCCCCTCTGGCAGTCGGTCACGGCGACGGCGAAATGTTCGTGGGGTCGGACGCTATTGCACTGGCTCCGCTTACCGACCGCATCACCTATCTGGAAGAAGGCGACCGGGCAGTTCTGACGCGCACCTCGCTGGAAATTCGCAACGAATCCGGCGAAATCGCCAATCGTGAAATCCGCCGGATCAAACTGGATCAGACGCGCACCGACAAGGGCGGCCACAAACACTTCATGGCCAAGGAAATCGCCGAGCAGCCCGTTGTGGTGGCCGAGGCGGTCCGCTCCTACCTGCCGACAGGCGGCAACAAGGTTGTACTGCCGGACACCGATCTTGATTTCGCCAAACTGGATCGCCTGACCATGGTGGCGTGTGGCACCGCGTTCTATGCCTGCCTGACCGCCAAATACTGGTTCGAACAGCTCGCGCAAATGCCGGTCGAAGTCGATATCGCCAGCGAGTTCCGTTACCGCGAACCGCCGATCCCCAGCCGCACGCTGGCCCTGTTCGTCAGCCAGTCCGGCGAAACGGCGGACACATTGGCAGCCCTTCGGTATTGCGAAGGCAAAGCGGACAAGATCGTCTCGGTCGTGAATGTACCTGAAAGCTCGATTGCACGGGAAAGCGATATTGCCCTGCCTATTCATGCGGGCGTAGAAATCGGCGTGGCGTCGACCAAGGCGTTCACCTGCCAGCTGAGCGTCTTGCTGATGCTGGCGCTCAAGGCCGCCTGTGACCGGGGTACTCTGACCGAAGAGGAACTGGCTGATCACGCGGCTGCCCTGCGCGGACTGCCTTCGGTTCTGAACACCGCGCTGGACCAGAACCGTGCCATAAAGAAATCGGCCCAGCGCCTGTCCGAGGCACGCGACGTCCTGTTCCTCGGGCGTGGCCTGATGTATCCGCTGGCGATGGAAGGCGCACTGAAATTGAAAGAAATCAGCTATATACACGCCGAAGGCTATGCTTCGGGCGAGCTGAAGCACGGTCCCATCGCCCTGATAGACAAGCATATGCCGGTTGTCGTCATGGCGCCGCGCGACGCGGTCTTCGACAAAACGGTGTCGAACATGCAAGAAGTAATGGCGCGCAAGGGCAAAGTGATCCTGGTTTCGGATGATGACGGTATCTCGCAAGCTGAAGACGGCGTCTGGAGCACGATCCGGATGCCGCATATCCACCACAACCTGACCCCGATCCTGTATTCGGTGCCGGCTCAGTTGCTGGCCTACCACACGGCCGTCGCTAAAGGCACGGACGTGGATCAGCCCCGCAACCTTGCAAAATCCGTGACGGTGGAGTGAGAAATGGCCAAGCAATTCCCGGAACTGGATGATGCCCATCGCAAGTTCATCCAAGAACAGCACATGTTCTTTGTTGGAACCGCGGGATCCGACGGGCGGGTCAATATTTCCCCTAAGGGCATGGATTCATTGCGCGTTCTGGGACCGAACAGAATTGCATGGATGAACCTGACGGGCAGCGGCAATGAAACTGCGGGGCATCTGCTTGAAGTCAACCGTATGACGTTGATGTGGTGCTCGTTCACAACCCGACCGCTGATCCTGCGCACCTATGGGTCCGCTCGGACGATCCACGCCACCGATGATGTTTGGGCGGAGCTCGCCGGGCATTTCCCCGGCCACCGCAGCGCGCGACAAATCTACGATATGTCCATAGACCTAGTGCAGACTTCGTGCGGCTATGCGGTGCCGTTCATGGAGTACAGGGCAGACCGGGACACAATGCAGAAATGGGTCGACGGCAAGTCGGACGACGATATTCGTGCCTATTGGGTTGAGAAGAACCAATACACCATCGATGGCAAACCCACCGGGGTTTCCGTCTGATGACACCGGACACTTACCTGGATCAGATCAAGGCACATGCCGACCCGGAACGGGCGGTGCAGATGGCCGCGTATCACAAAGCCGAGCGTCCATTTTTGGGTGTCTCGAATCCCATTTTGAACGATCTGACAAAGGCATGGCGCCGGGAACTGTCCGTGCCCGACCGGGTGACATTGGCCGGGGCTCTGTGGCAAACGGACATCCACGAAGGCCGGCTGGCCGCAGCCAAACTGCTGACACAGGCGCGCATCAGGCCCGACGACGCAGTCTGGGATCTGCTTCAAAGCTGGCTACCTGATTTCGACGCTTGGGCGGTGGCCGATCACGCCTGCATGGCCATGCAGAAACGACTGACTGCGGACCCGACCCGTTTGGATCAGGTTGAAACCTGGACAACCTCCGATCGCATGTGGACCCGGCGCGCTGCTTTGGTGGCCACCCTGCCGTGGACCAAGCAAAACCATCCCAAGCCCGACGACCTGCTGCGTCGCGACCGCATATTGGGTTGGGCAGCAGGTTATGTCCCCGACCGGGACTGGTTCATTCAAAAGGCGGTTGCCTGGTGGTTGCGCGAGCTTTCAAAACACGACCCCGCGCGCGTGATTTCTTTTCTGAACCAGCACGGCGGCGACATGAAACCCTTTGCCCGGAAAGAAGCCGGCAAATACCTGCGCGATCAGTTGGAATAGACCTCAAGCTCAACCAGCTCGTCAAATGGCAGCAACAAGGCGCGCATCGCCTCCAGCGACAAGCGACTACCGCCCCCGGCCGGTCCGGCTGCGGGCACCAGTGTCACATAAGCCTGTGCGCCGGTTTTCGGCACGACCACGCGACCGTTGATTTCACTTTCAACCAACGGCGTCTGCAACCACCGGCCCGGCGTTGTCGGATCCCCCAGCCCGGCAATTGTGGTTCTTGGCCCGGCCCATCCTGCCTCAGAAACGGCCGCTGGCTGCGCCTCGGGCTCGGCCTCAGCAGAAATGGGTGCAGGTTCAGGCTGCGGATCGGCTCCTCCGAACCATCGATCCGAGGTTGAGCGGACCGCATCGCATCCCGATACAAGTAAGATCAGGGGTATCAGCGCATATCTCATGCGTGATACGTAGCGCCCTGCGCCCATCTGTACCAGCCCAAAGCACAGTTCGCCCTTGCCGCTGCGGGGTTGCCGATTTACCTATGAGCCATGACAGCACCGCTTATCGACCCGTTTGCCCGCGCCATCACCTATCTACGCGTCTCCGTCACGGACCGCTGCGACTTCCGCTGTGTCTATTGCATGTCGGAAAACATGACCTTTCTGCCCAAGAAAGACCTGCTGACGCTGGAAGAACTGGATCGCATGTGCTCCACCTTCATTCGCCTCGGTGTCGAGAAGCTGCGCATCACCGGCGGAGAGCCCTTGGTGCGTCGCAATATCATGACCTTTTTCAACAGCATGACGCGGCACCTCGAAACCGGCGCGCTCAAAGAACTGACGCTCACGACCAACGGCTCGCAGTTGCATCGCTTCTCAGATGATCTGTATGCCGCCGGTGTACGAAGGGTGAATGTTTCGCTTGATACATTGGATGAAGACAAGTTCGCCAATATTACCCGCTGGGGCCGCCTCCAGCAGGTGTTGAACGGTATCGATGCCGCCCAACAAGCCGGCCTTCGGGTCAAGATCAACACGGTCGCGCTGAAAGGTTTCAACGAAGTGGAACTGCCGCGCATTACCGAATGGTGTGCCGAGCGAGACATGGATCTGACATGGATCGAGGTCATGCCGATGGGCGATATCGGCAACGAAGACCGTCTGGATCAATACTGGTCGCTCAAGGATGTGCGCAAGGAATACGAAAACCACTACAGCGTGACTGATCTGGCCGAACGTACAGGCGGGCCGGCGCGCTATGTCCGGCTTGGCGAAACGGGCCAGAAGATCGGCTTCATCACACCGCTCAGCCATAATTTCTGCGAAAGCTGCAACCGGGTGCGCCTGACCTGCACGGGTGAGCTGTATATGTGCCTGGGGCAAGAGGACATGGCCGACCTGCGCGGCGCGTTGCGCGATCACCCGGACACGGAAGAACCACTGGAAGACGCGATCCGCGCAGCCATCAGCCTCAAGCCCAAAGGACATGATTTCGACTATTCCCGCCAAGCTGTCGATGGTCAGATGACACGCCACATGAGCCACACGGGCGGCTGACATGCCCGCAAGGGACACGCGTCCGACGCTGATCTACAAAACCTACTGCGCAGCGACCTCTCTGTTGTCACCGCTGGCTTGGCGAACGGTGCGCAACAAGCTTGAGGCGGCAGAGGTTCCCCCGCAGCGACAACGCGAACGGCTGGGCCATGCCAGTGCGCCCCGCCCGAACGGCCGCCTGATCTGGTTTCACGCCGCCAGTGTTGGTGAAAGCCTCTCGGTCCTCAGCCTGATCAAGCGACTGGCAAAAAGGCTACCGGATGCCGAGTTCCTCATCACCTCAGGCACACCCACGTCAGCCGCGCTGATCGAAAAGCGCCTGCCGCCGCGTACACGGCACCAGTACCCGCCATTGGACACCGCAGGCCCGGTGCGCCGCTTCCTGGATCACTGGAAACCGAATGCTGGTGTTTTTGTCGAAAGCGAAATCTGGCCTCGGCTGATCGTGGAAAGCGCAAAGCGGGGTATTCCCCTGGCATTGCTGAATGCGCGCCTGTCCGAGAAATCCGTCACCGGGTGGAAAAAACGGCCCAAAACCGCACGCTTCATTCTGAACCAGTTTCGGGTATTCCTGACCCAAAACAAGCAAACGGCGGCCAATCTTCTGTCCATGGGTGCTCCGACCGATCGCGTGCGGCCCGGAACCAACCTCAAGTCCATGTCCGACCCGCTGCCGGTCGATGAAAAGACACTGACCGATATCGGCACCCAGATTGCAAACCGTCCGGTCTGGATCGCGAGCTCGACGCACGCAGGCGAAGAAGAAACCGTTCTGGCCGCCCACGCCGAATTGCTTTGCCGCTGGCCGGAGCTGCTGCTGTTCCTGATCCCGCGCCACCCCGAGCGCCGCAGCGACGTTACAAACCTTATCGCAACGGCAGGATTGACCAGCGCACTGCGAAGCGATGGCCAGCCCATCACAACACAAACACAGGTCTATGTCGCGGATACGCTGGGGGAACTGGGCACCTGGTATGCCCTTTGCCCGATTGTTTTTCTGGGCGGCTCCCTAAGGGACATTGGCGGCCATAACCCTTTTGAACCAGCTCAGGCAGGCGCCGCTGTCATTACCGGACCCGGCTATTTCAACTTCGCCGAAACCTTCGCACCGCTGATTGAAACCGGCGGAGCCGTCGAAGCCCGCTCCGCCGCCGAGCTGACCGAAGCCGTGGCCCTTTGGCTATCAAATGAAAACGCGCTCACTGCGGCGCGCGAAGCTGCCAAATCTTGCGTCAACACCCAGAAATCGGCGCTGGACGACGTAATCGACACGCTTTGTCAGTCGCTGGACCTGACCACGCAATCGGATCCTGCTTCATCTGGCTAAAAATATCCCGGGGGAGTCGCGCCGCAAGGCGCGGCGGGGGCAGAGCCCCCTACCTGCACAAGTTTCAAGCCGCTGGCATCCGCTGTTCAACGATCTCAGCCCACCAACTACAGCCGGCAGGGATCGCCTCGTCGTTGAAGTTATACTCCGGGTGATGGACCATCGCAGTGTCACCATTGCCCACCAGGATATAGGCGCCCGGGCGCTCTTCCAGCATGAAGGCGAAATCCTCGCCCCCCATCACCAGGGGTGCCACTTCGCAATCACCAGAGACCGACCGCGCGACCTTGGCCGCGAATTCGGTCTGCTCTTCACTGTTCACCATGACCGGGTAGCCGCGGATATACGTCACATCCGCCGCACCTCCGAAAGTCGCGGCAATGCCGTTGCAAATCTCGTTGATCCGCTTCTCGGCCAGATCACGCATCTCTTTGCTCATGGTGCGGACGGTGCCCTTGATCTGAACTGTCTGCGGTATGACGTTGAACGCCTTTGAAGAGGTCTCGAAGGACGTCACCGAAACCACAACCTGATCGATCGGATCTGCGTTTCGCGACGCGATGGTCTGCAATGCCAGCACGGCTTTGGCCGCGATGATCGTGGTATCCACCGTTTCATGAGGTTTCGCGGCATGACCACCTCGTCCTTCGAAGGTGATATCGAACTGATCGGTTGCCGCAAAGAACGAACCGGGCCGGATCGAGAAACTGCCGACCGGCTTGCCGGGCCAGTTGTGCATCCCATAGACCTCCTGGATGTTCCAGCGTTCCATCATCCCGTCTTCACACATCTCGCGCCCCCCACCGCCGCCTTCTTCAGCGGGCTGGAAGATGACCACAACAGTGCCGTCGAAATTGCGTGTTTCGGACAGATACTTGGCCGCGCCCAGCAACATCGCCGTATGCCCATCATGACCGCAGGCGTGCATTGCCCCATCGGTTTTCGAGGCATAGTCCAGCCCGGTCGCCTCATGAATCGGCAGCGCATCCATATCGGCGCGCAAACCGATGACCTTGCCCTTGGTGTCGGTCTTGCCTTTGATGACGCCCACGACACCGGTGCGGCCAATGCCAGTTACAACCTCGTCGCAACAGAATTCTTTTAGTTTGTCGGCGACCAGCGCACTGGTGCGATGGGTTTCAAACAGAATTTCTGGGTTTTCGTGAATATCCTGCCGCCACGCAGTGATTTCGTCCTGCAACTCGGCAAAGCGGTTCTTGACTGGCATCTCTTCTCTCTCCTCACTCAAGCAGCCGGCATCCGGCGCTCGACCATTTCAGCAAACCAGGAACATCCCATCGGGATGATTTCGTCATTGAAATTGTATTCTGGGTGGTGCAGCCCGGCACTGTCTCCATTGCCGAGCACAATGAAGGCGCCGGGGCGTTCTTCCAACATGAACGAGAAATCCTCGCCCCCCATAACCATCGGAGCCTGATCGCAACTGCCACCGACGGAGATTGCAGCCTCGGCTGCGTAACCTGTTTGTTTTTCGGCATTGATCGTCACTGGTACACCACGGGTATAGCCAACTTTGGCAGTTCCGCCGAAGGTTTCTGCAATACCAGGCACAACCTCTTTCAGCCGCATTTCGATCAAATCGCGCATTTCATTGGAATGCGTGCGCACGGTACCGCGTATCTGCGCAGATTGCGGGATCACGTTGAATGCCTTGGACGAAGTCTCCACTGACGTTACGGACAGAACGGCCTGCAATGTCGGGTCGGTATTGCGCGACACGATTGTCTGCAACGCAACGATCAGCTGAGACAGCATTACAGTGGTATCGACAGTATCGTGCGGTTTCGCCGCGTGCCCGCCGTGTCCTTCCAGATGAATGTCAAATTCATCCGCTGCCGCCAGCAAAGGCCCGGACCGAATGGCAAACTGGCCGGTGGGCACACCCGGTACGTTGTGCATGGCATAGACTTCCTGAATGCCGAAACGATCCATCAAACCGTCCTTGCACATCGCTTCAGCGCCGTTTCCACCTTCTTCGGCGGGCTGGAAGATCACCACGGCTGTGCCATCAAAGTTCCGAGTTTCGGCCAGGTATTTTGCAGCGCCAAGAACCATGGCGGTATGCCCGTCGTGCCCGCAGGCGTGCATCGCACCGTCGGTTTTGGATGCATATTCCAGGCCAGTCTGTTCCTGCATTGGCAGCGCATCCATATCCGCGCGCAACCCGATCACGCGGCCCTGTGTATCGGTCTTGCCTTTGATGACGCCCACGACACCGGTGCGCCCGATCCCGGTCACAACTTCATCGCAGCCGAACTCTTTCAGCTTTTCCGCTACCAGCGCACTCGTGCGGTGGGTGTCATACAGGATCTCGGGGTGTTGATGAATGTCACGCCGCCAACCGGTGATTTCTTCGTGCATCTCTGCAAGGCGGTTCTTGATCGGCATGTCATTCTCCCTGATTTAGGCGACGGGCAATCGTCGTTCCACGAGCTCAGCAAACCAGCTGCACCCTGCAGGAATGGCGTCGTCGTCGAAATTGTATTCCGGGTGGTGGCACATGGCCGTATCCCCGTTCCCGATAAAGATGTAGGCTCCGGGCCGTTCTTCAAGCATGTAGGCGAAATCTTCTGACGGCATGATCGGATCGGTGTTGTCGTTGACCTTGCCTGCCACGGCCTGCGCGGCCTCGGAGGCGTAGTTGGTTTCAGCTTCCGAGTTCACGGTAACCGGATAGCCGGGTGTCCACGTTACCTGAGCAGACGCACCAAAGGCCGAGGCTGTGTCCTCGGCAATCCGTCGCACGCGCACTTCGGCAATCGAGCGGTACTCCGGATCAAGTGTTCTGACAGTCCCTTGCAACCTTACGGTGTGGGCGATGACATTTGAGGCGACGCTGTCAGTTTCAAACGTACCTACGGTCAATACAACGCGTTTGATCGGATCGACGGTGCGCGACACAACCGATTGCAAAGCCACGACAATATGCGACGCCACAAGCGTTGTGTCGACGGCATCATGGGGTGCCGCCGCATGCCCCCCTTTGCCGGTCACGACAATCTCGAACTCATCGGAGGACGCCAGCAGAGCACCGGGCCGGATCGCGAACTCTCCAACCGGAAGTCCCGGCATGTTGTGCATGCCGTAGACTTCCTGAATACCCCAGCGTTCCATCAGGCCATCCTGACACATGGCCAATCCGCCGGCGCCACCTTCTTCAGCCGGTTGAAAGATCAGAACCACAGTCCCGTCGAAATTCCGCGTCTCGGCCAGATATTGCGCAGCGCCCAGCAGCATCGAGGTGTGGCCGTCATGTCCGCAGGCGTGCATCTTGCCCGAAACGGTCGAGGCATACTCTACCCCGGTTGCTTCTTCGATGGGCAAAGCGTCCATGTCGGCACGCAAGCCGATCACTCGACCGCTCGAATCCTCTCGCCCACGGATCACGGCCACTACACCGGTTTTGCCGATGCCCGGAGTGATCTCGTCGACCCCGAAATCTTTGAGCCGTTCCACAACAAACCCTGCAGTCTCATGTACGTCATACATCAGCTCAGGATGCGCATGCAGATGACGGCGCCATTTGGTGATCTCGCCATGCATTTCGGCAAGTCGGTTCTTGACGGGCATCTTTGATCTCCTCCTGACAGGCTGGTTACTGAGACACCCTCTGTACCAGGCGTTCCATAAATTTCTGACCTTCGTTGAATTGCGCGATGGTGATGAATTCGTTTGGCTGATGGGCCTGCGCAATATCACCGGGCCCGCAGATCACTGCTGAATACCCGGCCTCCTGAAATTGCCCGGCCTCGGTTCCATAACTGACCACGTGAGTGGCGTTGTCGCCGGTCAAAGATCGCACCAATGCCTCGGCCTCGCCATTCTTTTCCGGGACCAAAGCAGGAACCGCGAAGGTTTCAGCAACTTCGATGCGCGCCTCCGGGTGGACGGCCTGCATCCGGGCCTCGGCCGCCTCGACGCGCTCCATATAGGCCTTACGCCAATCCGAAGCAGCTTCGCCGGGCACCACCCTGAAATCCATCATGAAACGGCAATCCTTGGCGGTGATGTTATGGGCAGTACCACCTTCGATCATGCCGACATGACAAGTGGTCCAGGGCGGGTTGAAAATGGCCGCGATTTCGCTGGGTTGGGCGGCCCTGTTCTTGGCGTTCTGTTCATTCGCCCAATCAATCAGTGGTGCCGCTTCCATGATCGCGTTCACACCAGTGTGCATGATCGAGCTGTGAACCTCAAATCCGACCACATGGGTATCGTAGCCAAAGCCACCTTTGTGGCCCGTGACGGCCTGCATCATCGACGGTTCGCCAACGATCACGGCCGAGCCCTTGGGCACCACCCCCTGCATTGCCTTGATCATCGGAGGGGCGCCGGTGCATCCAACCTCTTCGTCAAAGCTCAGCGCAAGTTGCAGCGGGCGTTTGACGCCGAAGTGGTGCGCTTCGACCAGTGCCCAGATCGCCAGCGCATCGAATCCCTTCATGTCGCAGGTGCCGCGGCCGAAATACTTGCCGCCCTCCTCAGTGACTGTGAACGGATCCGTGTCCCATGGTTGTCCATCTACTGGCACAACGTCCGTATGTCCCGACAGGACAACAGCGCCCTCTTCCCAGGGCCCGACATGGGCATACAGAGCAGCCTTGTGCGGTTGGTCCGGGTCGGGCCAGCGATGCGCTTCGATCCCGTGGTCGCGCAGATAATCTTCGACCCAATCAATCAACGGCAGGTTGCTGACGCGGCTGACTGTCGGGAATGAGATCAACTTGGTCATGATCTCAAGCGGAGTCAGGCGTACTGGCATTCTGATCAATACCCGCTGTCGGTGGTCAGGATAAAATGGCCCGGTTCGACTTCGCGGTATTCAGATGGTTCTGGCCTGTAGCCGATTGGATGAATTGGTGACGGGATCGGCTTGAAATTCAGGTCTTTTTCCGATTTGCGTTTGTTCGGATCAGCGATCGGAACGGCCTTCATCAGCGCCTGCGTGTACGGGTGCTGCGGGTTCTCGAAAACCCGCGCGCGCGGGCCAAGTTCAACGATCCGCCCCAGATACATAACACCCACCTGATGGCTGACCCGTTCAACCACCGCCATGTCATGGCTGATGAACAGATAGCTGAGGCCAAGCTCTGCCTGCAGTTCCATCATCAGGTTCAAAACCTGTGCCTGCACTGATACGTCCAGGGCCGACACGGCTTCATCCGCAATGATCAGCTTGGGATTCAGGGCCAGGGCGCGCGCAATTGCGATCCGCTGACGCTGGCCGCCCGACATTTCGTGCGGGAATCGGCGCATGAAACTGCGCGGCAGCTGCACCTTTTCAAACAGTTGCGCGACACGGTCCTGCAGCTCTGACCCCGATGCCACTCCATAGTTTCGCATCGGTTCCGCGACCTGGTCGACCAGTTGCATCTGCGGGTTCAGCGAAGCGAATGGATCCTGAAATATCATCTGCATGTCCAGCCGCGCCTTGCGCAGACCGGCCTGATCCAGCTTCATGATATCAAGCCCGTCCAGGTTGACCTCGCCCGACATCGGCTCGACCAACCGCAGGATTGAACGCCCCGCCGAAGACTTTCCGCACCCGGACTCACCCACCAGGCTTAGCGTCTGCCCCTTGTTCAGCGTGAACGAGACATCCTCGACCGCGTGCACGTTGGAAATGGTCCGCCGCAGCAACCCGCCTTTGACCGCGAAGCGTGTGGTCAGGTTCTTGACGGTTAACAGCACATCTTCGGTGCCCGGAATGGGCGCGATTTTTTGACCTTCGACACCCAGCAGTTTCATTGGTTCGGGCGCCGATTTGCCCTGCATCTCTCCCAGTTTCGGCACCGCCGCCAGCAGGGCCTTGGTGTATTCATGCTGCGGGTTCTCGAAGATTTCGTTGACCGTACCTTCTTCGACCTTGTTGCCGCGGAACATGACCACAACGCGGTCAGCCATTTGAGCAACCACCGCCATGTCATGGGTGATGAACATAACCGCCGTGCCGGTTTCCCGCTTGAGCCGGTCCATCAGGGCCAGAATTTCGGCCTGAATGGTGACGTCCAGTGCGGTTGTCGGTTCGTCTGCGATCAGCAGACGCGGCTCACACGCCATGGCCATCGCGATCACTACGCGCTGGCGCATCCCGCCGGACAATTCATGTGGATATTGCTTCAGGCGTCGTTCGGGCTCGGGTATGCGGACCTGACGCAACAGTTCAAGCGCCCGCGCCTCGGCATCGGTTTTGTTCATATCCTTGTGGATTCGCAAACCTTCCGTCAGTTGCCGACCGACCGTGAACACCGGGTTCAGCGCCGTCATTGGCTCCTGAAAGATCATTCCGATCTCGTTACCCCGAATCTGTTTCATCAGATCCTGATCGGCCTTGGACAGATCCATCTCTTCGCCATCGCGCCGGTCGAACAGCAATTGACCACCTGCGATTTCGCCGCCGCCGAACTCGACCAGCCGCATCAGCGACAGAGAGGAAACAGACTTGCCCGAGCCCGATTCGCCAACGATGCAAACGGTTTCCCCCGGCTTCACCTCGAACGAGACGTCTTCGACCCCGACCACGGGCCCGTCCTTGGTTTGAAATTCGACCCGAAGTTTCTTGATCTGGGCAATTGGCTGATCCAGCACGTGCACGCTCCCCTTGGCGGCTTATGTTTTTTGGTTGCCAAACGCTAAGTCGCCGAGGCGGGAAAAGTCAAACCCATTGCAGGATTTCGCTGCGGCAAGGCTTGCAATTTTCGGAAACTCTGTTTCGATACGCCGCGTAACCGTATTTGGGAGAGGACGGATTTGACGAAGCGTAGATTGCATTTACGTTTCAATTCAGCGTCTTACACCCAAACGCGGCAACGCCTAGTCCGCAGGCCTTGCGGAAATAATCGAGACACGCACGTGTCCAACATGGAGTGTATGATGAAAATCAAAACCCTTTTGCTTGGTGCGATTGCCAGCACGGCTATGGCCCCGATGGCCTTTGCCGAGCGCGGATCGGACGGCAATGTCAGCATCATCTACTGGCAGGCGCCTTCGATTCTGAACCCGTTCCTGTCGGGTGGCACCAAGGATGTGGAATCGGCCTCGCTGGTGATCGAGCCTCTGGCCCGGTACGACCAGGATGGCAACATGGTGCCCTATCTGGCCGCCGAGATTCCGACCGTTGAAAATGGTGGCGTCAGCGAAGACCTGACTTCGATCACCTGGAAAATCGCACCTGGAATCACCTGGTCGGACGGTACGCCGTTCACATCGGCCGACGTGAAATTCACCGCGGATTACTGCATGCACCCCGAAGGCGGTTGCGCGCAGGTGACCAAGTTCGAAGGCGTAACTTCGGTCGAGGCCGTGGATGACATGACCGTCAAAGTTACGTTCGATGCGCCGACTCCTTTCCCCTACGGCCCGTTCGTTGGTGGTGAAAGCCCGATCATTCAGGCCGCACAGTTCGCGGATTGCGTGGGCGCGAAAGCTCCTGAGTGTACCGAGCAGAACTTCAACCCGATCGGCACCGGCCCGTTTGTCGTCACCGAGTTCAAGCCGAACGACGTGATCACTTTCAAGGCCAATGACAACTACCGTGATCCGAACAAACCGGCCTTTGCCACCGTGACCTTCAAAGGCGGCGGCGATGCAACCGCTGCGGGCCGCGCCGTCATGGAAACCGGCGAGTTCGACTATGCCTGGAACCTGCAGCTGGCGCCGGAAGTGATCGCGCAGATGCAGGAGGGCGGCAAAGGCACCCCGGTCGCAGGCTTCGGTCCGCTGGTCGAGCGCCTCATGCTGAACCAGACCAACCCGTCGCCCGATCTGCCGGAAGGCGAGCGTTCGACCGCTGCGCATCCGCATCCGTTCCTGACCGATCCGGCTGTCTACAAGGCGATGTCATTGGCCATCGACCGTCCGCTGCTGGTGGAAATCGGCTACGGGCAGGCCGGTAAGGTCACTTGTAACTGGGTTCCGGCCCCGGCTGCATTCAACTCGACAACGATGACCTGCGACACACAGGATATCGAAGGCGCGAAGAAACTGCTGGACGATGCAGGCATTGTCGACACCAACGGCGACGGCGTTCGTGAAAAAGACGGCGTTCCGCTGAAAATCGTCTACCAGACCTCGACCAACGCCGTTCGTCAGGACTTCCAGGCGCTGATCAAGGAATGGTGGAGCCAGATCGGCATCGAAACCGAGCTGCGCAACATCAACGCATCGGTCTTCTTCGGCGGTGACCCGGGCTCGCCCGACACCTTCCAGAAGTTCTACGCCGACGTCGAGATGTACGCCAACACCTTCAACGGCACTGACCCGCAGTCCTATCTGGGCAACGGCCTGTGCGACAAGGCTCCGCGTCCCGATACGCAGTGGCAGGGCGAAAACATCAGCCGCTTCTGCAACGAGGAGTTCGACAAGCTGCACGGTCAGCTGGCCGAGACCGCCGGTCTTGAGCAGCGCGCCGAGATCGCGAAGCAGCTGAACGACATCATGGTTCAGAACGGCGGCATGATCCCGCTGGTACACCGTGGCCGTCTGTCGGCGCATTCGAACACGCTGGGTGGTGTTGTCCTGAACGTCTGGGACAGCGAACTGTGGAACATCGCTGACTGGTACCGTAAAACCGGTTCCTAAGCGTAAAGCTTGCAAAGCCGCGCCCCGATCCCTTTCGGGGCGCGGATTTTCGCACATTCCACCAACAAGAAGACGCATATAAAGGCGCCTCTTAATGCTCAACTTTACGATCAGACGACTGATCCTGGCAGTTCCAACACTGCTGTTCATCAGCCTCGTCATCTTCCTGCTCCTCGAATTCGCACCTGGCGATCCGATGGCGCAGGTACCGCTCACCGTTCCCCCCGAAGTCAAAGAGAAGATGCGCGAGGCCCTTGGCCTCGGTCAGCCGATGCATATCCGGTTCTGGAAATGGATCGTGCAGTTCTTCTGGATCGAACCGCAGGTTCTGATCGACCATATCTTTGGCACGACTTTCTCCGAAGGTGACCTGCGCGTGATTTCGTGGCAGACCCGCTCGCCCGTCATGGACATCGTGGTTCAGCGTATCCCGCAGACCCTGTGGGTTGTTGGCACCGCCTATGTGGTCGCCATCCTGATCGCCCTGCCCATCGGCATCTATTCGGCTTATCGCCAGTATTCCTGGTTCGATCAGATGGGAACCTTTGTGTCGATGGTCGGATTCTCGGTTCCGCCCTTCTTCTCGGGCGTACTGGTGATCGTGATCTTCTCGGTTCAGCTAGGCTGGTTTCCGTCAATCTATGACACTACGCATGTGGTGAATGATTGGGACAGCTTCGTGGTGCAATTGAAGCAGATGATCATGCCGGTCATGGTCTTGGCGCTTCAGATCACCGCGCAGCTCAGCCGGTTCATGCGTGCCTCGATGCTGGACAACCTAAATCAGGATTACGTCCGAACCGCCCGCGCCAAGGGGCTGAGTGAATACACCGTGGTCATGGTTCACGTGCTGCGAAACTCGATGATTCCCGTGGTCACCGTGATCGCGCTGGGTATCCCAGCCATCTTCGGCGGTGCCATCATCACCGAGCAGGTGTTCAAGGTGAACGGTATTGGCCAGTTGCTGATCGGTGCCATTCAGGCCAATGACCTTCCGATGGTGCAAACCCTGACCTTCATCTTTGCCGTACTCATCGTGCTGTTCAACCTGATCGCAGACGTTCTGTATGGCATTCTGGACCCGAGGATTCGCTATGACTGATCATGATCGCACGGATTCCCTGGTCCCCGACGAAGGTCTGGCCCCCGCTTCGACCGCTCTGCCAACCACTGACGTGATGGAGGAACTGGCCACCCCGCCCCGCAGCCAATGGCGCGACGTCTGGGACCAGTTCAAGACTCACAAGGGAGCGATGATCGGGGCGATCCTGTTCATCTTCATTGTCGCCGGCGTCTATCTGGGACCGTATCTCTGGAGCATTGATCCCACGCAGATCGACATTCGCGCGCGCAATCAGGGGCCAAGCTGGACGCACCCGTTCGGGACCGACCAACTGGGCCGCGATATCCTGGCGCGGATGATGTCAGGCGGGCAAACCTCGGTTTCGGTGGGCATCACCGCGATGCTTCTGGCGCTGCTACTGGGCTCGCTCATTGGGGTTCTGGCCGGGTTCTTCCGGAGGCTGGACGGCCCACTGATGCGCCTGACCGACCTGTTCCTGGCCCTGCCCTTGCTGCCGCTTCTGCTGGTCATGATGCTGCTGTTCCGCGAGCCTTTGTCCGCTGCCTTCGGACTGGAGCGCGGGATTTTCATCCTGATCGTCTGCGCCATCGGGATCACATCGTGGATGCCGACGGCACGGATCGTGCGCGGCGATGTGCTGGCCATCAAGGAGCGTGAGTTCGTTCTGGCCGCCCGGTCCATCGGCACCAGCAACTCGCAAATCATTACGCGCCACATCCTTCCCAACGTGCTGTCGCCAATCATGGTTTCCGCAACGCTGGGCATCGCCACGGCGATCATCACCGAAAGCGCTTTGTCCTTCCTCGGCCTCGGTTTCCCGCCGGATTTCCCGACCTGGGGGCGTTTGCTATTCGACGGCGTCGATTATCTGCAACAATACCCGGAACGCGTGTTCTGGCCCGGCCTTGCTATCTCGTTGACCGTGCTGAGCGTCAACTATCTCGGCGATGGCCTGCGTGATGCACTGGATCCGCGCATTCGCGGGCGTTGAAGAAAACTCAGTCGGCGTGCCGCAGCGCGCCGGCTAAAACCACGATCAGGATGGCCAACGGCAAGAGGATTGCAAAGGCCAGCCGCAAAGTCAGCACCTCGGCCAAGATTCCAATCAGCGGCGGCCCGATTAGTAATCCGCCGTATCCCAGAGTAGCAACACTCGCGATGGCCTGCCCAGGCGGAACGTCCGGATCACTTGCCGCGCGACTGAACGCCAGCGGCATGATCACGGCATAACCCACACCCATAAGTGCAAATCCGGCCAAAGCCAGCAGCGGAGTTGCGGTGGAGACGACGCAAAGCACACCCAGCGCAGCACATACACCACCGAACCTGGCCGTTGCGACCGGCCCAAATCGAGCGATGAGCACTCCGCCTGCAAGGCGGAACGACACCATCGTGACCGAAAAGATGGCGTATCCCAATGCGGCCACGCTCTCTGCCGCGCCGGTGACATCACGCAGAAATATCGCGCTCCAATCCGCAACTGCGCCTTCGCCAAGAGCCCCGCACAGGGCAGTAAGCCCGACCAGAACCAATGCACCGGATGGCAATGCAAAGACCGATCCTTTTGACAGTTCGGACCGTCGCGATGTCCAGCGAACCCAGGACAAGGCAAGGGCGAGCGCGACGACAATACTCCCAGCCAGCAGAAAGTGGCTGATCACTGCCAGGCCCATCTGAACAGCCGCATACCCGCTGAGCGCCCCCAACCCGGCCCCTAGGCTCCACATTGCGTGAAACGAGGACATGACTGGCTTGTCATAGGTGCGCTCAACCTCTGCTGCCCACGCATTCATCGCTACGTCCATCGAGCCGTGAAAGGCACCAAAGATGAACAGGAATGCAGCCAAGGCCCAGAAGCCACCCGCCAAGGCCAGCAATATCAGAGAGAACGTGTAAAGAACCGCGACCACACGCGTGATGGCCACTGCGCCGAAGCGGTCCGTCAGCCGCCCCGTGATCGGAAACGAGCATACGGCCCCTGCGGCCATGAACAGCAGGCCATAACCCAGCGCCTCGTGAGTCAGGTCCAGCCGGTCAAGGACGGCCGGGATACGCGACGCCCAGATACCGAACAGCGCACCGTTCAGGATGAACATGGCAGCGACAGCCCGCCATGCGGCCACAATGCTGATCACGGAAGATCCTCATGAAATCCGCCAAACGACGCCTGTTCTACAGACCTCGCAGAGATTGGCAAACGGCGTTTATGCCAACCGCTTTCGAATTTGCCGGACCCCATACCAGACGCCCAGTACCACCGGGATCGTTACCGCGGCCGTCAACATGCCTTTGCTGATCCCGACTTGCGTCACCGGATAAAGCAAATAGCTAACCAATGAGACCGCATAGTAACTGATAGCAACCACCGACAACCCTTCGACCGTGTGCTGCAGGCGCAGGGCAAGGTCGGCGCGTCGGTCCATGCTTTCCAGCAAAGCCTGGTTCTGAGCGCTGCGTTCCACATCCACACGCGTTCGCAGCAACTCTCCCGCTCGGATGGCCCGGTCGGACAGTGCTTGCAGGCGGCGTTCCGTGGATTTTACAGTACGGATCGCAGGGTCGTATCGACGCATCATGAAATCGGCAAAGTTCTGGCCGCCCTGAAACCGCTCTTCACGAAGAACCTCGATCCGCTGGTTGACGATGGCTTCATAGGCACCAGTGGCTCCGAACCGGAAAGAGCACTGAGCCGAGAGTGTTTCGAGTTCGATGGAAGTCGACAACAGATCTTGTAACAACGCGTCAGGCTGCGCCGAGTTGTCGGTCATCTGCCCCATCAATCGGGTCAATTGCCCGTCCAGCTCTCCGATACGCGGCATCAGTTGTTTGACGCGCGCGAACCCCAACATTGACATCGCTTTATAGGTTTCGATTTCGCACAGGCGCTGGACGATCCGGCCCGTCCTGCGTTCGCCTGTGCCTTCGGTCACAAACAACGCAAAGCGCATATGGCCCGCCGGGTCGATACGAAAATCGCTGGCACATACGGCGGTATCATCCAGTACTCGGGCCACCGCGAGGCTTTCCGGTTCGAACCAATCCAGCAGTTTGGATTTAACCGCCTCGTCACTTTCGCGTTCAATCACGCGCACCATAGCCGACGTGACCCGCTGACCCGGGCTTGCCATCAGCCAATCGGGCGGAAAGACTTCGAAATCGGCCGGATTGAACGCGCGATCACTCACGTTCTGGGCAATCGCGGTGTAGGTGACGAACTCGGTATGTTGCTCCCACTTTAGCCAATGGCGCCCGATTTGACCGGCGTAGTGCGTGGCATCCGGCTGAGGGTGCTGCGCACCGTGACGATCCAGCAGGTTGATCAGGTGCGCCAGATCTTCGCTGCGATCCCGCGCAACGGCGGCTTCCGGCTTCTTGATTGCCAGAAAGACCACCGTGCACGGCATTGTCGCCACCGGGAAAGGGCGCGCGTGCAGTTCATTGGCCAGCGCATAGCGCAGGGGATGGTCGTCTATTGGCGTCATTTGGGGCTCCGCTTCGTCCGGCGCACTATACGACACATATGCAATACATCAATTATCTTTTTATTTCATATACTTACAAGGATACATCGGTATACAAGCTCGCTATCTCATTGATTTGGTTGCCAGAGTTCTATTGGATTCCCTTCCGGATCGTGAATGCGGGCGAATTTTCCGATCTCGCTGTCCCACTCTGCGCGGGTTTCAACCTGGATCCCGGCCTCTTCGAGCTGAGTGATCATAGCGCCCATGTCGTCGACCCGAAAATTGATCATCCACTGCTGTTCCGGTCGCCCAAAATACTCGGTGTCCTGCGCAAAGGGGGCAAAAACGGTGTACCCTTCACGTTGCTTCCAGGGCACCGGATCGTAGTGATTAACGCCCAGGTGTTTTTCGTACCATGCACTCAATGCCTTCGGATCTTTGGCGCGGAAGAACAGGCCGCCAATACCGTTGACTTTCTCCATACGTCACCTCCTGTGACTTCAGGGTACAGCAAAAACAGAAAAGGCGCCCGGGTGGGGCGCCTTTTGTCGTGATATCTGGCCTGATCAGTCGATCATCGGCAGCAGTTTGTCGAGCGACTGCTTTGCATCGCCATAGAACATGCGTGTGTTTTCCTTGAAGAACAGCGGGTTTTCGATGCCCGAATACCCGGTGCCCTGACCGCGCTTGGACACGAACACCTGCTTGGCCTTCCAGCATTCCAGAACCGGCATGCCGGCGATGGGGCTGTTGGGGTCTTCCTGTGCGGCCGGGTTCACGATGTCGTTCGAGCCGATGACGATGGCCACATCCGTGTCCGGGAAATCCTCGTTGATCTCGTCCATTTCCAGAACGATGTCGTAGGGCACTTTCGCCTCGGCCAACAGAACGTTCATATGGCCGGGCAGACGACCCGCAACGGGGTGGATCGCAAAGCGCACCTCTTTGCCCTTGGCACGCAATTTGCGCACCAGTTCGGAGACCGACTGCTGTGCCTGCGCCACAGCCATTCCGTAGCCCGGGATGATGATAATGCTGTCGGCGTCATTCAGGGCTGCGGCCACGCCATCGGCGTCGATGGCCACCTGCTCACCTTCAACAGCCATCTGTTCACCTTGCGGGCCACCAAAGCCGCCCAGGATCACGCTGACAAAGTGGCGGTTCATCGCCTTGCACATGATGTAGGACAGGATCGCACCCGACGAGCCGACCAGTGCGCCCACAACGATCAGCAGGTCGTTGCCCAGCGAGAAGCCGATGGCAGCCGCCGCCCAGCCCGAGTAGCTGTTCAGCATCGACACAACCACCGGCATGTCGGCGCCGCCGATGCCCATGATCAGGTGATAGCCGATGAACAGCGCCGCCAGCGTCATCAGGAACAGCGGGAAGAAGAAGCCCGAGGCGGTGTACCAGATCAGGCAGATCAGCGACAATCCGGCCGCTGCCGCGTTCAGCGCATGGCCACCGGGCAGTTTGGTTGCCGCAGATGTCACCTTGCCAGCCAGCTTGCCATAGGCCACGACCGAACCGGTAAATGTGATGGCACCGATAAAGACGCCCAGGAACAGTTCCACATGCAGGATCGACAGTTCCGCCGGGGTTTTCTTGGCGATCAGTTGGGCAAACCCTCCGAGACCGGTGTAAAGCACTTCTTTCGATGCGTCCGAGACCGCCATCACTTCGGCGACGTTCAGAACTTCAAAATGCGCATTGAAGCCGACGAACACAGCCGCCAGACCAACAAGCGAGTGCATCGCGGCCACAAGCTGCGGCATCTCGGTCATCTGAACGCGCTGCGCCACATATTGACCGATCATGCCACCGCCAGCGATCAACAGCAGCGACAACAGCCACCGCCCCGCACCAGGGCCAACCAGCGTGGCAAAGACCGCCAGCGCCATACCGACGATGCCGTACCAGACCGCGCGCTTGGCGCTTTCCTGGTTCGACAGACCGCCGAGTGAAAGGATGAAAAGGACAGCCGCAACGACATAGGCGGCAGTAGTGAAGCCAAATTCCATGTGCCCGGCCTCCTTAAGATTTCTGGAACATGGCAAGCATGCGCCGGGTTACGAGGAAGCCTCCGAAGATGTTGATCCCGGCCATGAACACGGACAGTGCCGCCAGCAGAATAACCAGGAACGACCCCGACCCAATCTGCATCAAGGCCCCAACGATAATGATCGACGAGATCGCGTTGGTGATCGCCATCAGCGGAGTGTGCAAGCTGTGCGAGACGTTCCAGATCACCTGGAAGCCCACAAAAATGGCCAGCACGAAGACGATGAAGTGCTGCATGAAGCTGGCCGGAGCCACCAGCCCCACCAACAGCATCAGTGCACCGCCGACCCCCAACAAGGTGAACTGCTGTTTGGTCTGTGCCTTGAAGGCAGCAAGCTCCTGCGCCTTCTTCTCTTCCGCGGTCAGTTCCTTGACCTCGGGCTTTTTCTGCGTCGCAATCGCCTGCACCTTGGGCGGCGGCGGCGGGAAGGTGATCTCGCCATCGTATGTCACGGTCGAACCACGGATCACATCGTCTTCCATGTCATGATTGACCTTGCCATCCTTTTCAGGCGTCAGGTCCGTCATCATATGGCGGATGTTGGTGGCATAGAGCGACGACGACTGCGCCGCCATCCGGCTTGGGAAATCGGTATAGCCGACGATGGTCACCCCATTCGGGGTCACGACCTTTTCGTCCGGCACGGTGCCCTCGACGTTGCCGCCCCGTTCGGCAGCGAGGTCAACGATGACCGAGCCCGGCTTCATCGCCTTGACCATATCCTCAAGCCACAGCTTGGGCGCCGGGCGATTGGGGATCAGGGCGGTGGTGATCACGATGTCCATTTCCGGAGCAAGCTCGCGGAACTTGGCCAGTTGGGCGTTACGGAACTCTTCCGACTGGACCGAGGCATAGCCGCCCGTGGCCGCGCCGTCCTGCTGTTCTTCTTCGAAGTCCAGATAGACGAACTCAGCGCCCATGGATTCGACCTGCTCGGCCACTTCGGGGCGCACATCGAAGGCGTAGGTAATCGCGCCCAGCGAGGTCGAGGTCCCGATCGCCGCCAGGCCCGCCACACCGGCGCCAACGATCAGCACCTTGGCAGGCGGCACCTTACCGGCTGCCGTTACCTGACCGGTGAAGAAGCGCCCAAAGTTATTGCCCGCTTCGATCACCGCACGGTAACCGGCGATATTCGCCATCGAAGACAGAGCGTCCATCTTCTGCGCACGGGAAATACGCGGCACCATCTCCATGGCGATCACGTTTGCGCCCTTGGATTTGGCCAGTTCCATCCCCTCTTCATTCCCGGCCGGATTGAAGAACGAGATCAGCGTCTTGCCCTTGGTCAGACGCTTCAGTTCGGTTTCGTTGGGTTGGCGCACCTTGGCGATGATATCAGCCGCCTTCCACAGGGCCGCCGCGGTTTTTACAACCTCGACACCGGCTTCCTTATACGCTGCGTCCGAAAACCCAGCCGCCGCACCGGCGCCCTTTTCCATCAGGCAATCATAGCCCAGTTTTTGCAATTGACGCGCCGAGTCCGGTGTCATCGCCACCCGGTTCTCCCCGTCAAAAATCTCCTTCGGTGTGCCTATCTTCAACGGTGCAGTCCCCCTAATTTTCGGTCTGTTCGCGCAGGTGGTTTGAATTCTTCGCCAAGACTTGATTTATCTCGCGAAAGATTGTTTCGCAAGCGCAGCAATTTTTACGTTGTGTCAAAAATCTCACAGCCTCAGATCCATCGACGTGTTTGGCGTTCGTACCGGGCAAAATCCGCCCGGAAGGTTCGGCGTAACCGGTCTTCTTCCGGTACGATAAAACGGCGCTCCAACACCCAGACGAATACGGGTATCAGAACCAGCGACAGCACCGCATCAAAGCGCAGGATGAGCCCGGCCAGGATCAACACATCGCCGAGGTAGATTGGGTTGCGACTGCGCTTGTAAATCCCTGACTGTACCATGGCCGAAGGCGTTTCGTGCGGGATCACGGTTGTGCGGTGCCGCCGGAACTCGACAATCGCCATAATTGCCAAAACGATCCCGGCACCAATCAGCAAGCCGCTGAGCAAGTCGGTTACGGCGCCTTTCAGCGATAGTCCAAACGGCAGCATTCGACCCTGCAACCAGGCAATTAGCGCAAAGCCGATCAGCCAGACGGGCGGGATATCGATCCTGCGCATGTCTTCCTCCTGTCGCAACATCTCGAAAAGCATGTCGCTTTCGTGTCATGTCCTACCGCTTTCTGGGTGCGAAGGCAAAAGCTCAGGGTGTCGCAGCCCGTGCGATCAGCGGCCGGTACATAGATGGACAGGCCCGGAAGGATCAGATACGCCAGTGAGAATTCCAACCTGTCCATACAAACGCACGAGACTCCATGACCGATTTCAGCAAAACCAAGGCAATGTTCCACCTGCCTGAAGGCATGATTTACCTGGACGGGAATTCTCTGGGCCCTCTTCCCAAGGCAACGGACGCAAGAGTTCAGGAGATGCTGAGCCTTGAATGGGGAGAGATGCTGATCACCGGGTGGAACAAGGCCGGATGGATGGCTCTGCCGACCGGTCTTGGCGACCAGATCGGCCGGTTGATCGGGGCCGAGCCGGGAAGTGTTGTTGTTGGCGATACTCTGTCGATCAAGGTCTATCAGGCCGTAGCCTCGGCGCTGGAACTTAATCCGGAACGCAAGGTGGTCTTGTCAGACAATGGCAACTTCCCTTCTGATCTCTATATGGCTGATGGGTTGCTGCGGTCGCTGGGGGCTGACTACGAGTTGCGCGTGGTCGAGCCGGAGGAAGTCGCCTCGCACGTCACTGAAGAGGTCGCCGTTCTGATGCTGACCGAAGTCGATTACCGCACCGGGCGCATGCATGACATGAAAGCGCTGACCGAACTGGCCCATGCCAATGGCGTGGTGACGGTTTGGGACCTGGCACACTCGGCCGGTGCAATTCCTGTGAACCTGTCCGGATGCAACGCGGATTTTGCCGTCGGTTGTACATATAAGTACCTCAACGGAGGTCCTGGCGCGCCAGCGTTCATCTATGTAGCGCCGCGCCTGTCCGAGCGGGTGCGTCCGGCGCTATCCGGTTGGCTGGGGCACGAAGCGCCCTTTGCTTTTGACCTTGATTACCGACCCGGCGCCGGGATCGAACGGATGCGGGTCGGCACCCCACCGGTGATCCAAATGACGGCGTTGTCTTCTGCGATGGACATCTGGGATATGGCCGACATGGCCGACGTGAGGGCCAAATCCATCGAATTGACCGAACTGTTCGTCACGGGTGTAGAAGCCTCCTGCCCCGAATTGGAACTGGCCAGCCCGCGCGACCCTCACCAGCGCGGCAGCCAGATTTCATTCCGCTTTGCAGAAGGATACGCCGCCATGCAGGCTCTGATCGAGCGCGGCGTGATCGGAGACTTCCGCGCGCCCGATATAATGCGGTTCGGGTTCACACCGCTCTATATCGACGAAAGCGACGTGAAACAGGCCGTTGAGATTCTGGCTGACATCATCGGCAACAAGTTATGGGACAAACCGGAATACAAGATCCGACAGCGTGTTACCTGAGCTCCAACCCGGCACCAAGCAGCGCTGCCAGTTGAGAAATCCTCTGTTCGAACTCTTCGGCGCCTGAGGCGGTCATCTTGATGCCCTTCAGGGCCGCGGTAATCGTGCCGGCGGTTTCATCCGGCCCGACAGGGAGATGTACGCGACCTGCGGCATCTTCGCGCCGCAGCCAGTCCGCATAAAGGCGTGTCAGTTTGCCCTCTCCGTCCTGAACAATGTCGGTAGACATGGATTTGGTGGTGTCCAGCATTTCAAGCCCGTGGGGCGAGGCAAGGATTTCTGCCATCCCTTCGGATTGCGCCTGAATCGCCCGGGCCAGAATACCCGGTACGGTTCCATCACCGGTGAGAGCCTGCGCCACCAAAGCGGTCTTTTGTTCGTAATACAGCCGGGTCAGTTCGCGAACGATCGCCTCTTTGTTCTTGTAATGCAGATACACAGCAGGCCGAGACATCCCGGCCCCCTTGGCAATGTCATCCATAGAGGTTTTTCGAAAACCATAGGTCGCAAAGGCTTGAAATGCCGAATTCAGAATCGCGGCCTGCCTGGGATCTTCGCTAGCATTTGTCATATCTGAACCCCTGACAGTTTTTGTTATTTTTGTCAATTGACAACCTGACACTTTGCATTAATTATGTCAGAAACCAGCCACAGCCAAGAGAGGTGCGCCATGGCGACCACCCTATCGATCAACGGAAAAACCCATCAGGTCGATCTGCCTGATGATGTTCCCTTATTGTGGGTCCTGCGCGACGAGGTCGGCCTGACAGGGACCAAATTCGGCTGCGGCGTTGCCGCCTGCGGGTCTTGCACCGTTCACATTGATGGCGAGGCCGTGCGCTCGTGTCAGGTGGCGCTGTCAGATGTCTGGGGCGACGTGACGACAATCGAAGGGCTGGGTACGCCAGACGCAATGGCAACGATCCAACAGGCCTGGGTCGACAACCAGGTCGCGCAATGTGGCTACTGCCAGTCTGGTCAGATCATGCAGGCAGCTGCCTTGCTGTCGACTAACCCGACCCCGACCGATGCCGATATCGATGAAGCGATGCAGGGCAATCTGTGCCGCTGCGGTACCTATCCCCGCATCCGCGCCGCCATTCACGACGCCGCAGCCAAGCTGAAGGAGGTCTGAGCCATGGCAAGCATCGGAAAAATCCTGCGCCGCACATTCCTGATCGGATCGGCCGCAATCGTGGGCGGTGTGGCCTTCGGCGCCTATTACGTTACCCGACCCGCAGCCAACCCGCTGAAGCCAGGCAAGGGCGAGACTGCACTTAGCCCCTTTGTTCTGATTGATCAGCAGGGCGTTACCTTGTTCGCGCCGCGTGCGGAAATGGGCCAGGGCGTGATGACCACCTGGGCCGCCCTGATAGCGGAAGAGTTGGATGTCGAACTCGACCAGATCCGCGTGCTGCACGGCCCGGCGGCAGCGGCCTACTACAATACGGCCATGATTGGGGAAGGTCTGCCGAACAAGGGCTATGACGTCACAGACTTCCAGCACAATCTGGCCGAGGCTCTGGGCGTGATCGGCAAGGTCCTAAGCCTTCACGTCACCGGTGGGTCGACATCGATGAAAGATGGGTTCGAGCGGATGAGGATGGCTGGCGCCGCCGCCCGCGAGACGCTGAAACAGGCCGCCGCGAACCAACTGGGCGTGGACCGCGCGCAATTGAAGACCGAAAATGGCGCGGTGATTGCCCCGGACGGGACACGCATCCCGTACACGGATCTCGCCGAAGCGGCAGGTCAGGTCGAGCCGCCCGAGGTCGAACTGCGCGATCCCACCAACTGGCGTCTGTTGGGTCAATCCCAGCCGCGCATAGACATCCCGGGCAAGTCGACGGGCACGGCCGAATTTGGAATTGACGTTCGGCCCGAGGGCTTAAAATTCGCATCGGTCCGCATGAACCCCAAACTGGGCGGCCAAATGAACGGTTTCGATGCCAGCGCGGCGGAAAACATGCCCGGCGTGGAAAAGGTCGTCGACCTTGGCACAGGTGTCGCTGTCATTGCCAGCAACACCTGGCTGGCCATGCAGGCGGTCGAGGCAATCGACGTGGATTGGGGCGAAGCGCCCTACCCGCCAGAGACGGATGGCTTGTTCGAGCAGATTGCCAAGGCATTTGACGACGAACCCAATTCGACCATGCGCGACGATGGCGACGTCGAAGCATTGCCTGATGGGGCAACTGAAATCACCGCGGAATACTCCGTTCCTTATCTGGCCCATGCCACCATGGAGCCGATGAACGCAACAGCGCTATTTTCCGGCGACCGGCTGGAATTCTGGGGCGGCAACCAGGCGCCGACCTTCATGCAGATGAAAATCGCCCGGGCCGCAAATCTGGACACCGAAGCGGTCGAGGTGCACACCACCTACCTCGGTGGCGGGTTCGGACGGCGCGGCGAATTCGACTTTGGCGTGATTGCCACACACGTCGCCATGGCGATGCCGGGAAACCCGGTCCAGACCACCTGGAGCCGCGAAGAAGACATGCGCCACGACTTTTACCGCCCCGGCGCGATGGCCCGGATGCGTGGCGCGGTCAAGGATGGCAAGGCCGTGCTGATTGATGGCAAGGTCGCATCGCAATCCTGCACACATCAGGCCGTTGAACGCGTGACCGGAATGGCAGGCGGCGGCCCCGACAAGGTGCTGGTCGAGGGGTTGTTCAACCAACCTTATGCCGTGCCGAATTACAGGATCAGCGGCCACATCGCGGACCTGCAGGTTCCGGTTGGCTTCTGGCGTTCGGTCGGCAACAGCCATAACGGGTTCTTCCACGAAACATTTATGGACGAGATGGCCCATGCCGCCGGTCGAGACCCGCTGGAGTTCCGGCTGGAACTCGCCAGCAGTGAGCATGCCCCGTCGGCCGGCTGTCTTCAGGCCGTAAAGGAAATGTCCGGCTGGACCGGCAAGACACCCGACGGTGTCGGACGCGGAGTGGCACTGACCTACAGCTTCGGCACGCCTGTCGCGCAGGTGATCGAAGTAGTGGATGAAGATGGCACTATTCGCATCAACAAGGCCTGGATTGCTTGCGACATGGGTCTGGCGCTGGATCCGGCCACGGTCGAAGCTCAGATGATCAGCGGCATGATCTACGGTCTGTCCGCTGCCGCCCATGGCGAGATCACGTTCAGCGATGGCGAGGTCGAGCAATTCAACTTCCCCGACTACGACGCCCTGCGCATGCACACCACCCCTGTGACCGAGGTCCGGGTGCTGGAAACCAACAAGCATATGGGCGGCGCAGGCGAGCCCGGCACTCCGCCATCCATGCCCGCGCTTGGAAACGCCTTGTTCGACCTGACGGGCGAGCGCGCTCGCGTGTTGCCACTGAACAAGCAGTTCAACTTGCTGGTTTGAAGTTTTGACGAACCGGTCCGTTGTTGGGTCGGTTCGTCTGCCGCGATCAAGCCGATCGCTTCAATTGAGCTTTGCCCTTGCAACTATTCCAGGAACGCACTGCGTCGCCAAAAGCTTCGAACAGGGGGCGGGACACGGGGTCATTGGCCGCATCCCATTCCGGGTGCCACTGCACGGATAGAGTGAAACCGGGCGCATCCTTGATGTAGATTGCTTCGGGCGTGCCGTCCGGTGCGTACCCGTCGACGACGATGTTCTGCCCAACCGTCTTGATCCCCTGCCCGTGCAAGGTGTTGGTCATCACCTCGCGTGCGCCAAACAACCCGTGGAAAACCCCTCCTTCCGTCAATGACACGACATGGCGCAGGGCGAATTTCTCTTCCAACGTTCCATCTGGCGGCATCCGATGGTTCTGCCGCCCCGGCAGGTCACGGATTTCCGGGTACAAGGTCCCACCCAAGGCAACATTGACTTCCTGGAACCCTCGGCAAATCCCGAAAAAGGGCTGGCCACGTTGGGCGCAGGCCCGCACCAGAGGCAGGGTGATCGCATCGCGCGCCCGGTCAAAATCGCCGTGCGCAGCTGTTGCGGCTTCACCATATTCTTCTGGGTGAACATTCGGGCGCCCGCCTGTCAGCAGGAAACCGTCGCAGACTGCCAGCAGTTCCTCTACCGAAACAAAACGCGGATCGGCCGGGATCAGCAATGGGATACAGTCCGAGACGTTGGATATGGCGTCCGAATTCATCGTACCGCCCGCGTGGGTCGGATACTGATCGTTCATCAGATAGGAGTTGCCGATTATTCCAACGATCGGGCGCACCATCTAATTCTCTCCTAATTCTCTAACTGCTCGAACCTTAATGCCAAATTCGCGAGTTTTTTCAAAGTGCATGGGCGCAGCTTGCTCTGTGAATTTCTCAACATCTGCACAGCCGTGCCAAAGATATGCCCCAAATTTGGTGGAATGAGACAAGAGGAGAGCTTTTCGAGTTATTACAATGACCGTAACAGCCAGCGCGAATAAGTCCGTTCGGTGTACGCCTCAAGCGACGCTGAACCGCCCAGAGGCCTTTCTTGCGGCGACTCTGGTTTTTATGGCTGCGCTGAGTTTTGTTCTATCCGCCATGAAATCGCAGCCAATAGCATGGTGGGCGTTTGCCATTAGCCTGGCTCCAACCCTGGGATTGTTTGCGGCCGGAGTTTACATCCGCCGATTCAAAAACCAGCCTAGGATCGCGAAACTGGCCATCGCTAACAGTGTGTTTCTGGGGTTTACCGGAATAACGACGCTGCTCATCTATCTGAGGTTTCCGATCTCGGAACTTGCCTTTGACAAGTGGCTCATACAGGCAGATGCGTTGGTTGGCTATTCCTGGCCCGTCTTTGTTGAACATGTCGCAGCCAATCCATGGATCGGGTATACGCTCAGTTACGTTTACCACAGCTCTTTACCGCAGTTATTTGTAATGATTGGCTTTCTCTCCCTGGCAGGATACTCGGGCCCTCTCGACCGGGTTATGCTGGCCGGTAGCATCAGCCTGCTGTTGACTACGTTTATCTGGTGGCTGGCGCCCAGCGTCGGTCCTTCGGTATTCTTCTCCCTGCCGGCGGGGCTTGAGGATTCCATTCGCCTGGCTACCAACAGCGCTTATGCCTCAACTTTGCGTATGCTGGCCGATCAGGGGCTTACTGTGATTTCGCCTTCGGATATCGTCGGCACCATTGCCTTCCCGTCCTATCATACGGTGATGGCATTGTTGGTCGTCTGGTATCTGCGCGGCACGGTATTGTTCTTGCCGGCACTCGCCCTGAATGTCGTCATGATCCCGGCAATTCTGTCGCATGGCGGCCATCACCTGACGGACATGGCTGGCGGTGTTGCGGTGTTCGCTGTTTCGGCATGGATTGCGGCGCGCCCGTGGTTTGACCGCCCCGCAGATGAGCACCAATAAGACCCTCAGACCTCGCCTGTCAGCCCTGCGGCCTCGATCCCTGCCATAGCTGCGGCGGCATCATTGTCCGAAGTGTCTCCGGTCACACCTACGGCTCCGATTACGGCGCCTTTGCGGTCATGCAGCAACACTCCACCCGGAACCGGGATGACCTGCCCGCCGTAAACGCCATTCACCGCCGCCATGAAATAGGCCTGACCCTCTGCCCGCTGCATTTGCGCCGTACCGGCCATACCCAGCATGACCGAACCATAGGCTTTACCGTGCGCAATCGAGAACCGGCCAGGTGCGGCACCGTCTTCACGCTCGAACGCGATGACATGACCACCTGCATCCAGCACGACGACCGACAGGGGTTTCAGTTCCATCTCACGCCCCTTTTCAAGGGTTTTGCGGATGATCGTCCGGGCCTTGCGCAGTGAAACCGCCATGTCGTGTCCTTTTGCGTTTGCATTATCGAATTGGGGCGGTGGGCATGCACCCTCCGCCTTTGGTGTTCTACGTCCGAATTGCCTTGAATTCCAACCGTCGGGCATGCAGGACCGGTTCGGTGTAACCCGAAGGCTGCACCCGCCCCTTGAAAACCAGATCGCATGCTGCCTGAAAGGCAACTCCATTGAAATCAGGCGACATCAGAACATAAGCCGGATCGCTTGCATTCTGACGGTCGACGACAGCAGCCATCTTCCTTAACGCTGCCATTACCTGTGCTTCATCGACCACATCGTGGTGCAGCCAGTTGGCCAGTGCCTGTGACGATATCCGGCAGGTCGCGCGATCCTCCATCAGGCCGATATCATTGATGTCGGGCACTTTCGAGCATCCGACGCCCTGATCGACCCAGCGTACCACGTAACCCAAAATGCCCTGTGCGTTGTTTTCAACCTCGCGTGTGATTTCCTCGGCACGAAGATTGCGACCGCCCAGCAGCGGGATGGTCAGCAGATCATCCAGCGTGCCGCGTGCACCACCAGCAGCGATTTCGTCCTGCCGCGCTAGGACGCCAACCTTGTGGTAATGCGTCGCGTGCAGTGTCGCGGCTGTTGGCGACGGCACCCAAGCGCAGGTTGCGCCCGACAAAGGGTGGCCAATTTTGACGTCCAGCATTTCACCCATCCGGTCCGGCATCGCCCACATGCCCTTGCCGATCTGCGCCTTGCCTTTCAGACCGCAGGCCAGACCGATATCGACGTTGCGATCCTCGTAGGATGTAATCCAGGGCGTGTCCTTGATGTCGCCCTTGGGCAGCATTGGCCCGGCTTCCATCGAGGTATGGATCTCATCCCCCGTCCGGTCAAGGAACCCGGTGTTGATGAAGGCCACGCGCGACTTGGCGGCACGAATGCATTCCTTGAGGTTCACCGAGGTCCGGCGCTCCTCATCCATGATGCCCAGCTTCACGGTGTTGCGCGGCAGGCCGAGGATGTCTTCGACCATGTCGAATACCTCGACCGAGAACGCGACTTCCTCGGGCCCGTGCATCTTGGGTTTCACGACATAGACCGATCCTGCGACCGAGTTGCCGCCGTCCCGCTTCAGGTCATGCATGGCGATCAGGGTGGTGCACAGCGCATCCATCAGCCCCTCGCCGATCTCATTGCCCTTGGCATCCAGAACCGCGGGATTGGTCATCAGATGGCCCACATTCCGCGCCAGCATCAGCGACCTGCCTTTGAGCGAGGCGGTTTCTCCCTCGGCGGATGTGTAGCTCAGATCATCCGACAGTCTGCGGGTGAAGGTCGTACCATTCTTGGTCACTTCCTCGGTCAGATCGCCCTTCATCAACCCCAGCCAACTGGCATAGGCCACGACTTTGTCGGCGGCATCGACACAGGCGACGGAGTCTTCGCAATCCATGATCGAAGACAACGCCGCCTCCAGTCGTACATCCGCAATGCCCGCCGGGTCGGACGCCCCGATTCTGCTGGACGGATCCAGTATGATCTGAATGTGCAGGCCGTTATTCCGGAGCAGCACGAAGTCCGGCGTTTGGGCTTTGCCACCGAATCCAACGAACTTGCCGGTATCTGCCAAGGCGGGTGTTAAGACACCATCCCTGACAGTCAAACCTGTTACGTCAGCCCACGAGCCTTCAGCCAATGGAACCGCTTCATCGAGAAAGGACTTGGCCCATGCAACAACGCGGGCACCGCGTATCTCATCGTAGCCCCCGCCAGAAGGCAGATCGCCCATCGCATCCGTGCCATAAAGCGCATCGTACAGGCTGCCCCAACGGGCATTGGCTGCATTCAGGGCAAAGCGCGCGTTGGTGATCGGCACGACCAGTTGCGGACCGGGGGTCAGGGCAATCTCGGGATCGACATTAGCGGTTTCGATTTGAAAGTCCGCTCCTTCCTCGACCAGATACCCAATGTCGCGCAAAAAAGCCTCGTAAGCGGACGCATCGTGCGCTTGTCCTTTGCGCGCGAGGTGCCAGCCGTCGATACGGCCCTGAATATCGGTCCGCTTCGCCAGCAATTCCCGGTTCTTCGGCCCAAGCTCTTCAACCATGCGGGCCAGACCGCTCCAGAATGCTTCGGTCGGTATACCCGTACCCGGCAAGGCCCGGTTTTCGATGAAATCCGCCAGTTCCCAGGCAATCTGCAGCCCGTTCCGGGTTTCTCTGCCGCTCATGTTCGCCCTCTCCCGCGATTGTGTGCCACTGTATGCTGACCTGAATTAGGATGAAAGTTTCCAATAGACAACTCGGCATGCGCCGGTTCGCAGGAAATCCGCTAGGTCAATCCGCGATACGAACGTCCCCAAAGCAAAACATCGCATCTCTGATGCACGGCTTGCAGCCCCGGATCAGAGCCCATAACGTCGCGCCAGCAACAACCGATGCGAGGCCCCTGATGCGCGACGCTGCCCCCACCACCATTTACCTCAAGGATTACACGCCTTTCGGCTATGTGGTCGACAGCGTGCATCTGACGTTTGACCTTGCACCAAACGCGACTCGGGTAACGTCGCGCATCGCATTCCGCCCAAATCCCGAAGCCACGGACAAGACGTTTTTCCTGCACGGCGAAGACCTGAAACTGATCCGGGCATCAATCAACGGGATCGAGGTTGCCCCCGATGTCACCGACAAGGGGTTGACGGTCGCAGCGCCGGATGGCCCGTTTGTCTGGGAGGCCGAGGTCGAGATTGACCCCGGGAACAATACCGCGCTCGAAGGTCTATACATGTCGAACGGTATGTATTGCACGCAGTGCGAAGCGGAAGGTTTCCGCAAGATCACATACTATCCCGACCGGCCCGATGTTATGTCCACCTTTGCAGTTCGCATCAACGGGGATCTGCCGGTTCTGCTCTCGAACGGCAACCCGACGGGCAGCGGCGACGGCTGGGCCGAATGGAGCGATCCATGGCCAAAGCCCGCCTACCTGTTCGCTCTGGTCGCTGGTGAGCTTGTCGCCCACTCGGACCGGTTCACGACACGATCGGGTCGTGAAATCGAACTGAATCTCTGGGTTCGCCCCGGTGACGAAGGTAAATGCGCCTTCGGTATGGAGGCGCTGAAGAAGTCGATGAAATGGGACGAGGACGTCTATGGCCGCGAGTATGATCTGGACGTTTTCAATATTGTCGCCGTGGATGACTTCAACATGGGCGCCATGGAGAACAAGGGTTTGAATATCTTCAACTCTTCCGCGGTTCTGGCCAGCCCCGAAACCTCGACCGATGCGAATTTCGAAAGGATCGAGGCGATCATCGCGCATGAGTATTTCCACAACTGGACCGGCAACCGCATCACTTGCCGCGACTGGTTCCAGCTGTGCCTGAAAGAAGGGCTGACAGTGTACCGCGACGCCCAGTTCACCTCGGACATGCGCTCGGCACCGGTCAAACGCATTCACGACGTGATCGACCTGCGGGCGCGCCAGTTCCCCGAGGATAACGGCCCCTTGTCGCACCCGGTCCGGCCCGAGAGCTTTCAGGAAATCAACAACTTCTACACTTCGACCGTTTATGAAAAAGGTGCCGAAGTTATCGGTATGCTCAAGCGGTTGGTAGGCGATGACGCTTATGCGCGCGCGCTGGATCTCTATTTCGACCGGCATGACGGGCAGGCTTGTACCATCGAAGACTGGCTGAAGGTGTTCGAGGACACGACTGGGCGTGACCTGAGCCAGTTCAAACGCTGGTACAGCCAGTCCGGAACACCGCGGATCTCCGTGGCCGACAACTGGGACGACGGGACGTATACGCTGACCCTAAGCCAGAAAACGCTGCCGACACCGGGACAGCCGGACAAGCTGCCTCAGGTCATTCCCGTGGCGGTTGGATTGCTGGGCGCAAACGGCGATGAAGTGCGCGAGACCGAGATTCTGGAACTGACGGAGGACAAACAGAGTTTCACCTTCACCGGCCTCGCAGCCAAACCTGTGCCGTCGATCCTGCGGGAATTCTCGGCGCCTGTGATAGTTGAACAGGATCAGTCCAGCGCAGAGCGCGCGTTTCTGCTGGCACATGACACCGATCCGTTTAATCGCTGGCAGGCGGGGCGCTCGCTGGCTCAGGATGCGTTGATTGGCATGATTCTGAACGACACCGCGCCAAATGCTGATTATCTGGACGGGCTTCTGGCGGTGCTGCGCGATGACAGCCACGACCCGGCTTATCGCGCATTGATGCTGGGCCTTCCGACGCAATCTGAGCTGGCCGCCGAGTTGCATCAGCAAGGCAAAATACCAGACCCGATGGCAATCTGGACCGCGGTCGAGACATTACGGCAGGCCACGGCGCAGCATGTTCAGGACCTGTTGCCGCGACTGCACGGAGAGACAGTCGTGGATGCCCCATACAGCCCCGACGCCGAACAGTCGGGCAAGCGTGCTCTGGGCAGCGCCGCATTAGCGCTGACGACGCGGCTGGATGGCGGTGTAAAGGCGGCCGAGGGCTTTGCCACAGCGGACAACATGACCTTGCAACTGACCTCCCTGTCCTGCCTGTTGCGCGCGGGCAAGGGCGAAACGGAACTGGCCGCGTTCTATGACCAATGGCAGCATGACCGGCTGGTGGTGGACAAATGGTTTGCCCTGCAGGTGTCTATGGCTCAACCTGACGCCGCAGTTGAAATTGCACGCGAGCTGACCACTCATGCGGACTTCAATTGGAAGAACCCAAATCGTTTTCGGGCGCTGATGGGATCGCTGGCGATGAACCACGCCGGATTCCACCGCAGCGACGGTGCCGGTTATACGCTGCTGACGGATTGGCTGATCCGACTGGACCCGGTGAACCCGCAGACCACCGCCCGGATGTGCAGCGCGTTCCAGACGTGGAAACGATATGACGCAGACAGGCAGGCGCTGATGCGCGAACAACTGACCCGCATTGCGGAAACACCAAATCTGTCGCGGGATACAACCGAAATGGTATCGCGCATTCTGGACGCATGACCGACGATTTGACCACTTTCACCTATATCCGCCGGAATCGCTCACCACAAACGGTTGTGATCCTGATCTGCGTATACGCGGTGTTGATTGGAATGGTGATCCTGCTGGATGCCGCCTGGTGGCTGATGGCGCTGCTTGCACTGCCGACTCTGCCCGCCGTTTTGGACGTTATGCGAGACACCAGCGCCGGCCTTTCAATGGGCCCCAAGACCATTCACTGGTACACGGGCGGTCGGCAGGGGGAGCTCGATTTCGAGGAGATCGAGCGGTTCAGGTTCGATACCCGCTGGGATTTTTCGGTCCGTGTCTCGGCCATCCTTCGGTCCGGCAAACGTGTGAGATTGCCGGACGAGTCGCTGCCACCACACAGACAGTTTGAGGACATCCTGCAGCAAGCAGGTTTCGCTGTGGAGCGTCACCATTTCCGGGTTTTTTGAAACGATCAGCCATAAATGCACCAGTTTGTTCTCAAGTCAGAAGGAATTTGCAGCATTTCTTGAATTTTCCACGAATTCTTACCAAGCTCGACCCGTTGTAATTTTTTGTTCGAGTATCGCCATGTTCAGGTCATTCAAGGCATTGTCCGCCCGCATTTCAGGTTCAGTTTCTTCCGAAACGCCTCAGACGATGATGCCGGATGAAACCACCCCTCTTTATGAAAAGCTGAACATTCCGGTTGCGAAACCGGGAACTGACGAAGTGGTCGGCCGTCAGGCGATTGAACGTGGTCGCCACCTGGCCCGTCAGGACATGTGGACCGAGTTGTCACAGGAAATGCGCGCCGCAGATCAGATGCGCAAAGTTGCGCCCTGCGGACAACCTATCGCCGACCTGCTGGCTTATGGTGCCCGCGCTGACGTCGTGACGGCGGTTGAACATGCGTTATCCCAAGGTACGGCCATCGTCGATTATGATCTGCTGTGCGGGATCTCGGAGCTTGAGACCGAATTGAAGGATCACGCGGGTGATCCGATGATTGGTGTTGTCGTCGCTCTGGCGCATATCGATTTGGCCTGGGCATGGCGCGGGACAACGCGAGACACGTCGTTGCACCCGCAGCACTGGTCGCGCTGCGCCGCTCATTTTGACCGGGCTGCTGCCCTTTTGCCCGCTTGCCGTGCGTCAGCACCGGACAGCCCGTTGGTTGCAGCAGCAGAATGTGCCTTGCTTGCGGGCCAGAGCCGGGCTCAGACCCGTGTGGCCGACAAGTTCGAGGAACTGATCGCGCTGGATCCGAACAATTACCGACACATGCGCGCCATGGGCAGCCATCTTCTGCCCAGCCTGTTCGGCACCTATCAGGAACTGGAGGTTCAGGCCCTGCGGAACGCTGCACGCACGCAGGATGTCTGGGGCGCCGGTGGTTACACCTGGGTTCAGTTCGACGCGATTGCATTGGATCCGGTGGCCTGCGCGCGCGTAGATGTCGAGTATTTCATTGAGGGTCTGCACGACATCGTCGCGCGGCGTTCGGATCAGCAGATGATCAATCTGCTGGCTGCCTATTGTGCAATCACCCTGCAAAAAGGTAAGGGCCTGAACGATCAGGCTGACCTTGCCCGGTCGCAGATCCGTGAAGCTGCCGACTGGCTGATCCGGGATCATATGACCGAGCTGCACCCGCTGATCTGGGCCCACGCGGCGGATGGGTTCAACAACAGCATCCGCATCCAATCGCCCGAGCGTTTCGCGGCGCGTGGACACCGTGACGCCCTGCAGGCAATTGCAGATCTGTTCCGCGATGAGCTGCGCAGCGGCAAAAGCGTTACCTTCACGCCCTCTGGGCTGCATTTTTCCAGCAATTAAGCGCACCCGCCCTCGGCACCCGGATTTCCATTATTTGCGCCCATTCCCCCTTGCCCCTTTGGGCAGGCGGGCCTAATACGCAGGCTTAGACTTCTGCGGATAAGAGGCGCGCCATGCTCGACCTGACCTACGAAATGCCCAAACCGAAAACCATCGCCGGGGCCAAGCACGATTGGGAACTGGTGATCGGGATGGAAGTACATGCGCAGGTCTCATCCAATGCCAAGCTGTTCTCGGGCGCGTCGACCCAATTCGGGGCCGAGCCGAACGCGAACGTGGCCTTCGTGGATGCCGCAATGCCGGGTATGTTGCCGGTGATCAACGAATTTTGTGTCGAACAGGCTGTGCGCACAGGGCTGGGCCTGAAGGCGGATATCAACCTGAAATCGGCCTTCGACCGCAAGAACTACTTCTACCCTGACCTGCCGCAGGGTTACCAGATCTCGCAGCTCTACCACCCGATTGTGGGTGAAGGAGAAGTTTTGGTTGAATTGGGCGACGGCACCGCGCGTTTGGTTCGCATCGAACGCATCCATATGGAGCAGGACGCGGGCAAGTCCATCCACGACATGGACCCGCATATGTCCTTCGTCGACCTGAACCGCACGGGCGTCTGCCTGATGGAGATCGTCAGCCGCCCCGATATCCGCGGCCCCGAAGAGGCCGCCGCCTATATCGCCAAGCTGCGCCAGATCATGCGCTATCTGGGCACTTGCGACGGCAACATGCAGAACGGCAACCTGCGGGCGGACGTCAACGTCTCGATCTGTCTGCCGGGCGCGTATGAGAAATATCAGGAAACACAGGACTTTTCGCATCTGGGCACGCGATGCGAGATCAAGAACATGAACTCTATGCGTTTCATTCAGCAGGCCATCGAAGTCGAAGCCCGCCGCCAGATCGCCATCGTTGAAGCCGGTGGCGAGGTCGAACAGGAAACCCGCCTGTATGACCCGGACAAGGGCGAGACGCGTTCGATGCGGTCCAAGGAAGAGGCGCATGATTACCGCTATTTCCCCGACCCCGACCTGCTGCCACTGGAGATCGAGCAGGCATGGGTCGACGACATCGCTGCACGGTTGCCCGAACTACCGGACGAAAAAAAAGCGCGTTTCATCACCGAGTTTGGCCTGACCGACTATGACGCTTCGGTTCTGACCGCCGAAGTGGAATCGGCTGCCTATTTCGAAGAAGTCGCCAAGAACCGTAACGGTAAGCTGGCTGCGAACTGGGTGATCAACGAACTGTTTGGGCGTCTGAAAAAAGAAGACCACGACATCACCGAGTCCCCCGTGTCTCCGGCACAGTTGGGTGGGATCATCGACTTGATCGCCTCGGACGCAATTTCGGGAAAAATCGCCAAGGACCTGTTCGAGATCGTCTATACCGAAGGCGGCGACCCGGCGCAGATCGTTGAAGAACGCGGCATGAAGCAGGTGACCGACACCGGCGCCATCGAGGCTGCGCTGGACGAGATCATCGCGGCAAATCCGGCGCAGGTCGAAAAGGCCAAGGTGAACCCGAAACTGGCAGGCTGGTTCGTGGGTCAGGTGATGAAAGCAACCGGCGGCAAGGCCAACCCCAAGGCCGTGAACGAGTTGGTGAGCAAAAAACTGGGATCGTAATACCTGCGCTCTTGCAGGATTTGACGGAGTCAGGCCATCGGCTTGACTCCGTTTCTGTTTGCGCTCTTTCTTCGGCACCAGAGAGGTAAGGTATCATGCAGAACAGATTTGATCGGGAACTCGAAGATCGGCTTGTCCGTTACGCAGCCATCGACAGTCAAAGCGAGGAGACGTCCCCAACGACACCCAGCACCGAGATCCAGTTCGACATGTTGAATCTGTTGAAACAGGAACTGACCGAGATCGGCGCGCAGGATGTGGAACTGACAGGGGATAGCGTCGTTGTGGCCACGATTCCCGGCACGGCCTCCGGCCCGACCATCGGGTTTCTGGCGCATGTGGATACTGCGCCCCAGTTCAACGCGACGGGCGTCAAGCCGCGCGTCATCAAAGGCTACAACGGCGGTGACATCACCTTTCCCGACGACCCGGAACTGGTTCTGTCACCCGACGAACACCCCTATCTGGCGCAGAAGATCGGGCACGACCTGATCACTGCTTCGGGCACGACCCTTTTGGGTGCTGATGACAAAGCGGGCGTGTCGATCCTGATGACCATGGCGCGGCACCTGATCGAGAACAACGACGTCGCACACGGCCCAATCCGCATCGCTTTCACACCCGACGAAGAAATCGGGCGCGGCGTGACCGAGCAACTGCCCAAGGATTTGAAAGCCGATTTTGCTTATACGCTGGACGGCCAGGAAGTCGGCGAAATCGAGTACGAAAGCTTCTCGGCCGACCGGGCGGTGATCAGGATCCAAGGTGTCTCGATCCACCCCGGACTGGCCAATGGAAAGATGGTCAATGCTGCTCATCTGGCCGCCAAGATCGTGCAAACCCTGCCGCAGGCGACGATGACGCCCGAAACCACCGACGGGCGCGAAGGCTTCATCCACATCACCGACATGAACGGCGGGTCTTCCGAGATGGAGATCAAGCTGATCTTGCGCGATTTCGAGCTGGACGCGCTAAAGGCGCAGGGCGATCTGGTGCGGCAAGTCTGCGCCGCTGTGCAGGCCACGGAACCGCGCGCCGTGATCACCTGCGAGATTAACCACCAGTACCGCAACATGCGCTATTGGTTGGAGAAGGACATGACACCTGTCGATCTGGCCCGCGAGGCCTGCCGCGACTTGGGGGTCGAGCCGATCTCGGTTCCGATCCGGGGCGGCACGGATGGGTCTCGCCTGACCGAGTTTGGCACGCCCTGCCCCAATATCTTCACGGGCATGCAATGCATTCACGGGCCGATGGAATGGATTTCCGTGCAGGACATGGCGCTGGCCACCGAGCTTTGTCTGTCTCTGGTCGGCAAGGCAGCGCAGGGTTCCGGCAACAGTGCGGGCTGAATTTCGCCGGTGCGCGAAGTTCGCTTTTACCTGCGCGCCAAAATGTTAACGTGCCGGGACATGGCAATCAGGACCGATTGATGCAGCGTTACGAATACAAAGTTGTTCCTGCCCCTCAAAAGGGCACCAAAGCCAAGGGCGTAAAGACACCTGAAGGGCGCTTTGCCACCTCGATCGAGCAATTGCTGAACCAGTTGGGCAAGGACGGTTGGGAATATCAGCGGGCCGAGTTGCTGCCCAGCGAAGAACGCACCGGGCTGACCGGATCAACAGTGAACTGGCGCAACGTGCTGGTGTTCCGCCGGGCTTTGGAACCCGTTCTTGCCGAACCGATGCCTGCGGGCGATCAGGCCGACGAAGAGGAAACACCGCAAGTCCGCCCTGTTCCCGGGCCGGAGGAAACCTTGGGCGTCAAAGACGCATCAGTGTCCGCCCCTGCCCCTATTGCTGCCGAGGTTAAAGACCCGCCGCTGACGCTGAAGTCATCCGACGAAGACCACGCGAAGGATGATGAGGACACTGTTCTGAAAACCTGACGGCTCTGTTCCGCAGAATATTTTTCGATCTGACGCAGAGTTTGCGTCGCCTCGGTCACGCGGGTGTGGAGTGAACGTGATCTCAAAAAGGTCCAAGCTGAACATGGACTCTTTGGGAGGTTGCCATGTCTGTCACACGTCGCGGTTTCGCCGGTCTATTGGGAGCCAGCCTCGTCGCCCCCGACATCCTCTTGGCACAGGAAGACCCAGTGCTCATGGCGGTTCGGTCTACTTTGTTCGGAGGCCGGACTGATTTCGAAGCGGGAATGGCATTTCTGACTCAACGCGGCAACCCGGACGTGGTGCCCGCCCTGCTGACCGCGATGCGTTATGGCAGGCGGCGCGAACGCGACATTGCCGAAGTGATGGAGGCGCTGACCGGCCAGAAACTGGGGACCGACTGGTTCGAATGGATGCTTTGGCAGGAAAGAAACCCGCAGATCGCCCCTCACCCGTCACTGATCCCGTTCAAACGAGAGGTTCTGTTGGGCATAGATCAGAATTTCGACCTGTTTCTGCGGCCGGAGTATCTTCAACGCGACAAGATGAAAATCCGTCTGGAAGAGGTAACATGGGGCGGGGTCACCAAGGATGGAATTCCCTCGCTGGACAATCCGAAGCTGATCTCTGCTCAATCCGCCGATTACCTGAGGGGCGATGATCTGGTTTTTGGTGTGGCAATCAACGGAGACATACGGGCCTATCCGCTGCGGATCATGGGTTGGCACGAGATGTTCAATGAGGTGATCGGAGGTGTTCCCGTTGCGCTGGCTTATTGCACACTGTGCGGATCGGGCATTCTGTTCGAAACAAAAGTGGCCGGACAGAGACGACCTTTTGTCTTCGGCTCATCAGGGTTCCTTTATCGATCCAACAAGCTGATGTTCGACCGCCAGACGCATTCCCTGTGGAATCAATATACAGGCAAGCCTGTGATTGGCCCACTTGCCGACAGCAGCATCGAGCTGAAACAGCGCCCGGTGGTTATTACCGACTGGGACAGTTGGAAAACGTCTCACCCCGACTCGAAAGTCTTGTCGCTAAAGACGGGGCATCGTCGCAATTATGGATCTGGCGTCGTCTACCGGGACTATTTCGCCTCAAGCGAGCTGATGTTCCCGGCGCTGGTCGATCAGTCACAGCACAGGCAGAAGGATTATGTGTTCACCGTTCGACAATTCGGAGCCGCGCGCGCCTGGCCGTTGGACGCATTCAAGGGAAAGCCAGTGATTAACGACGCGATAGGAAACCGGCCACTGGTGTTGATCGGCGATCCATCCAGGCGCAGTGTCCGGGCATATGAACGCGTTTCGCATCAGTTCACCGCCACGGCTGGTGGATTGCAGGACAAGTCTGACCAGATCTGGACCATCACCGAAGAAGCCTTGATTAGCCCGGATGGCACACGTCTGCCTCGGGTGGCGGGTCATATCTCGTACTGGTTTGCCTGGGACAATTACCTGGAAGACGCCGCAAGCGTTTATGGCGGGTGATTACGAGTGCTCTTCGGCCGCTGTGGCCGCAAGCGCCCGGTTATAGGCCTTGAGCGCGTCAACGTGATAAAGCGCGCCCACGGGCTCTTCGGCATCTTCCGCGTCTCTGACAACAACTGGGATGCATGGAATGTCAGCGCGATCGAAATAGGGCATGGCGGCCTCCAACGTGGCACTGGCTTGGACACATAAGCCTTGTTCCATCAGCGCCAGCGCCTCCTCCCTTGTGATCGAACGCGGATCGCCTATTGGCCGCATCACGGCCCCCGCGCGTAACATCGCCAGCAGATAGGCCTGCGGTCCTGCCGCAAGGTGCACGTTGCGGCGCTCCAGTTGGGTCAGGAAGAAGGAACGGTCCACAAGACGCGAGGCCAGCGCGGTGGACATCGAGACCGAAACCATCACGGCCAGACCGATCTGCCAGTCTCCGGTCAGTTCGAACACGATCAGCGTGGTCGAGATCGGCGCCCCGAGCACCGCCGCCGCAACGGCACCCATTCCGGCGAAGGCATAGAGCGTGTGCGTACCCGATACGTCAGGCAGCAGACCGGTTGCAATCAAACCAAAGGCCAACCCGGTCAGAGCACCGATCATCAGCGACGGCGAAAATACCCCGCCGCCCATACGCCCGCCCATGGTTATGGCTACAGCCACAGTTTTGATCACTGCAAACAGAATGGCAGTTGTCAGCACCAGATCTCCGGCCAGCGCGCGGATCGTGGTTTCGTAACCGACACCAATGATATGCGGAAACCAGATCGCCAGAAGGCCCAGCATCGCCCCCGACACCGCCGGACGCAGCCAACGCGGCAAAGACAGACGGTTCTGGACATGGGTGCCGAAATCCTCGGCAAAAAAGATCGACCGCATCAGCAGCAGCGACACCAGCCCGCAGATCAGGCCAAGGATCAGAAAGGCCGGTAGTTCCACGTAGAATTGCAGCGATCCCGGCGTTTCCAGTCGGAATTCAGTTACGTCGCCATATTCCAACCGGTTGATCACTGTCCCTGCAACCGACGCAATGACGATCGGCGCAAAGGCGTGCACCGCGAAATGGCGCAGAACCACCTCCAGCGCAAAAAGCGCTCCGGCAATGGGCGCGTTAAAGCTGGCCGAGACGGCCGCAGCGACGGCACACCCCAACAGATCGCGCCCAGTAATACCATCGGCGTGGATGCGATTGCTGACCCAGGTCGAGATCACACCTGCAGCATGCACGACCGGTCCTTCCCGTCCCGTGGAGCCACCGGAACTGAGGGTTATGAGCGAGGCAAGAAACGAGGCGACACCTGCCTTGGTTTCGACACGGCCATCGGTGAGGGCTGAACCTTCGATCACATCCGCAACGGATCGCACACGGCCGTCATCGGTGAACTTATGCAGGATGATGCCTACGATCAGGCCACCGACGATGGGTGTGATCAGGATCAGAATCCAGGGTAGTTTCTCGGCGTGACTGTGCAGCAGAAGGATATCTTCTGTGTCGTAGATATAAGCCTGCAGCGCCCGGATGCCCTTTCGGAACCCCAGTGCCATGAAGCCTGCCGCAATTCCGATGGCCAGCGCGATGAACCAGAATTGAACCTGACTGGGACCACGGTGGCGCAATACCCGCCACGCGTCTTTGAGCGCCGCAATGGCCTGGTTCAACTGGTTACGCAAAACAGTGCGGGTGGACTGGGTCATCTGCGCCCTTTGGACATCTCGTACTCCTTACTAAGCCACGCGAGGGGCGTAGAAAAGTCGGATCACACGCTTTTGCAACAGGTGTGGTTTCAGGCGTCCAGAAGCGCCCGCGCGGCCGCGCGGGCCTGATCGGTAATCGTGTCGCCCGCCACCATTCTGGCGATTTCGTCCACGCGATCTGAGTCGGATAGAGGCAGAACGGTCGACAGGGTCTGGCCATTCGCCACTTGTTTCTGCACCCGCCAGTGATGTGCTGCGCGCGCGGCGACCTGCGGTGAGTGTGTTACCACCAGTACCTGCCCGCCCTGCGCCAGCGACGCAAGACGCCGCCCAACCGCATCCGCTGTGGCACCGCCAACCCCGCGGTCGATCTCATCAAAGATCATCGTGCGCGCACTGTCTGCGCCGGTCAGGCAGACTTTGAGCGCCAAAAGAAAGCGGCTCAGCTCACCGCCCGATGCGATCTTGTTTAGCGGTCCAGCAGGGGCACCCGGATTGGTCGCGACCGTAAAGGCCACTGCATCAGCGCCCTCCGGGCCGGGATCGGCGGGCGTGATTCCCGTTTGGAACACCGCGCGCTCCATCTTCAGCGGTGCAAGTTCTGCCATGACCGCCGCATCCAGTTGCCCGGCTGCCCTTCGTCGTACCGCGCTGAGGTTTGCGGCCGCAGTTTCGTATGACGCTTCCGCCGCGTCGACAGCAGCCCGTTTGTCGGCCAGATCTGCGTCTCCGGCCTCCAGCCTGTTCAGCCTGTCCCGCAAGGTGTCGGCGAATGGACCCAATTCGTCTGGCGCCACTTCGTGCTTCCGCGCCAGGGCCCGGATTGCGAACAGGCGCTCCTCGGTGCTTTCCAGCTCTGCCGGGTTGAAATCCAGCGCTTGAAGGCAGTTGTTCACACCGTCCTGCGCCTCGCCCAGTTCGATCATTGCGCGACCCAGCGCTGCAATTGGCTCCTCAAGCTGGCCACCGGCGTTATCCGAGACACCTTCGAGCCAGCGCATGGCATCCGCCATGGCCCCTTCGGCGCCTTCACTGCTCAGAAGTGAGTAGGCACGGGCAACGTCATCGCGGATGCGTTCCGCGCCTTGCATCATGCGGCGGCGCGCGTCGAGATCCGCATCCTCACCCGGCTGCGGGTCAAGCTGATCCAATTCAGCGACTGCATGGCGCAGAAACTCTTCTTCGCTGCGCACGGCGGCAAGCGCAGCTTCGGTCTCGGCCAGCGCTTTACGACTGCGGGACATTTCATTCCAGGCTATGCGCACGGCGGACAGTTGATCATCTGCCCCGGCATAGGCATCCAGCATCGCGCGATGGCCGCGCGGATTCAGCAGTCCACGATCATCATGCTGGCCATGCAATTCGATCAGAGTTTCCGACAGCGCCCGCAGCACCTCGCCCGAGCAACGGCGGTCGTTGACCCAGGCGGTCTTACGCCCCTCTGCCGTGTTGACGCGACGCAGGATCAGTTCCTCGCCATCCGGCAGGCCTGCTTCGGCCAGCACAGCATGGGCGGGGTGGTCGTCTGACAGTTCGAATTCGGCCACGACTTCACCCTGCGCCGCACCTTGGCGCACCAACTCGGCGCGGCCACGCCAACCCAAAACAAACCCCAGAGAATCCAGCAGGATCGATTTCCCTGCGCCCGTCTCGCCAGTCAACGCGTTCAGACCCGGCTGAAACGTCAGTTCCAACCGGTCGATGATCAGCATGTCGCGTATATCAAGGGCGCGCAGCATCGGGTCTTCAGCGTCCCAAGCCAGAAGCCATGGCGATTACAACCACTCACCTTTGATCGTCTGGCGGTAAATCTGGCTGAGCCAGTTGTTGCCGCGGCTCTTGGCGTCCAGCCCGCGCGAGGTCAGCAGCTTGTAACCTGCCTCATACCACTCAGAGGACTGGTAGTTGTAACCCAGAATTGCGCCAGCCGACTGCGCCTCGTCCACCAGACCCAGCGACAGGTACGCCTCGATCAGACGGTAAAGCGCTTCGGCCGTGTGGGACGTGGTCTGGAAATCCTCCACCACAACACGGAACCGGTTAATGGCGGCCGTATAGTGATCCTGACGCAGGTAATAACGCCCGATCTCCATCTCCTTGCCGGCCAGATGGTCGAAGGCGAGGTCGAATTTAAGAACCGCCGATGTCGCGTATTCGCTGTCCGGGTAAACCTCGATCACTGTGCGCAGGGCCTGAAGGGCCTGGAACGTCAGCCCCTGATCGCGGCCAACTTCGTCAATCTGGTCATAGTAGCTGAGCGCCAGAAGGTATTGTGCGTATGCAGCGTCTTCATCTGCGGGATAAAAGTCGATGTAGCGCTGCGCCGCTGCGCGGCTTTCAGCATAATTGCCGTCCGAGTGGAACGAGAAAGCCTGCATGATCAACGCACGTTTTGCCCAGTCTGAATAGGGGTACAGGCGTTCGACCTCGGAAAAATACCATGCCGCATCGTCCGAGCGATTCTGCGACAGTTCGTATTCACCGCGTGTATAAATCTGTTCGGGGGTGAACCCTTCGAGGTTCTGAGTGCGATCGGCACCTCTGTTGCCGAACAGGCCTCCGGCATTGCCGCATGCCGTCAAAGTTGCTGCCAGAAGAACCGCGCCCGCGAATCTGACTGCCGCTTTGGTGCCAACCATTCCGCCCATCCTTGTCGTCTTGCTTATCGGGGTTCGCCCCGGATCGGGCCTTGGTCTAGCACATAAAATTCCGGTGCAAAACGCCTTATGCGCGCAGTGACGCAAATGTCGTCCGAGTTGATCAGATCACGCAACCTGTGGAATTTCGCTGCGAACAAGCCCTTGCCCAGGCAAACGCGCTGCCTGTTCAGGAGTACACAGAACCGGACGCACAGCCCCGGGGGTTTCGAACAGCTTGCGCAGCAGCGTATTCGTCATCGAATGGCCGGACTTTTCGCCCGTGAACCGTCCCAGAATCGGACCGCCCGCCAGATACAAATCACCCAGAGCGTCCAGCATCTTGTGGCGCACGGCCTCATCGTCGTGGCGGAAGCCGCCGGGGGTCAGAACCTCGTCACCCTGTACAACGACAGCGTTTTCCAGTGTGCCACCCAAGGCCAGCCCATTTTCCCGCATGGCTTCGACATCGGTACGGCGGCAGAAGGTGCGGCTGTCGCACAGTTCACGCGCGAACGTTCCGTTGCGCATGTCCAGCGTCTTGGTCTGGTTGCCGATTGCATCATCTTCGAAGTCGATGTGGAATTCGATCTCAAGCCCGTCAGCCGGAGCAATCGAGGCCCGCGCCCCTTCCCGTTCCACCGTTACCGGCTTGAGCACTTCGTAGGCCAGAACCGGGCTGGCCTGGCGGCGCACGCCCTTGGCCATGATGCCGTGCACGAACTCGACCGACGATCCGTCCATGATCGGAACCTCAGGCCCGTCAATCTCGATCAGCGCGTTGTGAATGCCGCATCCCGCCAACGCGGCCATGATATGCTCAACAGTCGACACCGAAACGCCCGCATCGTTTACCAGACGGGTACAAAGCGGCGTGCGCTCGACCACATCATAGATCGCGGGGATCAGCGCATTGCCCAGCTCTATGTCAGTCCGTTTGAACCAGATTCCGTGACCGGCGGCGGCCGGTTTCAGAACCATGGTTGCAGGCTTGCCACCGTGCAGCCCGACGCCTTTGAACGTGACTGAGGATTTGAGCGTATGTTGCAATGTGAACCTCGGCGAGTGGTGTCCAGCCTTTATCTGGCTGTGTTGCACCCCAACTAAGGAAGGCGCGGCAAAGGCTCAACTCACTCTTTGCAACCGAATGAAACATGTATGTGACAGATCGGCAAAACCCTGCTCACACTGTGTTAGGGTATTGTTTTTACAATAAAAAGGGCCGCCAAATGACGACCCTTTGAATAGATTTTGTGACCGGTATCAGTTGGCCTGACGGCGCAAAAACGCGGGAATCTCGATGCGTTCCTGGTCCGGATCGGCTTCTTCCCGAGCAGGTGCCGTAGCGTCAGCTTGGCGGAAAGAGGGCTGCTGCCGCACTGGCTGAGCCGGAGTGTCCGCCGCGTGACCCGTCATACGGTCGATCAATCGATTGAACCCAAAACGGGGGCGTTCCTCTGCCGCCTGCTCGGGTTGTGGCGTCGGTTCCTGCGGCCGCTCAGCTGCCATCCGCGCCCGTGCAGCCGGGACGTTCTTGACCGCCGCCTGCAAGCGTTGGATCGCTTCGGGCGACGGCGTTCCCGGCAAATGGCCGCGTTGCGCATCATAGCTTTCCGGCGCCGGTTCTTCGACTTCCGGTTGCGGTTCGAACTGCGCCGCTGCGGGCTGGTAAGCCGGTGGAGGCAGGCCATCATCATCCCGCGCGGCAGAAGCGGGCTGTTCCTCGTGCCAACCGGGCTTGAACTCGACATCCTCGATCGATTCAAACAACGAAGGCGCGATGTTACCATTTTCTTCGGAGGCCGCCACTTCGGCAGCCGGGGCTTCTTCACGCGCGGCTTCTTCCGCCGAAACGGTCCGGGTCAGCGGTGCCGACATCGAACGGCGTGCGACCGGTACATCCTCGGACTTTTCGCTGGCATCGATGCCGGTGGCGACAACCGACACGCGCATACCGCCTTCCATCGCGGTGTCGAGGGTCGAACCGACGATGATGTTCGCCTCCGGGTCCACTTCTTCGCGGATACGGTTGGCAGCTTCGTCCAATTCGAACAGGGTCAGGTCGTGCGAGCCAGTGATGTTGATCAGCACACCTTTCGCACCCTTCAGGCTGATTTCGTCCAGCAGCGGGTTGGCGATGGCCTTTTCTGCCGCCTGAATTGCGCGGTCTTCGCCGGTCGCTTCGCCGGTGCCCATCATCGCCTTGCCCATCTCGTCCATCACGGCGCGAACGTCAGCAAAGTCGAGGTTGATCAGGCCGGGGCGAACCATCAGGTCGGTCACGCCCTTGACACCCTGATACAAAACGTCGTCGGCCATCGAGAAAGCCTCGGTAAACGTGGTCTTTTCGTTGGCCAGGCGGAACAGGTTCTGGTTCGGGATGATGATCAGCGTATCGACGACCTTTTGCAGCGATTCAACGCCGTCCTCTGCCTGGCGCATCCGCTTGGCCCCTTCAAACTGGAAGGGTTTGGTCACAACGCCAACAGTCAGTACACCCAGTTCACGCGCTGCCTGCGCGATGATCGGGGCCGCACCGGTACCCGTACCGCCACCCATGCCTGCGGTGATAAAGCACATATGCGCGCCAGCCAGGTGATCGACGATCTGCTCGATGCTTTCTTCAGCAGCTGCTGCGCCGACCGTGGGACGAGCGCCTGCACCCAGACCTTCGGTGACTTTCACGCCCAGTTGCACCCGTGCGGAAGATTGACTTTGCTGCAGGGCCTGCGCATCCGTGTTGGCGACCACGAAGTCGACGCCATCCAGCTGCTTTTCAATCATGTTGTTGACAGCGTTGCCGCCGGCACCGCCAACGCCGAAAACTGTAATCCGTGGCTTCAATTCATCTTGCCCGGGCATCGAAAGATTCAATGTCATGCTCTGTCCGCCTGTATTATTGACCCGCCAAAGCGGTGTTTTTCTGACCTATCCGAGCTCGAGTCTACATTTCGAATCCCCAAACGTCACGCCAAAAATCGCGAAAAACCACAAAATATGGAGGAATTAAGGCGGCAAACAGCGGCATTTCGCTTTCATCGCCAGATGTTGCGGCACAACACTAAACCACCACAACACACGCCACCACTCGCATTGCATTTCAGGCAATGCGTCGCACGATGCAGTTCGTCATCTATCCGGCAAAACTGCTCAATGTCCTGCCACAGACCTCTGTCGGGCCTTGTGGATATCTTGAGGGATAAATTACCTGTCTGCAACCCGTTTCTTCAACTAATTGGGGTACTTGGGCAGGACAGACCTTTTTCGGAGACGCCGCGAACTTCCTGAATCTCTGCGCCTGAAAAAGTGGCCAGCCGCACCATCAGACGATCCTGATGCAGAAACGGCCACCAACAAACAGGAATACCATCCGAGTCATTGTCGTAGAGAAAACAGATCTGCCCATTTGGTGTCGTGATCTGACCATAGACGCACGCGTCTCCCTGCCCCCTCCAGACCGAGAGCGAATGGCTGATAAACTGCTCGGTCCCGACGAGATCTCCGCTGCGAATTTCATAAAAATCGACCGTCTTGCCCTGCACGGCGTTCAGAAAAGCCTCAGGCGTGATCCGAGATTGAGCCGTTGAAATGTGGGGGGTCAGTGCAAGCCCAACCACGGCCCCAATTAATGTTCTACCAATTGTCACGGAACCACCGCACTGCGCGTTTGAAAGGGCGCGCCGCGTAGGTGTCGACCGGAATTTCAAAGTCCCACCATTCATCTTGCGGATGTGCGGCAAACAGGCTCAGCCCCACCACCGACGAAAAGCTTGGCCCGGTGGCTGACTGAGGCAGTCCGTGAACGCGCAGAGGACGCCCCAGACGCACGCGCTGGCCGAGAATGCGGCTGGCCAATCCATCGAGACCCATGATCTGACTGCCGCCTCCGGTCAAAACGATCTGCTGACTTGGCATGTGGTCAAACCCGGCAGCGTCCAGGCGGATACGGACCTCTTCCAGGATTTCCTCGACACGGGGGCGCATGATGCCGATCAGCTCGGCGCGGCTGACGGTGCGCCGGTCGTGCTCCCAGTCGCCGGTATCGCCCCCGATATCAATCAGGTCGCGATCATCCGCGCCGGTCGCATGAACGCCGCCATTGAAGGTCTTGATCCGCTCAGCCACAGCCGCCGGGACACCCAGCCCCATGGAGATGTCCGAAGTCACATGATCGCTGCCCATACGCACACAGTCGGCATAAATCATGTGCTTTTTCATAAAGATCGACACGCTGGTCGTGCCGCCGCCCATGTCGATACAGGCCGCGCCCAGTTCCTGTTCGTCTTCGACCAAAGCGGAAATCCCGGAGACATAAGCCGAATTGGCAATTCCCGCCAGTTCCAGATCGCAACGCTTGATGCACCGCACAATGTTCTGGATGGCAATCGCATCGACGGTCAGCATGTGCATGTCCACAGCCAGAGTCTGCCCCAGTTGGCCTCGTGGGTCCGTCAGGCCCGAGCGATTATCCAGCGCGAAATTCACCGGTTGGGCGTGGAGCACTTCGCGCCCTGCCCCGTAGTCCGGCACGTCGCAGGCGTTCAGAACACGGCCAACCTCGGCTTCGGTCACCAGTTGTCCTTCCAGATCGACCTGGGCATCCAAGCCATACGAGCGCGGGTTTGCACCCGAGAAACAGGCGATGACGTGATCGACCCGGATGTCGGCCATCTTCTGCGCCGCTTGCACCGCCGTGCGGATGGCGCGTTCGGTCTCCTGCATCGCGGTGACCTCACCGAACTGCACCCCGCGCGAGCGAGTTGTGGCGGCACCGATGACGCGAAACCCGGTCTGTCCCGCCATCGAGCCAATACCGGTGTCCTCGTTCAATCGACCTGTACCGTCAAAACGCAGTACGAGGCAGGCGATCTTAGAGCTACCGACGTCCAGAATGGCAACGACACCTCGTTGCATCGCCTGCCGGCGCATCTGACGCATTGCCCGTTGGGACTGATACAGATCGGTCATCATTTTCGTTATTGCCCGCTACCCACTGCCACTTTTGTATTCCACCAAGCTTCGCTGGCGTTTTTGTTCATTCTTATGGTCGGTCTCTGACCCAGCCGCATGTCAACCACGGCCACGTCACGTTCCAGAAGATCCTGTACCTCATTCACAGCCAGCACGCGTTCCAATGCGCGTACCGGTCGGTCCACCGGCAGCATGATACGCTGACCACGGTCCAGAACCAGATCCCAGCGCCGCTCACCTATGCGCACAAGGCCGCGGACGCGGTTGCCCAGACTGCGGGCCGTCGTCAGGATCTCAAGCGCCTGGGGCACATGTTGGTCTGCTCCTTTGCCCGCCATCAGGGGCAGAGCACCATGGTCCGTCCGGGATGCGACACGTTTGACGTGAGCACCGGTTTCATCCAGCAACTCGATCCCGTCGCGGGTGCGCCAGACGACGACCGGTTGCCGCTCGACAACGTCGACCTGAAGGATACCGCCCGGGCGAATGCGCACCGTCGCTGATTTCACAGGGTCCAATCCGGTGATCGTATCGCGGATCTGCTCGACATCCAGATCCCAGGAACTGATCGGGAAATCCAGCGGGACGACCTCGCGGATGTCCTCGGACAGTCCGGTGCCCGCCCCGTCGATCGCCATGAGGTTAACCATGAACTCGGGGCGCTCCTGGATCGAGGTCTTGATGTCGGCAATGTAAGCCCCCACTGCATCACGCCGTTCTTCAGATGCCAGATAGAATCCAATCGCCGATGCTATGGCCAGGACCGGAAGTCCAAATTTCATGCCTCGACGAATACCGGGCGTCAGCATCCAGCGCTGAAGGCGATAGCTGAGACGCGACGGCGCCGGGTCCGACTGCCGCGTGGCGCGGCCAAAGAGTTTCGCGCCGCGCAGACGCAGCTTTGGTTGCGCTTCGGTCTCGGTCCCCGGGGCCGACCGGAATTTGGCATCAGGCCCGGCCAGAGGCTTGGTTCGGAGGATGACAGGCGCACGGGTGGCAGTCAGCGGTCGCATGAGGCGTCCTCCACCATCCAGGCGCAGAGCTGACCGAATGTCATGCCCAAATGCTCGGCCTGTTCCGGCACCAGCGAAGTGGGCGTCATCCCCGGCTGCGTGTTGGTTTCCAGCAGGAAAAGGCCGTCTGCGCCCATGCTTTCGTCCCACCGGTAGTCGGTGCGGCTGACGCCCTTGCATCCCAACGCATCATGGGCCCGTACAGCGTAGTCCATGCACCGGTCGAAGATATCCTGAGGGATCTCCGCCGGCAGCACATGCCACGATCCGCCAGGCTTGTACTTGGCATCGTAGTCGTACCAGCCACCATTTGTCATGATTTCGGTCACTGTAAGCGGTCGGTCGCCCATGACGGTCGCGGTCAATTCGCGGCCAGCGACGTATTTTTCGGCCATCACATGTTCGGGCATGTCGTCAGACAGCTGCGGCGGGCCGTTGGCGCTTTCATGCACGATATAGATGCCGACGCTGGAACCTTCGTTGTTGGGCTTGACCACGTAGGGAGGTTGCATCACGTGCGCTTCGATGACCTCGACCTTGGGCACGATCACGCTTGGGACAATCGGCAGACCTTTGGTTTGGTACACCTCTTTGCTGCGCTGCTTGTCCATGGCCAAAGCCGAGGCCAATACGCCGGAATGCGTGTAGGGAATTCGCATCCATTCCAGCAGCCCCTGCACACAGCCATCCTCGCCCCAACGGCCATGCAGGGCGTTGAAAACCACATCCGGCTTGATGTCCAAAAGGCGCGCATAGAGGTCAGGACCCGCGTCCAGTTCGACCACTTCAAAGCCTTCTCCCACTAGGGCGGCTGCGCATTCGCGCCCGCTGCTGAGAGACACCTCGCGCTCAGCCGAGGGGCCGCCCATCAATACCGCCACTTTGGGGTTTGTCCTGCTCGACAGTCCCACTTCGTGCGCCTCAATGTCCCCGGACCTTATGTGGTGGCCCGTACTGCGTTTATGCCTTTGATCCGTCGCCTGAATTTGCCTGTTTTGGTCTGACGGTCGGGGCTTTAATCTGTCAGCGGATCACCGACCCGCATGATTTCCCACTCTAGCGTGATGCCGCTTGTTTCGTAAACCTTTTTTCGCACTTCTTCTCCCAGCCCTTCAAGGTCAGCGGCCGACGCGTCACCCGTATTGATCAGGAAATTCGAGTGCTTTTCGCTCATCTGCGCACCGCCCCGGATCGCGCCGCGCATTCCGGCATCGTCGATCACTTTCCACGCCTTGAGGTCATGGACATCGTCGGCCCGCCCCGTGGACGAAAACCCGGCCGGATTGCGAAAAGTAGACCCGGCGCTGCGATCCTTGGTCGGCTGAGTCTCATCCCGCTTTTTCAACTGCGCTTCCATGCGGGCGTGCAACTCATCCGGTTTGCCTGTGGGGCCTTGAAACGTAGCCGAAACCAGAACCGCACCTTCGGGCAGGTCGGACTGACGATAGCGAAAGTTCAGGTCTTCGGGCGTGAGGTCCACGACCTCTCCTTGCCGGGTGACAATGGTCGCCTTGCGCAGCACGTCTGCCGTATAACTGCCATAGCATCCCGCGTTCATTCGCACCGCCCCACCGATGGAACCGGGAATGGTGCGGAGGAATGTCAGGTCAACACCCGCGTCCGCCGCCCTGCGTGCCACATGCGCATCCAGAGCCGCAGCACCAGCAGTGACTGTATTGCCGTCGACCGAGATATCATTGAACCCGCGGCCCAATCGGATCACCACGGCACGCAGCCCGCCATCACGAACGATCAGGTTCGAGCCGACTCCCATTGGAAAGACCGGAGTTCCGCCCGGCAAGTCCCGCAGAAAGTTCTGCAAGTCTTCGATATCCGCCGGCTGGAACAGAAAATCCGCCGGACCGCCAACCCGCAGCCAGGTGAAATCTGACAGCTTGCGCGCCTGCGACAGGCGCCCGCGTGTGGCCGGCATCGAGTTCATGTGTTTGCCCGAGCCGCCAGACTACGCCCGCCAACACCGCCCATAATCGCGGCAAACAAGAAGGGCAGAACACCCGCCGTGAGCCAAACCAGTGGGCCAAAGGCTTTTTCCTCTTCACCGGTTCCGATGCTTGCCAGTATGACGATCAGCACCAGCCCGACTGCTGATGTCAGGCCGATCAGCCACAACAGGCCACGCAGACCGATCCAACGCCCGGCGACGAAACCAGCGACCGCGCCGAGGACAAAGGTCATAAGCGGTAAATAGGCAAGAGTGGCGGCGTTCACCATGGCAGATCTCCTGAAGCTGGCCAGTTATTTGTCAGCCGCCTTCATGCCCTGCATTTTCGACTTTGTCCAACGGGTCAGGTAAATCACCGGCCAGCGCAGCACGGACATGCCCGCGGCGAGTACGACCAAACCGACCAAGGGGCCGTTTTCATAGGTGACAAAGCCCAGAATTGGGACCCCGACGGCAATCAGGAAATAGGCGCGGGTCCAGTGGTTGTCCTTGCTGGGGATCATCGCCAGAACATTTGCTGTCAAACCCCAGAGCCCGGCAAGTGCGATTGACCAGCTCATTTCTGCGCCTCCCGCCCCGTCCATTTACGCCAATAGTAGCGCAGAGGATAACGGAACATCGAAGTGAAGGCCGCCAAAGCCAGCACCGAGATGAACCAGCCAAAATCATATCCCAGCCAGATGATCAGAAACGGCGCGCAGATCAGCAACACGATGCCCGGAGGAAACTGCATCCGCATTGGCAGCATGGCCACGATAGTGGCGCAGATCACCCAAAGGGCGGAAAAGATCATCGAATAGTCCATCAGTCCCCTCCCGAGGGCACACGTTGATAGCGGACAGGATATCACATCTATGGGTTGTGCAGTGCAACTCGGGCACGTCAATTTTTCAATTACTTGTTACGTGAACGTGGCCCCCTTGCCCATCGCCCGAGAAAAAACCCAACTAACAATACAGGCAATGAATAGACAAGCAAAAGGGAGGAAAACCTGAGCGTTGTCGCCTCGATTGAAGAAGAAGCGATGAAATACTCATAACCTAGCCAACCAAGGAACAGCAGGGTCAGGGAACCGAACAACCAGTTTGGCAAAACACCAAAGCAAGCCCCGATAAGTGGCAAGACAATAAGAACAAGAAACGACACTTAACCGCGCAATCTTTCAGGCAATCCGTTTGCCCAGGCGCTGATCGTACCCGCGCCCAAACAGACGACCATATCTCCAGGGCGGGCCTGTTCGCGCACGAGGCGCTCCAGATCGTCCTCGTTGAGGATCGCACGGGCATGACGGTGACCGTGACGGATCAACCCCTCGACAAGGTCGTCACGGCTGGCGCCTTCGATCGGGTCTTCTCCGGCAGCAAAAACCTCTGCAATTGCAACAACATCGGCATCATTGAAGCAGGTGCAGAAATCGTCGAACAGGTTCGACAGCCGCGAAAATCGGTGCGGTTGGTGCACGGCGATAACACGGCCTTCAGTCGCCTGACGCGCCGCTTTAAGAACCGCCGCGATTTCGACCGGGTGGTGGCCGTAGTCGTCGATAACAGTCACGCCGCCGATCTCTCCCACCTTAGTAAAACGGCGATTGACGCCGCCGAAATTGGCCAGCGCATCGCGTATTTCCGAAGCCTTCATGCCCAGATGGCGCGCAACCGCCGCCGCCGACAGCGCGTTCGAAACGTTGTGGTCCCCCGGCATCGGCAGAGTGCAGCCCTCGATCACCGTGTCTTCGTACTGAAGGTGGATGTCGAAATGCGCGATGCCACCCTTGTAGGTCAGGTTTACCGCGCGCACATCCGCCTGTGCGTTGAACCCGTAGGTGCGCACCCGGCGGTCGGTGATGCGGCCCACCAGCGTCTGAACCTCGGCGTGGTCCGTGCAACAGACTGCGAGGCCGTAGAACGGGAGGTTCGAGACAAACTCGTAGAAGCCGTCGCGCAGAGTGTCGAAATCACCCCAATGCTCCATATGCTCGGGGTCAATATTGGTGACGATAGCAATCGTTGCAGGCAGTCGATTGAACGAGCCATCGGATTCGTCGGCCTCGACCACCATCCATTCGCCCTGCCCCATCCGGGCGTTCGACCCGTAAGCATGAATGATACCGCCATTGATCACGGTTGGGTCAAAATCGCCCGCCACCATCAGTTCGGCCATCATCGTGGTCGTGGTCGTCTTGCCGTGCGTTCCTGCGATGGCAACGTTGGACCGCAGGCGCATCAGCTCGGCCAGCATGTCGGCGCGGCGGACGACGGGCAGACCCTGAGCCCGCGCCTCATCCAGTTCGGGGTTGCCCGGTTTGATGGCGGTCGACACGACGACCACGGCGGCGTTTTTCAGGTTCTCGGCACGCTGGCCCACAAATATCTCGGCACCCAACGCGGCCAGACGGTCGGTGATCTTTGACGTCTTGAGGTCGGAACCCTGCACCCGATAGCCCAGATTCAGCAGCACCTCGGCAATACCTGACATCCCGATCCCGCCGATCCCAACAAAGTGAATCGGTCCTACGTCCTGCGGCAATTTGGTGGCTGGATTCATGTGGTCTCCTTCTGCGCCAGTTGTTCGACGAGGGCGACCAGACGCTCGGTGGCGTCAGGCGCCCCGACCGACAAGGCGGCATGGGCCATTTTCTGTGCGGCTTCGGGGTTGGTCAGAACTGCGGTGATTTGCTCTGTCAGCGCGGAAACGTCAAGCGCATTTTCAGGGATCATGATCGCCCCGCCTGCCTGAACCAGCCCACGTGCATTTGCGGTCTGGTGATCGCCGGCGGCAGCAGCGAAGGGGATCAGGATGGACGGGCGACCAATGACCGAGATGTCGGCGACGCTGGACGCTCCGGACCGAGAGATAACCAGCTGCGCTTCGGTCATGCGACGCGGGACGTCCTGAAAGAATGGCTTCACCTCGGCCAGAATACCGTGATCGGCATAGAAAGCGGTGACACGTTCTGCGTCCTCGTCGCGGGCCTGATGCGCCACGCGGATGTGGCCGCGCAAGTCGTCGGGCAGCGCGGCGATGGCATCGGGCACCACGTCACTCAGGATACGGGCCCCCTGCGAGCCGCCCATCACGAGGATCGACATCGGGTAGTCGCCCGGAGAAATGTAAGCGGCTGCGGCACGGTCCAGAACGGCGGCGCGCACCGGGTTACCGGTGTGGATACCGTTCACGCCGTCGGGCAAGTCGGTTGGCCAAACACCGCAGGCCACGTTGGCCACACGCGCGGCGAATAGCTGGTTCACGCGCCCCAGAACACCGTTCTGTTCATGGATCATACGCGGGATCTTCAACATGGTCGCTGCACCCAGCGCGGGGATCGACGGATAACCGCCGAATCCTACGACAACATCCGGTCGATCCCGCATCATCTGAAGCGCCATGCTGGTGACGCCACCTGCGATTTTGGGCCCGGCCATTGCCTTGGCGGCCAGCCCGCCACGGGCGAAGGTGGCAGATGACGCCTCGGCGATTTCGGTCGAATGAGGAAAGCCCCCGGTATACCTCGCGCCGCGCGCGTCGGTGGACAGACGCACGCGCCATCCTTTGTGCAGCATCGCCTCGGCCAGCGCCTGCGCGGGGAACATGTGGCCCCCGGTGCCGCCAGCCGCAATCAGAAGGTAGGGTTTGCTCATCAACCTCGCCCGCGTAGAATTTCGCCAAGCTCACCCTGTGGGCGCGTTCGCGTGAAGGCCAGCAGCATGCCCACCGCGATGCCGCCCGCGATCAGCGACGAGCCACCATAGCTAACGAACGGTAACGTCATGCCCTTTGCTGGCAAAAGGCGCACGGCAACGCCCATATTTATCATCGCCTGAACACCGAACATGCATGCCAGACCTGTGCCCGCGAGACGAATGAACATATCCCGTTCCCGCATCAGCCGCAGCAATGAGCGAACAACGATAATCGAATACAGCGCGATGATGATCAGCACCAGGATCAGACCGTATTCTTCAGCGGCAACGGCTATGATGAAATCCGTATGGGCATCGGGCAGCGACCATTTTACCTGCCCCTCTCCCACGCCAACTCCAAACAGGCCACCTTCGCGGATGGCGTTGGTGGCATAGCCAAGCTGGGTGGTCGGATCGACCTCTTGGTTCAAAAATCCGTCGATGCGGCGGGCGAAATGCTCGGAATTCGAATAGGCAAACATGCCGCCCAGAACGACAAATCCTGCCATACCGACCAACAACAGCATGGGTGCCCCTGCCACGAAATACATCACGCCCCAACCAAAGAGGATCAGACAGGCCTGACCAAAATCGGGCTGCATTACCAGCATACCCACAATGGCCATGCACAGCGCAAAGGACCACAAGCGTCCCGGTGGGCCGTTAATCTCTTGCGAAGCGGCCAGTAACCACGCCGCGACCACGACAAAACCGGGCTTCAGGAACTCCGAAGGTTGCAGTGCAGCAAAGCCAAGTGAATACCAACGCACCGCCCCTTTCCCAAAATCGGTGCCAAACACCGGAAGGAAGACCAGAGCCACGAAAGCGGCCAGAAAACCCAGCACAGCCAGACGCCGCACCAAGGTTGGCGACATCATCGACGTCAATAGCATGGCAATCAGCGCCAAACCCCCGAACAGGGCCTGGCGCTCGACATAGTGGAATGGATCGAACCCGTTTCGCCCGGCAAGGGGCGGCGACGAGGCCAACCCAAGCAACAACCCAATCACAAACAGGATCAGAACACAGGACATTGTCCAGCGATCAATCGTTCGCCACCATTTTGGTAGAATCGGTTCGCCGCGCTGGTTCTGGACCGCGCCATACACCATCTCAGTCATGAGATACCGCCACTATCTGCCTCGTTAACGTCCCGTTTTCGGGATCTGATTGAGAGTCTACAGTGAAACTTTCGTTCAGGCCAGCGTCTTGAATGGGCGGTCCGGCAAAAACAGGCCTATCGAAAGTGCCCCTGTCAGATCATTGCGACCTGATCGCAAACCAGCGCAGAGCTTACACTTGGCAGACCTTCACGTTTCGCGGGCAAGATATGTGAATCAGTCGCCGCCGTTCCTTACGGCCAACCGTTCGAGGTTGATGACGGTTGAAAGCATGATCCGATCATGGCTCCAGTCATCCGACTGCTGCATCGAAGCCGATCCAAAGGCAAGCAATGCGGCAAAGACCAGCGTGAACCCCAGAACCAATACTTGCAGGTTTTGCTGCCGCATCGGTGCATCGGCCAAGGCCAGCACGCGCTGCCGCAGCACCCGTTTGGCGCGTCCACCGTCCACGAAGGCCACGTTAAGAACATTGGGTCGTTCCTTGCCGAACGTTCGTGCACAGTAATCCAGAAGGCAGTTCGCGTAATCGGCTGCATCCAGACGGCGACGCGCGACAATGGATTGGTCACAACCCAATTCCCTGAGCCGTTCGAACTGATATTTCAGAAGTGGATACGCCGGGTTCCAGAAAAACAAGGGGCGCAGGCATTCCAGAATAAGCTCCCATTCCACGTCCCCCGCCCGCACGTGTTGGAATTCATGCGCGATGGCAAAGCGCAATTCCCTGGGTTTGTCGATCAGGTGGCTTGGCAGAACAACATGACGGCGGCGCAGACCGCGCACGGCAAACGGAACAAGGATGCGGTCAGAAAGTCTTACATCAACTTTGGCAGATTGCCGCCATAGAAAGCTTGAGTTGATCGTTTCGCGAATGCGCATAGCGGCAACCACGACGCGGATGGTTAAGATCACTGCACCGATTGCCATCGCCGCCAGCAAAGCGGTTGCGGCAAAAGAGCTGCCGTTAAGAAGCCCATCAATCCAACGTTCGCGCGTGTTTAAAAGTACCTCGAACTGCGTGGCCGGCAACGCAATCTCTCCTCGCAGATAAGCCGCCACGGCAAGGTCGCCCAGCGCCACAGCCCGACCCGGCCAGAAAAACTCGACAAGGACCGAGCAACCCAAAGCCAGAACAGGACTGAGCAGAATACAGGCCAGAAGCACCTTCAGGACACGAAGCTGACCGAAATAAGCGTACCTCATAGAGGTGCGCGCAAAAACAAATCGAGCCGCGAACCAGATCAGCAAAGACAAAACCAGAACCAGATTCAGCTCCAGATAAAGATCGAGAACCGGTTTAACCGCCGTCATTTTGCAGTCTCCTTTCTACCAGTGCTCGAATTTCCTCCAGATCAGCTTCACTCAGACCCGCGTCGTCGACCAGCCGCGCGACCAACGTCGCGGGTGTGTCGTCAAACAGTGTTCGCGAGAGGTTCTGCAGCGACCGCGTCTGGTACCTGTCCTTTTCCAGAAGCGGTTTGTAAATCAGCGACTTGCCGCCCTTGTGGCTTTCGACAAATCCTTTCTCGTCGAGAATGCGCAAGATCGTTGCGCCGGATGTATAGGCCAGATTTCGTTCGGGCGGCAGGCGATCCAAGACATCGCGGACCGAACCCTGACCCAGAGCCCAAAGCTCATTCATGAACTCAAGCTCGACTTCGGTCAGAAGGTTCGTTGTCTTTTTCTTTCGCATCGGTCCAGGTGTCGCCATTTTTGGTATGCCCGTCAGAGAAGCATTCTTTCGCCCATTCTCAAAGCCTAAACTTTCCAGAACACAAAAATACCCCAACCGATCGACAGGAACAGCGGTGTCCAGACCGGCTGCCCCACCAATCCAAGCCATGCCAGGAAAATGTAGGCCGAGCCCAGAAGCGTTATGAACAGCCGATCCCCCAAAGTTGTCGTCAGGCCCAGTACACCGCGCCGTTCGATCCCATCGCGGAATTTGAGGACCTCCATAACGCCGATCAGGGCTATGGCTGAAAATATGCCTATGAACACAGCCAGCGTTGCGGGCGTCCATGCCATCCAAAAGTCTGGCCACAGCGGATCGGTCCAGGAAAACCCTTTTTCCTCCTGTTGGCCGACATTGCCCCATCCGGCCTGCGCCTGGGCAAAGGCCGTTTTTGGCAGGAAGGGGAGGATGAGAAGAAGTTTACGCATATCGAACCTCACACACGTCCCATCGCGAAACCGCGCGCGATGTAGTTGCGGACAAACCAGATGACGATGGCGCCGGGGATGATGGTCAGCGTTCCCGCAGCGGCCAGCAAGCCCAGCTCATACCCTGCGCTGGATGCCGTCCGGGTCATCACGGCGGCGATGGGTTTGGCCTCGACCGCTGTCAGGGTCTTGGCCAGCAGCATTTCCACCCAAGAGAACATGAAACAGAAGAACGCCGCGACACCCACGCCCGCCTTGATGTTGGGCAGGAAGATCGTCACGAAGAAACGTGGGAAAGAATAGCCGTCGACATAGGCCGTTTCGTCCAGTTCTTTCGGGATGCCGCGCATGAAGCCTTCCAAAATCCACACCGCCAGAGGCACGTTGAACAGTGTGTGCGCCAGCGCCACGGCCAGATAGGTGTCGAAGAGGTGGATCGACGAATAAAGCTGGAAGAACGGCAGCGCGAACACAGCCGCCGGGGCCATCCGGTTGGTCAGCAGCCAGAAGAACAGCTGCTTGTCACCCAGGAACCGATAACGCGAGAACGCATAGGCCGCTGGCAGCGCAACACAGACCGAAAGCACGGTGTTGATCGTCACATAGATGATCGAGTTGAGGTAGCCCCAATACCACGTCGGATCGGTGAAGATGGTGATGTAATTCTCCAGCGTAAAGGTTTGGGGAAACAGGGAAAAGCCCGACAGTATCTCGTTCGTGGTCTTGAAGGACATCGCCACCAGCCAATAGATCGGCAGCATCAGGAACGCGATATAGAGGATCGGGATCAGGGACCGCTTCTTCATTGCGCGTCATCCTTTGTCATCAGAGTGTAGAAGACCCAAGAGACCAGCAGCGTGATGGCGAAGTAGATCAGGCTCATCGCGGCCGCGGGGCCAAGGTCGAACTGTCCCAGCGCGATCTTCACAAGGTCGATCGACAGCAAGGTGGTTGAGTTGCCGGGGCCACCGCCGGTCAGAACGAAAGGCTCGGTGTAGATGTTGAAACTGTCCATGAACCGTAGAAGCACTGCGATGGTCAGGACCGTTTTCATCTTCGGCAGTTGGATATAGCGGAACACCGACCACGGGCTGGCGCCGTCGATCTTGGCAGCCTGATAATAGGCATCCGGGATCGACACGAGACCGGCGTAGCACAGCAGCACGACCAGCGAGGTCCAGTGCCAGACATCCATGACGACGACGGTGATCCAGGCCGAGATCGGCTGCTGCGTCATGTCATAGTTGATACCCAGAACGTCATTCAGGAAGTATCCCAGCAGGCCGATCTGAGGCAGGGTGAAGATGTTCCACATCGACCCGACCACGTTCCACGGGATCAGCATCGGCAGAGCCATCAGTACCAGACAGACCGGCACCCAGAAGCCTTTGCGCGGCATGGATAGGGCGACGATGATACCCAGTGGAACTTCGATGATGAGGATCAGGAAGGTGAACAGGAACTGTCGGCCAAGTGCGGCCTGGAACCGGTCGGAGCGCAGGATCTGCTCGAACCAACCCAGTCCTTCCCAGAAGAACTGGTTATTCCCGAAGGTTTCCTGCACCGAGTAGTTGACCACCGTCATCATCGGCACCAGCGCGTTGAACGCAACCAGCGCCAACACCGGCAGGACAAAGAACCATGCTCTTTGGTTTTCCGTTCTCATAGCGCCCGCTCCTCGGTTGCGATCCAGCCGTCGCGGTAGACGCGGGATTGTTCAGGTTTGAATTGCAGGAAGACCTGTGATCCGGGCTCGGGCACGCTGTGTTCTGCCACGGCCTTGAGGGCTGTGTTTCCAACCATCGCGCTGACGACATAGTGGCGGCCAATGTCCGAAACCTTGGTCACATGCGCCGGGATGCCGGTGTCGCCAAAGCCTACATACTCGGGCCGGATACCCAGATCGGTACGACCTCCGTCTCCGTGAGTTGGGCCTTCCAAAATGACTTCGTGACCCTCAAAAACAGCCCGGTCGCCTTTGGCCTCGCACGGCAGGACATTCATACCGGGCGAGCCGATGAAGTGGCCGACAAATGTGTGCTGAGGGCGTTCGAACAGTTCTACCGGGGTGCCGATCTGAACCACTTCACCTTCCTGCATCACCACGACCTCATCAGCAAAGGTCAGCGCCTCGGTCTGATCGTGGGTCACGTAGATCATCGTGGCCTGCACGCGCTGATGCAGTTCTTTCAGCTTGGACCGCAGCTTCCACTTCAGATGCGGGTCGATCACGGTCAGCGGCTCATCAAACATCACCGCGTTCACGTCATCGCGGACCAGACCACGACCCATCGATATCTTCTGCTTGTTGTCCGGGCTGAGGCCGCTGGCGCGGGTGTTGAGCATATCCGTGACGTCCAGCATTTCGGCTATCTCCGAAACACGGCGTTCGATCGTTGCAGCATCGACGCCCCGGTTTTTCAAGGGAAACGCAAGGTTCTCGCCCACGGTCATCGTGTCGTAGATCACCGGGAACTGAAACACTTGTGCGATGTTGCGCTGATCGGGTGGCAGGGCCGTAACGTCACGGTCGCCGAACAGAATCTGCCCATCGGACGGCGTCAAAAGCCCCGAGATGATGTTCAGCAGCGTGGACTTACCACAGCCCGACGGGCCGAGCAGCGCATAGGCACCACCATCACGCCACGTCACGTCGATTTCCTTCAGCGCATAGTCTTCCGGGCCTTTCGGCGTTGGCATGTAGCTGTGTCGCAGGTTTGAAAGCTTGATCTGTGCCATGTCAGGCCACCCTTTTGCCGTCTTGGCCGAAATACCGGCAATGCGCCGGGTTCATGTAGAAACTATGGTCCTCACCGACCTGATAGGGATGAACGCCAGCGGCGAGCGAGACCCAAGCGTCATCCCCATGCTGGAAATGAGCGCTGGAATCTGAGCCGGACAGTTCGGTCACAATCACGCGGCCAGTAAGTTCCACATCATCATCGGATGAACGGAACGGCGTTACCCGATGGGGTCGTACGGCGACCATGTAATCTCCGTCGGCCATGTCGGTAACCGGCCAGCCACCTCCGCCAGCCAGTTGCGCCTGAGCGCCGGAAACAGTGATGCGGGCGACGTTGATTGGCGGGTCTGAAAACACCCGCGCGGCCGCGATGTTTTCTGGGTTGCGATAAATGTCGGCTGTTGGTCCGAACTGGGTGACGCGACCATCTTCCATCAAGGCCGTGTATCCACCCAGCAGCAGGGCCTCTTCCGGTTCCGAAGTGGCATAAACCACAACCGCGCCGCGTCCGGCGAAAAGGTCGGGCAGCTGCTCGCGCAATTCTTCGCGCAGCTTATAGTCGAGGTTCGCCAGCGGCTCGTCCAGGAACACCGCGCGGCTTTCCTTTGCGATGGCGCGGGCCAACGCAGTCCGCTGCTGCTGCCCGCCTGACAACTCGTGCGGGCGGCGGTACAGCATCGGGCGCAGTTGCAGCAGGTCGGCGGCTTCTTCGACGCGGCCTTCAACTTCGCTCTGTGCCATGCCTGCCACGCGCAGCGGCGAGGCGATGTTGTCGAATACAGTCATATGCGGGTAGTTCACGAAAAACTGGTGCACCAGGCTGATCTGCCGTTTCTGCGTGTTCAGCCGTGTCACATCCTGTCCATCCATCAGGACTTTGCCCGAGGCGATCGGGTCCAGCCCGGCCATCATCTTGATCAGAGAGGTCTTGCCCGATCCTGTCGCACCGAGCAGCACGTTGAAATGGCCTGTGTGCAAAGTCAGGGACGTGGGTTTGATATGGATGACGTTGCCGACCCTTTTGGTCGCGTCTTGAAGTTCGATCATGTCCGTGGGTTCCGGTCCTTCAGTGCGCGGCACTGGTCTTGAGGTGGGGATGCCTGAGACGGCACCCCCGGGGTTGCAGGGGCTTACTGAGACTGCCAGCGCTGAACCAGTTCGTCATAGTTGACGGTCTGACCTTGCGGCTTTTCGTTCTCCAGCTTGGCCTTGGGCGAGCCGGCTTTTTCCAGCCAGAAGGCAGGATCCTGCGGGTCGTTCAGGCGTGGGCCGCAGCCACCGTAGACACCGGCGCTTTCATCCGCGGCCTGCATACGGGCCATGGTGATGTCCATCTCTTCGGCCAGACGATCCATCGCCTCTTGCGGCGTGAAGGCACCCGAGTTCACGTCACCGATCTGCTGCCACCAGATCTGCGCCAGCTTCGGATAGTCCGGAACGTTGATGCCGGTCGGCGACCATGCCACACGATCAGGGGAGCGGTAGAACTCGACCAGACCACCCAGCTTGGGCGCGCGTTCGGTGAACGACTCGTGGTTGACCGAGCTGTCGCGAATGAAGGTCAGGCCCACATGGGACTTCTTCACATCGACAGTCTTGGAGGTCACGAACTGAGCGTAGAGCCAGGCTGCCTGAGCACGATCCGCCGGGGTCGATTTCAGGAAGGTCCAAGAGCCCACGTCCTGATAGCCAACTTTCTGGCCGTCTTCCCAATAGGGGCCATGCGGGCTGGGCGCCATCCGCCACAGCGGCGTGCCTTCGTCATCCACGGTGTTGTTGCCTTCGGACTTCGGCTTCACCATGTCGGCGGTAAAGGCGGTGTACCAGAAGATCTGCTGGGCCACGTTGCCCTGGCTGAGTGCCGGCAGAGACTGGTAGAAGTCATAGGACGCCGCACCCGGAGGCGCATAGTTCCGCAGCCACTCATCCCATTTGCGGATTGCGTAGACCGCAGCAGGCCCGTTTGCGGCACCACCGCGCGAGACGGACGCACCAACAGGGTTACAGGTGCCCGCTTCCATGCGGATGCCCCATTCGTCGACGGGTACACCGTTCGGCTCACCCTTGTCTCCGGCGCCTGCCATCGACAGCCAGGCATCGGTCATGCGCCAGCCAAGGTCGGGCGCACGCTTGCCATAGTCCATGTGGCCATAGATCGCCACGCCGTCGATTTCCTTGACGTCTTCGGTGAAGAATTCGGCGATGTCTTCATACGCGGACCAGTTGACCGGAACGCCGAGGTCATAGCCGTATTTCTCTTTGAACGCGGCCTTGTTGTCCTCGTCATCGAACCAGTCCTTGCGGAACCAGTAGAGGTTCGCGAACTGCTGATCGGGTAGCTGATACAGCTTGCCGTCGGGACCGGTGGTGAACTGAATGCCCATGAAGTCATCCAGATCCAGCGTGGGCGAGGTTGTCGCCGCCCAATCGCCTTCCATCATGTCGGTCAGCGGATAGGCCAGTTGCAGGCGCGAATGCGTACCGATCAGGTCACTGTCGTTGACATAACCATCATAGAGGTTCCGGCCCGTCTGCAACTGGGTCTGAACGGCCTGAACCACCTCGCCCTCACCAAGAATCTGGTGATTGACTTTGATACCGGTAATTTCCTCAAACGCCTTTGTCAGAACCTCGGATTCGTACGAGTGCGTGGGGATGCCTTCGGACAGCACATTGATTTCCATGCCGGCATAAGGTTGTGCAGCTTCGATGAACCACTGCATTTCGGCCATCTGTTCGTCTTTCGACAGCGTTGATGGCTGGAATTCGTCGTCGATCCAACGTTGTGCTGCGGCTTCGTCGGCCCAAACGGGACCGTGCCCCGCAATGACGGCAGCCGCCGCCACTGCGGAAAGTAGATGTCTCCGCATCTGTCTCCTCCCAAAAATTTATGGTTCTCCGGTGGGGACCGGATGACCAACAGCATCAGCGATTTTTCGCACATGTGTCAAACTAAATTTTTAGTAATTGCATAGATCATTGTTTTTCAACAACTTTATACTACCCCAATCTATCTAAATCTTGGGAAGTTTCGGCCGACACAAACACATATTGCAGACAGATTCTGATTAACTGCCCTTTACCGGGACAAGAATCCAATCGTCCTGCGCATCCCAGAACTGGTATGCCTTCGCACCCGAATTCATGGAAACCGCGCCAAACAAGCATCCGGTTGCCAGCACGTGCAGAAATCGATTTGCACTTCTCTCGCGCACTCACTTTCGCCAGATCGCAGCGCCCCTGCCCTTCAGGCGCCCAGAAACCGAATGTCAGGCATAGTCCGCAGTCGCGCCAAATCCTGTTCATAAAGCTCGGTGAAGGCCGAAACGACATCTTCGCTCCAGCCTGGTAGGTCCAGCTCTTCTTCAATGGCATCGGGCAGAGCGTGCGCCTGAAAGACGCGCGCCAGCGCGTCGCGAAACTCCTTGCCGCGCAGTGCTGGCTCCTGCTCGATCATGCTTTGTATTTGGTACTTACCGTTATCCGACACCAAGGACGACAGGAAATCATATTCTCCCTTTAGCGGTGCATCCTCCGGCAGTCCCACCATTGCGCGTAGGATATCGCCCCAAATCAAAGGCGAATCTTCGTTGCTCCACAGAGTAATATGAACGTCAGGAGCCAGGTCGCGAATGTCTTCGATCATGGTCAGCCAACTGAGGCAGCTCAGATCGGTCGTACCGAGAATATTGTGACGTTCCGACTCTGGAAGCCACATCAAAACCCTTGGAATGAACGTGCCGGGGTTTCGCAGGCTGATAAAAAGCTCGATGGGAAAGTCACCCAAAAGATGGCTTAAATGGGCGATACGCTGACCGGCGAGCGGATAAAGCTGGCCATCGGCAATTACGGACGCCTGTTCACCTATGAAAGAATCGCAGGATAGAATCGCCCGATCGACCTCCCTGCCCTCAGGTAGCAAAGACAAAAAGCGTGACAGCGTATCGGGCTGGGAATCGCCCCCACCGGGATTACTCAGAACGGGGCGAAAAATTTGCCGGTAACGCCGAGGCCCCCAAAAGACGCCCTTGTTCTGTTCTATCAACGCGGCGTTCGCCTGAAGCAGTTTGATGAGCCGCCCTTCATCGGAAAACAAAACGCCAGCGTGGATAGCCACTTGCATGTAAGATTTTACCCCAAATTCTCGCGCGTCCTCATCCGGGTTACAGGCTGCGAGCAGCGCAGTCAAACCTGCCCAAAAAACCGATTTGGATCCGAGCTATCAGAAAAATCGAGCGAAGCCAGGATTGTCCAAATTCGGGCTTGCAGTCTCTGTGCTGAAACAGTAATGCACGCCCAGCGCCCCTATAGCTCAGCTGGTAGAGCAACTGATTTGTAATCAGTAGGTCCGCGGTTCGAGTCCGTGTGGGGGCACCACATCTTCTGAAAAAAAATCTGGCTTTCCTCGTGGTTGGTCATCGCAAACGATACGTTGGTCAAGCGGTCAAAGGACAACGTGCCATCAGGTTTGGGATAGTCGATGG
>NZ_JBWVAZ010000003.1:0-459879 GCF_057220975.1 Ruegeria sp. HKCCD9138 | reverse complement strand
CCGCGAAGGCGGCCGCACCGTCGGCGCCGGCGTCGTGTCGAAAATCATCGAGTAAGTCGCGCAAGCGAATGAGCAGACAGAAAGGGCGTCCCTCGGGGCGCCCTTTTTCTCATTGCCGGATTTTCTCCCAGCTTGGCAGAATCGAAATTCCACGACATTGTATTCAAGACTGTAAATATAATGTTTTTTAGAGAATAGATGGCGAGCAAAACCAAAAGAGCCTTTTGCGTAGCCGTTTGTGGAGGAAAAAATGGTTCGGTTCCTGACCTCGTTCGCCTTAGGTTTTGTTTTTGCAACATCGGCATTCTCGGATGGTGCCCCAAGCAAGGAAGCGGCCGAAGGAACCTTTGCAGAGAAGCCGTTTTCGCCCTATGCGAACCGGACTATCCCTGAGCGGCCGCTTTGGGGGGATACGCACCTTCATACGGGCCTGTCCCTCGATGCTGGAGCCTTTGGCAATACGTTGCTACCGGATGAAGCGTGGCGGTTTGCGAAAGGAGAGCAAATAATCTCTTCGACAGGACAACCCGTCAGGCTAGCGCGACCGCTGGACTGGATGGTTCTGACTGATCACACGGATCTGATGGGCTTCGCGCCAGACCTGCAGGCGGGCAAGCCGGGGGTGTTGTCCCATCCCAAGGGACTTGAGTGGTATGAAGGGTACAAAGCTGGCGGTGATGCGGCAGGCGAGGCCGCATTTGACATAATAGGTAACTTTTCTCAGGGCACTTTGCCTGAGGTTCTTCTGAACTCGTATAGCCCGGGTGCAGACGCATTTGCCTTCACCTGGGAGCACATTGTGATGGCCGCTGAGCGTCACAACGATCCGGGGAAATTTACTGCATTCATCGGTTTTGAATGGACGTCGGTTCCAAAGGGCTTCAACCTTCACCGCAATGTCATGTTGCGCGACGGTCCAATTCGGGCATTGCAGTTTGTGCCCCCGGTCACGCAGCCCCCATTTGGTGACACGGACCCGAAAAGCCTTTATGCATGGCTCGAGCGGTATCAAGAGAAAACGGGCGGGCGCGCAGTTGCATTTGCGCATAACGGCAACTTGTCAAATGGCTGGATGTTCCCGACCGAGGATACGTATCATGGCGGGAAAGTCGACGAAGAGTACGTGAGCAATCGCGCCAAGTGGGAACCCCATTACGAAGTGACCCAAATCAAAGGGGATGGCGAAGCGCACCCGTTTCTGAGCCCGGATGACGAGTTTGCCGACTACGAAAACTGGGACGTTGGGAATCTGGATATCACAGAGCTCAAGACGGACGAAATGCTGGCCGGCGAATACGCGCGCGAGGCATTGAAGCGCGGTCTCATGTTAGAAGAAAAGTTTGGAGTGAATCCTTATAAATTCGGCATGGGTGGCGCGACCGACAGCCATACATCACTGGCAACTGCCGAAGAAGACAACTATTTCGGCAAAAGCGTCAGCGCCGAACCCTCCCCAACCCGCGTGCTACATCCGTTTGTGCAAAGCGATTTGGGCGCCTTCGAAGGCCACACGCTTGTCGCCTCCGGCTACACCGCCGTTTGGGCCACTGAAAACTCGCGCTCCGCCATTTTCGACGCTTTCAAACGTCGCGAGACGTATGCAACGACCGGACCTAGAATTTGGCTGAGATTCTTCGGCGGTTGGGACTTCAATGAAGAAGACCTTCAGACGCGCGCTGTCGCTGATGTCGGCTATGTCAAAGGCGTTCCGATGGGCAGTGATCTGAGAGAACGCGAAGGTGACGGAGCGCCAAATTTCCTGATCGCTGCTTTGCGCGATCCGGTGGGCGCAAACCTAGACCGGGTGCAGGTTGTCAAAGGTTGGCTAAGGGCAGACGGAACGCTGCAGGAAAAGGTCTATGATGTCGCATGGTCCGACGGCAGAGAGCCGGATGGAAACGGCAAGCTACCCGCAGTGGGTAACACTGTGGACCTAGAGAAGGCGAGTTGGATAAACAGCATTGGCACATCCGAGTTCGTCACGGTGTGGACCGATCCTGACTTCGATCCTGCCGAGAGGGCGTTCTACTATGTCCGTGTTCTGGAGATTCCGACTCCGCGTTGGGTTTTGTACGACAAGCTTCGCTATGGGGTGGAGTTGCCGCCGGAGGCTCAGTTGACCCACCAAGAGCGGGCCTATTCCTCGCCGATCTGGTACACACCCAAGGCGGAATGAGATATATCCAGACCTTAGGCCTGGAACTGCGCTGATTGCGGTTCCGGGCTCCATGGTTCGCGACCAACCATTCGGTCCGCTTCGGCGGTGATGTCGTTCATGTGCTGCTCAAGGCATTGCCGCAAAGACTCAATCTGGTCTTCGGTCGCTTTGCGGGGCACGGTTTCGGTCCATTCCCGGCACAGAAACACGCCTTCGTTGCGCCAGGGGCGCGGCATCAGCAAACGATCCCAGGTGTTTGCCTCGCGGCCATATCGGGCCGAGTAGGTGATGCCAAAGACCCGTTTGCCCGAGGTGCGGGCCCAGATGAGCGGTACCGTCGATGAAACCCGTTCCGGACCACGGGGCCCGTCTGCGGCGATGCCGATCGAGACGCCTTGTTTCATCTTACCCAAAACTTCTCGGGACAGGGCGACATGACGTTTTCTGCTGGTCATGGCGATGGTATCCATCCCGAACAGCTTTTGAACGCGGCCGACCATGCTGCCTGCACGCGCGGCAGAAGTGATGGAACAGATCCGCCCTTTGTCGAGGGGGAAGAAATAAGGCGACTGGGCCAGACGTTGATGCCACAGGACAACGATGACCGGCTCACCTTGTTCGGCCAGCTTGTCAAGCTCTTCATAGCCGATGCGCTGCCAGCGCGTATTTCGGTGGACCAACCGGATATAGCTTGCAATGCGCCGGGCAAACCAGTTCAGAACGGTTTCGCTGTCGGCGATTTTCTTGCGGATGCTCAAGAGTGGTGTCCTTCTGCTGGCCGAGCCCTGTCTTAAAGAACTGCTCGTCAAGCGCAACTTTTTTGTCAGGCGGCAAACTGTCGGAGAATGTGAAAAAGCCTCTTGAGTCCGCCGCGCCACTGGCATATCTGAGGGCGCACCATAGGGGTATAGCTCAGTTGGTAGAGCGACGGTCTCCAAAACCGTAGGTCGCGGGTTCGAACCCTGCTGCCCCTGCCATTCAAATCAATCACCGATCCCGCATTACGCTGCCCGCTGAGTTTCTGGAGGCGGCCCGCGCAAGCGCAATCTGGCGGAAAACCGTGACCGTCGGCAGGTCGGACGGCATATTGGCGTGGAAGGTTCGAGGGGCTGGCCGAGGGGGTTATCACCAGCCCCTCTCGGGGATCTACGGTCCGATAAATGCGTTCCGATAACTTCACTTTATGATTTGCACGGACACAGCGAAATTGGGGAAATCCCTTAATGGCGCCATTTTCTGGCGGCCGATTTTCGTTTCAAATCTGAAAACAGTGAATTTCCCAATGAATCGTGGACACAATTTTGCCACAATGTCACTCTGCGTTGGTGGGCGGCACGTCTGAATTTTAGCACATACTGGTTTTTCAACTGGTTTATCGAGGGGGTTACGAGTGCGAGGTGCCGCCCCACGAACCCTCCCTTCCATGATCTGCTCATTTCTCTGACAGCCTAAATGTTCCTCATAGAGCATTTTCGTGCTGACACGGACAGTGCACTTGCTTCGGCGCTTCCGCACTGGGCGGACAAATGTGTCACGAATCTGGCTGTTGGACGTCCGTCTGCCCCCGTTAATTCACTTGACGTTTTGGGGTAGAAAGAAAAAGCTACCCGCACAGCCGATGAAAGCGCCAGTTACTTGGCCTAAGCTGCCAAGGCTGAACGGCTTTTACTCGGGACTGGTCTGCTCTGGCCGGTGGCGGTAAGCCGGTGTCGGATGGGGACAGTGGGGGCAATGACAGAGATTGGCGCATATTTGGAGGAGCTCGGGCTGGAGAAGTACGTGCCCGTATTCTCGTCGAACGAAGTAACGCTGTCGGATCTCGCGCATTTGTCCGAGCACGATCTGATTGACATGGGGTTGCCGTTGGGGCCAAGGCGGCGCCTTATGGCGGCATTGAGTGACACCGGGACCGTTGCTCCGGTCATTGGGCATGGCAAGATTGTCGCCGAACGGCGGCAACTGACGGTGATGTTCGTGGATCTGGTCGGTTCAACAGCCATGTCAGAACGCCTGGACCCCGAGGATCTGGGTGAGCTGATCCGACGTTTCAAGGAAACCTGTACAACCGCAGTTGCGCGGTTTGGGGGCCACGTTGCCAGCTTCATGGGCGATGGAGCGATGATCTATTTCGGGTATCCGCACGCGCTTGAAGATGCTGCCTCACGCGCCATTAACGCGGGGCTGGAAATTCTGGACGGCTTGAAACGCATCGAAGGGCAGGAAACCCTGCGGGCGCGGGTCGGGGTGTCCACCGGGCTGGTGGTGGTAGGCACCATCCATGGCGAGGGCCTGAAAGAGCATGACGTGGTTATGGGGCGTACGCCGAATCTGGCCGCACGGCTGCAGGCACTGGCCGAGCCGAACGATCTGATCATCAGCCCGTCGACCCGAAGATTGATCGGAAATGCCTTTGATCTGGAAGACAAAGGCCATTTTGAACTGAAAGGTTTTTCTGAAAAGATACAGGCTTGGACCGTCACTGGTCAGGCCCGGATTGAACGACGTTTCGATATCATGCCAGGTGCGGGTGCCGGTCGGCTTGTGGGGCGCCATTCCGAGTTTCACAAGCTGCGTGAGAAATGGCACGAAGCCAGCCAGGGCGCCGGTCAATCGATCCTGATTACGGGCGAGGCCGGCATCGGAAAATCCCGCCTGATCGAAGGGCTTGGTCAGGAATTGCAGGGACAGGACGTGTTGCGGCTGAATCTGCAATGCTCGCCATTGCACGCCAACAGTGCTCTGTTTCCTGTCATTCAGCATCTTGAAAGCGCAGCCGGTCTTGCACCTGCAGACAGCGATGCAGAAAAACTGGCGAAGCTGGCGCATATCATGCGACGCCATCCGCCCGAGCATCTGCGTCTGATTGCCGATCTTCTGAGTGTCGACGCCGATAGCACGTTGGGCCCGCTTGAATTGCCGCCGCAGGTCAAGCTTGAGAAAACGTTGGAAGCGGTGACGGAACAATTGGCGGCGCTGGCGCAGGAAAAGCCTGTTCTGCTGCTGTTCGAGGATATGCACTGGGTCGATCCGACGACTTTGTCGCTGACCAATCACGTGATCGAAAGTATCAGAGATCTGCCGGTACTTATTGTCATGACCGCCAGGCCGGGTTTCGATCCGGGCTGGGGGCATCACAACAATACTTTGCATATTCCCCTCAGGCGTTTGGCAAATCGCGACGTCGCCGAGATCGTTGCAGACGTCGCTGGGGGGAACGCGGTTCCAGCCCCGGTTTGTGAGCTTATCGCGGCCAAGACCGACGGCATTCCGCTCTATGTGCAAGAGGTAACGCGCGCCCTGTTGGAATCGGGGCAGTTGCAACTGACGGATAAGGGCTATGCCCTCACAGGCCCGCTGCCGTCGTTGTCGGTGCCCAACACGCTCAAGGATTCGTTGATGGAGCGTCTGGACCGCCTGGGCATGGCCAAGGAAGTGGCCCAGACCGGGGCGGTATTCGGACGCCAGTTTTCGTTGGCCTTGTTGGCGTCTGTTTCGATCCTGTCGCCGACAGTGTTGCAGGCGGGCTTGGATCAGCTGTCCTCGGCAGGGCTGATCCTTCAGGTTTCGGAATCCGCAGGGGATGAGTTCATGTTCCGGCATGCGCTGATCCGCGACATGGCTTATGACAGCCTGTTGCGCACCGAACGCCAGGTCATGCACGACCGGGCGGCCGGCGCGTTGCTGGAGAACCGGCCGCAAATGGCGCAGACCCAGCCCGAAGTTTTGGCGCAGCACTACACATTGGCCAATCGCAAAGATGAGGCCGTCGAACATTGGCAAAAGGCCGGGCGTCGCGCAATTGAAAGGTCGGGCCTGGCCGAGGCATTGACCCACTTGTCAAAAGCGTTGGACGAATTGGCGGATTTGCCGAAAAGCCAGGAACGGGACCTGCGCGAAATTGACATTCAAATCCTGCGCGCGGGTGTGTTGCGGTCCACAAGCGGAATACCGGGTGACGCCACCGGCGAGGCCTACGCCCGTCTGCGTGAACTGTGTCACCGCGCGAACGAGACCGAGAGGTTGTTCCCCGTCCTGAACGGGCTTTATGCATTCCATCTGGTGCGGGCCGAATACCGGATGGCCCAGGACGTGGCCACACAGATTCTCGACCTCGCGGCAGACAGTGGCCGGACCGAGCATCAGATGGTTGGTCATCGTGCTATGGGCGCGGTCCAGTTGCATCTGGGCAACCTGCCAGAGGCAGAGAAGAATCTGGAAAAAGCCTGGGCGCTGTACGACTTTGATCAGCACGGCCAACTTGCCTATGTCTATGGCACCGACCATTCGGCGATCACAGCGGCGTTTTTGGGGACGTGCTACTGTCTGATGGGACGGCACGAGGAAGCCTTGCGCATACAGCGCACTGCACTGGGGCTTGCACAAGAACTCAACCACGCACACAGTGTCGCGCAAACCCTGGTCTACATGTGCAAGGTCCACCTTCTTTCCCGCGATATTCCCGCTTTGCGGAAGGATGTCGAGACATTGGCCAAGGTAGCGGAAGAGCATTCCTTGCCCCTGATGGCAACCATCGCGCGCTTCTGGGGCAGTTGGGCCGACGCAGCGACAACGCCGAACGCAGAGAGCATAGAAAACCTGCACATGGCTGCCGAAGCCTGGTGGGCCGTCGGGGCAGGGAACTACAAAAGTTACTTCCTGTCCCTTATTGCAGAGCTGCAAATACAGGTCGGCGACTACGATGCTGCGCGGCGCATGCTGCAACAAGCCGGGCGGTTTCTGGCAGACACAGAAGAGAAATGGGCCGAAGCAGAGCACTTGCGAATACAGGCCGAGTTGACGATTCAAACAAGCGGAGACCCGGAGCCTCTGCTGCTGCGTGCAATCGAAACTGCCGGAAAGCAAGGTGCGCGCCTCTACGAGCTGCGCTCGGCCGTAGCTCTGGCCCAGTGGCGCCAGCAGAACGATGCACCGCTGGGCGATGATCTTGGGTCGGTTCTGGCGCGGTTCGCTCGGGATGACGACTTGCCCGACCTGAAAGAAGCACGCTTGTTGTTGGAAACATTGACTTGACCGAAGGGGTCGATTGCTGCCAGCTTGGGTGCGGGCAGATATGGGTTGATACCTGAAATTCAATTTCAAAGCGCGGATCCAGGCGTATCTGCGCCCATGCCGTATCTGTATTGAGGAGCGCCAATGCGCAAGATCAGTAAAACCCTATTGTCCAAAGATCGCATCATTCAAAGCCGAACGGATCTGACGCTACAGCGGTTTCACCCGATCAAACCGAAGCAGATCCGCGTGTTTGAAAAGGGTTTGATTGGTTCGGTGGTATTGCCAACGGACCCGGACTACAACAATGATCGGCAGGTCTGGAATCCGGCGTTTCAGGACTATCCCGAAATCATCGTATATTGCGAAACCATTGAGGATGTGCGTGCCAGCCTTGCTTTTGCGCGCGAGCACGATCTGTGGGTGGTCGCGCGGTCCGGCCGACACAGTACTGCGGGGTACTCGGTCAACAACGCAATGGTGCTGGACACCAGCCGAATGCGCTATGTGACCGTCGATCCGGATATGCCGATGGCGTATGTGGGTCCGGGCACGCCGTTCAAGATGCTGAACTCTGTGCTGAACTCGTATCACCTGCATGTGCCGGGCGGGGCCTGCCAGGATGTCTGCGTGGCGGGCTTCATGATGGGCGGTGGGTACGGTTTCACCTCGCGCCTTTTCGGTATGGCCTGTGACAACGTGCTGGGCGTCACGGTCATGTTGTGGGATGGCAGCATCGCGATCGCCGACGAAGAGACAAACCCTGACTTGTTCTGGGCCATCCGGGGAGGAACCGGCAACAATTTCGGTGTGCTGCTTGAAATACGTTACAAGCTGCACAAGCTCTACAAGGTCTGGGGATTCCACATCAAATGGCCGCTGAAGAAGGCGGCCAAGGCGCTGGAGTTTCTGCAGGCCAACTATATGAGAGACGGTATCTCCGACAAGTTCGGAGCTTATATTTTTCTGGCATATCAGGGGGACGAAAAGGTCCTGCTGGTCTCGGGTCTGTATCACGGCAGCAAGAAAGACGGAATGAAGGTGATCCAGCCGCTGCTGGACAAACCCATCGGTGGTCAGCTTGAGAACCAGAAGACCGGGACGTATCAGCAGATCAACTCGTGGTTATATGACGAGAAATACGACATTCCGGTCGTTCCTGATCAGGCCCGCGAGGACAAGCAGGCCGGTTACATTGATCGCCAGCTCAGCGCGGCGGACTGGCAGTTGGTGGTCGACTACCTCGACAGCACGCCGAATGCGTATGGCGCCGTCGCGATCGAGCCCTACGGAGGTGCCATCAACAAAGTGCCGGTCGGCAAGGACGGCAATGCCTTCATTCACCGCAATGTCTCGTTGAATTTTTACGTGGATGTCTTCTGGTTGTCCAAAGAAGAAAAGGATATTGTCGTGCCGTGGCTCGACGGGTTCATGAAGCTGATGAACGAGAAAGAGTTCTTTAACGGTCACGTTTATCAGAACTATCCGCGCCGGACGCAGCTGAACTATCGCTGGATGTATTGGGGCGACAATTTCAACTCTCTTCTGTTCGTTAAGCAGAAATACGACCCGCACAATTTCTTCCACTATCAGCAGAGTATTTCTCCGGTCCCCAAGGGATCGCCCGGATACATTATCCGGGACAAGTCCAAGTCGTTTTTCAAGGACAAGACAATCAGTTACCAATTCTATTCCAAGCCCTGAAAACAGGGACCGCCATGGCCAAACGGGGGGAGGGCCCAGCATGGATACGATACAGGAGATATTTTTTCTGCCACCAATGGCGGTTGCCCGTTTGGGGCCGGGTGAAACACCCCTGGAAAGCTATGAATGGCAACAGGACATGGATGCGCATGGGAACAACAAGACCGTCATCCGATCGAACGTGACCCTGCGCGAAAACGAGGATGGCAGCATCTCAGCCTATCTGCCCGATCCCAAGACAATTCGGTTCCGGGATGAAGGCGGTGCCTTGCGCCCGGTCGCGCCGTTTTTTGAGCTGTGGGCCCGGATGCATGATGCGGAAACCGGTGAAGAATACGAAACCCCTGTTTCGCTGGATTTTCTCGATGGGCAGGGGCTGTCGCTGCAGCATATTCGGTACACCATTGCAGTGGGCAACCAGAAGGCGGAACGTCGGACCGGCGACGCGGCTTGCGGTTTCAGGGCTCGGGTCGAAATCGCGGGCGAGGATTTTGCGCCGAAACCTCTGCTGGCCTTCAGTCCCCATACATCCGAGCAACAACCGATGGTCTATGAGCATAACCCGATCCCTCTGGGGTCGGTGCGCGCCATCCACCCGGTGCACGGTCATGATGAGCCCGTCAAAGGTCAGCCTGTCGACCGCAGCATTCTGCGTTTGCGTTTTACCCCGCCCAAGGGCGAGGTCTATGGCCCACCCGACGCTGCCTACGGTCCGGCAACGCTGGCCGTACCGGGCTACCAGAACGACCCGCCGAAATCCGAGTATGGTCGCATTCACGAAATCGTACCCGAACAGAACCGCATTCTGAACCCGGATACGCCGTGGTCGAAATGGATCATGATGAGCGGGATGTCGGACGACCCCGAACCGCATGACAGCTATGACGGCGCGCGCGTGGGAAACGATCAGTCCTGGGGCGTGGCTGACGATACCAGCGACGGCACGATCGAGGCCACATTGTCCGTGCGCGGGCAAAGGTTTACCGCAAGGGCGAATATCATGACGGGTCCGCCTGATTTCGCTCCGGACTGTCGGCCGTTCTACAGTCTCGAAGACGACCTGGCCGACCGCGACTTGTCTCTGGTGTCCGTAACCAAAGACAATTTCGTGCAGGCCAAGGCCGAAGTCGTCGATATTTTCCGCCGTGCGTTCGAGACCAACAGCCTGATCAATCTCGACGATATTCGGGCACAGGGCCTGAAGGACAACGCCAAGCTTCAGGCAAAAACCAAGATTTCACCAACCGAGGGCCTTCCCTCGACCGACGCGGCCTCGATGACCGAGGAAGACGCCAGACCGCCCGACAAGATCCCTGACCTGATCCGACCGCAACCTGTGTCGGTGTTCTCGAACTCGGTGCCGAATGACCGGCTGCCCTACACGGTGGCGACTAAATTCGTGCACGAGCAACTGATTGATGAGGAGAATCTGCTGGATTTTCTGCGCCGTCGCCCGGATTTCGTGAAAACCCTGCTACGTCCCCCTTATGGCATCCTGACTCAGCTTGAGACCGACCCGAACCCGGACCAGACGCCGAACCCGAACTTCCGTGATCCGCGGATTGTGCGCGACATGATGCACGATGCGCGGATGCCGCCTTATATGCGCGATTCCAACTATTACCCGCTGTCCCTTTCGCGGCGGCAATACCATCTGGTGATCTCGTTCATCGACTATCTGGCGGCGCAATCGTCCTCTCAGGAAACGGAGGTTCAGGATGTCTGATCGCCCCGACCAAATCCGCGTCAAACCCCGCAACCTGACAGCGCGCGCTGCCTATAAGGTGCCGGGCAACCCGGACAATACGCGCATGGACGGATCGGTCGGAAACTGTTTCCCCGGCCTTGAGATGGATGTTCGCAATCTCGACCGGCGGTTTTTTCCCGGTCTGGTTTTCAACGCGGCGCGTGTCCCGCTCAGCCCGGTGCCTGAGGCACCGAAGAACACGCAGGGCTTCCATCTGGTCTTTGTCGACTATTTCTACGACCCGATGCTGCCCGACAACAGCCCCGAGGACTGGGTGCAATCCCTGTTGACGGCCTATAGCGGTGAGGTTGGCGCCAAGCTCAGCCAGGGCCGCTGGTTTCTTTCCTGGGTCGAACAGGGGGGCAAGCGGATCACCTTCAGGGATGAGAATGGTGAGCCGTATGACGGGCTCATGGTGTGGCGTTTTATTCGCAGCCTGGAATGCGGTGACGGCAACCCGGTCACCATCGCGCTGGAACGCCGCAATCACGACGGCATTGTAGATAGCGAGCAAGTGGTTCTGCATGGTTATCGCCGCCAGTACAGGACCGACGCCGGAGTGTTCAGCGACGCCTATGACCCCGGTGAACTGACGCAGAGCCTGTGCAATCCCTGGTCCCACGATTTTCGCGATTGCGGTTGCCACTACTGGCCGTCGAACCACCCCGATGTGGTGGTTGCCGAAGTGCCGCATGATGCTGCTCTGCCCACTGGGCAACCGGACAATCCCATCGCGGCCGAGACCTATCTGGACTGGTTGCGGTCGGACAAATCTCCGTCCGGGAACGTGGCAGCGATGAATACGGTGGAACAGAACCGCCCCTATCAGATTGACCACTATCAGGTGAACAAGATGTGGAGCGAGCTGCCCATTGTGGTGGAAGGCCGGGAAACCGGGGAGGTCTACGAAGTTGATCCGGAATTGCCGGATACCGAGCCCTACGATTCGATCGAAGAAATGATCGATGATCTGCAAGAGCGGTTGGCTCCGATGGAGATGACGCTGAGCCTGCAGTATCTCTACGCGTACTTCTCGCTGGCCGATCCCGAGACGGCCGATACCAAGCGTTGGCCGACGCTGAAAGACGATCTGATTTTTGCCCGTCGCGCTGTGGTGGAGGTCGCCGTCGGAGAAATGACCCATATGCGTTGGGCCAACCAACTGCTGTGGGAACTTCAGGGTGACGCATACAAGCCGGTCCTGACCCCCGCCAAGACCCTGCGCTTTGGGCCGGGGCACGGAAAGGTCTACCTCAGGTCGCTACGACCGCTGACACAGGAGGCAATCGACGATTTTATCGAGATCGAACGCCCCGGAGGATACATCGACCGTGCTTATGCGAAATGTGTAAAGACGTTGGAGCAGAAGACCTTCACCAACCGCCGCCTCTACGCCCTGGCTGTGCGGATCGACAGTGACGGTGACGAGCATTTCCTGCGGTTCCGCCAAATGAAAGAGGTTCTGGCCAAATACGATACCGGAGTGGGGACTCCTGCGTATCTGCGACCGGTTCAGGTGGGAACCGAAGCGCAGACCAAAGACGCGCTCAGGCTGTTTGAGCAGGTCAAGGATGGCCTGAACAACGCTTACGCTCTGGAGGCCAAAAATCAGTACGAAAAGGCGCAAGATTACATTCAACAGGTGCGTGACATCATGAAACTGCTCCGCGTCGAAGGCGAAAAGCTGGCGGCGGAAGAGATCGGTATCCCGTTCTGGCCGGAGGATTGAGTGTGATTCCGCCCGCATCGCAGGTGCACTTTTTTGAAACCGATCACGGGCACCACATGCTGGCGGTGGATGGGTCGCGGGTTTTTGACGTGCCTTCTGATGCAGCTGAGCGGTTTGCCGCCTCCGATCCCGACGCTCAGCGCGCTTACCTCTTGTCGATGGGTTTGGAGGGAGCGCCGTATATCGGTGACCGCCCGCCGGAAGACATGCCCGTACGGTCCCTGTCCTTGGCTGTCGCGCAGAAATGCAATCTGGCCTGCACCTATTGCTACGCCTCGGGTGGAGAATTCGGAGGCCCTGCGCGGAACATGGAATGGGAAGTTGCCAAAGCCTCCGTCGACCGTCTGGTGGCCGAAGCCGAACCTGGCGTGCGGATCAATCTGGCCTATCTTGGCGGCGAACCCCTGATCAATCGTGACTTAATCCATCGGACCACCGAGTATGCAGCAGATCGCGCGCGGGCGCATGGTTTGCGGGTTGGGTTCTCGGTCACCACAAATGGCACGTTGCTGCGCCCAGAGGATGCCGAATTCTTTGAAATGTATGGATTTGCAGTCACGATCAGTCTGGATGGAGTGGGCGCATCGCATGATCGTTTGCGCCCCAATCGTGGCGGGCGCGGCAGCTATGACACAATATTGAAGCGCGTTGAGCCGCTGCTGGAAAGGCAGCATAGAATGCAGGTCGGCGCGCGTGTGACCGTGACGCCTCAGAACATGGATTTGCCGGAAACACTGGAACAGTTTGTGGGCATGGGATTTCACTCGGTGGGGTTCTCACCGATGCTGGCCTCGCCAAATGGCCGTCACGAGCTGAGCCGCTCGGATCTGGACGACATGCTGGGGCAGATGATCCTCTGTGGGCAAGCGTTTGAGGCGGCGGTGATCCGGGGGCGGCGCTATCCGTTTTCGAACATGTCGGCCGCCATGCAGGAAATTCACCGCGGCACCCATCGCCCGTATGCCTGTGGCGCAGGAGCGGGGTATTTCGGTGTGTCGGCCGAAGGCGGTCTGTTCGCCTGTCACCGCTTTGTCGAGGACAAGGCAGGCGCTATGGGCGATGTTTTCAACGGACCGGATTTGCGCCGCGATCGTTGGCTGGTGGAGCGGCACGTTCATGGGCAGTCGCCCTGCAACACATGTTGGGCGCGCTACCTCTGCGGTGGTGGGTGCCATCACGAGGTGATTCATCGCGGTCGCCCGGCCTGCGACTACATTCGCGGCTGGTTGCACTATTGCCTGCAAGCGTATGTCCGCCTGTCCGAGGCCCGACCGGATTACTTTGGCGGGACGGCACAATCCGTGTCTGCCTGATCGATGCCTGAGATTATAGACACTGAAGTCTGCGTGATCGGTGGGGGACCCGCCGGATCGACTGTTGGGCTGCGATTGGCACAGCTCGGTCGGAAGGTTTGCCTGCTTGAGCGCGCGGCGTTTCCCCGCGCCCATGTCGGAGAGTCGCTGCCTCCTTCGATCAGGCCAATTCTACACCTTCTGGGCCTGTCAGAGCAGATCGCATCAGGCGGCTTTCTGAATTCCACCGGCTCGATTCTTCATTGGGGCGGCACATTCGAGCGTCGTGGACCTGGTGAAGGAGAGACTGGGCTGTTGGTCGATCGTGGCAAGTTTGACGCCTTGCTGTTGGAATGTGCAGGTAAAGCTGGGGTACAGGTTTTGGATTCCGCCCGGGCTTATCGCCCTCGGCGCTTCAAAACCGGGTGGGAAATTCCCGTGAAAAATCGGGGCGGAGTACAGTACATCCGCGCCCGGATATTGGTGGATGCTGCCGGTCGGCAGGCGGGCTTGGGGCGCAGGTTTCGTCCAGCTTCGCAACCGCTGCTTGCACTCTACGCTTACTGGAACGCGCCCCGAGGATTCGGCGCGCAAACACGTGTCGAGGCAGGATACGCGCATTGGTACTGGGGGGCGATGCTGCCAGATCATTCCGTCAACGCGATGGTGTTTGTCGATCCGGCCTCGTGCACCGGATTGTCGCCGGCAGATCGCCGCGATCTCTATCTGAACTTGTTGGCGCAATCGACGCTTTTGTCGCCCTGCCTGGAACAGCAACGGATTGGCCCCGTCCGACGCATCGACGCCACCAGCCTGATCGAAACCACATCTCCTGAATCGCACTTATTGCGGGTCGGAGAAGCCAGTTTCACAGTTGACCCTTTGTCGTCACAAGGGGTGCAGCTGGCAATGGGTCAGGCGGTGCAGGCCGCCGCGGTTGTTAATACGGTTCTGACTCGCCCCGAAAATACAGATCTGGCGTTGTCGTTCTACCGCGACCGGCAGACCGAGAGGGTTCAGACACACGCTGCTCTGGCCGCTGAATTCTATGCCCGGCAGCATAAGGTTTCGTCAGCGGAGTTCTGGTCGGCGCGCTCTCACCCGATGAGTTCGGTTTCTCGAACCCCGGTCGAGCCGGAAATGACCGACATACCCAAAGGAATGCCGCTGCAACTGGCCCCAGAAACCAGAGTATCGGTGTCTGGCCTTCAGACTGAAACCCATATCGAGCCCGCGACCGTCCTGTATCATCCAGCCTTGCCGCGTCCGGTTGCCAATCTTGAAGGGACCCCGATCATTCCGTTGCTAAACCAGCTGGATCGCCCGGAATCTTCGGCGGGTATTCTCAGCCGATGGTCGGACATTCTGGGCGTGGATCGCGCGACGCGGATACTACGGTGGCTCTGGCAAAACAGGATTCTGGTCGGGTAATCCCGGTTTCCTCTGCCCTGCGTTTGCCCTAATGTCCCCGCACGTCGCCAACAGCCAAGAAGAGGTCACATGTCGCGTTTTGATGGGTATTTCCTGCGGCAATTGCTGGTTCTGTTCGGCTTTTTTACTCTGGTTCTGGTCGGAGTTTTCTGGATCACGCGGTCAGTCAGCCTGTTTGATCGTGTGATCAGTGGCGGTCAGTCCGCGATGGTGTTTCTGGAATTCACGGCTCTGACACTTCCAACGCTGATCCGAACCGTGATGCCGATGGCGATATTCGCCGCGGCGGTTTACGCCACCAACCGATTGAGCCGTGAAAGCGAAATGACCGTAATGCTGGCCACCGGGTCCAGCCCATGGCGGCTTGCGCGAGCCGTTTTTTTCTTTGGTCTGATCGCCGGTCTGATGATGGCGGTGATCAGTGTCTTCCTGCGCCCGGCGTCGGTCGAGCAACTGGAACTGCGGCAAGCCGAGGTTGCCGGAGACGTCACTGCACAGCTACTGAACGAAGGTGAATTTCTGCACCCGGCAGAAGGTGTTACGGTCTACATTGGGCAGATTGATCTGGACGGCACATTGCACGAGGTTTTTGTGTCCGACCGGCGGGACGAAGAAAACCCGGTCAGCTATTCCAGTACGACAGCTTATCTCGTCAACGAGGAAACGGGCATTCACCTCGTGATGGTGGATGGTGTTGCGCTCAGGCTGAATGCCGACGGAAAGACATTGTCATCGACCCTGTTTGAAGACGCGTCCTATGATATCACAGAGTTGACCAGTGGTGGAGAAATGGGTCACCGCAGTATCGGTGCGATTTCAACTATTGATCTGATCAATAACCGCGATGCGGTGGCGCAGTCCGACGGGCACAGTCAGGGGCGCCTGATCGAAGAACTGCATCAGCGCTTTTCCTGGATTGCGATTTGTATCGCTGTGGCTTTGGTCGGGTACGCGACCCTGACGCTTGGCAGTTTCTCTCGCTTCGGCCTCTGGCCGCAAATTCTCTGCGCGTTCTTGATTCTGGTTTTGCTGGAAGGTGTACGGGGGCTGATCTCGCCCATTGTGATCGAAGATCCGAACCTGTGGATACTGCTGTATCTGCCGGCGATCATCGGCATCCTGATCTCTTGCCTTTTCCTGATGATATCGGGGCGACCCTTATTTCGTGCTCGACCCAAGGGCGCGAACGGAACGTTGTCACAGGCCTAAGACACCTCTCGCAGATCGATCAGGCAGCCAAGTATGTCGTCGAATGCGGTTCCGTCTCGCCTGGCAACCAGATATAGGGGCAGCATCAAATCCAATGCTCCGGCAACCGGGACCAGCTCACCTGTACGCAGGTGTTCTTTGATGACGTATTGCGGGAAGTACCCGGCGCCTTCCCGCCGCAGGACATAGCGCAAAGCCATCATGCAATTTCCAAGAAAAACCGTTTGGCCGGATGCCTGTCGCGCTGCCGATCGCACATGATCTTGATAGATCTCACCCAGTTCCAGGTTTACGAAAACCCGGTCCTCGCCGGATCCCTTGGTTTCTACCAGCAATAGGCGTTCAGCGTTCAGTTCCCGATACAGCACACGCGGGTCCGAGGGTTTTTCGTGGGTCAGTGCTGCATCCAGAACGTGGGTCGCGACGGCCTCGACCATATTCAGGTCATGATCGTAGTTGAGCGTCATCAACAGTTGGCCGAGGCGCTGTTCATACAGCACGGCCAGATCAACCAGAAGCGGGTCCCAGACACTCAGTTGCGCCCCAAGTCGAAGGACAACTCGGTTCTGGGTTTGCAGGGGTAAATCGCGGGAAGCAAAGGACCAGAGCGACAGCATCTGTTCGGCATAAGGCCGGAATTGTCGTCCAAAGTCTGTCAGGCTCGTGCCGCCCGCGCCACGACTGAACAAGGGTTTTCCGGTTTCCTCTTCAATCAGTCGGATGCGGGCACTGACGGCGGTTTGAGTTACGTTTAGCTTGCGGGCTGCGGCGTGGAACCCGCCCAAATCGGCTACGCACAGAAATGTTTCAAGGGCATTGATCTGCATATCGAAAGTATTTTTTAATCAGTTTGATAAAATCAATTCATTTTTTTACTCACACTGGATTTGGTAGACTGGGCGTAGCTCATCAGCCAAAGGACGCGCCATGCTGGACAAAAGCCACAAACCCACCTGGACCAGTTTCGAAAACGCCACCAAGGAAGATTTTCTGGCGGTGATGGATTACGAGGACGCCTATAATGCGGCCCTGGCGGATCGCATTCTGGACGCGATCCGATCATTAGATGAAGAGTGGACGCCTTACCCGGTAAATCGCTACCAGCACAGCCTGCAAGCTGCGACCCGTGCTTACAACGACGGCGCAGACGAGGAGATTGTCATTGCAGCGCTGGTGCATGATACAGGCGATATCCTGTCTCCGTACAACCATGGTGAGCTGTCGGCGGCCATGATGAAGCCTTATGTCAGCGAACGTACTTATTGGATACTCAAACACCACTGTGTGTTTCAGGGCTATTACTACAACCACTTTCTTGGGGGTGACCGGAATGCGCGCGACAAGTACCGCGACAGCCCTTACTGGGAAGATTGCCGGTACTTCTGCCACGAATACGATCAATGCGCTTTTGATCCGAACTATCCGACCAAACCGCTGGAGTTTTTCGAACCCATGCTGCGCCGCATACTCGACAAGAGCGAAGGTCACATGGAGCTGAACGAGACCGCAGACGACGGTAAATCGGATTGAAAAGCGTGCAGGGCGGGCCGGGCTGGCCCGTCCTGACCGATTGCAGTCTCAGCAGCTTGCCATCAAACGATAGACAATCTGTGCCGCGGTGAAGTCCCAGGCAGCATTGCCGTCCGGGGCCAGTTCCACCACGTCGAAGCCCACGCATGTTCGGCCTTTCAAGGCGTGCTCCACTAGCCTCAGGGCTTGATAATAGCCCAGCCCACCGGGGACTGGTGTACCGGTTGCGGGCATCAAAGACGGGTCCAGCCCGTCGACGTCGAAGCTGACATAGACCAGATCGGGAAAGTCGCTGGGCAGGTCGACGGCGTGGATATTGCCGGTGACCAGATCCTCGGCATCCACATGAAAGACGTGGTTTCTCAGGCGGCTTTTGGCCTCTTCCGTCGAAAAGGCGCGAACGCCGAACTGAGCCAGCCGGATGCCTTCTTCGGCCAACAGATGCATGACCGAGGCGTGGCTGTGTTTCTCGCCCTGATAGGCATTGCGCAGGTCGGCATGAGCGTCGATCTGGACGATGCCGACAGGCTGGTTCAGGGCGCGCGCCACGCCCGTCACCGCGCCGTAGGTGAGGGAATGCTCTCCGCCCAAGGTCACCGGCACTTTGCCCGCTCGGACGGCAGCTTCGGTGCGTTGGGCGAGGCGTTCCATGATGTCAGGCAGGGCGGCGTCGCAATTCAGTGGGTCTTCGGTGAAAATGCCCTCTACGCAGGGTTCGGCGTGGCCGGTGATACGTTCCAGTTCGTTGCTGGCCTCGATGATTGCTGCGGGGCCATTCGCGGTGCCCGATCCGTAGGAGACAGTGCGTTCCAGCGGCACCGGGATCACGCGAAAACGGGCGTCTTCGGTGCGCTCGGATTCCGTCAGTTCACTGTCGAGGAAAATGGTCATGAGAGTCTGTCCTTGAAGTCGTCATAGCCGAACTGCTTGATGATCTTCAGCTCGTCCGTTTCGCTGTTCCATAGCGCGATTGTGGGCAGGGGAACACCGTTGAACGTGTTGGTCTTGACCATTGAGTAATGCGCCTGATCGAGGAAGGCGAAGCGCTGACCGATCTCCAGCGGTTTCTCCCACGTATAGTCACCGATCACATCGCCGGCTAGGCAGGACGGGCCGCCCAGACGGTAGGTGTGGCCAGCCCTGATCTCGTCCATCAGAGCGGGGCGATAGGGCGCTTCGATCACATCAGGCATGTGGCAGGTGGCCGAGATATCGGTGATCGCAAGGTTCATGCCATTGGTTGGCAGGTCAAGGATTTCTCCGACCAGAATGCCTGCGTCCAGCGCGACGGCCTCGCCGGGTTCGAGATAGACATCAATGTGGTACTCGTCTCGGATGGATTTGATGAAGGAAACCAGCCCATCGCGGTCGTAGTCGTCACGGGTAATATGATGGCCGCCACCAAAATTCAGCCATTTAAGGTGGCCCATGAATGGCTTGAGTTTCGGCTCCACCGAGGCCCATGTGCGATGCAAGGGCTCGAACCCCTGTTCGCAGAGCGTGTGCATGTGCAGACCGACGACTCCGTCCAGCGTTTCGGCAGTTAACTGACTGACTGGTGTGCCCAGACGAGAACAGGGCGCACAGGGATCGTATTTGGCGACCTCGCCTTCGGAATGTTCCGGGTTGATCCGCAGGCCGACCTGTACGCCTGCGCCCTGTGCCTTGGCGAGAAATCGGTCTTTCTGGGCCGGTGAGTTGAAGATGATGTGGTCGGACAGCGCAAGTATCTCGTCTATATCGGCATCCTTGTATCCGGCGCAGAAGGTGGCGACCTCGCCGCCGTATTCCTCTCGGCCCAGACGGGCCTCATAGATGCCGGACGCACAGGTGCCGCCGAGGTGTTGTCGGACCAGCGGTGCCAGCGAGAACATGGAGAATGCCTTGAGGGCGCTCAGCACATGTGCGCCGGATCGGCTGCCCACGTCGGCAAGGATGCGCAGGTTTCTTTCGACGGCTTTTTCGTCGACCACGAAACACGGCGATGGTACACGGCTGAGGTCGAATTTGCGAAAGGCTCCGGCATCTCCGGCCTGGGTTGTCATCATGTCAGACATGTCCGGCGTCTCCTTGGGTGGAGAGGCCGGGGGCGCTGCCCCCGGACCCCCGGAGTATTTTCGAAAAGATGAAGCGCAATCGGATCAGAAGTCGACCGGGCTGTCGAGTTCGTGGACCTGCCACGGCAGGCCATGTTCGTTCAGCATGTCCATGAAGTCATCGGGGTCGAGCTGTTCCATGTTCCACACGCCGGGCTCACGCCAGTTGCCCTTTAGCACCTGCGCTGCGCCAATCATGGCTGGGACGCCGGTGGTATAGCTGACGGCCTGAGAACCAACCTCGCGGTAGCACTCTTCGTGGTCGCAGATGTTGTAGATGTAATAGGTCTTTTCGCCTGAACCGTCCTTGGCCTGACCAGTTGCGATGTCGCCGATGCAGGCCTTGCCTTTGGTTTCGGCACCCAGATCGCCGGGATCGGGCAGCAGGGTTTTCAGGAACTGGATCGGGATGATTTCCTTGCCGTCATGCATCACCGGGTCGATGCGGGTCATGCCGACGTTTTCCAGTACCTTGGCGTGGGTGATGTAGGCGTCGCCGAAGGTCATCCAGAAGCGGGCGCGTTCGATCTCGGGGAAGTGGGTCGAGAGCGACTCCAGTTCCTCGTGATACATCAGGTACATGTTCTTGGGGCCGATGGCGGGGAAGTCGAACTCGACCTTGTGGGTCATGGCGGGGGAGTGTTTCCACTCACCGTTTTCCCAGTGGCGTACTTCGGCCAGCACTTCGCGCAGGTTGATCTCGGGGTTGAAGTTGGTGGCAAACTCTTGCTCGTTCTGGCCGCCATTGGCGTCCAGCACGTCGATCTGGCGGATCGTGTCCAGCTTGTGTTTCTTGAGCCAGGTGGCGAAGACCGAGGTTACGCCCGGATCGAAGCCGGAGCCGAGGATGGCGGTCAGGCCGGCCTCTTTGAACTTGTCCTGATAGGCCCATTGCCAGTGGTATTCGAACTTGGCCTCATCCTCGGGTTCATAATTCGCGGTGTCGAGATAGTGGATGCCCGCCTCGAGGCACGCGTCCATCAGCACCAAGTCCTGATAGGGCAGAGCAAGGTTCACAAGAATCTCCGCTCCGGTTTCCTTGATCAGCTCGACCGTGTCTTCGACCTTGTAGGCGTCCAGCTCAGCGGTTGCGATATCGACACCAACACGCTCTTTGACCGCTTTGGCAATGGCGTCGCATTTCGATTTCGTGCGGCTGGCCAGCGTGATCTCGGTGAAGATATCCGAATTCATCGCCATCTTGTGCACGGCGGCGTGGGATACGCCACCCGCGCCGACAACCAGTGTTTTGCCCATGGGGTATTCTCCTCTTACAGGGGGTTATTCGTAATAGGTGTAGCCGTTGATCGAGTCGCGATAGGCGCTCATCAGGGTTTTGCGGTCCTTGGCTTTCAGAGTACCGGTCGAGATCGCCTCGTCCACCATTTTGCGGAAGGCGGCGACGCAGTCCTGCGGGTCGAACTCGACATAGGAGAGGACCTCGGAAATCGTGTCGCCTTCCTGTTCATGCAACAAGTCAAAGCCGCCATCGGCGCGCAGGTCGATGGTGACAACGTTGGTGTCACCAAAAAGGTTGTGTAGATCGCCCAGCGTTTCCTGATAGGCACCGACGAAGAAAACGCCCATGAAATATTCTTCGTTCTCGGGCAGGGAATGCACCGGCAAGCTGGGTGAGACGCCGTCGGCCAGGATGAACCGGTCGATCTTGCCGTCGCTGTCGCAGGTGATGTCGGACAACACCGCGCGGCGATCCGGGGTCTGGTTCAAGCCCTGTAGTGGAACGATCGGGTGTAGCTGGTCGATGGCCCAGACATCCGGCAGCGACTGGAACAACGAGAAATTGCAGTGGTAGATATCGGCCACCTTCTCAAGCTGATCGTCCACATCTGTTTCCAGATCATCGCTGGCAGCCAGCGCCTTGAGGCGCGCCATCAGCGACAAATAGATGCGTTCGCCCCGGGCCATTTGGCGTAGGTCGACGTAGCCCCGGCGGAACAGGGCGCGCAGTTCGTTGCGATAGAAGGTGGCGTCGTTCCAGCATTCCTGGAGTCGATCACGGGAAAGATACGTGTGCACCAATGCGAGGTCCGAAACCATGTGGTGATCGTCCGGTTCGACCTCGGGCCCGTTGGGCGCGTCATACAGCGTGCTTTCTAACACGTTGAACACCAGCATCGAAGAGGTCGCCACAACCGCACGGCCGCTTTCGGTAACCAGAGTGGGGTGGGCTACTTCTGCTTCATCCATCGCATAGGCCACCGCTTCGACGACGTTGGCACAGTATTCTTCGACCGTGTAATTGATCGAGTTCTCGGCGGCCTTCTTTTCGCCGGTATAGTCCACGCCCATACCGCCGCCGAGGTCTAGGTGAGTTAGCGGCACGCCTTCACGCGTCAGTTCGGTGTAATAGCGACAGGCCTCGCCCACGGCACGGCGCACGTCGTTGACGTCCTGCACCTGGCTGCCCAGGTGCGAGTGCTGCAGTTTCAGGCAATGCAGCAGGCCAGCCGCGCTCAGCTTGTCCACCGTGGCGACAAGCTGATCGGTGTTCATGCCGAATGCCGAGCGGTCGCCCGAGCTTTCTTCCCACTTGCCGCTGATCTGATTGGTCAATTTCACCCGCACGCCGATCAGGGGTTCAATGCCAAGTTCGTTATAGACCTCGATCACCGTGTCCGCCTCTTTCGGGCTTTCCAGCACGATGACTGTGTTGAAGCCGATCTTGCGGCTGAGGATCGCGAGCTGGATGAACTCGGCATCCTTGACGCCGTTGCAGACGATCAGCGCCTCGGGGGCCAGGCGGTGGGCAAGCGCCACCACCAGTTCGGGTTTGGACCCAGCTTCGAGCCCATAGTTATACTTCTGACCGAACTCGACGATCCGGTCGACCACTTGCGCCTGTTGGTTCACCTTGATCGGGAACACGCCGCGGTAGTGGCCATTGTATCCGGTGCGCGTTATTGCTTCGGCGAAGCTCTCGTTGATATGCGCGATTTCGTTTTCCAGATAGGAGCTGACGCGCAGGATCATCGGGGCTTTGATGCCACGTTCGTCCAGATCGCTGAGAATACCCGGCAGACTAATCGCAGCCGCCTCTGGCGCCATCGGGTTGCGCAGACCGATCTCGCCCTGCTCCGTCACCTCGATGAGGCCTTTGCCCCATTTCTCAACCCCGTAGATGGAATGCGGTGCGTCAGGCGTCTGTTTCAATCAAGTCAGTCCTTGCCGTTCGGATGTCCGAGTTCGCGCCCGCCAATACGGCAGGAGTTTGATTCTTCCAAGTGTAATCTATGCAACTGGCTTTGCCGAACTTTACCTGAATCAGCCTATCGGGATCAGGTGGTTATCCCAGTGGCAATACAGATGGGCCAATGCCGTCGGGCGGTTGCGACCCAAAACCCCGAATTGGCCGGTGCCGGTGGTAAAAACCAACCCATCCGGACCGGTGCCGAGACCGCAGACATCCTCCAGTTGGAACGCACCGGTAAACGCGCCGCCTGATACGTCAAACCGGTGCAATGCGTTGCCGCGCGGGCAGGTGATGGCAATGGTATTTCCGTCCGCGGAGAAGGCGATGCTGCCTGCGTAACCTTGCAGTGTAGTTTGTTCGCTTTCCGGTGCCGTCAAAAGGCGTGGCGCCGCACCCCGGCGATGCAGGCCCAACAAGGGCGGATGCTCGGTCTGGTTGCCCTGCCACTGCATCGCAAAACCCACCAAGCCATCGCGGTGCACGGCAAGATGTCGGATCGAGTTCTTGCGCAAGGAGGCGGGCAATTTCACCTGCTCTCGTACGACCCCTGACAGGCTGGCAAAAGTCACGTTCGGTTGCATTGTGGGCAGATTCAACTTGCTCCGGCCCGTGTCGGGGTGGGTTTCGATGCCGCCATTCGCGATGACCAGAGTGTCCTGGTCCGGCATAAGTCGAATGTCGTGGGGCCCGATACCGCCGGATGAGAATTCACCCAACCGCTTGTAGCTGTCGGTTTCCCAAACGCCGATCACACCAGCCCCGGCATCAAAGTCGTTTTCGGTCGTAAAGAACCGGGCGCCGTCGGATGAGAATACGCCGTGGCCGTAGAAATGGCGCCCAGCCGGGGCATGGATTTGTTCGAGTATTCGTCCTGCGGCACAATCGATCACCTGCCCAAAGGTTCCCGGACGGCGGGCGAAGGCTATGGCCAACGCACGGTGCGGATGAGCCGCCGCGGCGTGGCCACGGGCGGGAAGGGGCACCGAAAACAGTATCGTTCCGCCGGAATCCAGCCCGGCCAGCCGGTAGGAACCATCAGGAAAGAGCGCTGCGGCCAGAAATGCGGGTGCGCCAACAGCTGCCCATCCCCGGATAGGTGCGAATGAGGCGGCGGCCAGGCCGGCCAGGAAATGTCGACGCGTGGTCATGGTCAGTCTCCGTCAAGCGAATTGAAACCGGCACTGATACCCAGCGTCGGACCGAGGTCATTGGCTACTATCGTGCGGATATCGTTGATCGACTGCTGCAGTGCCTCGACCCGCAATCGTCCTTGCGGAGTGTCTACACCCGCAAATGATGGGTCGCCCAAGGAACGGGCGCGATCAAGTGCCTTATAAAAACCGGCGTCGAGGTCGCCCGCGATGTTCGGATGATCGATGGACAACCGCGCAGCCAGATCGCGTAATGCAACCAGAGAAAGTTCCACGTGGCGTGCGGATCGTTCGGAGCGCCACGCCTCGGCTCTCTTGGGGCGTGGTCGGTCATACGTTCCAAGAGGGCGGCCTAATCGAGTTTCGGCAGTGAATTGCAGCCCGCTGCTCAGGGCTTTGAACAGCTCTTGCAAAGCTTCTTTTTCAGTCCGATAAGGGCCGTTCGACCCGGGTTGCGTGAGTTTGAACGCATAGGTTTGCCAATTGTCGTTCATGGCGGTGGCATTGCGAACAATGTCGCCCGCGATGGCCCGGATCAAAGCGCAACGATAAGTGTCACGCCCTCTGGCTACAAATTCCGGGTCGTAAAGCATGAGCTCCAATGCGAAAAAGCCGCGGCTGGCAATGGATGTGGCGGCAAATGCCTCGGGCTCACTTGCGGCCGCATCTTCATCCGTGATCAGTTGCGACAGGGATTTAGTGGTAAACCCTTTGGTGTCGGGCCAAAACGCCAGAGCAAAGGCGCGTTCATCCTTTTCAGTCGGGCCAAAGCGCAGGTGGCTGGCGAAAATCCAGCTGTCAAATGCTGCTCCGTAGGCTTCACGCAACTCCGGAGAGTTCGGCGCACAATCGTTCGCGGCGGCAGATTGAAGCTGTCGCGCGTCGTCGGCCAATTGCGCAAACTTCGGCAGGACATGATTTTCCGTCACGTCGTTCAGGATCGGGGCATGATCCAGAGCCATGGCAGACAAGGGCAACAGCAGCGCGGCTAGAAGGCTGATTATGCGCATAGGTCAGAGGCTTTCGAGAAATCGGATCAGAGCGTCGCGGTCGGCCTTGGGCATCGAAACGACAGTGTCGCGGGCGACCTGGGCTTCACCCCCGTGCCACAGGATCGCTTCGAGTAGTGACCGGGCGCGGCCATCATGCAGGAACTGAGTATGTCCGGACACACGTTCGGTCAGGCCGATACCCCAAAGCGGAGGCGTGCGCCATTCCCGCCCTGTTGCACGGGCCTCGGGGCGGTTGTCGGCCAAACCTTCGCCCATGTCGTGCAGCAACAGGTCGGTATAAGGCCAAATCAGCTGAAAACTGTGTTCCGGGCGATCCGGCATCCTGTGCGTGACGAACGCGGGCGTGTGGCAAGCGGCGCACCCTGTGTCGTGAAACACTTTCTTGCCATGCAGGACCTGTGGATCGTCCACATCCCGACGCGCCGGCACCCCCAGATTGCGGCTGTAGAACGCAACCAGATCCATGCCGGTTTTGTCAATTTCGAACACGCGATCGTCCTGATCCCCATGCGGGGCGTTGACACAGTCGGTCTGCGCTTCGGTGCAATCACCGAAAGGCGCCGGATAAAGCGGGCTGGAAATGCCGATGTCGCCGGCAAAGGCGGCGGCGGATTGCTCCATCACCGTGGGCATCCCGGCCTTGTGTCCGAACCGACCCATCATGGGTTGGTCGAATTCAACGGACCATACGATGTTAGGTCGGCCCGAGATGCCGTCACCATCCGAGTCATCAGGATCGGCGTTGGCCAGCAGATCGTCGACCGGGATTGCCTCCAGTAACCCCAAACCGATCATCTGCGGCGCCACGCGTGGGCTGAGCATCGCATCCGGATGAAGCGGCCCATAGCCCAGATCGGCCGGCGTGTAAGCCGGGTTGCGCAGGAAAACCATTTCACCGCCGGACACTTCCATCGGAATTTCTTCGTAAGTGATACCCAACCGATATTCGGCGGGATGGCCGGCCAGAGCGAAGTCCTGCATTTGCCCGCCGTAATTGGGCTCGGGCCGGGTGGCGATGTAGTCTTCGATTTCTGCGGGCGCATCCTCGGGCACGCCGGGGACTGAGACCCGGAGGAACATGGAGATCGCGTTGTCATCCGGCCCATTTGGTGTATGCCCGCGTCCGTCCTTGATATGGCACCGCTGGCAGGAGCGCGCATTGTAAAGCGGGCCGAGCCCGTCTGAGGCCTTCGTCGATGACGGGGATGACACCCAGATTTTCTTGAACAGCCCGTTGCCGACCTTGAAGTCCAGCTCCTGCTCAAATGTGATATTGGCGGAGGGTTGCAAAAACGCATCCGAATCCGTGCGCACACGAACCGTTGCGGCGCCTGCCGACAACTCTTCGAACCGTTGGGGCACAGAAAAATCGTCGGGTGCGGAAGTTACGTCCGAAATTCGGGCTTTTTCTTCTTCGGTACGGAGGAGGGTGTTCAGGTGAAGGTCCTGCAGCTCGGCTGACAGGGCGGGGGTGGCCGCATTCACGGCCACCACTAACAGAAGGCTATTCGCCTTCGTCCATTTTCGAGGCGTTGAGTTGCGCATAATTGGCTTCGCCAATCCTTTCGTAAAGATCGAGCTGCGTTTCGAGAAAATCGATGTGACCTTCTTCATCGCGGATCAAATCCTCGAACAAAGACATCGAGGCATAATCACCGGCCTCGCGGCAGTACTCTCGCGCTTCGACGTAAAGAGCACGCGCGTCGTTTTCGGCTGCCAGATCACATTCCAGAGTTTCTTTCGGTGTCTGACCGATCCGCAACGGGTCCAGCTTTTGCAGATTCGGGTGGCCTTCCAGGAAAATGATCCGTTCGATCAGCTTGTCTGCGTGGCCCATTTCCTCGATGGATTCCTCGCGGCTTTTCTTGGCCATGTGGCCCAGACCCCAGTCTTCCTGCAACCGATAATGGAGCCAGTACTGGCTGACGGCCGTCAGCTCATGCCGCAGTGATTTGTTGAGATATTCTATGACCTTGGGATCGCCCTTCATTGACACTCTCCTGTGTTACTGCGGTGCGCAGGGCGCGCAGTTGCATTGGCACTTGCAGGTTATCATCTGACTTCATGGTGTCTAGGAAAAGGGGCATGCATCCGCCACAATCCGCTGATTTTCCAAGGGCATGGTAGATTTTGCCAGGGGTAATGATCGCCTGCGGATCGGATGTCCGCATCCAGTCGATGGCGGCACGGATATCGTGGTCCGAGATATTGGTGCAATGGCAAACGATCATGGCGATTCGACCAGTTTTACATATCCTACTTATTTACTAGGTTATTGGGCTGAGGTCCAGTCTGGCAATCCAAACTTTTGTGATTTGAGTATCGGAGGCGCATGTTCGCGCCTCCGAAGCAGCGGTGCATTGTTTAGTGGAACACCGCGTCGGGGTTATCCAGACTGTCGGAGCCTTCAAACTCGATCTGATCCAGTTTCAGCGTGCTGACGATGCGCTCGATGGTCTTGGTTTGATCGACCAGACCGTCAACACCTGCCATGATCAGCGCTTCACCGCCGGCATTGCCGCGTTCGAGCATCTGATCGTAGGCAAAGCCGGCCTCGGCGGTCGATTTGATGCGGCCAAGCGCTCGCATTGTAGCCGACAGCTTTGTCTTCATCTCGGCATCCAGTGCCGGATCAGTTGTGGCAACCAGATCTGACAGAGAAGCACCAGAGACCGGAGAGCCATCTACGCGCGTATAGTTTCCAAGATAGACATTCTGAATACCCAGCCCGTCATAGTAATGGCTGTTGTGCGTATTGTCGGCAAAGCAATCATGCTCTTCTTCGGGGTCGTTCAGCATCAGGCCCAGACGCATCCGCTCTCCCGCCTGTTCGCCGTAGGACAGCGAGCCCATGCCGGTCAGGATCGCGGCAACACCCGCATCTTCGTTGGCAGCCAGTGCTGCGCGCGCTTCGCCGCCTTGCTGCCACTGGGCGGCCATCCACTCCAGGTCGCTGATCAGCAGATCGGTGGCAGCGCTCAGGTACTGAGCGCGGCGTTCGCAATTGCCGCCCGTGCATTTCTCGCCCTTGGCGTAATCAGTCCAGCGGCGGTCGCCGGCGCCTTCGCTGTGGCCATTCAGGTCCTGACCCCAAAGAAGAAATTCGATGGCATGATAACCGGTGGCGACATTCGCTTCGATCCCATCGGCCTCGTGCAGAGTTTCGGACAGAAGTTCCGGCGTGATTTCGTTGGCGTCAATGGTCTCTCCCGACAGCTCGAAGCTGGGGTTCGCGATAACGTTCAGAACGGCGAATTCGTTCTCGTCACTCGGACCACCGTAAGACGCATCCACGTAATCGATCAGGCCTTCATCCAGCGGCCAGGCGTTTACCTTGCCTTCCCAATCGTCGACGATAGCGTTGCCAAAGCGATAAACTTCCGTTTGCTGATAGGGTACGCGGGCCGCAATCCACGCTGCGCGTGCCTGGTTCAGAGTTGCGTCCGATGGATCTGCGATCAGAGCTTCGACGGCTGATTGCAGCTTTTGGGCGGTTATCAGGCTGTCCTCGTATTTTGCTTCGGCAATGTCGGCATATGTGTTCAATACATCAGCTTTGGACGGCGCTTCGGCTACAGCCGCCGTCGCAATGCAAAGCGTCATGGCGCTGGTTGCCGCGAAAAACTTGGTCATAAGGTTCGATCTTTCCTGTCAAATCGGGATTCGATTCCCACGAGGTTTCGGGGAGTGAGCGCGATAATATCTGAGAGAAACACTCAGCTATGTCAACCTGAGTTTTTTTGTCGGATTAGGTTTTGTGCAAGTTACTCCAGCGTGTGTGGGAGACCCGGCTGATCAATAAAACGTGCAGTGCCTCGACGCCGCCAAATGAGTGGCGTCAACGCCTGCGCACGGGCATTTCAATCGAAGGCCCCGCCACCTTAGGCGTAACTGTAAACTTTTTGGGGAATTTTGGTAGCGGAGGAGGGACTTGAACCCCCGACACGCGGATTATGATTCCGCTGCTCTAACCAACTGAGCTACTCCGCCACGAGTGAAAGGCGATGTAAGGGAGGGGCGCAGGAGGGTCAAGAGGGAAAAGTGCAAGTCTTGGGGGATTCTTGAACCAGCTAAGTGCAGGCCTGATCAGACCGTGTCTGATCCGACAAAGTGCTTTGCGCGACCTTGCGGACAAAGGCTGCACACGCTTCGGGGGCAGTAATCGGAATCATGTGCCCACGGCCCTCCAGCGTTTCACAGGTTAAGCCAAATTGCGCCATTTTGGCCCCGTGTTGATCCGGCGACAGAACCGGATCCTCAGCTCCAAACAGGATGCCGCCGGGGACCTGAAGGTTCTGGTAACCATGACTTATCGCCTCGATGCTAGCCTCGGCCCCAATGACATCCTGAGACGCGGTAATAAAGGCAGAGGGCCGCAATCCCAGAGCACCACCGGCCCGGTCGAGAAAATCCGCTGGCGCAGGTTCAGGGGCGAACACGTCTTTCAGCACCAGCGGAGCGGTTTTTCGCGCCAAGGGCACCGCGATCGTGTATCCGATCAGGTTGCGCAACCATCCGGTGCGAATCTCCAGGGGTTTGAAGACGGGCGGCGTTGACGGCATTTTCTGCGTCAGCGGCGCCAGCAAGGCCAGGGCTTTGGTATTTTTGGGATAGTTCTGCGCCATGGCCAGCGCTACTGCTCCGCCCAGCGAGTGACCCACCAGCACGGCGCTTTCAATGCCCTTGTTCTGCAAGAACTCGTGGATCATGCGGGCTTGTTCCGGCAACGTCGCCAGAGCCGCAGAGGCTCGCGTTGAGTAACCACAGCCGGGGCGGTCGACAGCAATGACGTGGTAGTCATCCGCCAGATCATCCATCAGAGCATAGGTAAAGTGCTGCAATTGGCCGGATAGCCCGTGGATCATTACAATAGCCGGATTCGTCGGATCGCCCCTTTCGACATAGTGTATGCGTCCACCCTGTACCGGTATGATTTGTCCCAGCTGCGGCACGATCTGCATGCCTTGATGGGTCAGGCGGCGTGTCCAGAGGTTCATGCCCAGTAAGAAAATGCCAAACAGGGCGAGGATCGTCAGAAGTACCGTCATGTCAGGCGTCTCCATTCGTAGGCCGGGTGATTGGATGGTATTGTTCCAGCCCGGATCGCGCCATGCGCTTTTTGAACTCTGAAACTGTTCCGGGCCACAGGGTCGTGTTGCGTCCGTTTGCATCCTGATACCAGGACGTGCACCCGCCGGCCTGCCAGATGCTGTCTTTGTGGCGGTCTTGCATTTCCTGCGTGAATGCCACCTGTTTTGCGGGATCAGGCGCGATACCGGACCACTGCCGCGCCTCCATTTCAGTCAGCACACGACCGATATGTGCAACCTGTGCTTCGATCATCAGCACCACCGAGTTATGACCCAGACCGGTATGAGGGCCGAGCAGAATAAAGAAATTCGGGAAACCCGCGATGGCAGTTCCCAGATTTGCTTGCATCCCGTCTGCCCAAGCCTGGCGGATCGTCAGGCCGTTGGCTCCGGTAATGTCCAGTCTTTCCACCGCGTCGGTGACGTGAAATCCGGTGCCCCAGATCAACACGTCAGCCTGAAACCGAGAGCCATCGGTTGCTGTAATGAGGTCCTTGTCGATTGACGCAACACCATGCGGGATCACCGTGACATTGTCCCGCGCCAGAGCCGGATACCAGTCGTTTGAACTGAGGATACGCTTACATCCGATCCGGTAGTCCGGAGTCAGCTTCTTACGTTCCAGTGGGTCTGTGATGGCGCTATCCAGCGCCTTCCGCCACATCTTCATGGCAAACTCGACCGCGCCCTTTTCTCCTCGGAACACACGATGCCGAAATTCGAACAATGTATAAATCAGTCGGCGCCGAACACGTGGCAGGACTGGCAGCCGTCGGTAAAGTCGACGTATCCACGGCGCGATCGGTCCATCCGGTCGCGGCAACACATAGGGTGCGCTGCGTTGAAAAATCGTGACCTGACGGGCGGATTTGACGATTTCGGGTACGAATTGCACCGCCGAAGCGCCGGTGCCGATCACGGCGATCTTCTTGCCTTTCAGGGGGACTTCATGCTCCCATTCAGCGGAATGAAAGCTGGGCCCGGGGAAACTGTCTGCGCCCGGGATGTTCGGAAAACGCGGTATGTGCAACGCGCCAATTGCAGACACCAAGAACCGAGCGGACCAGCGGTGTCCGTTGCGGGCTTCAACTAGCCAGCGCGCGCCGTTCCAGCGGGCAAATTTCAGTTCCTGATGAAAGTGGCAAAGCTCATAGAGGCCCTCGGCACGTGCCACACGCTGCAGATAGGAGAGAATCTCTGCCCCTCCGGCATAGGCCCGACTCCAGTCCGGGTTCAGGTGCGTGGCCATTGAATAAAGGTGAGAGGGCACGTCACAGGCCACGCCGGGATAGGTGTTTTCGCGCCAGGTTCCCCCGACATCACCAGCTTTTTCAAGAATGGTGATATCGGTGATCCCGCGTTTGCGGGCCTCGATGGCCATGATCAACCCCGAAAAACCGGCGCCGATGATCAGCATATCCGTTTCAGTCACGTTCGGCTCCCTCCGGCATTGCTGGATTGCCCGAACTCAGGATAGGCCGTTCGACGCTTCCGTGAATAGCCTGCCGTCGGGTTACGCCGTGCTGTTCAGGAAATTCAGCGCTGGGCGGGGCAAGGTGTCCAGAAGATCGAACACGGCATCCCTGCATTCCGGCCCGGTCCAGTCCGGCGGGAAAAACACTGCGGGCAGGTCCGGTTGACGCAGTACAACCCGACGCCAACGATGCACCAACAAGGTACGCAATGTGGCGCTTTGCGCCGGAGTGGCTGCCCAATCCGCCGGGCGGGTATGCGTTGCCCGTTGCACGTCTTCCAGAAGAGACCGGCACGCAAGGCGCAGATCGGCAGGACACAGGCGATCCTGAACCCATTGCGGTGCAGTGTGGGCCGAAACCTCAAACGCCAGCAGGCCTTCGGTCTGTTCGGGCACAGGACCCGGGCCCAGGGCCACATTGCGGGCGATGGGCGTGCAGTCGTAGCTGAGAAGCATTTCGTCCAGCACCTGCGAACCGCCTCCGTCCTCGGCGATCAACAAGTGCCATTTGCGGTTTGGCTCAGAACTGCGGGCATAGATGCGGGGCGTTACCGCAGCGGATTGTGTGCGGCCATAATCGGTGAGGAAATGCATCGACACCCGCCCGATGCGATCGCTTTCGATCCAGCCGTCCTTTCGCAGCCGATGCAGCGCGACACGGATGGCCTCGGGCTTGATGCCGATAGGTTCTATAACCCGCGTAAGCGCTCCGCCGGAGATCTGTGCGCCGGGCTCCTGAGCGAGATCGCCGAAGAGAGACACGATGATCGACCACACCCGCTGATCCCGCGGGTCCGCCAATTCGGCAACGGCCGTTTCGAACCACGTGTCCTGGCTGATCATACGCGCCAGTTTAACCCTTTCGGGGAAATAAGAAAATCACATTTCCCGTGTGCCGGTTGTCAGCACGCGCACATGGTCAGCAATTCGTATTCTGCCACCAATTCATCATCCTGATTGGTGAGCGTGACGTGCCAGCGCACTTCGCCATATTCGTCGTTGCGCGGGGTCTTCTGCTTGACTGTCAGACGCACCTTGATGCTGTCGCCCGGGACGACCGGCTTCATGAAGCGCAACCCGTCCAGTCCGGTATTGGCCAGAACCGGGCCTTCGTTCGGTTCGACGAACATCCCTGCGGCAAAGCTCAGCAGCAGATAGCCATGCGCCACGCGACCGGGGAAGAACGGGTTACGTGCCGCCGCGTCTTCATCCATATGGGCATAGAATGTGTCGCCGGTAAAATTGGCAAAGTGCTCAATGTCTTCCAGCGTAATGGTGCGCGGTGCGGTGTTCAGGGTTTCCCCGATGCTCAGTTCGCCGAACTTGCGGGTGAAGGGATGCTCCGGGCCGCTGATTTCGGGCGCGCCGGGAACCCATTTGTGTCCAATTGCGGACAGCATACGGGGCGAGCCTTGAATCGCCGTGCGCTGCATATAGTGCATAACGCCACGTACTCCGCCCATTTCTTCGCCACCGCCCGCACGGCCCGGTCCGCCATGGACCATGTGCGGCAAAGGCGAGCCATGGCCGGTGGATTCCGCCATCGAGTCGCGGTCATTGATGTATATACGACCGTTATAGGCGGCGGCCCCCAGAACCACTTCGCGTGCAACGTCCGGGTCGTGGGTGATCAGCGATGTGACCAGTGATCCCTGGCCCCGGTTGACCAGCGCCACCGCATGATCCAGATCCCGATACCCCATGATGGTCGAAACCGGGCCAAAAGCCTCGGTATCATGGACGCGCTGGGCGTTGTCGGGATTGGCACAGTGGAACAGCATCGGCGGAACAAAGGCGCCGGTGTCGGGCCCTTCAATTTTGAATGCCTTGGGGTCACCAAAGACCCGTTCGGCTTCAGTTCCGATCACGTCGGCCTTGGCGAGCACATCTGCTTTCTGCCCGTTCGATACCAGCGCCCCCATGCGTGTCGTGTCAAGCCGCGGGTCGCCGATCGTGACCTGAGCCAGCCGAGCGGACAGCGCGTCGATCACGGCCTGTATCTGCGCGTCGGGCACGATTATCCGACGGATAGCCGTGCATTTTTGTCCCGCTTTCGCGGTCATCTCGCGGGTGACTTCCTTGACAAACAGGTCGAATTCGGGCGTGCCCGCGACCACGTCCGGCCCCAGGATCGAGGCATTCAGGCTGTCCTGCTCGGCTACAAACCGAACCGAGTTGCGCACGATTGCCGGTGTTTGCCGCAGTTTCAGCGCCGTGTCCGCCGAACCGGTGAAGCTGACCACATCCTGACAGCCCAGACGATCCAACATATCGCCCAGACCGCCCGAAACCAGTTGCAGCGCACCTTCCGGCAGAATACCGCTGTCCAGCATGATCCGCACGGCCAGCTCGGTGACATAGCAGCTGTTTGTTGCCGGTTTCACGATGGCAGGCACCCCGGCCAGCAGGGTGGGGGCCAGTTTCTCCAGCATGCCCCAGACCGGGAAGTTGAATGCGTTGATATGTACCGCGACGCCTTGCAACGGGGTGCAGATGTGTTGCCCCAGAAACGTTCCGTTGCGCGACAGCTGTTCGATGTTGCCATCCAGATAGACGTGCGCGTCAGGCATTTCTCGCCGACCTTTCGAGGCAAAAACGAACATGGTGCCGATTCCGCCATCGATATCGATCAGGTGGTCTTTTTGCGTGGCCCCGGTCTCGAAGCTGAGATCATACAGCGCCTGTTTGTGCTCGGACAGGGCCTGTGCCAGCGCCTTCAGCATGCGGGCGCGTTGATGGAAGGTCATGGCACGCAGGGCGGGTCCACCGGTATTGCGGGCATAGTCCAGCATTGCCTGCACGTCGAGATCGGCATTGCCCGCCGTGGCAAAGGGTGCGCCGGTGATGGCCGAGGCGATGGTCCGGGCGCCGGATCCGGGCGCAATCCACGCTCCGGCGGCAAAGCTGGAAATCTGATGCAGGGACATGTGCGTCCTCCTGTTGAATTTCAGTCAGTCGGGCTCAGTGCCCCAATGCGCCCATCTGCTGAGGCAGGTACAGGACCACGATGGGCACAAGTACGATCAGCGCCAGGCGGAAGATGTCGGCGACCCAGAACGGGGTGACGCCTCGGAAGATCGTGCCGGTCGAGACGTCTCCGACCACGCCTTTCAGGATGAAGACGTTCAGCCCGACAGGTGGAGTGATTAGCGAGATCTCCGTGACGACCACAACGACAATGCCGAACCAGATTGGGTCATACCCCAGCGAAGTGACCAGCGGGAAAAAGATTGGAACGGTCAGCAGTAGCATCGACAGCGATTCAAACACACAGCCCAGAATGATGTAGATGCCGAGGATCATGAGTATCACGACAAAGGGCGACACGTCGTATGCGGTGACCAGGGCGATCAGCGCCTCGGGCAATCCGGCCAGATTAATGAAATTCGAAAAGATCTGTGCGCCGATCAGTACGGCAAACAGGGCCGAGGCCGTAAAGCAGGTTTCTTTCAGGACTTCGAACGTCGAGCCTACTGTCAGTCCGCCCCGGAACAGGGCGATCAGAAACGCACCGGCAGCACCCATGCCGGCGGCTTCGGTCGGCGAGAATGTCAGGTTCAGAGGTTCGAAATCAAACGCACCATAAAGACCGCCGATCACCAGGAAGAATAGTAGCAGGACGGCCCAGACAGACCCCAGGGCGCGAAGGCGATCAGCCCAGCTTGAGCGTTCGCCTGCAGGGCCGGCCTCGGGGTTGCGCCAGACTGTCCAGCGCACGGCGAACAGGTAGAACAGAATACCCAGGATTCCGGGGATGATGCCCGCCATGAACAGCTTGCCAATCGAGGTTTCGGTCAGCAACCCATAGATGACCAGAATGACCGACGGTGGGATCAGGATGCCGAGTGTGCCGCCCGCCGCGATGGACGCGGTCGACAACTCATCAGAATAGCCATAACGGCGCATCTGCGGCATGGCGACCTTGGACATGGTGGCGGCGGTGGCCAGCGACGAGCCGCAGATCGCCGAAAACCCACCGCAAGCAGCAACCGTTGCCATGGCGATACCGCCGCGCATATGGCCCAGAAAAGCGTTGGATACGGCATAAAGCTCGCGCGCCATGCCGCCCTTGTTCACGAACAGCCCCATCAGGATGAACAGCGGCACCACCGACAGGCCATAGTCCTGCGCGGTGTCTGTGATCTGACGCCCCACCATGGACATGGCGGCTTTGAGGCCGCGTTCGTCGAAAATGGATCCGCCACGTTCATAGGCAAAACCCAGCGTTCCAACCAGACCCATGGCAAAGACGATGGGCAGGCGCATCAGGACAAGGATCAGGACAATCGCGAATCCGATCAGTGCGGCGGTCATCAATTGGTCTCCGAAAGGATGTGAGGGGCAAAGAAACGCAGCAGGCCGGTGGCGATCATCACCACGGCAGTCACGGCAACGGACAAGGTGATGAACCAGCCGATCAGATAGGTCGGGATCGAGAGGTATTCGGTGACATCCCCATAATCCCGTGCCCGCTCGGCCAGAACCCATACGCGCTGAACAGGCCAGTAAAGCATCATTCCGCTGACCAGATAAATGACCAGATCGCGCACGCGGGACAGGTGGAGGCGGTTGAATACACCGTCGGTCAGGTCCACCGCGATATGACCGTTTGTGGTCGAAACGATGGGCAGGACAGAAAACACCAGGATGGCCATCAGGATACGGGTCAACTCGGTCGCGGCCTCAATCGGCGCATTGAAAACCGACCGCAGGATGACATCGCAAAACGTCATCACCATCAGGACGAAAAGCGCAACGCTGGCCACGACCACCGGAAGAATGCTGGCACGGCGAATGAGCTGGATAAAGGGAGACATCGGTACCTCGGGCAGTGGTCCGGGGCGGGATTGGCAACCGCCCCGGAGCTTGGATCAGTTGGAGGACAGTTCCGAGTTGATCATGTCATATGCGGCTTGTGCGTCGACACCTGTCGCGTCCACTTCCGCGATGACTTTGCCGCGAATATCTTCGGCGATGGCCGAGAATTTCTCGAGATCTGCATCGCTGGCCGCGTTGATCGCGTTGCCTTCGGCAGCTTCAGTGGCTTCGCGTCCGATGGCGTCGATCTCATCCCAGATCTTGCCGATTTCCCGGCTGAGCGGTTCGCCAAAGACATTCTCCTCAAGCGCCTTTTGCAGGTCTTCAGGCAAGTCGGCGAAAGTGTCTTCGTTCATGATAAAGGCGAACGACCCGCGATACAGGCCGCCCGGCAATTCATAAACGTTCTGCGCAACCTCGGTCAGCTTGAAGCCTTTGCGGGATTCGAAAGGCATGACAACGCCGTCCGCCGCTTTGGACGCCAATGTTTCGTAGACCTTGGGGGCCGGAACCTGAATGCCTGTCGCTCCCAGTGCTGTGCCGACGTCACCGCCAACACCGCCGGGGATACGGACCTTGAGGCCGGATACTTCGTCCAGCGTGGTCACAGGAGCACTGGAATGCAATTGCGCTGGACCGTGGGTGTGCAACGCAATGACCTTCACGCCGCGGTGTTCGTCAGCTGCCTTGAGGTGTGCGTCATAGGCGCGCCAGTAAGCAACGGATGCCTCTTCCGCAGTTCCTTCGTAGCCGGGCAGTTCGATCAGTTTGGTGGTGACAAAACGCCCCGGCTGGTAGCCGTGGAAAATGATCGAGGCATCTGCCGCGCCGTCCATGATCAGGTCCATTTGCGCCGGGGGCGGGGCGATGCCCAGTTTCAATTCGGCTGTGACCTGGCCGTCGGTGGCCTCTTCGACCATTTCGACGAACTTGGGCCACATCTTTGCGTTGATGCCATGGGTCGGCGGCGCCCAGCTAGAGATTGTCAGGGTGTAGTCGGCAGCAAACGCGATTGTGCCTGATACCGCCAGTGTTGCTGAGGCCAGCAGGGTGGTGAGTTTGGAAAATTTCATGACCGGGTCTCCTCCTCAAAAGCGTAAGTCGTGAACATGTTAATAGTGCGTTTTGTAACTATCAACGACGCGAGGGGCGGGCTGGGCATGTTGGTCCAGAGCCTTTCCACGTGGCCGAGTCACAAGGGTCTCAGAATTTATTGACCAACCGTTCGGTTTATGCAAGAAGTTTGTTGAAACTTATGCAAAGAGAATTGGGTATGACTGATACGATTCTTTCGCAGGATCACGGAAAATGGGTTGAAATCACCCTGAACCGTCCGGATCGCCTGAACAGCTTTACCGATGAAATGCACATGGCCTTGCGGGCAGAGCTTGAGGCCGCCCGTGATCGCGGTGCGCGTGCCGTTCTGTTGACTGGAGCGGGTCGAGGGTTCTGCGCCGGTCAGGATCTGGGCGACCGGAATCCTGCGACAATGGCTGGCCCGCCCGATCTGGGCTACACGGTCCGCACGTTTTACGCACCGCTCGTGCGGCTGATTCGCTCGCTGGATTTCCCCGTCGTCTGTGCCGTGAACGGAGTGGCAGCCGGGGCAGGGGCCAATATCGCCTTGGCCTGCGATGTTGTGTTGGCCGCTGAATCCGCCAAATTCATTCAGTCCTTCTCCAAGGTCGGTCTGATACCGGATACCGGCGGAAGTTGGCATTTGCCGCACTTGTTGGGCGAGGCGCGCGCCAAGGGATTGGCGTTGACCGGTCAGCCGTTGCCAGCGACGCAAGCCGAGCAATGGGGATTGATCTGGAAAGCCATTCCGGACGCCGAATTGATGAGCGAGGCCCGCGCGCTGACCGAACAGTTCGCTAACGGTCCGACGCTGGGACTTGGGTTGACGAAGCAGACCATTCAGACCGCAGCGACGACGTCCCTGACCGACCATCTGGAGCTTGAGGCGGACGCCATGAAAACCTGCGGCGAAAGCGCGGATTACGCAGAAGGCGTGACAGCCTTTCTGGAAAAACGCGCGCCAGTGTTCCAAGGAAAATAGGATGACGCCGAACGATCGCGCAGAAAAAGCAGCCGCTGCCATGTGGGGCCGGGACAATGCGTCGAAATGGGCCGGGATGCAGCTGGCGCATATTGCAGAGGGCACAGCGAGGCTGACCCTGGAGGTTCAGGATCATCACTGCAATGGCCATGGCATCTGCCACGGCGGCGTGACCTTCATGCTGGCCGACAGCGCCTTTGCCTTTGCCTGCAACAGTCGCAACCAGTCCACCGTGGCCCAGCATAACGTAATCAGCTATGTGGCTCCGGCCCGCTCGGGCGATTGCCTGACGGCTTTGGCGACCGAGCAGAGCCTGACCGGGCGCAGCGGAATCTATGATGTGACAGTCACCAACCAAGACGGCCGGAAGATCGCCGAGTTTCGGGGTTTTTCCCGTGCAGTTGGCGGTTTGGTCTTTGAAGAAACCTGAGAAAAGGGGGATAGCATGAAGGATCTTACTCCGAACAAGGCGGATCTCGATCCGATTGAGATCGCCTCGATTGACGAAATCCGGGCGTTGCAACTGGATCGGCTGAAATGGTCGCTGCGCCATGCCTATGACAATGTGCCGATGTATCGTCAGCGGTGTGACGAAACGGGCGTGCATCCCGACGATCTGCAAACGCTGAGCGATCTGAGCCGTTTCCCATTCACCTACAAAAACGACCTGCGGGACAATTATCCATTTGGCCTGTTTGCCGTTCCGCGAGATCAGATTATCCGTGTGCACGCGTCCTCGGGAACGACCGGCAAGCCGACCGTCGTGGGATACACTCAGGGCGATATCGACAACTGGGCCGATCTGGTGGCCCGGTCGCTGCGGGCCAGCGGTCTGCGCCGTGGGGATATGGTGCATAACGCTTACGGATACGGCTTGTTCACCGGCGGTCTGGGCGCGCATTACGGGATCGAAAGGCTTGGGGCTACGGTTGTCCCGATGAGTGGCGGGCAGACGTCAAAACAGGTCGACCTGATCACCGATTTCAAACCGGACGGGATCATGGTGACGCCGTCTTATATGCTCAATATTCTCGAACAATATCATAAGGTCGGGATCGACCCGCGCGCCTGTTCACTGAAGGTTGGTGTTTTTGGTGCCGAGCCGTGGACGGATTCGATGCGGGCCGAGGTTGAGCAGGCTTTTGACATGCACGCGGTCGATATCTACGGATTGTCCGAGATCATGGGGCCGGGCGTTGCCAACGAGTGCGTGGAAACCAAAGACGGCCCTGTCATTTGGGAGGATCACTTCTACCCCGAAATCATCGACCCCGAGACAGGCGAAGTGCTGCCTGACGGAGAAATGGGTGAGCTGGTCTTTACCACTCTGACCAAGGAAGGCTTGCCGATGATCCGCTACCGTACCCGCGATCTGACGCGGTTGTTGCCGGGCACGGCGCGGTCGATGCGGAGGATGGAAAAGATCACCGGGCGGTCGGACGACATGATCATCCTGCGCGGTGTCAACGTGTTCCCAAGCCAGATTGAAGAACAGGTTCTGGCCACAGGTGGGCTTGCGCCATATTACCAGATCGAACTCTATCGCGCCGGCCGCATGGATGCGATGCGCATTCATGTCGAGGCCACACCGGACGCCGCGGACGAGCTAAGCAAAACCGCTGCTGTCCGCATGCTGACGCGCCGGATCAAAGATGTCGTTGGTATTTCGACCGAGATCAATATAGGCGATCCGGGTGAAGTTGAACGCAGCCAGGGCAAGGCGCGCCGCGTCATCGACAACCGGAATGAATAAGGCAGAGGCGGAGATCACGATTTGGCCCGTACGATAGCGAAAGACCACGATCACAAGCGCGAACGCATTCTGAAATCGGCCGCGCGCGTCTTTGCGCGTGAAGGGTTCGACCGGGCCTCGATGGCGCAGTTGGCAACCGAGTGCGGAATATCCAAGGCTAACATCTACCACTACTACGATAGCAAGGATGCCATCCTTTTTGACATGCTCGAATCCTATCTGCGGCAGTTACGTGATGGGATTTGCGGGCTGGATATGGACGGGCTCAGCGCGCCGGACCGGCTACGAAAGGCGGTTCGGGAGATTCTGCTGGCCTATCAGGGTGTGGACGATGAACACCGCGTCCAGTCCACGGGCATTTCGGCCCTGCCTGCGGATCAGCAAAGGTTGCTGCGCGGCTATCAGCGCGATCTTGTGGTTTTTCTCAGCGACATCCTCGCCGATATAGCACCGAACGTTCTGCGCGAAGACGCTGCCAAGCTGCGCGCAACGACCATGTCGGTTTTTGGCATGCTGAACTGGTTTTACATGTGGAACTCGGGTGCTGACGCCGAGGCCCGCAAAAATTATGCTACGCTTGTCAGCGACCTGACCCTGGACGGTCTGAATGGCCTTTAGGGACCGACGGCAAAGGCTCCCTTGCGCGGATGTGATTTGGTTTTTCCTGTCTTTCGGGGTTCAATAGGGGGCAGGAGGGCGCCCATGCAAACACCCGAACGGTTCGACAAGTTCTATTTCACCAAAGTCGGTTTGGGCGAGGCCTGTGGTTGTGCCGAAAAGGTGATCGACGTCTATGAATTCAACCGTCAGGGCGGCGCTCAGGCGAAGCGATCCGTTGCGCAGAAAAGGCCCAAACGTCGTTCGCTCAGGTCTTTTGCCTTGAAATACGGGCTGATCAGTCGCAGCCGCGCGGATTAATCATTCAGGGGCGGTCAGACCCAATTGTTTGACCGCGCGGGTCGCCTGGACCGTCCACCGCGACTTCAGTTCGGACCCGCTCAGGCGACGCAGCCCCTGCTTTCTCAGGTGCTCCATCTTCTCGTCGCTCGCAGTGCCAAAGCTTGCCGCCACGCGCGGCCACCAGTACTCCACCGATTTTTGCATCTGCTCGGTTTCACCCTGCTCGGCCAATTTGACGGCACCTTCCAGAGCCAGCTCACCATGGTGTGCTTCGATCGGGGCGATGGACCGGAACGCCTCGGCCAATGGCTGGTATGAGATGGTCGAGAATTCGGCCAGTTGCTCGGCTACGGCGCGGCTCATCAGCAGGTTCATGATTACCGCATCTGTCCAGCCATTGATCGGATAGTTGAAGACCGCAAGGCGCATATCGTGCTCGCTACGGGTCGCGCCGATGTCTGCGCCCCGGCTTAGCCGGGTGGTCCACGGATGATGAGTTACGTATCGCTGAGTATCAGCGCCGAATTCGCCCATTATCTTCAGAACGCGATCTGCGTTGTCGGTTTTCTCAAGCACGATCTTGGCGGCCGCGATGCGTTCCTTGATGCCGGGGCCCATGTTGATGACGTCGGCAAACCCGGCGGCACCGGCCAGTTCACTGTCAACGAATGTGGCCATCAGCTTCATCAGTTCGGCACGATAGCGGGGCGGGACGTTGGTCGGGTTGGTCAGAACGCCGCCCGCAGCCAGATAGCTGTCGATTGTCATGTCTTCGGCCATTGGTCCTCTCCCCTTTTTACTGGTCGTAGTCGACGACAACGCGGTCGGTCACCGGGTAGGCCTGACAACTCAGGACATACCCTTTTTCAACCTCGTAGTCTTCAAGTGCGTGGTTTGCGACCATTTCAACCTCGCCTTCCAGCACCCGGCAGCGGCAGGTCGAGCAGACCCCGGCCTTGCAGGCATAGGGCGCGTCCATCGCGTTTTCCAGGGCGGCTTCCAGAATGGACTGATCCTTGGGTAAGGTTATGGTCTGTGTCGACCCGTCCAGCGTTATGGATGCTTTGGTCTGATTAGCTTGAGTCGCCGCATCGGCCGCAGTTGTTTTGCGCTTGGCGCGACCGGGCTGAGCGCTGGCGAAGAGTTCGAACTTGATCTGGTCGTCCCCCAGTCCATGTTCGCGCAGCGCTGCGGCGATACCCAGCATCATCGGTTCGGGGCCGCAGATGAAGGCCGTGTCGACGTTCTTGATATCGATCCAGTGCTTGAACAGTTCAGCGCATTTTTCCTGTGTGACCAGCCCGGTAAACAAATCGATTTCCTGCGCGTCAGTTTCCAAAATATGGATGACGTTGAGCCGGCCCATATAGAGGTTTTTGAGATCTTCAAGTTCTTCGCGGAACATGATCGTATTGATGCCTTTGTTGGCATAAATAAGCGTGAACTGAGATTTGGGCTCGCGCGCAAGGACAGTCCTCAGGATGGACAGGACAGGCGTGATCCCCGATCCGCCGGCGAACCCCAGATATTGCTTGTCGGATGACGGCTCGATCGGGGTGTGGAAGCTGCCCATGGGCGGCATTGCCTCGACAATGTCTCCGACTTTGAGATCCGCATTGGCCCAGCTCGAAAAGGCGCCGCCGTCCACCCGCTTGATCCCGACCTGCAATACACCGTCGTCCTTGCCGGCGCAGATCGAATAAGACCGGCGCAGTTCTTCGCCATCAAAGTCACGGCGGAAGGTCAGGTACTGGCCGGCAGTGAAATCGAACTGATCCGCAGTTCCGTTCACCGGCTCCAGGGTCACAACCACCGCATCGCGGATGGTCTTGTGGATGTCGGTGACTTTCAGGTCGTGGAAGCGTGCCATCCGGTGCTCCTCCTCAGATGCACTTGAAATAGTCAAAAGGTTCCAGGCAGTCGGTGCAGCGCCAATGCGCCTTGCACGGGGTCGAGCCAAACTGGCTGATCTTTTCAACCGCCTTGCTGCCGCAGCGCGGGCAGCGGCTAGGCCCACCCGCAGGCTGCGGTGGGGCGATGCCGAATTTTTCCAGCTTTTCCTTGCCCTTGTCGCTCAGCCAGTCTGTCGTCCAGGCAGGCGAGATACTGGTCTCGATGCGGATATCGCTGATACCGTGGTCCCGCAGGGCCGTTTCGATGTCCATGCTGATGACGGATGTTGCCGGGCAGCCGGAATAGGTGGGTGTTACCGTCACCTTCAGCGTCTTCTCGTCCCAGCGCACATCGCGCACTATGCCCAGATCGACGACCGAAATCACCGGAATCTCAGGGTCGGGTACGGCATCCAGCCATTCCCAGATCTGATCTGTCGAGGCACGCATCGATTTACCAGGTCGCGCCGGGATAGGCGCGTTGAAGCCACTGCATCTGGGTCAGAAGGTGACCCAAATGTTCCGTATGCATGCGCCCGTCACGCCCGCCCTTGTGGGCAAAGCGACTATCGGGGATCGTCAGCGTTGCGTCGTTCAGGATCCGTTCGACCAGAGCATCAAACTCTGCGCGCAAATCGGCCGGATTGGGCGCGATACCTGCCGCAACCATCTCGGCATCGACATCGTCGCTGGCGAACATCTCACCGACATAGGGCCAAAGGTAATCCAGCGCTTCCTGCATCCGTGTTTGGCTTTCCTCGGTGCCGTCACCCAGCCCGACGACAGTGTCGCCCGAGCGTTCGAGGTGATAGGCAACCTCTTTGCTGGCCTTTGCCGCGATGGCGGCGACGCGATCGTCAGAGGACTTCATCAACCGCCCCAGCATGATCGAATGCCACGCATCGAACAGGAATTGCCGCATCAGTGTCCGGCCAAAGTCACCGTTTGGCACTTCAACCAACAGCACATTGCGAAAATCCCAGGCGTCGCGCAGAAAGGCCAGGTCATCGGCGCTTTTGCCGCCGTCGATCTCACCCGCAAGCCCCAGCCACATCTGCGTCTGGCCGATCAGGTCCAGCGCGGTATTCGCCAGCGCGATGTCTTCTTCCAACACGGGCGCGTGGCCGCACCACTCGCTGACGCGATGGCCCAGGATCAGGGTGTTGTCCCCCATCCGCAGCAGGAATTGCAGGAAAGCTTCGTCGCGGGTCATCACATTGCCCCCACTTCTTCGGGGATGTCAAAAAAGGTCGGGTGGCGGTACACCTTGCTTTCGCTGGGTTCGTACAGCGGGCCTTTGTCGCTGGGCGATGAGGCCGAGATGTTGTTGGCCTCGACCACCCAGATCGAAACGCCTTCGTTGCGGCGGGTATAGACGTCGCGTGCGTTCTTGATCGCCATTTCGGCGTCAGGCGCGTGCAGCGAGCCGACATGACGGTGGCTCATGCCGTGTTGACCGCGGATAAATATCTCCCACAGGGGCCATTCGTTATTCATCGGGTTTCCTCCTCAGGGTGGGCTTATTCGGCTGCCAGATTTCCGGCGCGTTTCTTGCGGGCGTGGGCCAGAAGTCCGTCGCGGACCCACTTGCCGTCATCCCAGGCCTTGTTGCGTGCGGCCAGACGATCCACGTTACAAGGGCCGTTCCCCTTAATGACGTCGAAGAATTCGGACCAGTCGGGCTCTGAGAAATCGTAGTGCCCGCGTTCTTCATTCCATTTCAGATCCGGATCAGGGATTGTCAGGCCCAGGTATTCGGCCTGCGGGACCGTCTGGTCGACGAATTTCTGGCGCAGCTCGTCATTGGTGTTGATCTTGATCTTCCACGCCATCGACTGTGCTGAATGAACCGAGTCCTTGTCGGATGGCCCGAACATCATCAGCGACGGGTACCAGAACCGGTTCAGCGCATCCTGTGCCATTTTCTTCTGTTCCGGCGTGCCTTCCGCCATCTTTCGGATCGCGTCATAGCCCTGGCGCTGGTGAAAGCTTTCTTCCTTGCAGATGCGGATCATAGCACGGGAATACGGCCCAAATGACGTGCGCTGCAGCGGCACCTGGTTCATGATCGCCGCGCCATCGACCAGCCAGCCGACCGCGCCGATATCGGCCCAGTTGAGCGTCGGATAGTTGAAGATCGACGAGTATTTCATGCGGCCGTCCAGCAGCATCTCGGTGATCTCGTCGCGGCTGACACCCAACGTTTCCGCTGCGCAGTACAGGTAAAGCCCGTGCCCGGCCTCATCCTGCACCTTGGCCAACAGGATCGCCTTACGTTCAAGCGTCGGGGCGCGGGTGATCCAGTTCCCCTCGGGCAACTGTCCCACGATCTCGGAGTGGGCGTGCTGGCCGATCTGGCGGATCAGGGTCGCGCGGTAATCGTCAGGCATCCAGTCCTTGGGCTCGATCTTGATATCGGCGTCGATCTTGTCCTGAAAGGCGCGTTCCTGTTCGGTCATCTCCTCGCGGGATTTGACGCCCGTTCCGGCCGTTTTGATCATCTGAGCATACATGTGGGGTCTCCTCCCATATTTGATGCCGCGCAGCGGAAACCGAGATCCGGGTCCCGCTTTTCGGGCTGCGCGTCACACGCGTTCAAGTACAAGTGCGGCGCCCTGGCCAACGCCTACGCACATCGTGCACAGCGCGTAGCGACCGCCGGTGCGGCGGAGCTGGTATGCTGCCGTCATCACCAGCCGCGCGCCAGACATGCCAAGCGGGTGGCCAATGGCAATCGCTCCGCCATTTGGGTTCACATGAGGTGCGTCGTCAGGCACACCCAATTCGCGCAGCGTGGCCAGACCTTGTGAGGCAAAAGCCTCGTTCAATTCTATCACATCCATCTGTTCGATGCTTAGTCCGGCGCGCTCAAGCACCTTGCGGCTGGCCGGGACCGGGCCGATACCCATAATACGGGGTTCGACACCCGCAACGGACATCCCAACGACGCGTGCAATCGGGGTAAGCCCATTTCTGCTCGCAGCAGCTTCGTTCGCCAGCAGGATGGCCGCCGCGCCGTCATTAACACCCGATGCGTTTCCGGCTGTGACCGTCTTGTCCGGGCCGTTGATCCCCTTGAGAGCAGCCAACTTGTCAGCCGTCGTGCCCGGGCGAGGATGCTCGTCCGTGTCCACGGTGATCGGGTCGCCCTTGCGCTGGGGAATTGTGACCGGGGTGATCTCCTCCTGAAACACCCCGGCCTGGTGCGCCGCGGCCCAGCGGGCCTGGCTGCGTTCCGCAAAAGCATCCTGATCTTCGCGGCTGATGCCATAAGCTTCCGCCACGTTATCTGCGGTTTCCGGCATCGAGTCGATACCAAACTCTCGCTGCATCCTGGGATTCACGAACCGCCAGCCAATTGTGGTGTCGTATACGGCATTTGCACGCGAAAACGCGGATGTGGCCTTGGGCATGACGAACGGTGCGCGCGACATGCTTTCGACACCGCCTGCGATCGCCATGTCGTAATCTTCGGCCTTGATCGCCCGCGCGGCCATGCCAACCGCATCCATTCCGCTGGCGCAAAGCCTGTTGAGCGTTGTTCCCGGCACGTCCATTGGTAGCCCGGCCAGCAAGGCAGCCATGCGCGCCACGTTGCGGTTGCTTTCCCCCGCCTGATTGGCATCGCCAAAGATGACGTCATCGACACTGGCCCAATCGACCTGTGGGTTCCGTGCCATCAATGCCGCCATCGGAACAGCCGCCAGATCGTCGGTCCGAACCGCGCTGAGGCTGCCGCCGTAGCGACCGATAGGAGTCCGCTGAGCGTCGCAGATAAAGGCATCCATGGATCGAACTCTCCCTACTAGGTCAGCAACAATAATTGACCGCTAGGTCGGTTAATAAACCTGCGTGTGATTCGCGGCAAGAAAAAATGTAACGTGAATCTGGATACGTTAAGAAAAATGTAACATATCAAGCCCGACAAAAGAAAAAGCCCGCAGAATTGCGGGCTGTCACGGCGGTCAGAACGATGCGACGGTCTTGATCCAGATCTCTTGAAAAGGCTTGGCGATACCTTCAGACGACACCAGCCATAACAAGGCGAATGATGTCTTTGCGATCAATTCCACGCGTGGCCAGATCGGCGTCGCTCAACGACCATAGCATTTGCACTTTGCGCGACTTGGCGCGTGCCTCGCCAATTTCAGCGAATGCGACACAAATGCCTTTGGCAATATCGGCTGCAATTTCGGTCAAAGACAGGTGAGTGGTGGATTGACGCATTGATCCATCTTTCGTCGAGGTTTTTTCACCGACGTGATTTATTCATCCTGGCCGCAATCGGCCATACAGTATTGCGCATAGCCGTTGTGCAGCGTGTGCAGATCAGAAGTATGATGTCCTTGAACCCAATAGCCACAATTGGATGTGTCTTTAAACCATCGCGAAAATGCGGGCCGGTCCGCCCGTTCCACCGCGGTGCGTGGGTGCACCTACAATCAAAGTGGCACCGCTGGCCGGTACCTTATCGAGATTTGCCAGATTTTCGATACCATACCTATTGGTTGGCAGCCACGCGTGATGTGTTGCGAAATCTGCTGATGGCCCATGATCCAGCGACAGGGAATCTACGGCAATAGCCACTGCGCCTGTTTCATCCATCAGCATCTGTGCTGCCTCGACGTGAAACCCTGGAAAGTGCATCGTACCGTCGTCATCGGCGTTGCGGAATTCAGGTGAGTTGGCTTTGTTTCCCCAGCCGGAATGCATCGCAACACAGGCACCTTCGGGGATCGGGCCGTGCGCTGCGATCCAGGTCTTTAGGTCATCTGGGGTGACCTGGGCATCTGCATCCTCACTCGCCCGCATGGCGATATCGATGACGCAGAGCGGACAGACCAGGTTCGACACCGGGATCTCATCCACCGACTGTCCGTCGGCCGAGAAATGCAGCGGCGCATCGATATGCGTTCCGGTGTGTTCATTGACCGCCAGACTGAACAGGTTGAACCCATTGTCCTCAAGATTGAAGATCTGGTCCGCTTCGATCCCCGGTTGGCCAAAATAGGTTGGGAAATCGGCGTCGTAGACGTGGGTCATGTCCACCATTTCTCCGTGCCCTGCGGCCATGGCCGGAGTGGTGCGTGCAGTCCCGAGTGCTGTACCCGCTGCCACAGCGGCGCTGGCCTTGAAGAACGATCGGCGGGACAGCATTCGGTCCTTCACCGAGTTGATGACGCAAATATCGCACATGATCATGCTCCCTGTTTGGTTCTTGGTGAAGACGACAGCATAGGGTCTTGGTACACCCAACAGCCTCTGGTCAGTTTAGGGCGCACACGATTGGTGACCCATAAAATACTTATCAATTCTTGGTGTTTAGCAAAAAACCGAACGATTAGTCGGTAAATGGGGTTGAATACGAGCGCGTCCCGGTTCAGTCTCCGGGCGCACACCATAACAAGGCCAAAAGCGGGTGTGCTGTGTGCATCAATCGGGGGAGTATGAGGCGAATGTCCCAGGTCATTGGATATGAGAAAGTTGGAGATATTGCCGTTCTTGCAGCGCAGAACCCACCGGTAAACGCTCTGGGTGTTGATGTGCGACGGGGCCTTTTGGCCGGGATCGAGCGCGCCGAGACCGAGGGGGCGCGGGCAGTGCTGATCCATGGAGATGGCCGGACCTATTTCGCGGGCGCCGACATCCGGGAATTTGGCAAACCGCCGCAAGATCCCTGGCTCCCGGCACTTTGTGATCGGATCGAAGCATCGCCACTATTGATCGTTTCGGCAATGCACGGAACCGCGCTGGGTGGCGGGCTCGAGGTCGCATTGTCCTGTCACTACCGAATTGCCGTACCTTCTGCAAAGGTCGGTCTGCCCGAAGTGAATCTGGGCATAATCCCGGGCGCAGGTGGCACTCAACGCCTGCCGCGCGTGACCGGAGTTCAGGCGGCGCTGGACATGATTACGACAGGCCGCCATGTGTCGGCGCCCGAAGCCTTGGAACTGGGTGTGCTGGACAGGGTCCAGGAGGGTGAACCGCGCCAGATCGGTCTGGAGTATGTGGCCGAGTTGCTGGAAACTGACACGCCTCGCCGACCGATCTGCGATATGCCCGCCCCTGAACCGATTGACTTCGACGCGGCCTATGATGCCGTGTTGAAGAAGGGGCGTGGTCAACTCTCACCGGCCGTCGCAGTGCGCGCGGTGCAGGCCGCCTGCGAGGCAGAAAGTTTTGTGGCCGGTCAAGCGCGTGAGCGTGAGTTGTTCATGGAATTGATGGCGTCTGATCAGCGCAAAGGGTTGATCCACGCCTTTTTTGCCGAACGCGCGGTGTCGAAACTGCCGGAACTGAAAGATGTCGCGCCGAGGGATCTGCATCAGATCGGCGTTGTCGGCGGTGGCACGATGGGTGCCGGAATTGCAACGTCTGCCCTGTTGGCAGGTTTGCAGGTGACGCTGCTGGAGATGTCCGATGACGCCGCCCACGCTGCCAAGGGTCGGATCGCCTCGAACCTTGGTGGCGCGCTCAAGCGCGGCAAGCTGACCCAGAGCAACCATGACGACATCCTGGCCAATAAGTTGGAACTGGCCACGGAGTACGGCGCTCTGAGTGCCGCCGATCTTGTGATCGAAGCCGTGTTCGAGGATATGAAGGTCAAAAAGCAGGTGTTTTCCAGCCTGGATGCGGTCTGCAAGGAAGGTGCAATCCTCGCGACAAATACCTCCTACCTGGATATCGACGAGATCGCGAAGGCAACGGGGCGGCCTTCTGACGTCATCGGGCTGCATTTCTTTTCGCCTGCCCATGTGATGAAGCTTCTCGAAATCGTCGTGGCCGAGCAAACCGGTCCCGAGGTTGTGGCAACTGGTTTCGCTCTTGGGCGCAGGTTGAAAAAAGTGTCCGTGAGGGCAGGGGTTTGCGACGGATTCATCGGGAATCGTATCCTGAATACGTACCGCGCCTGCGCCGATCATATGGTTTTGGACGGGGCAAGCCCGTTTCAGATTGACAAGGCTCTCACCGATTTCGGCTTTGCGATGGGTCCTTTTGCGGTATCGGATCTGGCCGGGTTGGACATCGGTTGGGCCGCACGAAAACGCAAGTGGGCGGAAGGGTTGGACCCGCGTGCCCGAGACAGCTCATACGCGGACAAGCTGTGTGAGGCCGGGCATTTCGGACAGAAGACTGGCAGGGGATATTACGTATACGAACCGGGCAAGCGAGGCGGTGTGCCAAACCCCGAAGTTTTGACTTTGGTGGAAACGGATCGAGCAACACACGGGATCACGCCGCGTGCATTCTCGGACGAAGAGATTGTTCGCCGCTACCTGACCGCAATGGCAAATGAAGCCGCCAAGGTGGTTGGCGAAGGCATCGCCCGCCGCCCGTTGGATGTGGATGTCGTCCTGCTTTATGGTTACGGCTTCCCGCGCTATTGGGGCGGACCTTTGAAATGGGCCGATATTCGAGGTTTGCCAGAAGTCTTGTCCGATATCCGCTCATGGTCGGCGGAGGACGGCTATTTCTGGCAACCTGCACCTTTGCTTGAAAAACTGGTCGCAGAAGAGCGCTGTTTCGAGGATCTGAACAGATAGCTTCCCTTCTGGTAAAGGGTTGTCGGCTTTAGGCAACGAAAGCCTCCCGCGCCCGCGCGATATTGGCTGCGCCAATACCGCTAGCGGCCTTGGGCCCGGCATCGCGCGTAGCACGATGCCGGGCCCAACAAAAGGAGGTGTTTCGACTGCAACACAGACGGCTGGCGGGAGTACCGCCTGATCAGGTCAGCACGCTTTCGGCTGCAGCGCGAACCGCACGGATATTCTCGCCATAGACTTCGGGTTTGTTTACGGATCCGCCCTTGAAGACAGCCGAGCCTGCGACCAGAACGTCAGCACCTGCAGCGGCAACCAAGGGGGCCGTTTTGGGGTCGACGCCGCCATCGATTTCAATATGGACGGGGCGGTCGCCGATCATCTGACGCAGACGGCGAATCTTGCTCGTCATGTCGATGAACTTCTGACCGCCAAATCCGGGGTTCACGGTCATCACGCAGACCAGATCGGTCAGATCAAGCAGGTGTTCGACCGCCTCGGCCGGAGTGCCGGGATTCAGTGCTACACCCGCCTTCATCCCGGCAGCGCGAATCGCCTGCAAGGTCCGGTGCGTATGCGGTCCGGCTTCGACATGCGCGGTCAGCACATCTGCGCCCGCATCCGCATAGGCCTGGATATATGGGTCGACCGGAGTGATCATCAGGTGCACGTCCATCACCGTCTTCACATGCGGGCGAAACGCTTTGACCGCTGGCGGACCGAAAGTGAGGTTCGGTACGAAATGTCCGTCCATCACGTCCACATGGACCCAATCGGCCCCCTGAGCCTCGATAGCCTGAATTTCCTGTCCGAAATTGGCAAAATCGGCAGAGAGGATTGACGGGGCGATCTTGATCTTGCGGTCAAAGCTCATGGTTGGCCTCATGTGAGTAACTTGGTGTCACGCGCATATATCCGCGAATGTGGCCAAAGTGTAGGCCTCTCAACAGGGCAGCGGACGTTTACAAAACTTTCACCGAACCGACACAAAGCCGTTGAATGGTATCTGTAGCTGACCGCCAACACGAAGTGGGGGTGGCACGTGCTGCGCATAGACAAGCTGACCAAACGTTTTGGCGACAACGTGGCTGTAGATGCCGCGACTCTGGACATCGACAAGCCCTGCATGATCGGCATTATTGGCCGGTCGGGTGCGGGAAAGTCGACTCTGCTCAGGATGATTAACCGCCTGACGGATTCGAGCGATGGCCAGATTCTGTTTGAAGGTCGCGACGTCACTCAACTCAAAGGCCGAGACAAGCGCGCCTGGCAGGCCGACTGCGCGATGATCTTCCAGCAGTTCAATCTGGTGCCGCGCCTCGATGTCGTATCAAACGTACTGCACGGAACGCTGAATCGGCATTCGACGCTGGCCACCATGTTCAACCTGTTTCCGATGGAGGACATCCATCGGGCCATCGATATTCTGGACCGTCTGGGCATTGCCGAACATGCGCCGAAACGGGCCGAAGCCTTGTCGGGCGGTCAGCAGCAGCGAGTCGCGATTGCGCGGGCCCTGATGCAGGACCCCAAGATCATTCTGGCGGATGAACCAATCGCCTCGCTGGACCCCATGAATGCGCAGGTTGTGATGCAGGCGCTACGTCGCATCCATGAAGAGGACGGGCGCACCGTCATCGCCAACCTGCATACGCTGGATACCGCGCGCCGCTATTGCGACCGCGTGGTTGGCATGCGCGACGGACGCATCGTGTTCGACGGGCTGCCCGAGCAGCTGACCACCGGCGTCGCCCGTGAGATCTATGGCGCCGATGCAAGCTTCTCGGAGGAGGCGACATCGACCGAGATCGACACGCTCGACGCCACCCAGAAGGCCCTGATGGAAGCCGAAGCCACCATCTGAGCCCCCCACCACCTTTCATCGCCCGGCCCGATGAGAGGTCGGGGACATCAACCTGGAGAAAGACAGATGAAAAAACTAATTGCTGCCCTTGTTGCGACCACTGCCATGGCCGCACCTGCAATGGCTCAGGAAATCAACGAGTTCCGCATCGGTATTTTGGGTGGCGAAAACGCCCAGGACCGTCTGAACAACAACGAATGTCTTCGTCAGTACACCGAAGAAGAGCTGGGTGTTGAAACCAAGTTGTTTGCACCTGCCGACTATAACGGTGTGATCCAGGGCCTGCTGGGCGGCACCATCGACATGGCATGGCTGGGCGCATCGGGCTATGCAAAAACCTATCTGAGCGACCCCGAAGCGGTCGAGCCGGTTTTGGTAAAAGTGAACCTTGACGGTGGCTATGGCTACTATTCGGTTGGCTTCGCTCGCAAGGACAGCGGCATCACTTCGCTGGAAGACATGAAGGGCAAGGCCTTCGGCTTCGGCGATCCGAATTCGACCTCGGGTTACCTGATCCCGTCGATCGAAATTCCGCAGGCTACAGGCGCAACCATGGACTCGGGTGATTACTTCGGCGAAGTGAAATTCACCGGCGGTCACGAGCAGACCATCGTTGCCGTAAACAACGGTGACGTCGACGGCGGTGTGACCTGGGCCGACGGTTTGGGCAATTGGGAAGACGGCTACAACTCGGGTGCCCTGCGCCGCGCTGTTGATGCCGGCCTGGTCGACATGAACGACCTGGTTGAAATCTGGAAGTCCAAACCGATCCCGGAAGGACCGATCGTGCTGCGCACCGCGCTGCCTGCGGACGTCAAGGAAAAGATGACCGCCCTGATGGCCGGCCTGCACGAGAAAGACCAAGAGTGTTTCTATGGCGTGGCCGCAGGTGAGGCAAAGGCGTTCGAGCCGATCACCCACGGCGCCTACGAAATCATCATCGAAGCACGCAAGCTGAAGTCCAACTAAGCCTGCATATCCAATGATCGGGGTCCGGTGGAAAACCGGGCCCCGTTTTTCCACTCAGGAGCATTCCATGACAGACCTGACTGCTGGGTCCCCAGGCGTCGATCAGATCCGCGACGACTACACAGCGATGACACGACGCAAGCGGGTCTATGGTGGTATCCTTCTGATCCTGTTTGTTGCGCTGATGGCTGCGGGCTTCCGCACAGCCGACAGCCGCAATGCGGGCAGTTTCACAGATGGCTGGCATCGTATTTTGGACTACCCGTCCGAGATGTTGTCCGAGGCGTGGGAAAAGATCGGCGCGATGCCGGCAAATCTTGTCGAGTTTTTCCCGGCGCTGGTTGAGACACTGAATATCGCCGCAGCCGCGACACTGGTCGGGACAATAGGTGGAACATTCCTTGCGCTCATGTCGACACGCGGCATGGCGCTCTGGCCGTCGCTGATCCCGGTCTTCCGCCGTATCTCGGATATCTTCCGCGCGATCCCGGAGATCGTGATTGCGCTGGTGCTGATCTTCATTCTGGGTGGCGGCCCGATCCCTGCGATGATCGCCATTGCCATCCATACGGCTGGTGCGCTGGGTAAGCTGTTCTCGGAAGTTAATGAAAACGCTTCACTTAAACCGGTCGAAGGGTTGCATTCCGTAGGGGCCAACTGGTCACAGCGAATGTATCTGGGCGTTATCCCGCAGGTCGGTCCGAACTATGTCAGCTATGCATTGCTGCGGTTTGAAATTAACATCCGTGCCTCGGCCATCCTTGGCTTCGTCGGAGCGGGCGGTCTGGGTTACGAACTGCGCAACGCCATGTCCTGGGGGCAGGGTCGTTACGATGAGGCCGCAGCCATCTTTATCCTTCTCTTCGTTACCATCGTCGTTGTGGATCAACTGTCCGGGTATCTGCGCGACCGTCTGACCCACGGGTCCGAAAAAGGAACCACGGCATGAGCACCTTTGCCACAGACCTGTCGATTGACGAACTCAAGGCCGAGGCCGACCGCCTGTTCAACCGCAAGCGTATCATGAATTTCGGTCTGCCGGGGCTGGTGCTTGTATACCTGACCTACGTCGTCTTTGCCTTCGATGTCCCCGGTCTGGCCGAACGCGCCAACTGGGAAAACGGCAAGACGCTTGTGTCTGACAGCTACAGCTACAAAACCCATGTCGAGCGCGACAATCGCAATGGTGAAATATCGGTCGCAATCGAGGGTGAACGCAAAGGCGCTTATCCCGAGGGCACCTCGCCCGAATGGGTCGCGCTGGGTGAGACGACGGTGATTGATCTGGAAGACGGTCATGTGGTGCGCTTCGGCCCTGAAACGGTCGAGTACGACATCCCGGGCTATGGCACGGTGCGCGCGACGCCCAGCCGATCGGCCGGAGTGCAGGCCGAGTTGCCAGCAGGTGAAGTGCCTGACTGGATCAACGTGTCAAAGAACCGATTGGCGATCACCACCGACGCTGGCCGCCTGACCGTCACCCGAAATCGGTCCGAGGTGTTTCGCTATTTTACCGGGTGGGAGCTGTTCTGGTTCACACTCGACAGCCCCTTCTACGGCAAGTCTTTTCCCGAATTGACAGCGCGCGCGGCATCAGGAGAGGCCGGGGCGATCTTCAACGATTTCTGGACCAACAAGATGTGGCGGCATCAGGACGTGGCCTGGGCGATCTTCGAGACCATTCTGATGGCGTTCCTCGGGACTTTGGGCGCAGGCATGATCGCCTTGCCGCTTGCCTTCCTGGCGACACGCAACTTCAACCCGCTGCGGTCGGTCCGGTTTGTCACCCGACGGGTGTTCGACTTTGTCCGTGGTGTGGACGCGCTGATCTGGACGGTCGTTCTGGCCCGAGCCTTTGGCCCTGGCCCGCTAACCGGTGCGCTTGCCATTCTGGTGACGGATACCGGAACGTTCGGCAAGATCTTCTCGGAAGCTCTGGAGAACGTCGACCAGAAGCAGATCGAGGGCGTCCAGTCCACCGGCGCGAACGCACCGCAGCGCTATCGGTTTGGGGTGATCCCGCAGATCACTCCGGTGCTGCTGAGCCAGCTTCTCTATTTTCTCGAATCCAACACCCGCAGCGCCACCGTGATCGGGGCGATCACCGGCGGTGGGATCGGTCTGTTGCTGACGCAGGCGATTATTACCCAGAAGGACTGGGAAGAAGTCGCCTATTACATCGTCCTGATTATCCTGATGGTGATGCTGATGGACTGGTTCTCGGGCTGGTTGCGCAAACGCCTGATCCAGGGTGAGACCGGCAAAAAGCGCAAGCCGCGCGACCCGAAGGCCAAGCCGTTCCTGCTGCCTTAAGAAAGAAAAAGGACGACAAGACCATGGCGCGACTGCGTTTCGACCAGCCGTTGATCCAGCCCGATTGCCAGATCACAGAAAGTACCTTTGGCGCGTATGTCGAGATCGGAGCCGGTACACGCGTGGCGAACTCCGATTTTGGGGACTATTCCTACTGCGACCGAACCTGTGACATCGCAAATGCCCGGATCGGCAAGTTTGCCAATATCGCCAGCTTTACGCGGATCGGGGCCACGGATCATCCGATGGAGAAGGCCTCGCTGCATCATTTCCACTATCGCTCGGGAGACTATTGGGACGATGTCGAACACGATGCGGACTGGTTCGCCCATCGTGCGGGTCGGACGACTTATGTCGGCCATGATACCTGGATTGGGCATGCGGCGATCATCAAACCCGAAGTGACCATCGGCCACGGAGCGGTGGTCGCATCCGGAGCAATCGTAACCAAGGATGTGCCGCCATATACAATTGTCGCCGGTGTGACCGCCAAGCCGGTTCGTCGCCGGTTCTCTGAGAACATTTCTGAGCGTATGATGGCGCTTGCCTGGTGGGACTGGGACCATGCGAGACTGCGTGAAGTGCTGCCAGATTTTCGCGCTCTTCAGGCTGAGGCATTCCTGGAAAAGTACGAATAACGCGGATTTCTTGAGCCATGGCCCTCCCGCGCCCGCTGGCGCATCGGCTACGCCGATACCCCCTGGCGGCCTTGGGCCCGGCGCCGCGCAGCGCGCGGCGCCGGGCCCAACCGGATGAGGACTCCGACAGGAGGCCGAAGACGGGCGGGAGAATGTCTGACAATCAAGGATCGCTGATGGTCAGCGTGACACGTTCACCGGCAAAGACTGTCTTGCCATATTCAACCGGTCGCCCGTCCGGGTCGGCATTGATACCGACCGAATGCAAAACCGGAGCCCCTTCACTCAGGTTCAGGTGCAGGGCTTGTGTCGCAGTAGCAGCCCGCGCGGTCAGGCGCGTGGAGATTCGGATGTAATCCTCAACACCGCATCGTTGCAGCGCTTTTGTGACGGATTGTGTTTCGGTCAGGGTCTGCAGGATGTCCGGAAAGCGGTTTGCCGGAAAACTGCTTTGAAACACTGCCACGGGCTGACCATCGGCAAGGGACAAGCCGTCATAGACGTGCACCGCGTCGCCGGGGTTCAGCCCAAGCGCCCCAGCCTCCGCTACGTCAGCAGCGCGTGTCGTTAATGACAGAATACGTTTGCCCGGAATCTTTCCGCTGGCAGATATGCTTTTGTGATATCTGACCCGTTTACCGATTGGATAGTCCGTGGGTCGCGCTGTCACAAATACACCTGCGCCACGGCGGGCGTGGACCAGGCCCTGATCGGCAAGCTCGGACAGGGCGCGCCGAACGGTATGGCGATTGACACCGTGCGTCGCCGACAGTTGCGCTTCGGTCGGCAGGCGATCTCCGGTCCCGTAACGCCCTTCGGCGATATCTGATGTGAGGCTCAGGGCGATGCTTTTCCAGACAGGTGTTTTGTTCATGTCACCAAAACTTCATGGAATCGAGGATTGCAGCACGCGGCCGCGAGCTGTAATATTTGTCTAGTTGTATAGTTCGAATAGACAACCGCGACAAGGGCTTTCGATGAAAGAACAGACAGAAACCGATACCGCCGCGCGGCAGGAATGGATGGGGCTGTTGGCGCGTGCCCCGGAAGAGACGTTGATGGCCCTCTGGGCCAACGTCGCAGAGCGTCCGTCGTTCGAGTGGCTGCGCAGTCCTGAAATTGGCGGCGTGATGGTACGAGGGCGCACAGGGGCAACCGGCGCGCCGTTCAACCTTGGTGAGATGACGGTGACGCGCTGCTCTCTGGTGCTGAAGGATGGCACGGTGGGGCATGGATATGTGCGGGGGCGATCGAAATCCAGGGCCGAAGTGGCGGCCTTGATCGACGCGCTGATGCAGACCAAAGCCGCCAGCGGGATCCGAGAAACACTGATCGAGCCACTGAAACAGCAGATGCAGGCCGCACGAAACGCACGTGCAGCCAAGGCCGCCGCCACCAAGGTAGAATTCTTCACACTGGTTCGGGGAGAAGACTGATGAATGCGCAAACGCCGTTTTCCGGCGGTTTTCACGACGCCCCCAGAGACGCCGCATATGCGTTTCGCGCGGCAATGGCCGTCATGGCGAGACCCGGCGAAATTCGAACGATTGCTGGGGTCGAGCCTCCGGCACCGCTATCAGTTGCAGCGGGCACGCTGTTGCTGACACTGTGTGATGCGGATACCGGCGTTTTTCTGGCCGGTGCGGTGGACACTGAAAATATACGCCAATGGCTGACTTTCCACACGGGCGCACCGATTGTTGGTGCATCTCAGGCCGATTTTGCCGTCGGCGCCTGGCTGAATCTGATGCCGTTGAGCAATTATCGCATTGGTACGCCTGAATACCCGGACCGTTCTGCGACGCTGATTGTCGAATGCGAAGCTTTACGGCCGCAAGGTGCGATCCTGCGAGGGCCGGGCATAAAGAACACCGCGCGTTTGTCACTGCCGGATGTCGTGGCTCTGCAGGGCAATTCGACGCTCTATCCGTTAGGGTGCGATTTCTTTTTCACCAGTGGCAACCGGGTCGCGGCACTTCCGCGCAGTACACAGATCGAGGCAGAGGGTTAGGCCATGTATGTTGCTGTTAAAGGGGGTGAAAAAGCCATCGAGAACGCCCACGCCTGGCTGGCTGAAGAGCGGCGTGGTGACACGGACGTGGCGGAACTGAGCATTGCGCAAATCCGCGAACAGCTTAGTCTGGCGGTCAACCGGGTCATGGCCGAAGGATCCCTGTTCGATCCCGACCTTGCCGCATTGGCCATCAAACAGGCGCGTGGTGACTTGATCGAGGCGATCTTTCTGATCCGCGCATACCGTACCACGTTGCCGCGTTTTGGCTATTCGAACCCGGTTGATACCGGAGGCATGGCCTGTGAGCGCAGGATTTCGGCAACATTCAAGGATGCGCCCGGTGGACAGGTGCTGGGGCCGACTTTCGATTACACGCACCGGTTACTGGATTTCAAACTGGCCGCCGATGGCGAAGTCGAACCTGCGCCGAGAGGCTCAGCACGGCGGGAGCCGACGCCACACATCACTGAGTTCCTCAAGGATGAGGACATCATCCAGGACGAGCCCGCAATCAATACCACTCCCGGGGATCTGACGCGGGAGCCAATGGAATTTCCCTCAAACCGACCTTTGCGTCTGCAATCTCTGACGCGTGGGGACGAGGGGTTCGTGCTGGGAATGGCCTATTCGACCCAGCGCGGATATGCCCGAAACCACGCCTTCGTGGGCGAGTTGCGGATCGGCAAGGTCGCGGTCGAGATGGATATTCCTGAACTGGGCTTTGAGATTGAGATCGGCGAGATCGAGCTGACTGAATGCGAAACGGTGAACCAGTTCAAAGGCTCCAAGACCGAACCGCCGCAATTCACGCGCGGCTATGGGCTGGTCTTCGGTCAATCTGAACGCAAATCCATCGCTATGGCACTGGTGGATCGTGCACTGCGTTGGAAAGAGTTGGGAGAGGACAACCTGGGTGCCCCCGCGCAGGACGAAGAGTTCGTACTGAGCCACGCGGACAACATTCAGGCCACCGGGTTTCTCGAACATATCAAACTACCGCACTACGTGGATTTCCAGTCCGAACTGGAGCTGGTTCGCAAGTTGCGTCGTGAGGCCGAAGAACGCATTGCGCCAAAGGAGGCTGCAGAATGAAAGCGGTCGTTTTCGATATCGGTAATGTCCTGATCAAATGGGACCCGCATCTGGCATGGCTGGACGATATGGGCAGCCGCGAGGCCGTCGACGAATTCCTGACACGTGTCGATTTTTTCGACCGCAACATGAGAGCGGACGCGGGCGAAACCTTCAGCGCGCTGGCGGCAGAACTGGATTGCCCGGAGGATCAGCAGCGCTTGGCCAGCTATGTCGAGCGCTATGCGACTACTGTTCCGCACAAGATCGAAGGTACGTGGGACATCCTCTACCGGCTTAAGGAACGTGGAACACCAATCCACGCCATCACGAACTGGTCCGCTGAAACCTGGCCCGGAGGTGTGTCCGTGCACCCTGAACTGGACGAGGTTTTCGGCATCACGGTCGTGTCGGGGCGTGAAAAACTGCTGAAACCACAGATTGAGATTTTCCACCTGCTCTGCGACCGCACCGACCTTGCGCCGCAGGACTGCATCTTCGTCGATGACAGTCCGAAGAACGTCGAGGGTGCCCGTGCCGCAGGTATGGACGCGGTTCACTTCACAACCCCCCAAGCCTTTGAAACGGCCCTGATCGAGCGAGGGATGCTATGAGCGAATACAACTTCGCCTATCTGGACGAACAGACCAAGCGCATGATCCGGCGTGCGATCCTTAAAGGATTGGCTATTCCGGGTTATCAAGTTCCCTTCGCCAGCCGCGAGATGCCCATGCCATATGGTTGGGGCACCGGCGGCGTTCAGGTCTCGGCTGCGACGCTAACGCCAGATGACGTGTTCAAGGTGATCGATCAGGGCGCGGACGATACGACTAATGCCGTTTCGATCCGCAGGTTCTTTGAGAACACGGCGGGCGTGGAGACAACTGAAGAAACGGGCAAGGCGACAGTCATCCAGACCCGCCACCGCATCCCCGAGGCGAAGCTGCGCGAGGATCAGATCATCGTCTATCAGGTGCCGATCCCGGAGCCGCTGCGGTTTCTGGAACCGCGCGAGACCGAAACGCGCAAGATGCACAGCCTCGAGGAATACGGTCTGATGCATGTGAAGCTATACGAGGATATCAGCCAGCATGGCGCGATTTCGACAGCTTATGCCTATCCGGTGAAAGTGTTGGGGCGCTATGTGATGGACCCATCGCCAATTCCGAAATTCGACAACCCCAAGCTTGAAATGGACGCGATCCAGTTGTTCGGCGCTGGGCGAGAGCAGCGGATTTATGCGGTACCGCCACATACCAAAGTGGTGAGCCTCGATTTCGAAGACTACCCGTTCGAGGCCACCAAGGCCGATCATCCGTGTGACCTGTGCGGGGCCAAGGACAGCTATCAGGACGAAGTGATCATGGATGACGCGGGCAACCGGATGTTTGTCTGCTCGGACACCGATTATTGCCGGTCACGCCGCGAGGCGGGCCATGTAGGCCGACTGGCCGAGGAGAACGCGGCGTGACACCTTTGTTGCAGGTCAGAGGCATCCAGAAAAACTATGGCGCGCGGATCGGATGCGCGGATGTAAGTTTCGATCTTTTTCCCGGTGAGGTGATGGGGATCGTCGGCGAAAGCGGGTCGGGCAAGTCGACCTTGTTGAATTGTTTGGCGGGTCATCTGGAACCCGATGCCGGGCAGGTGATCTTTGACACGCGGGTTGATGGCCAGGTGGATACGGTCACAATGTCGGAACCCGAACGCCGGATGCTGGGCCGTACCGACTGGGCCTTTGTGCATCAACATGCCCGCGACGGGTTGCGGATGTCGGTCAGTGCCGGCGGTAATATCGGCGAGCGATTGATGGCCGTTGGTGACCGTCACTACGGAAGCATCCGGGACAAGGCCATGGATTGGCTGGGCCGGGTCGAGATCGATGAAACGCGCATCGACGATCGTCCAACCGCGTTTTCAGGCGGGATGCAGCAACGATTGCAGATTGCGCGCAATCTGGTGACCGGCCCCCGGCTGGTGTTCATGGACGAACCGACCGGTGGGCTGGATGTTTCGGTGCAGGCGCGTTTGCTCGACCTGTTGCGCGGGTTGGTTCGAGAAATGGGACTGAGCGCAATCATCGTCACGCACGATCTGGCCATTGTCCGATTGCTGGCGGATCGCCTGATGGTGATGAAGGACGGGTTTGTCGTTGAAGCGGGGCTGACCGATCAGGTGCTGGACGACCCACAACACGCCTATACGCAGTTGCTTGTGTCGAGCGTTCTGCAAGTTTGAGTATTTGGAAAAAGATGAAGTGCGATGATTGAACTCAAGGACGTCAGCAAGAGCTTTACTTTGCACAATCAAGGCGGTGCGGTCATTCCGGTGATGGAGGGCGCCTCGCTTTCGGTCGCGCCCGGGGAATGTGTTGCCCTGACCGGTGCCTCCGGCGCCGGTAAGTCGACGTTGATGCGGGTGATCTACGGCAACTATCTTGCCGCAACCGGTCAGGTAATGGTGGGTGGTCTGGACGTCGCCAAGGCAGAGCCGCGTGAAATTCTGGCATTGCGACGTGAGACGTTGGGGTATGTCAGTCAGTTTTTGCGAGTCGTTCCGCGGGTTCCGACGGTTGACGTTGTGGCCGAACCGCTGCTGGCGCTCGGCTGTGACAGGCAACAGGCGATGGATAAGGCGAAAGCCCTGCTGCGGCGCCTGAATATTCCCGAAAACCTGTGGCCCCTCAGCCCGACCACGTTTTCCGGCGGCGAGCAGCAGCGTGTGAATATCGCGCGCGGTTTTGCCCATGACTACCCGGCGATGCTGTTGGATGAACCCACGGCTAGTCTGGATGTCCAGAACCGCGAGACCGTCCTTTCACTGATCGAAGAAGCCAAAGCGCGCGGCGCTGCGATTGTCGGGATATTCCATGATGTCGGTGCGCGGGATCGTGTCTGTGATCGCGAGGTCAATGTCTCGGGCTTTTCACCGGAATTGACAGCATGAGCCCTGCTCCGGTCATAGCGGTCGTCGGCCCGTCCGGGGTTGGCAAGGACAGTGTGATGGAAGCGCTGATCGCGCGGGCACCCGGTTTTGCAAGAGCCCGCAGGGTAATTACCCGGCCCGAAGGCGAAGACGGCGAAGATTTCGATCGGGTTTCTGTCAAAACGTTTGACCAGATGGAACAGGCCGGCGACTTTGCACTGAGTTGGCCGGCACACGGGTTGCACTATGGAATTCCGAGGCAAATCGAAACACAGCGACGCGAAGCCGATGCCGTATTGGTGAACCTGTCGCGCAGAGTGTTGCTGCTTGCGCAGGAGGTTTTTGGTGACTTTATTGTTGTTTCGCTGACCGCAAATGCAGAGGTTCTGGCACAACGCCTGATGGCCCGTGGACGAGAAAGCGCAGATGAACAGATGCGGCGACTTGGCCGATCCGGGGCGCCGCTTCCAAGCGGCCTGAACCGTCTGATCGAAATCGACAATTCCGGCACATTGGATGCGACCGTGGAATCGATATTGCGCCAGCTTCAGGCTGTGAGGGCGTAGCGATGGATCAGGTGAAACCGCCCGTCTTCGGCCTCGCCCATCAATGCCAGATCACTGATCGGGAAAGGCGAGGGCAGCAACGGGGTCAGGTGATTCTCCAACGTGGACTGCACCTGCGCCAGCGTAGTTTCGTTCAGCTTGCCACTGAGCGTGATGTGGAAGCGGAACGCCTCCATCACGTATGGATAGCCCCATTGGATCAGGTTGGCTTCCTGCCCGGCGGTCAGGTTCGCATTGCGCCTGCGGGCCATCTCGGAGTCCGAGGTCGGGGCGCGATACTTGTCCAGATCGCGAACGCAAGCTGCGGCCAATGCGTTCAGCGCGCTGGTGTCGCCCAGCGGGCGCAGCGCGAGAAACCGACCCAGCCGCGCGACTTCAAGACCCTCGATCATGACCGGTGTACAACGGGCCGCAAGCTGAGCGCAGGCATCCTGCAATCCCGCAATCGAATGCCCGGCCTGCAGCCGAAACGGTGGTTTCATCGTCGCGTGCAACCCGTATTTTCTGGGCACCTCGGTAACAGTTGCAACATCCATTCCATCGATTGCCGGATGTGCGACCGGTTGCCCGGTCTCCATGTCCCACCCCAGCCAACTGGTTGCGAATTTCGCCCACTCCGCATCGGCCGGGGGTGCGTAGTAGATCGCGTATCGCGTGAATGTCACATTGGCCTCCTATTGCGTGGCCATTCCAATTTCTCAAACCACGTGAAGTTCAGATGACAGAAGAATTGATCCTTGCCAATGCCACGCTTGTTCTGCCTGACGAGATCGTCACCGGCAGCATCCGGATCGCCGGGGAGGTCATCGTCGAGGTCGACACAGGCACTGCAGTTCCGTCCGGAGCGGTGGATTGCGAAGGTGACTATGTCAGCCCCGGTCTGGTCGAACTTCATACGGATAATCTTGAACGCCACATCCAACCGCGCCCCAAAGTGGACTGGCCTCATGCCTCGGCCATTATCGCGCATGATGCCGAGCTGGCCAGCACCGGCATCACAACCGTTTTTGACGCGATGCGCGTGGGGTCGATCCCAAGCGGGGCAGGGCGGTATCTGAAATATGCACGGGGTTTGTCCCGGGAGCTATGGCAGTTGCGCGAACAGGATGCGTTGAAAATCAGCCATTTTCTGCACCTTAGGGCCGAAGTGTGTTCGGAGACGTTGATCGAGGAACTGGATGAGTTCGGCCCGGAGGATCGGGTTGGTTTGGTCTCGCTGATGGACCACACTCCGGGTCAGCGTCAGTTTCGCGATATCACAAAGCTTGAAGACTACATGAAGGGCAAATATGGGCTGGTCGATGACGCGTTCCTGCAGCACATTGCTCAGCTGCAGGCCTTGCGGGATCGCCACGGTGACAAACATGAGGTCGAGACGGTGAAGGCCGCGCGCCGGTTTGGTGCCGTTTTGGCCAGCCATGACGACACCACCCACGAACAGGTTCGCGTGTCTGCGAAGCACGGAATTCGGCTGGCAGAGTTTCCAACCACGGTCGAAGCCGCGCGCGCATGTCACGATCACGGCATCAAGGTTATGATGGGTGCCCCCAACGTGATCCGGGGCGGATCGCATTCCGGCAATGTCGCGGCACGCGAACTGGCCGAACTGGGATATCTGGACATCATGTCTTCGGACTATGTTCCTTCGGCGCTGCTGCTGTCGGCCACTCGGCTGGGCGAGTTGTGGGGTAATATGGCGCGCGGAATGCGAACGGTTACGCAAACGCCTGCGCAGGCTGCGGGTCTGGAGGATCGCGGAGAACTGCGCCCAGGCGCCCGCGCCGATCTGATCCGGTTCCGGATGCGTGCGGATGTGCCCGCACTGAGAGCCGTCTGGTCACGTGGCCATCGAGTCGCCTGATCCGGCGCGATAGAACAGGTAGCGATCCGGCGCGATTGTGTCGGGGCCCTTGATCTGTCTGAACCCGACCAGAGGTTGTCCAGAGATCAGCAGCCCCCCCGGTTGCATCACCTGTGCGATCAGGGGGCTGAGGCGGGCGGCCTCGGCCACATCCTCGCTCTTGATACCACGCCCGAAATCGTAATGCGCCAGCGCCATGCGGTGGCCTGCCTCAGTCAGCCTGTGCAGCATGGGCTCGGCCTCGCCCTGCAGGAAATCCCCGGCAGGAGGTGTGCTGTCGGGATGGCATTGCAGCACCCGGTCCATCACCCAGATCCGGCGCGTGGGCAGGATTTCACGCAGGTGATCATAGGTTCTGCCGTTGCCCAACCCCATGTCCAGAACATCGCCGCCCAATTCACCAATTTGCTCCGCAGCCCAGTTCAACCCGTCACGTTGGGCGGTCAGGCGGCGCAGCATTGAATCAAGTCGGCTCATTCGGGGTCTCCCTCGTCTTTCCGCGTTTTATTCCGGTCCAGGCAAATCCGGGACCATCCAGCAACCGGCAGAGCAGGTCGCGGGAAAAGCGCCAGACGTCCTGATCATGAACAAGATGGTGGGTCAACACGCCAAATGGCTCGCTGTTGTCCGAGCGTCCTCTGCGGCGATCCTGCAAGAGTTTGATTGTAGTGGCAATCAAGGCGTCTGGATCGATCAGCCCACGGGTTCCGCGCCAGTCGATCGGGTCCAGGTGCGTGTTGATCTGTTCCAATCCCGGGGCGGCCAACGCTGCACCGCGTGGCGTTGCCGTGGACAGCACCCGATATCCCAAGTCCGGTAAATGTGCGGCCACTTCCGGTGCGATGCGGTTCCACGGCGGCACGAACATAGGCTGCAGCCGATCTCCGAAAAGCTCGCTCAGACGGGAAAACGCCGCTCTGGCATCTTCAACGATACTGTCCATGGGGCGATGCAGACGAAACTCGGATTTTTTCTCATCGATTGGGGCGTGGTTTTGATGGGCCCAGCCATGCACCACTGGCATCAGACCTGACTTGTTGGCGAGGTATTCTGCCAAAGCCTCCTCTGCGTGGCGCGGGATGACCGCGAGATGCACCGGCAGCCCCAACTCGTCCGATAACTCTGACAAGCGCTCTAACTGAGGCGTGACTGCAATCGCGTCGTCATCACGCCACCACAGCGGCAAATCCAGATTTTCGTCCCGCCATCGCCGCAACTCGGCTTGCAGTGACGTCCAATCCGCAGTCAATCTTTCGCCTCCACCATACGTCCGGCAATTTCAACGGATCGCTTTGCACCATCGAAGCCCTGGGTGATCGGGACGCGTGGCCCTTCTGTGATCACCCTGGAAACAGCTTCGGCCAACACCTGACCTGACAAGTCAGCGCTCCGCGTGACTTCCACAGCCTGCAGTTGCGACAGGCTTTGTCCTCGCAGGCTCTGCTCGACTTCCTTTCCATCGTCGAAAGGGATCAAGACCGACGGGACGCCACTTTGCAGCAGGTCCATCGCCGTGTTGTAACCACACATGCTGACCGAGGCCGCGGCCAGTGGCAACATTTGCCGGAAATCAGGTCGCACCGGTTCCAAAGTGACCGGCGCGCCTTCTGCCAACCGTGACAATTCGGCGATGCGTTCGCGCGCGTCTGATCCGCCGACCAACAGGCGCCAGCGCCTGTGGGGCATCTTGCGGGCGGCCTCGATGGCCGCGCGAAAGATCGGTTGCCCAACGGAACCACCACCGGCACTGACCAAAACTTCGCCTTGTCCTTCGCCATCAGGGTGTCGATCTGCCGGCGCTGGCGCAACAAACCCCGTGTAATGCAGATGCGCCGCCAGATCTTCTGAAACCGGCCAACTGACCTCTAGCGATGTGATCTGCGGGTCGGAATGAACAAGCACGCCGTCGTAGAACTGCGTCACAATTTCGTCCGCGCGGGTCGCCTTGGACGGTTTGGAAGGTGGTGCAAGGATGTCACGGACCGAGGCGAGAATGACCGGATCATGTGGCAAGCTTCGCGCGGCCTCCAGAACAGCCTGAAACTCTTCCGTCAGGGACCTGCGGCCAAAGGGATAAAGCTCGGTAATCAAGACCTGAGGCTTAAAACTGCGAACAGCTTGAGTAAGGGCTGTCCTTCGTGCGGAAAAATACCCTTCCCCCGCAACACGACCTTTCTGGTCCAGCAGGCGAGTAAAATCGACACCATCCGACCGGAGCGGCGGAAGCGTCAGCATGGACATTCCCGCACTGTTCAACTGCGGCGCAGGCATTCCACCCGAGACGACAAGGACCTCGTGAGCCTTTTCCGCAAACGCGCGGCCAATCGTCAGTGCGCGGCTCAGATGTCCAGTGCCCAAAAGGTGCGTGACGACGATCATGACCTTCATCCGGACACCTGACGTTTTTGAAGTCGAACGGGTTCGCTCACGGGCCGCATATCGTCGATGTCCAGAATGAACAGGCGGTTCCGTTTGATCTTGAACGGCGCGGGGCCACGAAATTCCCATCCCCAGGCCCTCGCCAGAATGACGCGCATGATGCCGATATGACATACGGCAATGTTGTCGCCTTGCAGCTCTGCCAGCCAGGGTGCGAGGCGGTTCCATAATTCGGCCGGACTTTCCCCCGACGGAGGGCGAAAGTCCCAACCCCAATCCTCGATATGACAATAACCGCTTTCAGGTTGTTCGATCAGGTCTGCGCCGCGTTTGCCCTCCCAATCACCCCAATTCATTTCGGTCAGCGCGGGTGCAGTCAGCGGGTCACGATCGGCAACCAGGCGGGCGGTTTCAACCGCACGAGACAACGGGCTGGACCAAAGGGTTGCGGCGTCCCAGGGTTCCGGCAGCTGATAGCCTGCAAGCTCGGATCGGGCTTCGGCGTCCAGAGGGATGTCGCTGCGGCCCTGAATCTGACCCGCGCGATTCCATGCTGTGTGCCCGTGGCGCAGCAATGCCAATCGTGTCATGGACCGGCCTCCAACAAAGGGCGCACCGCCGTCCAGAAGCAGTTGGTGGCTGACGGCATCAGGTGGCGTTTCTCAACGTAAGAGCGTGCCTTTACCCCTTCGGCGCGGCGAAGGTCGAGGTCAGAGTTAAGCCTCTGAATGCGCTGCGCCAGGCCTTTTGGTCCGCATTCCACTGTCGGATGGTCCGACGGGGCCAAAACGTCGCGCACACCGGGCCGGTCTTGCGCAACGACAGGCAATCCGCTGGCTTGTGCCTCGAGGTAAACCATACCGTATGCCTCGTTCACACCGGGCCAAAGGAGCATCGAGGACGATTGATACTGCTGTTGCAGATCATCGCGATCCAGTTGTCCCAAAAACCGCACACGCGCCCCGAACGGCTCCAACAGGGCCTCAACCTCTGACCGGGCCGGTCCGTCGCCCACGATGCTCAGACCCCACTCGCCGGTCAGTTCAGTCAAGGTATCGGCCAGTATCCGATAGGAGGCAAGTTTGTCCCCATGCCGCATCATCCCCACGGTCAAAATCGGTCCGTCGCCGTTGGACGCCGTCGGTAGTTTCGAAATGGGCAGGAAGGGCGGCAATTCCACCAGACGCTGTTCCCCGAACCGTTCCCGCTTCAACGTTATCAGATCGTTTGCGGTATGATAGAAAATGATATGAGCAGCGTCGCAGGCCTGATGCGCAGCCTTTGCGAAGTCAGCCCATCCACCGTTAAGGCGGCTGCTTGCGCGGGTGCTTTCCAACTGCACGTAAGGAATGCCTCGGGCGCGGCAAACCAGTGGTCCCAGCAGATCGGGGGCCTTGTAGTAATTGTGATAGGTGACCCACAGGTCAATGTCGGCCGGCAGTTCGGCTATGAGCCTGTTTCCTTCAATCTCAGCCTCGGCGCGCAGCGCTTCCTGAACCGCAGCATCACCTGTCTTGTCGTAAACCCGCAACCGGGACACCAAATCCACGCGATCACCCTGGGCGCCGATGGCCGCCATCAGGTTGCGCGCCATTTCGCGGTCACCCGAGGGGTTGGAGCTGTCGGGGGATTTCATCGGTGCGTAGAAAGCCACGCGTGCCATCAGGCGTCACCCGCGCAAAGGGCGCTGAGACGCGCGGACAGGCGGGCGATGCCCGGGTCCATACGAAATTCGGCAATCAATCTTTCATGGGCCATTGCGGCCATTTTATCCGTTCTTTCGGGGTCAGACTCCAGGTCCACGATGGCCTGAGCCAAAGCGCTGGGTTCATCATTGCACAGAACTCCATGTGTCCCGTTAGCAATGAACTCGGGAATTGCCGAAACTGGCGTGGACAGGATCGGCAGGCGTTGCGAGGCTGCCTCCATCAGGACATTGGGCAATCCGTCCCGATCTCCGTCCGCTGCAATTCGGCTGGGTAAAACAAACAGGTCTGCGCGCCGCATTTCTGCAATGACCTCAGGCTGGTCACAGGCGCCTTTCCAGGTGATACGGTTCGAAAGGCCAGCCTTTGCTGCCTTTTCGCGTAAAACGTCCCCAAGAGTGCCGCCGCCAATGTGCGTCCAATGCCAGTCCAACGACTGAGGCAACAGAGCGAAGGCATCGATCAGGCGGTCAAAGCCTTTTTTTTCGACCAGCCGTCCGACCGAGAGCATGTGAAATGGCCCATTCGCCCTTCGCTTTGCCCTATTTGGCGCTTCCGGAAATCGAGCGAGGTCCAGCCCGTGATAAATCAGATCGACCCGTGCCGGGTCATCCGAGAGCCCCCGCAGATGGTTGGCACCGATGGCCGTGCAGGTTGCTCCAAAGGCGGCTCCGAATGTTGCGGCTTGCAGTTTTTCCCGCTTTTCCCAATCGGGTGAGGTCCAGATGTCCTTGGCGTGTGCTGAAAAACTCCACGGTAAGCCGCGCATGATCGCCGCGTAGCGTGCGACCGAAGATGGCGTGTGCATGAAATGTGCATAAAGAGCGCGTGTTTGCCTTGGCAACTCGGCGGCCAGAACACAGGCCTGGCCGAAACGGCGAATGCGGTTGTGCGTTGGGTCGCGTCGCAAATCCTGCCGCCAGATCTGATAGGCCTGCGCATAGCCCGGCAGGCGGGTCGCGACCTCGCGGGCTGCGGTCAGGCGAGCCGGTTCATCGTACAGATATTCGGGCAGATAATGGACTTGGCCACGAAACCGGTCATGCAACGGGTGGCGCTTGGCATCTGTGGGATGACGCAGTGACCAGATATCGAACCGGTGCCCGGCCTCTTGCAGGGCCACCAGTTCCTGCGCAATGAACGTCTCGGACAGGCGCGGCCATCCTTTGACCAGCACCGCCAGTTTGGGGCTTTTCGCCGTCATCCGGTCGCGCGCTCTTGTTCCGCGCCCAGCAGGGCATCAATGCGATGGGTGACGTATTGCAACCCATCCAGCAAACCGGCCCGAATGGCCTGAGAGGGCAGGGGTTGATGTGGCAGTTCGCGGATCGCGTTGATCATGGCGTCTGCTGTCAGCCCGTCGCGGTTTTCGTCCAGCATCCGCACCAGCCCAAGCTCTTCCGCGCGTGAGGCGCGTATCCATTGTTCCAGTCGGGGCGTGGTTCGGGGAACAATCACGGCGCGCTTGTCAAAGGACAACACCTCGCAGAAAGTGTTGTAGCCGCCCATGCAGACTACGCCAGCGGCACCGGCAAAAAGGGTTTCGATCTGCGATTCGAAACCAACTGCCGTAACCCGCCCGTTCAACGCCGCAACACGGGTTTCGAATTCCTCGCGTAACTCGCCAGAAAGGAACGGACCGTAGACCAGTATGGCCCTCGGGTTCAGGTTGGGGTCTTTTTCGTAGGCGGACAGGACCAGATTGACCATCGACTTGCCGTCACCGCCGCCACCTGGCGTGATCAGGATATACGGTTGCTCGGGCGCTTCGCCGATCGGGCCAAGATCCCGGCGCAGATAGCCCGTCCAATGAATGCGTGCCTGCGTCGCCGGGCTGAGTGGCAATCCTTCAGTTGGATCATAGACCGAGCGCAAACCGTATACCCAGATCTCGTCATAAAAACGTTCAGTCGCAGCAACGGCCTCTTTCCGGTCCCATTCAGCAGCCAGGACTTCCGGCTCGTCGAGAACGTCGCGCAGGCCCAGAACCAGCCGCGTACCTTGGGAATGTTCGAGCCGTTCCAGGGTCGGCAAGAGCTCTCCCCGAAACCCGGTCGGCTCCTTGTCGACGATCAGGACGTCGGGGTCGAATTGCTGAACCGCCGTCTGGATCAGGCCCGAGCGCAGTTCGGTCACTTCGTCAATGCCCATGCCAATTGTTCGCGCCGCATAAGAGCCGTCCGCACGTTTGGTTACACCCGGCAAACGCACATGATCAACGCGGCGCGGGAACGTGAAACGCCCCGCCACGGGAGATCCTGTCAGGATCAGGGCCGATGCACTGGGGTCGGCCTGCGTCATTGCAGAAGCCAAAGCTCGCGACCGGCGTAGATGGCCGAGCCCGAACGTGTCGTGGCTGTAGAACAGGATGCGCGGAGCGCGGCCTTGTTTTTCGTTTATAGTGCCTAGGCTCATGCCTTCGCCTGTCTAAGGTTTCGGTGCAAATCCGCGCGTTTGCACCAGTTATCGTATATCTTATGCCCCTGCTTGCCAAAGGGACTTTCGTGATCCAGCAAATGCGACAAGCATTGCGATTTGGCAACAGCCGATCCGCGCGAACACAACAGTTTGCCTGCCTGTCAAACTCGCCTGGCTCACGCCGAGCACATACAGGTTACCCCGAGCGGTCATATTCAATTTTCTGAGAGTTGGAAACACATTATCCCCTCAGCCGCCGCAGGAACTGGAGCAAAGCACATATTCAGGGGCTGCACGCAGAAGATTGTACAGGCTTCATGGCTTCTGTAATCTGCCTGACAACTGCGAACTGGATGCAACATACTATGAAAATGAACTATCTTGCCGGGCTGATCCTGGTGTTCTGGCTGGCGGCTTTGGGCCTTGCAAAAGAAGTTGCGGCGCAGACGTCGTTGATACCTGGTTACCCATCCGGCACGACCGAAGAGACAACTGCCACATCCGACGGAGATCTGGCTGCAGCGATCCGCGCTGCCTCCGAGGCGGGCGCGAGCGTAATCGTGATCGACAGTGCTGGTCAGGTCGTTTCATCCACCGCCCAGCAGACCAGCGGAACCGGCGAAGATGCATCTGCGGACCCAATGGGCGAAGGGTCGCAACTGATGAAGGCGCAGGAGCGGCTTTCGAAATTCCGCGCATCGCTCGACTCTCGCTTGCAGGCCTTGCCCTATTCGATCTTCGAAGTTCAGTACGTCCTGCGCCAAACCAGCCCGGACGGGCGGATCATGACCTATGTCGAGGTTTTGCTCTGGGCGATCCTGTTCCTGATGATCGGCCGCTGGCTGTCGATCGAGATATACGGAAAGCGCATTGCCCGCCGTCATGTGGTGTCGCGCATCAAGGAAAACCCGCAAGGTTATCGTGAAAAAATGCCCTTTCTGGTGTTCCGTTTCCTCATGGGGGTTGGTGCGACGGTATTCGCGATGGTGCTGGCGTATATCGTCGGAGAGTTGTTCTTTATCGGAACGGAAAAGGATATCTCGATACAGTTCACGGTAACGGCCATTTTCACCGCCTTCTTCCTGTCGCGTACCGTGTCTGACTTGTGGCGAATGGTCCTGTCACCGTATCTTAGCCAATATCGACTACCGCCGTTCTCAGACCGGGATGCAAAGCGGCTGTATATTTGGGCGTCCGCTCTGGCCACTTTTGATATCTCGGTCGTGATGTTTTCGACCTGGGTGGCGGATTTCGGACTGAATTACAACGTCTACGCCATGGTTTACGGCGTGCTGACGATGCTCGGTGCGTTGGGCAATATCCTGATGATCCTGTTCAATGCGCGGGCGATTTCGAATGCCATCCGGGGCGGACGCGCGGCGGATCAGGTGTCTTGGATTCTGCGGGTCGTCTCGTACGGGTGGGCACCTGCGCTGATCGTCTATATCGTGTTCAGCTGGTTCCGGCTGGCGGTCGATCTTGCGCTTGAAAACCCGACGCCGATCCCGCTGATTGCCAGCACATACCTGATCTTCATGTCCGTCGTCATCGCATATGGCGCGATGAACTACTTTCTGGAGCGCTACTTCGATCGCTCTCGCAAGATTGAGGAGATGAATGCAGAGGGCGCCGACAGCGATGAGGAAATCGAAATCGCTGAAACCCCCGAAGCTGAGCAGAGAAAGCACTATCTGCTAACATACGAAGATCTGGCGCGCAGGGTTGCCGGAATTCTGGCCTTTGTCATTGGCGCCTATGCGTTGGTGGTGATCTGGTATCCGGACGCGGACTGGAGCGAGGAACTGCCGGTCGAACGCGCCCTTGATGTGATGGTCATCATCTTCATCGGTTACATTCTGTTTCATTTCTTCCGCATCTGGATCGACAGCAAGATCGCCGAGGAATCCGACGATGGAGCAGCGGAAGCCGAGTTGGGCGATGAAGGCGGCGAAGGTGGACAGAGCCGACTGGCTACATTGCTGCCGTTGTTCCGGGGGGCGATCCTTGCGGTCGTGGTTGTCACGATTGTTCTGATCGTGCTGATGGAATTGGGCATCAATGTCAGCCCGTTGTTCGCGGGCGCCGGTGTCGTTGGTCTGGCCGTCGGCTTTGGATCGCAGACGCTGGTGCGGGATATTTTCTCGGGCGCGTTTTTCCTGATGGATGATGCGTTCCGAAAGGGTGAGTATATCGACATCGGGGATGTGAAGGGGACGGTCGAGAAAATCTCGGTTCGGTCGTTCCAGTTACGGCACCATCTGGGCGCGTTGAACACGATCCCGTTTGGCGAAATCAAGGTTCTGACCAATTACTCCCGCGACTGGGTGATCATGAAGCTGCCTTTGCGTGTGACATATGACACAGATGTCGAGAAGGTACGCAAGCTGATCAAGAAGCTTGGTCAGGAACTGTTGAGCGATCCGGTCATCGGAGACAATTTCATCCAGCCGCTGAAGTCCCAGGGCGTGATCGAGATGCAGGATTCGGCGATGATCATCCGGGTCAAGTTCATGACGAAGCCGGGTGATCAGTGGCTGGTGCGCAAGAAAGTGTATCAGGAAATCCGCGAATTGTTTGCGCGCGAAGGCATCCGCTTTGCGCACCGCGAAGTCACCGTACGGTTGGCGGACGGAAAGGATACCGACGATCTGACACCGAAGCAGCGCGAAGCGGTGACAGGGGCGGTGCAGGCCGCCATAGACGAAGACATGCTGGACGAAATCGGCCCGGCTGGCGGGGATGACCGATAGGGTGGTCTCCCGCCCCTTTGATCTGCGTCTCTGGCGAGACGCCGGTCAAAGCGTTGGGCCGGGCCGTGCGTTCCGCACGGCGATTGCTCAGGATTTCAAAGAGGGCCAGACCGGTTCGGACGTTCCCGTTTTTGAGGCGGGAAGAGACCAGTGCATGTTTGCGGCACCGACGTTCAAAGCGGGTTTCAGACGGTGACCGGGTCCCCAGCCGGATATTTCAATAGTCCGGTCGAAATCGTCGGGTGCTGCATCCGTGATGTCATCTCCAGCGCTGGATTTGGCGAGGCTGGCAAGCAGTTCGGCCGTACGGGCAAGCGACAGTCGGGCATCCATCACGGCGTTTTGCGATGCGGCCTCAGCCAAAGCTGACAATACCGCCGCAGCCATGAAGTAACCGGTTGCATGGTCCAGAGCCTGTACGGGCAGAGGCGTCGGTTTGTCAGACTTGGCCCAGTCGCGTCCTGTATCCGCGATCCCGGAACTCATTTGGACGAGACTGTCAAAGCCACGCCGCGAAGCCCACGGGCCTTGCCAGCCATAGGCGTCCAGTGTCACTTCGATACGGTTGGGGGCCAGCGTGTCCCTCTGGGATTTATTCAGTCCAAGTGCATCCAGCGCACCGGGGCGATAGCCGTGGACGAAAACATCAGCCTGCGCCAGCAAATCTTTTAACTGGTCAAGCCCCACAGGCGATTTCAGATCCAGATAGGCGCATGTTTTACCAAGCGAGATGTCCGGGATCACACCGGGTTCGTCCCAACCAGGAGGATCGATGCGGAGTACGTCGGCGCCGAACCCGGCAAGGGTACGCGTAGAGACTGGCCCCGCCAGCACACGTGTCAGGTCAAGGACGCGCAGACCCGCCAAGGGGCGTTCGGCTGTCGCCCGCGGGCGTTCGCGCAGCGTGATGCTGCGTGGCCCCTGCCAGCCGATCAGCGGATCGCGCGCCACGGCGCGGCCTTGTGGATGATCCTGCCACTCGGACCGGCTGCGCATGGCTGCGGCGACGCCGCCCTCGGCCACGATTGCCGTTTCCAGCTCGGAAATCGGGCAACTTTTTACCGCTTCGCTGACGAGGTTTCGATCCGCTTTGACGCCCAGAACTTTCAACGCTGCAGCGCGATGATGTGGCAGATTGGTGTGAAGTCTGATCCAGCCGTCAGATGCCCGATAGTCACCCGCTATGGCGTCCCAAAGACCAGGCATTTCCCACCCGTCCGGTTTGAACGAATACCCGAACCACAAAGAGGCGAGCCGGTGATCAACGGCCACCTTTGGCGGCTTGTCGGTCAGGTTCAGGTCCACCGAAAGGCGCGAGAGTTCTTTACCGACAGTCGCAAAGCTGGCGGTTGCCAGTTCTGAGACCGCAAAGGCACTGGGGCGGGCACCTGTCCCTTTCACCTCATAGGTGTCGGCCGCAGGGAGAGATGCCAGCAGACTCATTGCTGATAGGGGTCCAGGCTGTCGCGCAGCCCGTCGCCCAGGAAGTTGAAGGCCAGCACGATGATGATGATCGGCAGCATCGGGATAGCGGTCCAGGGATAGATTTCGATTGATGCGAGGTTCTGTGCGTCATTCAGCATGACACCCCAACTGACTGCAGGCGCACGCAGACCAAGGCCAAGGAAGCTGAGGGCCGTCTCCCCCAGGATCATCGCGGGGATCGACAAAGTGGCCGAGGCAATCAGGTGTGACATGAAGTTCGGCAGCAGGTGCTTGCGGATCACGCGACCGGAACTGGCGCCCATCATCTCGGCAGCGCGCACATATTCCTCTTCCCGAAGGGACAGGAATTTTGCACGCACGGAGCGGGCGAGGCCGGGCCAATCAAGGATGCCGAGGATGATCGAGATGATGAAGAAGACGGCGACCGGGCTCCAGTTCGAAGGCACCGCGGCGGACAGAGCCAGCCACAGAGGCAGCTCGGGCAATGAGCGCAGGATTTCGATCACCCGGTTTATGACCCAGTCGATCTTGCCGCCGAAATATCCCGCCAGCGATCCGAACAGGATGCCCAGAAAGAACGAGACAGATATGCCGATCAGGCCGACGGTCAGTGATAGTTGAGCGCCGTACAGGATACGGCTGAATACGTCCCGTCCAAGCCTGTCCGACCCCCACAGGAACAGGGTCGCGCCTTCGGGGGCGCAGAACAGATGGGTATCCGAACGGATCAGACCTGCCAGTTTGTATTCGGACCCCTCGCAGAAGAAACGGATCGGTCGGGGGTCTTCGGTATCGGGTACGAATTTCCACTGGAAGGTCTCGAGGTCTGCCTCGGCCACGATTGGATAAACATACGGGCCAACGAATTCGCCATCGTGGAACCAGTTCACCGACTGAGGCGGTGCATAAAGATGTTCGCCGTTTCGGTCGTTCGGACCATAGGGTGCTATGAACCCCGCGAAGGGCAGCATCAGATAGCACAGCAGCAAGAAAACACCGGATATCAGGCCCAGCTTGTGGGTCCTGAACTTGCGCCAGACCAATACCCAGTTCGGGGCGTCCAGATCGGCACGTTCAAGTTGTTGCAGAGACGCCTGCGGATCAAAGGGAGCGTCGTCGACATAGCGACCGTCGGGTTGTTTGGTCATGCTTCGCGCCCCTCATATCGAATGCGCGGGTCCAGCATGACCAGCAGGATGTCCGAGATCATTGTGCCGATCAGGGTCAGCAACGCGACGAACATCAGGATGAACGCGGACAGGAACTGGTCTTGGGTCTTGAGCGCGGTCAGCAGGGTCGGGCCAATGGTCTGCAATCCCAGCACGACCGATACCAGAACCGATCCCGATACCATCGACGGCAGCAGGTTGCCGATGTCCGCAACAAACGGGTTGAAGGCAACGCGCAGCGGGTATTTCGTCAGCATCCGGGATGGTGCCATGCCTTTGGCAATCGCGGTTTCCACGTAGGGTTTGCCCAGCTCATCCAGCATATTCGCGCGCAGACGCTGCATCATTGCTGATGCTCCTGAGGTGCCGATCACAAAGGTGGGCACGATCAGGTGCACGAGAATGGACTTGAGCTTGTCCCAGCTCATCGGTTGACCTTCATAGACCGGGTCCATTAGTCCGCCGATGGGCAGGTTGAAATAGCGGTGCCCGTAATAAAACAGGATCAAGGCCAGCAGAAAGTTCGGCGTGGCCAGACCAAGGTAACCGACGAAAGCCGAGGTATAATCGATCCACGTGCGTGACCTTGCTGCGGCAAGGACGCCGAGGGGCAGGGCAACGGCATAGACGAACAGGATGGCGGCCAGATTGACCACGACGGTCAGCCAGAGAGTGTCGCCGACGATTTCGGATACCGGTCTGTCAAACTCAAATGACCAGCCGTAGTTACCTTGCAGCAGCCCTTCAAACCCATGCGGGCCGGGCCAGAATCCGACCCAGATCAGATACTGTTCCCACATTGGCCGATCCAACGCGTATTCCTTGCGCAGAAACTCGGCCTTGGCCACGCCTGCGGACTGGCCCGAAGCCTGCAATTCCGCGATCTGATTGCTGAGGTAGTCACCGGGTGGCAAGTTGATGATCACGAAGATCAGAACCGAGACCACCAGAAGCGTCAGCAGCATGGTGAAAAAGCGATACACCGCATAGCGGAGCATGATCATTTAGCTGCTCCTAGTCAGTCGGCGAAAAAGAACTCGTCCGGGCGGTGGATGCCGAAATGGGCGCCGGGCTCCCAGGCCCACATGGCCTGTTCAGGAACATTGCGCAGCCGGTTCGAAACGACGATGGGCTGAGGTGCACCGTTCAGGATACCGATTGCAAATAACTGATCGGCGTGAATTTTCAGCATCTCCGTCCAGACGGCGGTGCGCTCTTCGTCCGTTGTTGCAACTTCCCAGTCATGCGCAAGCTGCATCAGGCGCTCGGCTTCCGGCATGTCGGGCGGCTCGCCGGCGTCGCCACCGGTCTGATAATGTTGTCCCCACTTGGGCCAGGCCAGAAACACCTGATCGGTCGGGGCAAGGTAAGCCGGAGAAGTATGGTATTGCGGAATACCGTCATCCCAGCCGAACCAGACCGAGGCCATGGTGCTGCCTGAAAAGACGCGATTGCGCAGGATGTCCCGGTCCAGCGGGCGCATCACCAGCTTCACACCGATCTCGCGCCACGTATCGGTAACGATTTGCAGGGCGTTTTCGACCTCTTGCCGTTCCCCGGCCGTTTCAATGACAAATTCCATCGGTCGGCCATCGGGCAGCATTCGGATACCGTCCCTGTTCCGTTCGGTCAGGCCGACCTCGTCCAAAAGGGCATTTGCCATGTCGATGTCGTATTGCGCCCAGGCCTTGGCATTCTCTGCATCATAGAAAGGGGATGCAGGCAGAACGGACATGGCACCCGGTTGCGCCAGTTTGAAGTACAGCGCCTGATTGATGGTCTTGCGATCTATCGCCAGCGACAGGGCGCGCCGCACGCGGACATCGCGCAGGACCTCTCTCCAGGTTTCGTCTTCGAAGTTCAGGTTGGGATAGATGGCGATCTGCGATGCGACGCCTGTCTTCCAGAGCAGCGTCTTGTAATTGCCCTCGGCCTCGCCCTTTTTCAGGATCGAAGCATCGCGGAACGCCAAGCCGCGCCCCTGCAGGTCGCTTTCGCCCGCGTTGGTTTTGGCGGCGACCAGTCCGGGGGCCACGATTTCCATTTCGACCACGTCGATATAAGGCAGTTGCACGCCATTGCTGTCGATGCGGTGATAATAAGGGTTGCGCACAAAGTTGTGCCGGATCTTTTTGCCAGAACTTGCATTTAGCCAGGGTTGCAGCGTCGGCAGTTCGTGATTGTCGAACTTATAGAGATTGTCCAGTTTGTTGTGCAGCGCGGCCCAGCTTTTGACGCGGGCATCTTCGACCAGGAAGGCCAGTTCTTCCTGATCGGCGAATTTTTCGTGATATTGTTTGAGAAACGCAGATGGTCGATAGATGAACGGTGGTCGGGCCTGCGCCAAAGATTGCAGGAAATTCGGGTTTGGGTTTTCCCACTCGAAAACTACGGTTTTGTCATCAGGGAAAGTCACGACAGGCGGTTTGCCCTCAACCAGCAGGAAATCGGGTGGGCCTGACGGGCTGAGCAGCTCGTTGTTGGCAACATCTTCCCACCAGTAACGGAAATCTTCGGACGTGAATGGCGATCCGTCAGACCATTTATGCCCTTCACGCAGGCGCAAAGTGAACTTGCGGTTGTCTTCGTTTTCGAATGAGGCAAGCAGGTCAGGAGTAATTTCGTAGTTGTGGTCAAATCCGACCAGACGCGCATAACCATACACAACCATTTGCCGAATGTCCTTGGATCGTGTGACCATGGTGCGCAAAGTCCCGCCCGGTTTGCCGAATTCACGACCCTTGGCTGCCAGATCGACGATCAGCGGTTCCTGTGGCACGCGCTCAGCGACAGGCGGCAGGTGGCCGCTGTCGACTTCGGCTTTCCAAAATGCGCTTTCCTGAAGATTTGCGGGAATCTCTGCCATGGCGGGCAGCATCCCCAAAAAGGCCAGCGCAGGCCCCAGAAACAGATGTCGAGTGGTCTTAAACATGGCAACGTACCTTATGGCCGGGCTCCATCTCTACAAGTGAGGGTAGCATGGAGTCCGTGAAACGAAAGGCGTCTTCCCAACTGTCCGGCGAACCTGCGCCCAAAGCAACCAGTTTGAGGTTGATCGGGCGATTGATGTCAGGTTCAGGCTGAGCAGCGATCAGAGCCTTGGTGTAGGGGTGGCGAGGATTATAGAACAGCGTCTCGGGCGGTGCCTGTTCGACAACCAGTCCCTGACGCATAACAGCAACCTCGTCGGCGATGCGGGCCACGACGGCAAGGTCGTGAGAGATGAAAAGATAGGACAGGTTCAGACTGTCCTGCAAATCTTCAAGAAGGGTCAGTATCTGTTCCTGAACGGATACATCCAGCGCCGAAGTAGGCTCGTCACACACAATCAGGGCAGGATCCAGCATCATGGCGCGTGCGATCGACAGGCGCTGGCGCTGGCCACCTGAAAACGCATGCGGATAGCGTTTGAGCATGTCGGCATTCAACCCAACCCGCTTGAGCATATCAGCGGCTTTGTCCCGTTGCTCGGCGGCTGAGCCAAGGCGATGAATCTCCAACGGCTCGGTCATGGCGTCCTGAATGCGCATTCGTGGGCTGAGCGAACTGTAAGGATCCTGAAATACCATTTGCGCTTTGCGCTGAAAGGCCGTCCGTTCCTCTCGTGTCATCCGGTGCACCGTTATGGGTTCTGCATCGGCCGACGTGCGGAACAGAACCTCACCACCGGGATCGGGCAACTCGGCCCCAAGGGCGATTCGTGCCGCCGTTGTCTTTCCGGAGCCGCTTTCGCCGACAATCGCCAGTGTTTTTCCGCGTGCCAGTTTTAAATCCACCCCCCGGCAGGCGTGAATAAGCTTGTCCGCCTTCCACCCCCGGGAGGACCGCATGGTATAGGTCTTGGACACTCCGCTCATCCGAAGGATCAGGTCCTCGTCCGGCATTGGCAGGCCGACAGCTTCCTGATCCGGGATTTCCGGCGCAGCATCGAACAGTTGTTTCGTATAGGGGTGAGCGGGATCGTTGAGGATCAGATCGGCCCGACCCGATTCCATCACGCGCCCCTTGTGCATGACCACAACCTGCTCGGCCATATTCGCCACGACGCCGAGGTCGTGTGTGACCAGGATCAGGGCCATGCCCGTTTCCAGCTGCAACTCTTTGATCAGGCCCAGAACCTGCGCTTGAGTTGTGACATCAAGCGCCGTTGTCGGTTCGTCGGCGATCAGCAGTTCGGGTTTGGCGACCATGGCCATCGCGATCATGGCCCGTTGGCGCATCCCGCCAGACAGCTCGAAAGGATATGAATCATAGGCCCGTTGAGGGTCCGGAAAACCGACCCGTTCAAACTGGGTCAGAACTTCCTTTCGGGCCTGCGCCTCTGATGCGCCGCGATGCAGCCACAGAACCTCACTCACCTGATTGCCGATTTTGTGCAGCGGCGACAGCGATCTCATTGGCTCCTGAAAGATCATCGAAACCCTGTTTCCGCGAACAGAACGCATCTGACGTTCGCTGATTGCGGTCAGGTCCGCCGTTCCCTTGGAGTCGTTCAGCGTGATCGTGCCGCTACGAATTTGCGCCGTGCGCGGAAGAATTCGCAGAGCGGCCCGGCACGAAATCGTTTTGCCCGAGCCGGATTCTCCGACCAAGGCAAGCGTTTGTCCCGGATCGACATCAAAGTTGACGTTCTGAACAACGTCGGCGCCCGCGCCAAAACCGATGCTGAGATCACGGACGGACAACAACGCGTTCATTCGGGATTTCCACCCGGCTGGCCGTGGATTGACATCGGCTGTTTCAACTCCCTGTCTTTTTTGATGCAGTTTCGCGCGGTTGGGGCGGGCTAGTCAAACACCTTATTGGGCAGAAACGTCGCGGAATCATGAAATCCGGACCGGTGCGACTACACAAAGTGTTGAGATTTTGTCATCAAGCCTCCGATCGGCACCGATTAAGTGTCGTTTGAACAAAACAAGAGGTTTGGCCCGTGCCCAACAATCAAAGTCGCCTGGATCTGTTTATTGACCGCATGGTGTCGCAGCGCGCCTGCCTGGATTACGCCATTGCGCGGACCGCAGATCAGGCTGGTCCGGTGTTTGAGTTGGGGCTGGGCAACGGGCGCACTTACCACCACATGATGCAACACATCCGGAATCGTCCCGTCTATGTCTTCGAACGCGCCATCGCCTCGCACCCGGAGTCGACGCCGCCGGATGATCAGGTGATTCTGGGCGATGTCAGGGATACTCTTCCCGCGTCGGTTGACCGGTTTGGCGCGACCGCCAGTCTGATCCACGCCGATCTTGGTGGACACAACCGCGATAAGAACGACGTGTTTGCCCGCCTGGTCTCACCTCTGATCGAACCGCTGCTGGCGCCGGGTGGGTTGATGGTGTCCAGCGACCGGATGTACTTCGCGAACCTCAAGGAAGTGCCGCTGCCCGATGGCGCAGTCGAGGGGCGCTGTTTCATCTATCAACGCTGATCTGCCGTCGCGTCACACCGGCTGCGACTCGCCTTACACAATTTTCACGGTCTAACCTGTCAGCATGTTGTTTCAGGAAGGATCGCCCGAATGCTGTTCTATGATTGCCCGACCGCGCCAAGTCCGCGCCGCGCCAGGATGTTCATTGCGGAAAAAGGGCTTGAGATCGAAACCCGCGACATTTCAATCGCGAAAGGGGAGCAACTGGGTGACGCGTTCATGGCGGTGAACCCAAGAGCGACCGTCCCTGTTCTTGTGACGGACGAAGGTACCGTTTTGACGGAGAATCTGGGGATTGCGGCCTATCTCGAGGCGCGCTTTCCTGAGCCTTCACTGATGGGCAAGACCGCGGATGAGAAGGGTGCCGTGCTCATGTGGAACGCAATTGTCGAACAGCAAGGCGGCGCGCCGATTGCCGAGACACTGCGCAACACGCATCCCGCCTTCGAAAGCCGCGCCATTCCCGGCCCTGTCAGCTATGCGCAGATTCCTGAACTGGCACATCGCGGTCGCGACCGGGTCAACGCGTTCTTTGAACTGCTGGAAACGCGTTTGAAAAGAAGCACATTTGTCGCTGGCGAATTCTTCTCGCTCGCCGATATCTCGGCCTTTGTTTTCGTTGATTTTGCCCGGGTCATTAAGATGCGTATTCCCGATGAAAATACGGCCTCACGAGCTTGGTTTGACAGCATCAAGGCCCGGCCCAGCGCAGAAATCTAGTTCTCGCATCAGCGCATACCCGCGTTTCTCCTGTACTGTACAGAAATGTCTAGACAGAACTGAACAGTGCTATTAGCGTCTCCTCAGATTCTGTTCAGGGGAGGTTGGGATGAAATCCCAGTATCGTGTCGTGGTCATCGGGGGCGGAGTTGTTGGCGCCTCGGTCCTGTATCATCTGGCCAAGTTCGGCTGGTCGGATGTGGTCATGCTTGAGCGGCGGCGATTGGCGTCCGGGTCGTCTTGGCACGCGGCAGGCGGCATCCATGCGCTGAACGCCGATCCAAACATGGCGTCGTTGCAGGCCTATACAATCGACCTGCTGAGCGAGATCGAGAAAGAGTCGGGCCAGAATATCGGCTTGCACATGACGGGCGGCCTGACGCTCGCCGGAACGCCCGAGCGGTGGGAGTGGTTGCAGGCGAACTATCGCATCTTCCAGTCTATCGGCATTGATGACTGCGAGTTGCTGACACCGCAAGAGGCGCAAAAACGCTGCCCCATCATGTCCACCGATGGCGTGTTGGGCGCGATGTGGGCCGATCGTGAGGGGTATATCGACACGACTGGCACGGTGCAGGCCTACGCGACGGCAGCCAAGAAACGTGGGGCCGAATACTACGAGGAAACCAAGGTCGAAGAACTGATCCAGACTGCTGATGGCTGGCAGGTGGTGACCGACCGGGGCACGATTACCTGCGAGCATGTGGTCAACGCGGCGGGTCTCTGGGCCAAGCAGGTTGGGCGCATGGCTGGGGTGGAACTGCCGGTGTCTCCGCTGAAACACCACTATCTGATCACCGACACCGTGCCCGAGGTGGCCGAGGCTGATTTCGAGATGCCGATGACCGTGGACCTCGAAGGCTTCACTTATATGCGGCAGGACCAAAAGGGCGTTCTGGTCGGTATCTATGAGGTCGACCACGAACACTGGGCCATGGATGGCGCGCCGTGGAATTATGGCGAGGAACTGTTTCAGGAACAACTCGACCGGATCGAGAACGAACTGACGCTGGGCTTTGAACGTTACCCCTCGATCCAGAATGTGGGCATCAAGACTTGGGTGAACGGCGCGTTTACGTTCTCGCCCGACGGCAACCCTCTGGTGGGTCCGGTACCCGGCAAGCCCGGCTATTGGTCGGCCTGCGCTGTGATGGCGGGCTTCCTGCAGGGTGGCGGCGTTGGCAAGACGCTGGCCGAGTGGATGATCCATGGCGAGCCCGAGGCAGACGCGTGGCCAATGGATGTGGCGCGCTATGGCGATTTTGCTCAGAACAAGCGGTATATCCGCGAGACGACCGGTCAGTTCTATTCACGCCGTTTCGTGATGACATACCCGAACGAACAACTTCCCGCCGGTCGTCCGCTGAAAATGGCTCCGGCACATGATGCAATGACCGAGGCGGGCTGCAAGTGGGGCGTGAGCTGGGATCTGGAAGTCCCGCTCTATTTCGCGCCGAAAGGGTTCGAGGAAACCCCAACGCTGAAACGGTCAAACGCGCATGACATCGTGGCCGAAGAATGCAAGGTGATCCGCGAAGGCGTTGGGCTGCTGGATATCTCGGGCTTTTCGCGTTTCGAGGTTTCGGGTCCAAACGCCGAGGCTTGGTTGGATAAGGTCATGGCCTCGAAACTGCCCGCACCGGGGCGCGCCAAGCTGGCGCCGATGCTGGGCGAAAACGGACGTCTCAAGGGTGATCTGACCGTACTCAACTGGGGTGATGGCAGCTGGTGGATCATGGGCAGCTACTACCTGCGCGCCTGGCATATGCGTTGGTTCGATGATCACATGATGGATGGCGTAACTGTCCGCGATCTGGGTGAGGAATACTGCGGCTTTGGCCTTGTTGGCCCGAAGTCGCAGGCGGTGATCGAGAAGTTGGCGGAACAGGATATCTCGGGTCTGAAATTCATGGGCTGCGGTGATTTTGACATCGGTCTCGTCCGCGCTCGTGTCGCGCGCATGTCAGTGACAGGTGAAAAGGGATACGAGATCAACTGCCGCTATGGCGATCACATCAAGCTGCGCCGGATATTGTTGGAGGCCGGGGTTGAGGAAGGAATCCGCGAATGCGGGTTCAATGCGATGCTGTCGACGCGGTTGGAGAAGAGTTTTGGCATCTGGTCAGCGGAATTCACGCAGCTTTACACGCCGGGTATGACCGGCATGGATCGCTGGGTAGACTGGGAAAAGGAGTTTGTTGGCAAAGAAGCCGCAAAGGCCGAACGTGACGGCAACGGCCCGGCTCAGGTGCAGGCGACGCTTGAAATCGACGCGTTGGATGCCGATGCCAGCGGGTATGAGCCGGTCTGGGCCAATGGTGAACGCGTGGGTTTTGTTACCTCGGGGGGCTACGGACATTATACCGGCAAGTCGCTGGCAATGGCTCTGATCGACCGCGACAAAGCCGCGCCGGGAACCGAATTGTCGGTCCACGTGGTGGGTGTTGAACGCCCCGCGCGAGTGATCGCTCCGTCGCCTTACGATCCTCAGGGCAAAGCGATGCGGGGCTGATCATGATGACTCAGGACCGAGGGCGACGACGGCGGGGGCGGGGCGCTGAAGCTGCTCCGCAGCCCAGCCGCGATGTGAACTATCGCCAGTTGCGAAACCCCTTCCCGTTGATGGAAGTGTTCCCGTCGGATCAAATCGCTGACATGCACGAAACTGCGCTGCGAACATTGCAGGAGTTGGGGGTCAAAGTCCTGCTGCCAGAGGCACGAAAAATCTACGCTCAGGGTGGCGCGCGGGTGGATGAAGACAGCGAAATGGTCTTCATCGGGCGCGATATGGTCGAGGCCGCAGTGACCTCGGCCCCGAAATCCATCGCTTGCAGGGCCGGAGCGCGGCGCAGGGACTTCACACTGGAATTGGGCAGTCTGGTGTTTCAGCCGGGGGCAGGGGCTCCGAACGCGACCGATCTGGAGCGCGGGCGTCGCCCGGCGAGCGGACAGGATTATCTGGAATTCCTGAAACTCACTCATCATTTCGACGTGTTCCAGATGATCTCGCCACAGGTCGAGCCACAGGACGTACCGACCCACCTGCGCCACTACTTCACGACGCAGGCGCAGATGGAGTTGACCGACAAGTTTCCATTTTTCTTCTCACGCGGAACGCCGCAGGTAATGGATTGCTTGCAGATGCTTTCGATGGCGCGCGGGCTGACAGATGATGAGTTCCGCGCCAATCCGCATTGCTACACAATCATAAACACCAACAGCCCGCGCACATTGGATATCCCCATGGCGCAGGGTTTGATCGACTTTGCGCGGCACGGCCAGATGTCGATTATCACGCCTTTCACCCTGATGGGGGCGATGGCGCCGATAACCGTGGCCGGTGCGATTACGTTGTCTCATGCCGAAGCACTTGCGGCGCTGACGCTGACCCAACTGACGAACCCCGGTGCGCCAGTCTGCTACGGGACATTCACCAGCAATGTCGATATGAAATCGGGAGCGCCCGCCTTTGGCACGCCTTCGCATTTTCAAGCGTCGCTGGCAGCCGGCCAATTGGCCCGGCATTTGGGCCTGCCATGGCGTTCAGCGGCGGGATCGGCCGCAAACATCAACGACGTGCAGGCCGCCAACGAAAACCAGTTTGGGCTTTGGGGCTGCCTGATGGCGGGCGCGACAGTGATCATCCACTCGGCTGGCTGGCTGGAAGGTGGTTTGACTGTGTCGTTCGAAAAGATGATCTGCGACGCCGAAGTGCTGAACATGGTGGCCGAGCTTTGCGCCGGGGCACAGGCCAGCGCGGCCGAGATAGGGTACGATACTGCCCTCAGCGAAGTTGATCCCAGCGGCCATTTCTTTGCAACCAGCCAGACGATGGATCGCTACAACACCGCCTTTTACGAACCGCACCTGCACGACTATGCCAATTTCGGCACCTGGACCGAACGCGGGGCGATCGACGCAAATCATCGCGCAACCGGGGTTTGGAAAGACATTCTGGCCAACTTCGAAGCACCCGATCAGGATGCGGGTCGCCTTGGGGCGTTGCAGGACTTCATCGCTCGCCGCACCGAAGAAGGCGGCGCACCGCCGGAGAGTTAAATGAGCACCAAACCGATCCTTCACCGTGATGATCCCGAGGCCGAGCCCTTGGTCGGTAACATCAAGGTCACGCGGGATGACTGGCTGAACGTGGCAATGGACGTGCTGATCTCGGACGGCGTCGAGCAGGTCAAGGTAATGAACCTGGCCGAGCGGATGGCTGTGTCCCGGTCATCGTTTTACTGGTACTTCAAATCCCGGCAGGAATTGCTGGATGCGTTGCTTGCCCGGTGGCAGGCGACCAACACGGCGGCCTTGATCGCCCAGTCCGAGTTACCGGCAGATACGATTACGGCGGCGGTTTGTAACGTGCAGCGATGCGTCGTGAATACCGAACTGTTCGATACGGCGCTGGATTTCGCAGTGCGCGATTGGGCACGCCGGTCCGGCAAGGTGCGGAGAATGCTGGATCAGTCGGATGCGCGGCGCTTGGCAGCCTTGTGCGCCATGTTCATCCGTTTTGGCTATGACGAGACCGAGGCCGAAACCCGCGCCCGTGTACTGTACTACATGCAGATCGGATACGATCTGGCGCAGCTGAACGAGCCGATGGCCATCCGGTTGTCGATGGTTCCGCACTACCTTTATGTCTTCACCGGCGTCGAGCCACGGCCAGAAGAGATCGAAGAATTCAGCGATTACGCAAAACGGTTTTGGGAAGGAACAGATCATGAGCCAACCTGACGCAATCATCATCGGAACCGGAGTGATCGGTGCAGCTATTGCCTTCGAGATGGCGAAGAAGGGATGGAAAACCCTGTCGCTGGATCGAAATACTCAGATTGGACACGGGTCGACAGCCGGGTCCTGTGCCATCATTCGCATGCATTATTCTACCTTCGACGGCACCGCCTTCGCATGGGAAGGATATCACTACTGGCGCGACTGGGCGGACTATCTGGGTCTGCCAGACGATGCCAACCTGGCGCAGTTTCGTGAAACGGGCTGTCTGGTGATGAAGACTGAAGCCAACGAAATGCTGGAAAAGCACAAACAAAACAGTTTGGCCTTGGAGTGCCCCTTCGAGGAATGGTCGCCAGAGAAAATCGTCGAACACCTGCCGATCTATTCGCTGGAAAGCTATGCCCCCGCGCGACGCATGGATGACCCGGAATTCGGGCAACCAAACGGCGGCCACCTACAGGGTGCTGTCTTCTGGCCAAAAGCGGGATATGTCACGGACCCGGCGCTGTCGGCGCAAAACCTGATGGATGCGGCCAAATCGCATGGCGCGGAAGTGCGCACAGGTGCGGAAGTGGTCGAAATCCTGACGCAGAACGGCCGTGTGTTCGGTGTCAAGCTGGCCTCGGGCGAAGAGATTCAGGCCAAAATCGTCGTGAACGTTGCCGGCCCGGGGTCTGCAATCGTCAACAAAATGGCGGGCGTTCTGGGCGACATGACGATCGAAACCCGCCCCTTGCGGCAGGAGGTGGTGCACGTTCCTGCGCCCGAAGGCTTTGACTTTGAACATCACGGTACAATCGTTTCGGACAGTGACATCGCGCTTTATTGCAGGCCGGAACACGGTAACCACATTCTGATCGGGTCCGAGGATCCCGAGTGCGATCCGCATCAGTGGTGTGAGGATGACCGGAACTACAATCACGACTTCACGGACCAGTGGACGACGCAAGCCATGCGGTATGCGCAACGCGTGCCCAGCCTGGGCATCCCGTCAAAAACACGCGGCGTCGTTGATCTGTATGATGCATCAACCGACTGGATACCGATTTACGATAAATCCAGCCTGCCGGGGTTTTACATGGCTTGCGGTACAAGCGGTAACCAATACAAGAACGCACCGATTGCCGGCAAGATGATGGCGGCCCTCATAGAGTATTGCGAAGGCGGGGAGAACCACGACACCGCGCCTCTGCAGTTCGAGTTGCCCTATATCAAGCGCACAATCGATGTCGGGTTCTATTCCCGCAAACGACCGATCAACACGGATAGCAGTTTTTCGGTTCTGGGCTAGGCGGTGGCTTTGCGGGCTTGTTCAAAGCTGGACGCTCGAACAGGCCCGTAACCTCGAATCTGATCGGCTGCTGACAGGCTATCCAGCCAGCTATTCTCAGACCGGGCGGAATAGTCTGTTTCCAGCCGGATCAAAAGGTTTTCGTACCAAGCGAGTATATTGCGGTGCAGCCGCGCTTCGGAGTGATACCCGAACGGGTTCCAGACCTTACCACGCAACCCTTTGGCGCTGGCAATTCTCGTCAACACGGGGCGGAACCAGGGTCCGAATTGCCATTTGACCGGTCGGCCTTGCGCGTCTTTTCGCCAGCTCATCAGCGGCGGGGCGAAATGGTATCTCGTCTTGAATTCACCATCGAATGTGCAGTTCAGCTCGTCTGTGAAAGCATCTGAAGTCTGCAAACGAGCGACTTCGAATTCGTCCTTGTAAGCCATGAACCGGAACAGGTTTCGAGCAATGCTTTCGATGACGCTGTCCGAGATTTGCGGCTGCGCAGCGCGCAGGGTGGCAATTCGATCAGTATAGCGTTTCGCATAATCCGCATTCTGATAATCGCACAGGAAGGCTTCGCGACGTGCAATCATCTGTTCCAGTGTTTCGGCTTTGTCTTGCGGCTCGACACCGTCTGGCAGACGGCCGGGATCAGCGGCAAGGCATCGTCCGATGGCTACGGCAAGCCGGTTTTTCTCAACTGCAACTCCGTTCAAAAGAATTGCCTGTCCCAAGGCGCTGTGAGACACCGGAACCAAACCCATTTGCCATGCGTAACCCAGCAGGATCATGTTGGCGAAAACAGCATCCCCAAGAAGGGTTTCAGCAGCCCGGTTTGCATCAAACCCCAACAGGTTTTCAGATCCCACGACGCTTTCAATCGCCTGTTCTCGGGCGGATACGTTCAACTGAGCATCGCGGTGCAGAACCAGATCCCCGGTTGGCATCTCGGCCCGGTTCAACACAATCTGCGTACCCTTGCGATAATGCGCCGAAGCCTTGGGCGCCGAGCTGACCACCACGTCACATCCGATCACGGCATCCGCGGCGCGTATGTCAATGCGAACCTGATTCAGCGCATCCGGGGACGCGCTGAGGCGAATATAGCTGAGGACTGTCCCAAACTTCTGGGCAAACCCGGTAAAGTCCAGAACGGATGCTCCTTTACCTTCAAGATGCGCTGCCATGGTGATCAGGGCGCCGACGGTCACAACGCCGGTTCCGCCAACCCCGGTGACCAGCAGGTCGTAAGGCTGATCCAAATTTGGCAGCGCTGGGGCGGGCAGGTCGCTCTCCAGATCGCTCAGATCAAGGTCGACGGCTTGTTTCCGGCGTTTGGCACCTTCCACGGTAACAAAACTGGGGCAGAACCCGTTCAGGCACGAGAAATCCTTGTTGCAGGTGCTGAGGTTTATTTTGCGTTTGCGGCCAAAGGGTGTTTCGCGCGGTTCGACACTCAAACAGTTCGAGGCGACGGAGCAATCCCCGCACCCCTCGCAGACCAGATCGTTGATCCATACGAAGCGGTCCGGGTCCGCCATCGTGCCGCGCTTGCGGCGGCGGCGTTTTTCGGTGGCACAGGTTTGTTCGTAGATCAGGACGGAAACGCCGGGTATGTCGCGCAGTTCGCGCTGCACGGTATCCAGTTCGGAGCGGTCGTGAAATGAAGCCCTCTGCGGAAAGTCCGCATGACAAAATTTGCCTATGTCATCCGAAACCACCGCGATCCGGTCCACGCCCTCGGCACGGCAGGTCTGGGCGATGCCCGGAACGCTGACCGGCCCATCGACCGGTTGCCCTCCGGTCATGGCGACGGCGTCGTTATAGAGGATTTTGTAGGTGATATTGGTTCCTGCGGCGACCGCCTGCCGGATCGCCAGCGAGCCCGAGTGATACCAGGTTCCTTCGCCAAGATTCTGGAAGATGTGCTTTCCGCCGTTGAATTTCGAGGCGACCACATGCGGCACCCCTTCACCGCCCATCTGCGCATAGCCGGCGGTTTCGCGGTCCATCCATGACGCCATAACGTGACACCCGATTCCGCTGGCTGCGGTCGAGCCTTCAGGAACTTTGGTGGACGTGTTGTGCGGACAGCCCGAACAGAAATACGGCGTGCGCGTGGCCCCCGGTACGTTGATCAGTTGGGGGGATGTTTCGGTCAGCACTTTGGCCTTGGCAGGCAGCCCTTCCTCGGGGAAGAAGGTGTGCAGCCGCGTGGCGACGATCGGCGCCAACATCAGAGGGCTCAGCTCACCGGTCCAGGGGACCAACGGTTCGCCATGGCTGTCATATTTGCCGACCATCTTGTGTGGCTTGTCCCCGGGCCAGTCGTAGAAATATTCCTTGAACTGGCTTTCGATTATCCCGCGCTTTTCTTCGACGACAAGCACCTCGGCCTTGCCTTTCACAAAGCGCAGCGCGTTGCGGCGGGCCAGTGGCCAGACCATACCGACCTTGTAGATGTCAATGCCCAAGCGACGGCAGGCGGCCTCGTCTAACCCCAGCAGACGTAGCGCCTCCATCAGATCGAGATGCCCTTTTCCCGTGGTGACGAACCCAAACTTGGCGTTCTCGATGTCATAGATTCGCCGGTCGATCGGGTTTTCTTCGGCAAAAGCCCGGACCGCGCGCAGCTTGTGCTGAATGCGCGTTTCGATTTCTGGCGATGGCAGATCGGCCGAGCGCACGTGCAATCCATTCGGCGGCAGTTCAATCTGCGGTAGGATGAATTGACGGTCCGGGCGCAGTTCCACGGAGCGTGCGCTTTCCACGGTTTCAGATACTGCCTTGAAACCGACCCATGTGCCTGAAAACCGCGACAGTGCCAGACCGTATTCGCCAAACTCCAGATACTCCTCGACCGAAGCGGGGTTTAGCGTCGGCATGAACCACGCCATGAAAGCCACGTCAGACTGGTGGGGCATCGAGGAGCTGACGCAGCCATGGTCGTCGCCCGCCACGACCAGCACCCCTCCTTTGGGGGCCGACCCGTAGGCGTTTCCGTGTTTCAGTGCGTCACCCGAGCGGTCAACACCTGGCCCTTTTCCATACCACATGGAAAAAATGCCCTCGACCTCGCAATGTGGGTCCAGTGTGGCTTGCTGGGCGCCCAGTACGGCGGTTGCGCCCAGGTCTTCATTCACCGCTGGCATAAAGGTGATGCGGTCGGTCTGCAGGCGATCCTTTGCCCGCCACAGCTCCAGATCCAGACCGCCCAGCGGGGAACCGCGATAGCCCGAGACAAAACCGGCCGTGTTCAGGCCCGCCTTCCGGTCACGTCGGGCCTGATCCATCATGATCCGGACCAGAGCCTGAGTGCCGGTCAGGAAAACGCGACCTTCAGTCTGTGTATATCGGTCCTCAAGTTGATAGGTGCGCAGCGCAGGGTTGGGGTGGGTCATCGCGTAGTTCCGTCGGATTGCCTGTGATACCCGGGAATTCTAGCCCACTTTCGGTGGAAAATTGTGCCAAGGTTGACTTGGTATTGAAGGTTTGACGAAAAATCTGTTCAGTGGTGAGGCAAGTTTTGAAAGGAGCGTCCAAATTGAGCCATCTGGATGACAGAGATCGCCTTATCCTGGAGCATCTTCAGACGGACAGCCGAATGTCGAACGCCGATTTGGCGGACAGGGTGGGCATGTCCGCTTCGGCACTGTGGCGCAGGGTGCGTGCGCTGGAAGAGGCGGGGATCATCGAACGTTATGGCGCAGTGGTTAATCCGCCCGCCATGGGGCTGGCATTCGAGGCCATCGTCCACGTTCACCTGACCCGCCACGACCCGGAGAGGATTGTCGACTTTATCAGAGCGGTGGAGGTGAGCCCGGAAGTGCAGGAATGCTATGCCACAACAGGGCAGGCCGATTATCACCTGCGCGTTCTTTGCCATGATCTGGCGGCCTATAACGAATTTTTGGAAGATTTCCTGTTTCGTCTGCCCGCCGTCGCCAGCGCGCAGACAAATGTTGTGTTGCGTACGATCAAACGCAATCGGCCGATTGTGCCTTGACCGTCAAGCCGCAAACGTCGCCCAGGCCCACGCCATGGCAATATAAGTGAGATTGTGCAAACACTGATCCAACCCTGCCGCGCGCCAGAAAGCAGCCTGATTGGGCTGTAGCTGTTTCTTGTCGGAATAGCTGGCTTTGGCAAAGTCGATGTGGAAATGAACAATCCATTCAAGCGCCGCAATGATCAGAATAAACTCAACCGGCGCGCGAAAAAGAGCAAAAATAATGACAGACCCCACGACATGCACCGCGGCATGCTGAGCCCGGCCCATATGGAGATATGTGCCTCGCCCGGAAAGCATCTTGGGCGTCTGTAGATAGTAGTCGGCAAACATGTGTTTGATCTGCAGCAGGCAGAGCAACAGGAACACGGTGCCTATTGTAACAGGCAAATGGACCCTCCCGATATCGTCCTGAACCAAAGACTAGGGGTTAAAACTGCTGCACGCAAATGAACTTGTTCACACAAGGGAAATTTGGCGTAAATCGGGAATTCATTTGCGTCGTTGGATACGATTGCGGTAAATTCGGACCGTTGTATTCGCGTCGAAATCAGTGATTTAAGCGACGGAACAGAAGCAGGGGCAGGTTCCATAGAAAGCACGATTTTTCGGTTTATCTGGAAATACTCAAAACGCGATCAGCTGATCCTGCTGGCCGTGACTTCCACGCTGTTTCCGCTGCTCTACCTGACGTTGGAATTACCCAAGCGTATCATCAACGATGCTATTGGTGCCGCAAGTCCCGTCGTGAATGTCTGGGGGTTCAGTCTGGAACAGACAACGTTCCTGATGATCCTGTGCTTTGCCTTTCTAATCGCGGTACTGGCCCATGGCCTGATGAAAATGCGTATCAACACGATGAAAGGCGTGCTGAGCGAACGGATGTTGCGTCGGTTTCGCTATCAGTTGATCAGCCGCGCCCTTCGCTTTCCGCAACCGTATTTCGAGCGGGTCAGCCAGGGCGAGATGGTATCGATGATCACGGCCGAGAGCGAGCCGATGGGTGGTTTGATGGGCGATGCGATCAGCCAACCTGTCCTGCAAGCCGGGCAGATGATCACGATCCTGTCGTTCCTGTTTTTGCAAAGCTTCTGGTTCGGTCTTGCGGCTGTAGCATTGATACCATTGCAAGCCTGGCTGATCCCGCGCCTGCAACGTCAGATCAATCTGCTGAACAAGAAACGTATTCAGGAAGTGCGCGTTCTGGCCGCTCAGATCGGCGAGAATGCGGCCGGTGCCTCGACCCTGCGCGCCAACGGTGGGTGGCGCTATCGTCGGGCCATGATTTCAGATCAGTTGGGGCGGTTGTTCGGCATCCGGTTCGAGATCTACCAGAAAAAGTTCTTTATGAAGTTTATCAACAACTTCATTTCGCAACTTACGCCCTTCATGTTCTATCTTGTTGGTGGTCTACTGGTTCTGCAGGGCTCGGTCTCGCTGGGCGCATTGGTTGCGGCGTTGGCGGCCTACAAGGATCTGAGCTCTCCTTGGAAAGAACTGCTGACCTATTACAACCAGACGCAGGACATGTCGCTGCGCTGGGAAGTTGTGGTTGAACGCTTCGCGCCATCCGGCATGGTCGACGAAAAGCTGTTTGAAGGTGATCCGGAAACGCGTCCTCGACTGACTGGTGACATCGTTCTGGATCATGTTTCGGTTCGCGATATGGATGGCAACCACGTACTAGACGATCTGGAACTGACTTTTCCTGCCGGTAAGACCGTAGGTATCTCAGCCCCAAGTGAAGAGGATCGGCGCGCACTGGCCGACTTGCTGACCCGTGAAATCCTGCCCAGCTCCGGGCGAGTGGAAATAGGGGGCCAGAACCTGTCGGAGCTGCATCAGGCGGTCGTGGCCGCGCGCATTGGCTATGCTTCGTCCCGGCCGGTCATGTTTCAGGGTTCGTTGGGCGATAACGTGATGATGCCGATGCGCATCAGGCCCCTGTCCAAAATTCTTGACGACGCCGATTTCGCGGAGACTTTGCGCGCCGGCAACAGCGACGATCCCTTCAGGGCCGAATGGCTGGATCCGTCGTTGGCCGGGTTTGAGGGTCCTGAAAACCTGCGCGACTGGTGGTTGCAACTGATCGACGGAATGGGGTCCGGAACCGCGCTGTTCCTGCGCGGTGCGGAACAGGCATTTGATGCAGACGAGCATCCGGAATTGGCTCGAAAACTGGTCGAGCTTCGCCCGCTCGTGAAACAGGCCGTGCAGAACGCCGGGTTGGAGCAACAGGCGCTGGTTTTCGACCGCGACACCTACAATCCCGCATTGCCCGTCGTCGAAAACCTGCTGTTTGCCACGCCGCGCGTTCCGGTCACTCAGGAGTTGCTGGCCCGGCAAACAGTTTTCCTGGGTCAGTTGCGCGAGTTGGGACTGGACGAAACCCTGATCGGACTGACCCGCGATGTGATCGACATGTTGCGCCAGATCTTTGGGCTGGACGGAACCGATCACCCGCTGTTCCGCAAGCTGGGGCTGGAGGTGCAGACCTATGAAGCCGCGGTTGAACTTGTGGAACACACAAGGAAAGAGGGAGCGTCGGGACTGGATGATGAACAGTTGGCCAGCCTGTTGGCCGTCCCCTTTGTCATCTCGGCCGAACAGATCGGACCCGCGTTCACGGACGGATTGAAGAATCGAATTCTCGAGCTGCGGGCCAGTCACTCCGAAAAGCTGATGGAGCGGTTGCATGATGTGTTTGTCCCTTTGGACATGAACGAATTTGCGCCAGGGCTGACGGTTATGGAAAATGCCCTGTTCGGCAAAGTCAGCCAGATCGGTGGTGCGCGCTCGGACGAGGTTCGCAAAACGATTGTCGATGTGCTGACGGAAAACGGCGCCCGGCCATTGGTGGTCGAATTGATCTACGATGTTCCCGTGGCGCTGGGCGGCCAGAACCTGCCTGCGGTATTTGCTGAACCTTTGGCCTTTACCCGGGCCACCATCAAAAAACCCGATGTCCTGATCCTGGAAAATGCGTTGGCCAGCTATGACATGGAAACACAGGTGGCGGTATACAAGAACCTGCGGGCTTTGTTGCCAGAGACGACTGTCATATACTTGAATGACCAGTTTCAGAACCCGCAGGCGTTTGACATGTTTGTCGAAATTCGCCAGGGCCGGGTTGTTTCGGACGAAGGACCCGCAGACGTGGAAGAAGACGGTGCCTCTTCAGCCGATCTGGCGCGCAAGTTGCGCGCGCTCGAACAGACCCCGTTGTTCTCGGGGTTGGACAGGCGCCAATTGCGCCTGTTGGCTTTTGGAGCGCAGTGGTTTGCGGCAAAACCGGGAGAGATTGTCTTTCTTAAAGACGATCAGCCCACCGATGGGGCTTATGTAATCCTTCAAGGTGAGGCAGGGCTGTATCTGCCGCAACCCGATGGGCCGGATCAACTGATCACCAAGGTAGGTGCCGGTGCACTGGTTGGCGAGTTGGGCTTGATCAGAAAAGAACCCCGCGCGCTGAGCATGATCGCCGAGACCGAGCTGTCTTGTCTGCGCGTCGGGGAAGAGGAATTCCTGGCCGTTGTGGAAAACGATGCGGCGACGGCCTTCAAGTTGATGCAGGTGATCGCCGGGTATGTCTCCAACTAACCGACGTCAGTCGGTCGGTTTGCAGAACAGGTCGTACAGCAGTTCGATAACCTGGGCAGTCTTCCCGTCGTGCAGGGCATAGTAGATGGTCTTGCCTTCGCGGCGGTTCTTCACCAACCCCTCTTCCCGCAGGCGTGCCAGCATCTGGCTGACTGCCGCCTGTCGCATGTCCAACAAGGCCTCCAACTCGCCGACAGAGCGTTCACCCATGCTCAGATGGCACAGAATCATAAGGCGGCCCTGATGGGCAAGGGCTTTGAGGAAGGCCGCCGCCAAAGCCGCGCTTTCTTCCATATCGGCCGGGTTCTTCGGCGGAAGATGAGACGAAGTGGTGTTTTGAACAGTCACGCAAGAACCGGATTGCAATGAGTGGTTGATGCAATATGCCGTATTTCCTTGAGCTTTGTCACCCCTCCCGCGCCGGAGCCCCGCCTTGAAAAGCGTTACCGTTGACGTAATCGCAAGGATCTTCCTGCATCTGAAGGTGCAACCCGTCGCCGGCATACGGGTGCGCGCGGGCCAGATCTTCATCGATTTCAATGCCCAAACCCGGCGCCGAGGGTGCAGGCACAAAGCCGTCCTGCACATTGATTGATCCTTTGATCAGTTGGGCATGGAACGGGGTTTCGATGGTTTCCAGCAACAACAGGTTCGGAATCGAGGCCGCAAGATGGACATTGGCGGCCCATTCTACAGGACCGGCATAAAGATGCGGCGCCATCTGGGCGTTGAACACTTCGGCGATGGCTGCAACCTTCTTCATTTCCCAGATGCCACCCGCGCGACCCAAGGCAGGCTGCAGGATTTCCGCAGCCCCCGCGCGAAGAACGGCCCCGAACTCGGCTTTGGTTGTCATGCGCTCTCCGGTCGCCACCGGTATGCGGACATTGCGCGCGACGCGGGCCATATCCTCGATCATGTCCGGAGGTGTGGGTTCTTCGAACCACAGCGGAGAGTAGGGCTCCAACGCCTGACCCAGACGAATTGCGCCGGCAGTGTTGAACTGGCCATGAGTGCCGAACAGCAGGTCGGCCCTGTCGCCAACCGCCTCGCGGATTGCTTTGCAGAACGCGACCGACATCGAGATATCGGACATCGCAGGCATATGCCCACCCCGGATCGTGTAGGGCCCGGCCGGATCGAATTTCACTGCCGTAAACCCTTGTCTGACCATTTCGACCGCGCATTCGGCGGCCTGGTCCGGTGATGTCCAGAAGTCGGTCAGATTATGCCGGGGAAGGGGATAAAGATATGTGTAGGCGCGGATGCGATCATTCACCAGCCCGCCGAGCAGTGCGTAGACCGGCCTGTCGCGATCCTTTCCCAGTATGTCCCAGCACGCAATCTCCAGCCCCGAAAACGCGCCCATCACCGTCAGGTCCGGGCGTTGGGTAAAGCCGCTCGAATAGGCGCGGCGGAACATCAGTTCAATGTTTTCGGGGTTTTCGCCGGCCATATGCCGGTCAAAGACATCGCGGATCACATGGCGCATGGCTTCCGGACCAACAGACGAAGCATAGCATTCGCCCCAACCCGTGATCCCGGTGTCGGTTGTCACTTTGACCAATATCCAATAGCGCCCACCCCAGCCCGGCGCGGGTGGGGCGGTGACGATGATATCAAGATCCTGCAGTTTCATCTGATGTCCTTTCGCCGCGACTTGGCCCTAGTCGAACATGATCACGTTGCGTTTGGCTGAACCGGTCTTGGTGTCCTCAATCGCTTCGTTGATCTGCGACAGGGTCCAGCGGCCCGAGATCAACTCGTCCAGTTTCAACCGTCCTTGTTCGTAGAGGTCAATCATCCACGGGATATCGCGCTGGATGACCACGTCACCCATTTTTGAGCCGATCAGACCTTGCCCCAATGCGGCCAGAATAACGGGCTCATAGGTGGACTGATCACCCGAATGCGGCATTCCGATCATAATCGCTTTGCCGCCCCGACCCAGATAACGTGGTGCCTGATCATAGGCTGGAATTGCCCCCACGGTGATCAGAACCGCGTCCGCGCCTCGGCCTCCCATGGCTTTGTAGGCAGCTTTCCATGGTTCTTTGCGGCTGGCCAGCACACCATCCGTGGCGCCAAATTCGCGGGCGATTTCAAGTTTCTCTTCGGTCATGTCCACCGCTACGATGCGGCGCGCACCGGCAATGCGCGCGCCTTGAATGGCGTTCAGCCCAACGCCTCCAGCGCCGATCACAACCACATCCTGACCCGCGCGCAACCCGGCGGCGTTTACGGCCGCGCCGACACCGGTGATGACCCCACAAGACAGAAGGCTCGCCACGTCCTTGGGCATGGTCTCGGGTATCTTTACGATCTGACGATGACTGACCACGACCTTTTCTGCAAAGGCACCGCAAGCCATTGCCTGCTCCAGTGGTCCACCGTCTGCCGTGCGCAACGGACCTTTGACTGTGTCATGGGGCGTTTCGCAAATGGTGGGTTTACCGCCCGCGCAGGAGGGGCAGGACCCACACGCCCGGATCAGTGTGACGACAACGGAATCGCCGATCCTGAAATCACCGGCATTGTCACCCAGCGCTGTGATGACTCCTGCGGCCTCGTGCCCATAGACGGCGGGCAGAAACCCGCCCCAGGCACCGCTGGCATAAGTAATGTCCGAGTGGCAGATTGCCACCGCATCCAGAGTAACTTCGACCTCACCCAAGCCGGGCGGGGCGATCTGGATTTCTTCGATGACCAAGGGTTTGCCGAACGCGCGGCAAACGGCTGCTTTGATGGATTGCATATCTGTCCCCGTTTCCAGTTCTGGCCACGGTGACCTTTCGCGCAGCGACCTGCAAGACGGTTTCCGTCACGACCATGTCGTTTTACGCTACAGCCCGCGCGGGGCGCAGGAACAGCATGAGTCCAATAAGCATCAGGACAAGCGCCAGCAGGAATGGCGCGCCCGGCAAGTAGATCAAAGCACCCGGTTCGGCAAATTTTGCAAAGACGTAGGTCATCATCAGCGGTGAGACTATCATCGACAATGCGTGCAGCGCAGCCAGCACGCCCTGCAACTCGCCTTGTTGCGAATCCGGAGTTGCCTTGGACATCATCGCCTGCAGTGCTGGCGTAACAACTGCGCCCAGGGCAGTCACGGGTATCAGCATCAGGGCAATGAAGCCGTTTGTAAGAAAGGCCAAAAGGACAAAACTGACGATCTCGAACCCCATGCCCCAGATGATCGTCACCCTTTCCCCCAGATGCCGCGTCGCCGGCCGGATCAACCCGCCTTGAACCGCAGCCATGCCGAGCCCATAAACGGCCAAGGACAGCCCGATCATCTGCGGAGACCACCCAAAACGTTCGAGCGTGAAATAGGACCAGATCGCCGGGTAGACGTAAATCGAAACGGAATACAGGAAATAGACCCACAGAAGCGGTCTAATGCCTGGCAGGGCAGCAACAGCCTTCAGCGCTCCGGCCGGATTCGCCCGTCTCCAACGAAAGGGTCGTCTGTTCTTGTCCGTGACAGTTTCCGGCATCACCAGCAAACCGACCAGAAACCCGAAGGCCGAGAGGCCCGCGGCGGCCCAAAAGGGTGCACGCGTTCCAAATTCACCCAATAACCCGCCCATCAAAGGCCCCAGAACAAACCCAAGCCCGAAAGCCGCGCCCAACAGACCGAAATTCGCGGCCTTTTCGTGAGGTTTCGAGACATCGGCCATGAATGCCGCCGCCGTGGAGTGCGTGGCGGCAGTTATGCCTCCGACAATGCGGCCGGCCAGCAACAACCAGATGCTTCCTGCAATGGCCATCACCACATAGTCCAGAGCCATGACAAACAGCGACACAAGCAATACCGTTCTGCGCCCGTAGGCATCCGAGAGGTTGCCAAGAACCGGTCCGAACAGAAATTGCATGGTGGCAAAGGCTGTACTGAGAACACCACCCCATATGGCCGCGCTGGCCAGCGTGCCGCCCTGCACATCCACGATCAGTTGCGGCATGATGGGCAGGACCAGACCGATGCCCATCGCGTCGATCATCACGGTTCCAAGAACGAATAGAAATGGCAGGCGCATGGGAATCCAAAGCTGGTTCGTAGCCGGACCCTAGCCCCGGTAATGCGCCGTGAAAAGAGATGTACTGTTGGTCAAACGCACCGTCACATCCGTCTTGCAACCCGGTCGATCAGTTCAGCCAATTGCCCGGGATGAGAGAAAAAGGGCGAATGTGAACTGTCTATGGTCAATCGCTGATCCGGGTCGGCGCATTGGCTCATCTGCGCCTGATATTCCGTTGGAACTGTTCTGTCGTCAGTAGAGCGGATGTAGGCTTTTGGCACCTTGTCAAAGTTGTCACCGGTAACCAAAGGCGTGTTCTGCGGCCGGATTGCCTGTGGGCACATGCGAGCCAGGGCATAGGTCACGACCTCCGAAGGGCAATCGTGATAAAACAGGCTCTGAACCCGGTCGGGGAGCACACTGTAGGACAGTCCGTCTGCAGATTTCTCGACCGCGTCGACTATCAGTTGACGGGGCGCGCGTTTGCGCATCTCGACCATGGACAGCCCGGATTGGGGCACATAGGCGCTTTGGTAGATCAACCCGCGCATGGCGCCCGGATCTGCTTCGGCCGCAGCGCTGATCGGATAACCGCCCCAGGAATGGCCATATATGATCGTGTCCGGTGTCGAGGCGGCCAGAACAGTGTCGCGGCACAGGTCCAGTGTGACGTCGGCAATCGGCGTTGGATCGGAACCGTGGCTTGGCAAGTCGATGGCACGGGCAGTGTGGCCCAGCGCCCTTAGTTCAGGAGCCAGATCGCGCCAGCACCACGCACCGTGGCACGAGCCGTGGACCAACAAGAAATCCGCCATGACTTTTCTTCCTCAAATGTGCCCAATCTCAGTCAGAAATTCTGTGAGCAAGGCCGCGTATTCTGTGGGTCGCTCGACACAGGGCAGATGTCCGGCTTTTCGGATCAGTTCAAACCGAGAGCCCGGGATCAGATCAACCGTTTCACGCACCAGATCAGGAGGGGTCGAGCCGTCTTCGCTGCCGGCAATTCCCAGCGTCGGCAGGCGCAATCCGCTGGTGGGCGTGTAGAAATCGGTGCCCGATACCGCGGCGCAGCAGCCTAAAAACCCTTCCAGTGGTTGCCGGACCATCATATTGCGCCAGAGGGTCATCCGGGCGCTTGCTTGGAAGGACTTCGAAAACCAGCGCTCCATGGTGGCATCCGCCAAAGCTTCGACACCGCCCGCGCGTGCTGCCGCAATACGTTCGTCCCAGATCGCGGGCGTGCCGATCTTGGCCGCCGTGTTGGACAACACCAATGCACGGATCTGATCCAGGCGCTTAACGGCCAAGCCCTGCGCGATCATGCCGCCGATGGACAGGCCGACAAAAACGCAGTCCTTGACCTGAAGATGATCCAGCAGCCTTTCGGTGTCCCGGACCAGGCTTCCCATGGAGTATGGGCCAGGAGGTTGAGACGACAATCCGTGTCCGCGTTTGTCAAAGCGAATGATGCGCAGACCTTTGGGCAAAAACGGCAACACCGGATCCCACAGGCGCAAGTCGGTTCCCAGCGAGTTGGCAAACACCAGAGGCGCGCCATCTTCCTCGCCGTCGATTCGATAGTGTAGACCCACGTCTCCGAGGTCGGCGAATTGCATGGTTATGGTCCCCGTGAGCTCAGCTTGCTGAGCGAATTTCTGTTGCCGAAGTTTGCACCTGTTGCATCTGATTGTCAGGTCAGGAATTCCAACGCTTGCGCAAAAATCCGCGGGTCCACGTTGCCGCCCGAGGCCACGACGATCACAGCGTCGCCTTCGATGTCGTTCTTGCGGAACAGGGCCGACGCCAGAGAAACAGCGCCGCCTGGTTCCAACACGATCTTCAGCCGCAGAAAGGCCAGCGCCATGGCTCGCAGAGCCTCTTGTTCAGACACGGAAAATCCTGGCCCGCAAAGACGTTTCAGGATGGGAAACGTGATTTCACCCGGGTGTGGCGTCAAAATCGCGTCGCAAATGTTTCCTGACGCGGCATTGTTGTTTTGAATGCGTCCGGCAGCCAGCGAGCGTTTGACGTCATCGAACCCTTCCGGCTCACATGGACGAGGACGTAAACCCGGGGCGTGACCTTCCAATGCCAGTGCAATGCCCGAGGTCAAACCGCCGCCCCCGCAACAAATCAGAACATCCGCCTCTGTCACACCCAACTCTTGCACCTGCCGTGCCAGTTCAAGCCCTGCGGTGCCTTGCCCGGCAATGACCTGCGGTTCGTCATACGGGCGGATCAGGGTCAGACCCCGCTGATCCGCCAAGGCTTCGCCGATCTCTTCCCGGCTTTCGTTGGCGCGGTCATACAGCACCACTTCGGCCCCCAATGCGCGGGTGTTTTCGATTTTCAACTGTGGCGCGTCCGAGGGCATGACAATGACCGACGACACACCATGCAACGAGGCGGCATAGGCAACGCCTTGGGCATGGTTGCCCGACGAATAGGCGATGACCCCGCGTTTGCGGGCAGTCTCATCCAGCGCCGAAATGGCTGACCACGCGCCGCGAAACTTGAAGCTGCCGGTGTGTTGCAGGCATTCCGGTTTTACCAGAACCCGGCGGCCTGCGATTTCGTCCAGAAAGGGCGATGTCAGAATCGGCGTTTCGCGCACGTGCCCTTGCAGCCGCAAGGCAGCGGCCTCAATCATTTCCAACGTACTCATGGTTTGCTCAATACCTTGCGTATCAGATCAAGTGACTCAGGCTCGTCCAGAAATGGAACATGGCCGCGATCCGGCACCTCGGCCGAGATCAGGCCAGGATGCCGGTTATGCATTTCCGTCAGTGTCTCCGCCCCCAGAACGTCTGAGTTTACGCCCCGGATCACACCGGTCGGAATGTCGCGCAATGCTTCGAAAAACAACCACAGATCTGGGACAGCGCCTGTTGCGGACTGCTCGATCAAGGCGGTACGCAGGGCCGGGTCATATCGCAGCGCAAGCCCCGCTTCGGTCACGGAATATTGCACTTCGGCCTGCTGGCGCCATCTTTCCAACGGAACACCGGGAAAGCGCGTTTCCATCGACAGTTTTAGTGCCTGCGCGGCTTCGTCATAAGACTTTGCGGTCGGTTGCTTGCCGACGTAGTCCATGATCTGGGCGATTCCTGAGGGTTCGATCACCGGTCCGACATCATTGAGAATGACCCGCGCCAACCGTTCAGGGTGGCTGGCGGCTAGCGCCATAGCGATCAGGCCGCCGCGGGATGTTCCCAGAACGCTGACTTTGTTCAGGCTCAGGTGATCGAGCAATTCGATAGCATCATGGGATTCGCGGAAGATGTTGTAATTCATGAAATCCGGATCAAAGTCAGACTGACCACGCCCGCGATAATCCATCGTGATCATCCGCATGTCAGACATATGCGGCGCCAAATAACCAAAGTCGCGACCTGTTCGGGTCAAACCGGCCAGACACAAAACCGGTAACCCGGTACCCGCGTCCTCATAGTGAATGCGCTTTCCGTCGGTCGTGGTGAAAAATGCCATTACAGCCCAGCCAGTTCAGGAATTGTTGTCAGATCCGAAAGCACATGGGCGGGCGTCCAGGGCAGGCGATCCATCGGCTCTTTCGCCCGATTCACCCACGCGGTGACAAATCCATACCCGCTGGCCCCGGCTGCGTCCCATCCGTTCGAGCTGACGAACAGGACTTCATCACGGGCGCAACCAAACCTCTGTTGAACCAGATCGTAGACCCGCGCGTGCGGTTTGAAGATACCGACACTTTCGACCGACAATACATCGTCAAGCACGCTGCCGATCCCGGCGGATTGCACCGCACCATCCAGCATCGGCGGGGAGCCATTGGAGAGGATGGCGGTCTGCTTCCCTCCGGCCTGGAGAGCAGCCAGCATCGCAGGTACTTCGGGATACGCCTGTAGCTGCCAATACAGGTCCAGCAACCTCTGACGCAGGGCGGCGTCACCTTGAAGGCCGGTTGCCTCCAACGCCCAATCCAGGCCGTCTTGCGTGACGTCCCAGAAATCGGCATGGGCGTCAGTGACGGCACGTAACCAGGTATATTGCAGCTGTTTCAGGCGCCAGTGGTTGGCCAACTCGGGCCATTTGTTCAGCAAGGCCTCAAAGCCGGGCTCAGCCGCAGCCTGACGCGCGGCAGCCGCCACGTCGAACAACGTACCATAGGCGTCGAATACACAAGTGGTGATTGCCATCTGCTCCTCCCCTGATCGGGCGCAGGTAAGCATAACCACCGCGTGGGTTAAAGGGCATAGGGTTTACAATACAGTTTGAAACCCTAGGCTGCGCGGTTCATTCCCCTTGAGGCCGGAGGCCACCATGACCGCTATCAAACAAGGCGACACCGTTCGCATCCACTACACAGGAACGTTGCTGGACGGTAAAGTGTTCGACAGTTCCGAAGGACGCGACCCGCTGGAGTTCGTGGTCGGCTCGGGACAGATCATCCCCGGTCTGGATGCCGCGCTACCCGGTATGGAAATCGGTGAGAAAAAGCGTGTCGAGATTGCCTGCGTTGATGCCTATGGCCCGATCAATCCCGGGATGCGACAAGAAATTCCGCGCGAGGGTATTCCTGACGATATCCCGCTGGAGCCCGGTACTCAGTTGCAGATGCAGACGCCGCAGGGGCAGGCCGTGCCTGTTACCGTGGTCGAAGCAGACGAGGCCACTGTGATGCTGGATGCAAACCATCCGCTGGCCGGACAGGACCTGGTGTTCGATTTCGAAATCGTTTCGATCAACTGAGCGGACCGCTCAAAGATCGATACCTAGCCAATCAACGCTTCGATCGCCCCAACGACCTCTGGCTGCGTGAAAAATACAAACGCGGTCAGCAGGGCGATCAGGGTGACCAGCAGCGCGCGAGCGCGCCCACCGCGAATCCCGGGTGTCTTTGTCGCGTGCGGAACGCGGCCGTTACTGGCTAGGATGTGGTCAACTTTGCTCATGATCCAATCCCTGCCGCCCAAAGATGGTTAAATCTGGGCGTTGGCAGGGAAAGTTATGGTCACATGGATTCGGGTTGTGGCATGCCCAATATGTGGTACCCGCCATCCACACGGATAATCTCACCCGTTGTATAGGCACCGGCATCCGACGCCAGATAGACAGCGGTGCCGCCCACAGCTTCAAGCGTCGCATTTGAGCGCATAGGTGCATTCTGGTCGCAGAACTTGTAGGTTTTGCGTGCTCCGCCGATGGCGGCCCCGGCCAGCGTCTTCATAGGACCGGGAGAGATCGCGTTCACGCGGATGCCTTCGGGGCCCAGATCGTTGGCCAGATAACGTGTGGCCGATTCCAGCGCGGCCTTGGCGACGCCCATCACGTTGTAGTTCGGAACAACCTTGTTCGAGCCCTGATAGGTCAGGGTCAGCAGTGTGCCTCCAGTATCCTTCATCAACGGATAGGCGCGGCGCGCGACTTCGATAAAGGAATAGGCGGATACGTCCAGCGAGTGTTTGAAATTGGCCCTTGTGGTGTTCAGGAACCGGCCCGTCAATTCGGATTTGTCCGAATAGGCGATGGCGTGAACCACAAAATCGATGGTTGGCCAGCGTGCAGCCAGTTCACCAAATGCGCGGTCCAGGGACTCATCGTCGGTTACATCCGCATCGACCATGAAGTCGCTGCCGAGGCTTTGGGCCAGCGGCTCAAGCCGTTTGCCGAAGGCTTCGCCCTGATAAGTGAATGCAAGTTCGGCGCCTGCCTCGTGCATAGCCTTGGCAATGCCCCACGCAATCGAGCGGTCATTGGCAACGCCCATGATCAGGCCGCGTTTACCCTTTAGAAGTTCCGACATCACATTCACCCGTTATACTTTGACAGAACCATGGATCCGTTGGTGCCACCAAAGCCGAAGCTATTGGTCATCACGCTGTCCAGTCCTGCGTTTTCAACTACTTGAGTAGCAATTTCACCGGGCAGGATGCCTTCGGCAAGTGTGTCGACGTTGATCGACGGAGTAATGAAGTCATGGTGCAACATCAGCAGGCAGAAAATCGCCTCAAGCGCACCGGCCGCGCCCTGTGCGTGGCCTGTCATTGATTTTGTAGAAGAAATCGGTGGCACATTGCCTTCGCCAAAGATGCGGCGGACGGCCTCAACCTCACCCACATCGCCGACCGGGGTCGAGGTGCCGTGGGCGTTGATGTACCCGACCTTGCGCCCTTCGGGCAGGGTCGACAGGGCCAGGCGCATCGCGCGTTCACCGCCCTCGCCGGACGGGGCGACCATGTCATGGCCGTCCGAGGTGGCGGCATATCCGGTGACCTCGGCATAGATCTTGGCGCCACGAGCCAGCGCGTGGTCCAGATCCTCGAGCACAACGATCCCGCCACCGCCGGAGATCACAAATCCGTCGCGGTTTTCGTCAAACGCGCGCGAGGCTTTTTCGGGCGTATCGTTGTATTTCGACGACATCGCACCCATCGCGTCGAACAGGCAGGACAGGGTCCAGTCCAGTTCCTCTCCGCCGCCGGCAAACATCACGTCCTGCTTGCCCAGCATGATCTGTTCGGCCGCATTGCCGATACAGTGCAGCGAGGTCGAGCAAGCCGACGTGATCGAATAGTTGATGCCCTTGATCTTGAACGCTGTCGCGAGGTTCGCAGAGATCGTCGAGCACATGCATTTCGGAACCGCGAACGGGCCGATGCGCTTTGTTGCGCCGGTTTTCAGTACGGTCTGGTGCGCGGTCAGCATCGCGCTGGTCGACGGGCCACCGGACCCGGCTACAAGCCCAGTGCGCGGGTTGACGACTTGTTCTTCGGTCAGACCTGCATCCGCAATCGCCTGGTTCATGGCAATATGGGCATATGCTGCGCCGGGGCCCATGAAACGCAGGGTGCGCTTGTCCACATGCTCGGTCACGTCGATCTTGAGCGATCCGGCGATCTGGCTGCGGAAGCCATGCTCGACCATTTGCTCATTGGCCTCGATCCCGGATTTGCCGGCTTTGAGTGAGGCCAGAACCTCTTCGGCATTGTTCCCGATGGAGGAGACGACCCCCAACCCGGTGACAACTACTCGACGCATGTGCGTGCTCCTTATTTCGGGCCGGTCAGGCTCAGGCTTCGGACAGAACGACTTTCATGTCTTTGACGTCGTAAATCATTTCGCCGTCCGCTTCGACGATACCATCAGCCACACCCATGGTCAGGCGGCGGGTCTGAATCGCCTTTTTGAAATCGATTTTGTAGGTCAGCATCTTGCGGTCCGGGCGCACCATGCCGGTCAGCTTGACCTCACCGACACCGACGGCCATTCCGCGACCCTGCCAGCCACGCCAGCCCAGGTTGAAGCCGGTCAACTGCCACAAACCGTCCAGCCCCAGACAGCCGGGCATGATCGGGTTGCCGGGAAAGTGGCAGTCAAAAAACCAAAGGTCCGGCGTCACATCAAACTCAGCGATTACATGACCTTTGCCATGCGCTCCGCCATCACCCGAAATATCGGTGATCCGGTCCATCATCAGCATGGGCGGAGCAGGTAACTGCGCGTTGCCCGGGCCGAATAATTCGCCACGGGCGCATTTCAGCAGATCGTCCTTGTCAAAACTGCTCGGGAATTGGGCCATTCTGCCGCCTCTCCTGCCAGGGGTCCGTTCGTCATATCTGGCCTCGTCTATCACCCGTAGGCAAGGTCCTGCAAGAGCGCCACGCCACATCTTGTTGTGCCTACGATATTCTTTGCGAATGAATTTCATTTGAAATTGCAGGCCGAGCGCACCTATATATACAGTCAGCAACAACAGGTATCGGATTCATGACACCTCAGAGCCGAGAAATCGCGACAAACTGGCTGGTCGACGCCGGATTGCGGCCGACGCGTCAGCGCGTTGCGTTGGCAGAGTTGCTTGTCGGTGACGGGCGCCATCGCCACGTGACGGCCGAAAGCCTTTTCGAGTCCGCAAAGCGCAACGGTGACGCCGTTTCGCTGGCAACGGTCTACAACACATTGCGGGCGTTCTGTGAGGCCGGCGTGTTGCAGGAAATTACCGTAGATGGCTCAAAAAGCTATTTCGACACCAACACCCATGACCACCCACATTTCTTCTGGGAAGACGAAAGCCGGTTGAGCGATGCGCCGTCGGACCAGTTGGTGATCCAACGCCTGCCCGAGGCGCCGGAAGGCGTCGAGATTGCATCGGTGGATGTGGTGATCCGTCTGCGTAAGAAGCAGTAGTCAAAGCTTTCTCAGGCCATTTTTCAACGCTTTTCGGGCACCGGTAACAACCGTGCCGGCCGGGCCGGTGCCGTGCAATGCCAGAACTGCGGATTCTGTAGCATCCGAATTGCTGATTGGAACACTGGTTAGCCGCATGCGGTCGTAGCTGAAGTTGCCGGGTGGATTCGCATAGCTGATGCCAATCCCCTCGCCATGAGCTGCCAGGCTCCGTTGTATTTCCAGCGAAGCGGCGCGATGTGCAACGGTCGGATGCAAGCCGTTGCGTCTGAACAACCCCAAAACATGTTGGGCCGACAACCCCTCCTGAGACAGAATCAGAGGGTAACGTTCAAGGTCTTCGAGTGTGATGTCCTCGGCCGCTGCCAGTGGATGATCCGGTGCCATTAGCGCGTGCGGAGTGCTTTCAAAAAGCTTGTCACGTGTAAAACCTGCGTCCATCCCAAGATCATAAGTGATTGCCAGATCGATCTGCCCGTCAACGAGCCCGTTGATAAGTCCTTCGAACCGATCAACGATACTGCTTACCTCGGCATCCGGAAGGTGGTGGCGTAACAGATGCAGAGCAGGGGCCAGTATGAAAGGTGCCAGATCCACGAAGCACCCCAGTCTCAGGCGGTTTGAACCTGTGCGAAGTTGTTCTGATCCTTCCAGCCGAGCCGCACCTTGCAAGAGCGCTTCGGCCTCTTCGACGAAAACACGCCCTTGTGGCGTCAAAGCCATCGCAGCGCCACGACGGCGGACAAAAAGCTGATACCCCAAGTGTGCTTCGACACGGGTCAGTGCGTTCGACAAAGCAGGTTGGGACACATTCAGAGCCTGGGCCGCTGCGGACAGGCTGCCAAACTGGCCAATCGCGCAAACGTACTCATACTGGCGCAGGGAAATATATAACATGAAGTTAATGCTTACTTTGAAAGATATGATTTGAACAGACGTACTTTTCATGCGCAGATCAGTCAGCTTTTCCATGGAGACTGACATGCCCCATCCCCTCGTGACCCAAGAGATGATCGACACCTATCAGGATGACGGTGTGGTCCTGATCAAGGGCCTTTTTGTTGATCACGTAGACACTCTGCGGGACGGGGTTGCGGCAAATATGGCAGAGCCCGGCCCGTATGCGTCCGAGAACCAGAAGGAAGGTGAAACTGGTCGCTTCTTCGATGACTACTGCAACTGGACGCGCATTCCGCAGTTTCGTGAGGTGATTGAAACGTCTCCTGCCGCCGAAGTGGCCGCAGATCTGATGCAGTCGCAGACGGTTCAGATGTTCCATGATCACGTGTTGGTCAAGGAACCGGGAACCTCGATGTCAACGCCGTGGCATCAGGACGGACCGTATTATTTCGTCGAAGGCCAGCAGACGATCAGCTTCTGGTCGCCGCTGGACCCGGTGAAACAGGCAACATTGCGCTGTGTCGCCGGGTCACATCGTTGGGAAAAAGAAGTTTTGCCCACGCGTTGGGTTTCGGAGGAGGGTTACTTTCCGGATGAAGGCCAGTACATCCCCGTGCCTGACCCGGATGCCGAGGGCATGAAAGTGGTCGAATTCGAGATGGAGCCCGGCGATGCGGTGGCTTTCAACTATCGCACGCTGCATGGGGCGCGTGGCAATCAGTCCGACAGCCGGCGCCGGGCATTTTCGCTGCGTCTGGTCGGAGACGATGCGCGATATGTCGAACGTCCGGGACGGACTTCGCCCCCATTTCCTGGCCATGACATGACGCCGGGTCAGCGTTTGCGCGAAGACTGGTTCCCGGTGCTTCTAAAACGTTGACAGGATCACGGCCGCTGGCTCGGCTGACCTTGCGAGGCTAAAGGGGAGCTGCGGTCAAAACCACTGCCCAGGCTCCATCAGGCCAAGGTCAAGCAATTGGCGTGAAGACCACTGAAATTCGATCGAATTGCGCCAGCGAAAGCTGGGAATGTCGAAGGTCGAGCCGGCGTTTGTTTTCAGAGCTTTGGCCGCGCGGAACGAGCAGATCGCCGCCGTCATATTGTGATGCCACGGGCAGGAATAAGTGTTGTATTCTGCGTCGTTGAAGGTGTGATCCGGCAGCAGAGTCAGGCCTTTCTTCGCCTTGAACAGGGCGATGCGGTCGATGCGGCGGCGTTCATACGGGATGTGGTCCTCGAACCGCCAACGCAAGCCACCGGACATATCCAGTTGCCGCTCCAACGGTTGCCCCGCAGCGTCATGGCGGGTGTGTGCGTAATAGCCTTTGCTGTCCAGCATGGCCCGGTCGGGGGCAACCCCGTTGGGTGCGGCGGCAAGATCATCGGCATAAAGGTCGACGACATGCGCCAGCATCGCGCTGCGCCGTTCCTCTGTATGAAAGGCAAGCATCTCGCCGACAGTGCGTGTCTCACAAAAGGGAAAGAACAGGTACTCGGCGTTATAGCAGTAATACATCCATAGCCCCGGTGCCGCCTGAATGATCCGATTGATCGTATCGAACACAACGGTTCGGGGCGCACAGGTCAAGGTAACGCGGTGAACTGTGTCTGTGATGTCCGGTTCCAGGTGGAACTCCCTCGGCATGAAAGCAATCACAGACTTGAACCCAAGTTCGAGGTGATGGCGCAGTGTACCGTTCAGTTCAACGTCGTCTTCGGCAAAGATCAGGGCCACAGGCCCCTTTGCCAGGACCGTCTGGCCTGTTTTCAGAAAATGCTCGGGGGATTCGTAGTGCATTGCCTGTTTCAGTTCCGTCTTGCTGGAATTACCGGCCAAATTCGGGTAATTGCGCCGCCATTGCAAGCGGCGTTCGAAGCATATAGATGACGCCGATCCAGCGACTGCAAAGGCCCGCACCATGTCCGAACCGAAAAAGCTGTTTATCAAGACCTATGGCTGTCAGATGAATGTCTATGACAGCGAGCGTATGGCCGAGGCGTTGGGTGGTCAGGGCTATGTCGAGACCAAGTCTGCGGATGACGCGGACATGATCCTGCTGAACACCTGCCATATCCGGGAAAAGGCCGCCGAAAAGGTTTACTCTGAGCTGGGGCGCTTCAAAGGGCTGAAAGCGGAAAAGCCGGATCTGAAAATTGGCGTTGCAGGCTGTGTTGCGCAGGCCGAGGGCGAAGAGATCATGCGCCGCCAACCGCTGGTCGACCTGGTGGTAGGCCCGCAAAGCTATCACCGTTTGCCCGAGATGGAAGCAAAGACGCGCGAAGGCGAAAAGGCGCTGGATACGGATTTCCCAGAAGAGGACAAATTCGAAAAGCTCAAGAACCGCCCCAAGGCCAAACGTGGGCCGACCGCATTTCTGACGGTGCAGGAAGGCTGCGACAAGTTCTGCGCCTTCTGTGTAGTGCCCTATACACGCGGCGCCGAGGTCAGTCGTCCGGCGGACCGCATTCTGCGCGAGGCCCGGGATCTGGTTGAACGGGGTGTGCGCGAGATCACGCTGCTGGGGCAGAACGTCAATGCCTATCATGGCGCTGGCGCTGACGGAGATATGTCACTGGCCGGTTTGATATGGGAACTGAACAAAGTGGATGGGCTGGAACGCATCCGCTTTACCACATCACATCCCAACGACATGACCGATGATCTGATCGAGGCGCACGGCACCTGTGACAAGCTGATGCCCTACCTGCACCTGCCGGTTCAGTCAGGCTCGGACAAGATACTTAAGCGGATGAACCGCAGCCACACCGCCGAAAGCTACTTGCGCCTGATCGAACGCATCCGCGCGGCACGGCCGGATATTCTCATGTCTGGTGACTTTATTGTCGGTTTCCCGGAAGAGTCGGATGAGGATTTTCAGGCCACGCTGGATTTGGTGGAAGAAGTCAAATACGGGTACGCCTATTCCTTCAAGTACTCAACCAGGCCGGGAACGCCTGCGGCAGAACGGCCACAGGTCGAAGCGGAAGTGGCCGATGAGCGTCTACAGCGTCTGCAGGCCGTGATTACGCGCCACCAGCAGGAGATCCAGGACTCGATGGTTGGTCGGACCGTGAAAGTTTTGTTCGAAAAACCCGGTCGTCTCTCCGATCAGATGGTCGGAAAATCCGAGTATCTTCACGCAGTTCACGTCACAAACGCGGAAATCGGCGCCGGGGATCTGCGAGCGGTCAAAATCACAGGGTCGGGTGCGAACTCGCTGGCTGGCGAAGCAATCTGAACGGGTGCCTGAACGTCATAACTGACGAAATATCAGGAAATTAACCCTTGATTTATAGCTTGGAACTATGTTCCGAGAATAGCCAGATTTTTCATGCAGGTCTTTTGGGTACTATGAGAAATCTGCCCGGATCTTAATGTTGGGATCCGTGTGAAGGAGGGCGCGAGTAGTGAGTAGGACGTGTTTCAGGGGATTTGGTGCGTCCCGGTTGTTCAGCGCAATGGTGATCGCAGCCTTCAGTGCCGCCCCGACGCTGGCCGGTGATGTAATCGGTGATGTGACCGAACCGGATGTCATTGCTCCGCTGGAACTTTCACGTGATGTCAGCGCCTTTTATCTGGGTTTGAGTGGCGGCTATGGGTCTGGCGGAGAGGACCAGTTTGGCTTCAGAACCTCGGGCGGTTTGTTTCCGATCGGCAATCTGGAACCGTCAGGAAGTTATGGCGGCGTCCGTGGCGGTTGGCGGGGTATTCTGCCCACGCGGGGCGGGCGGGACTATGTATACGGTTTGGAGATCGGGTATGATTTCGGAACCCTGGACGACAGTGCATCGACGCAAATCGGGATCACGACTGTTACGGCGCAGTCATCTATTTCCGACGTTTTTTCGGTACGGCTGCGCAGCGGTCTGAGCAACAAGAGCCGCAGCATTCTTTATTTTGCGACTGTTGGATATGTCACCGGCGATATCACTACGTCGAGTTCTTTGGCCGCTGGCGGCCCGGTGACGCGTTTTCAGGAGCAGGACCGGCGCAGTGGCTTTTCGGCAAGTTTGGGTGCGGAGCATCAACTGACCGAACGCTGGTCGATCACCGGTGAAATCGAGTACATGCAGTTCGAATCGAAGGTCGTGGATTTGGGGTCGGGGTTTTCGACCAAATCAACTCCCAGCTTTCGCGGGGTCCGGTTCGGGTTGAATTACGCTTTCTAAACGCTTCTGGTTCAGGTGCCCTGCTTGTCAGAAACTGCAGGGATTTGACCCGGCTGTCTGGCGCATTTGTCATCGGGGCTGGAAAATTTAAATCTGCGCCTTGCGTCGACCCGGATTTGTTGTCACGCTCAGGGTGAACCGCCAAGACAGGAGAACGGATTGGCCATCGGTGCCCTGACCCCACCGCAAGATGACATGCCCCAGCGTGAGGCGCTTGTTGAATTCCCCGACAACCGATTGTTGATTGATTTATGCGGCGAATATGATCGCAACCTTGCAGAGATCGAGCAAAAACTGACCGTCCAGATCGTGCGGCGCGGCAATCAGCTTGTCGTGCTGGGTGACGAGGAGGCGCAGAAACAGGCCGTCGATGTTCTGCAGGCACTCTATACCCGTTTGGAAGGTGGGCGTGACGTGGAAGCCGCGGATGTCGACCGCGAGCTGCGGATGGGCAATTCTGAAGCTGGAACAGGAACCCGCGACGGCGATCAGCTGGAGATGTTCAAAGGCGGCACGGTCGAAATCAAGACCCGCAAAAAGTTGGTCGAACCGCGAACAGATGCGCAAAAGGCCTATGTGCAATCGCTGTTCCAGAATGAACTGGCCTTTGGTATCGGGCCGGCGGGTACCGGGAAGACCTATCTGGCGGTTGCCGTCGGCGTTTCGATGTTCATCGGGGGCCATGTGGACCGCATTATCCTCAGTCGCCCGGCCGTCGAGGCCGGTGAAAAGCTGGGCTATCTGCCCGGCGACATGAAGGACAAGGTCGATCCTTACATGCAGCCGCTCTATGACGCATTGAACGATTTTCTTCCGGGTAAACAGCTTGCCAAACTGATCGAAGAAAAACGGATCGAAATCGCGCCGCTGGCATTCATGCGCGGCCGCACTCTGGCCAATGCCTTCGTGGTGCTGGACGAAGCGCAGAATGCCACAACCATGCAGATGAAGATGTTTCTCACTCGTCTGGGGGAAGGCAGCCGCATGGTCATCACTGGTGACAGGTCTCAGGTTGATTTGCCGCGCGGGGTGCAATCGGGACTGAAGGACGCCGAACGCTTGCTGAAGACGATTCCGAATATTGGCTTCAACTACTTCACATCGAAAGATGTGGTGCGGCACCCGCTTGTGGCCGCCATTATTGAAGCGTATGAGGCCGACGCGGGTCGCGAAACGGGTTGAGTTGCCGAGGTCTCGCGTGCGGGGCCTTGGTATTTGACGTCATGAATCTTGAAATCACCATTGAAGATGACCGCTGGCAGGGATTGGCCAAGCTGGCGCGGTCGGCCGTCGGGGCCGTCCTGGATCATTGCGGCCTGGATGCGGAGAGCTGCGAAGTCAGTGTGCTGGGATGCGATGACGCCCGTATTGCCGCATTGAATGCCGAGTTTCGCGAAAAACCCGTTCCGACAAATGTGCTAAGCTGGCCGGCAGAGGATCTGACGCCAGAAGAAGCCGGCCAAATGCCCATGGCCGCAGAACCCGATTTTACGGGTGAAATCGCGCTGGGCGACATCGCGATTTCCTACGATACCTGCGCGCGAGAGGCCGCCGAAGCCGGTAAATCCATGGATGATCATGTTACTCATCTGATGGTTCATGGGACGTTGCATTTGCTGGGTTATGATCACATTCGTGACGCGGACGCCACTTTAATGGAGGCCGCAGAAGTCGAGATACTTGGCAAAATGGGTATAGATGACCCATATAATGCTTAGCGTGGGCCAATTGGGCTCGATCAACTGGAACAGAGTAATGGGCGATATAGACGGCAGTTCTAGGGCGGCGCAGCGCGCGCAACCTCAGGACAGCAGCACAGACACAGAAGAAAAAAGCGGATTTTTCTCTCGCATCATTGATGCGTTTTCTCCGCCAGGCGACGAAGAGCCAAGCCCGGTCAATGGGCACAATGCGACCAACCCGCAATCCCGGGGCATGATCAACCTGCGCCGAATGCGGGTTGAGGACGTGGCGATCCCGACGGCTGAGATCATTGCGGTTCCGTTGACTATTACCAAAGACGAGTTGGCGGCTTTGTTTCGGGACAGCGGTTTGTCCAGGATTCCGGTTTATGACGGAACGCTGGATACTCCTTTGGGATTTGTCCATCTCAAGGATTTTGCCCTCACCCATGGATTCAACGGAGAGTCGACCGAGTTTGACCTGCGTTCGATGCTGCGCACTTTGTTGTTCGTACCGCCATCGATGCCGATTGGGGTTTTGCTGACCAAGATGCAGACCGAGCGCCGGCACATGGCGCTGGTGATTGATGAATATGGCGGCGTCGACGGGTTGCTGACGATCGAGGACCTGATCGAACAGGTCGTGGGCGAGATTGCGGATGAGCATGACGCAGACGAAGATCAACTGTGGGTACAGGAAAAGCCGGGCTGTTATGTTGTTCAGGCCCGCGTCCCGTTGGAGGATTTCGAGGCCGAGATTGGCCGCTCGCTGACCAATCACGAAGATGTGGACGAAGAAGAAATCGACACTCTGGGTGGGTTGGTCTTCATGTTGTCGGGGCGCGTTCCGGCGCGGGGAGAAGTTGTGCTGCACCCCGAGGGCCCCGAGTTTGAAGTGCTCGATGCCGACCCGCGCCGTATCAAGCGGTTGCGTGTCATGCTGCCGGACGCCGTTACATGAACCCAGCGCAGGGTTGGCCGTTCTGGCTAAGGCTTGCATTGGCTGCGTCGCTGGGTGCGCTTGGTGCGTTTGGGTTGGCGCCGTTCGGCTATTGGGGCGCGACGCTTCTGGCGTGTGTTCTGATCGCTCCCTTATTTCTGTCCTGCGAAACCCGTCGTCAAGCCGCCTGGTTGGGGTGGGCATTTGCCACCGGATATTTCGCCAATGCGCTAAGCTGGATTATCGAACCTTTTCAGGTCGATGCTGAACGTCATGCCTGGATGGCACCGTTCGCACTGGTGTTATTGGCCGGTGGGTTGGCCCTTTTTTGGGGGCTGGCGTTTTGGGTCGCACGCAGGCCGGAATCGGACCCTGTGCAACAGGCATTGTATTTGACTGTAAGCTTGTCTCTGGCAGAAATTGGCCGGGGATATCTGTTGACCGGGTTTCCCTGGGCCGGAGTCGCTCAAGTCTGGGTCAATACGCCGGTTGTCCAGGTGTTGTCGCTGATGGGGCCATACGGGTTGGGGGCTCTGACCTTGGCCGCCACCCTTCCATTCGGGGCGGCCTTGGCCGAAAGCCGAACGTTGCGTGGTTTGGCTGTGCCCCTTGTCATTTCGGTTGGAACCGCTGTGCTGGCCACGGGATATGCCGCCACGCGTCCCCAGGTGTCTCTGTCCGAACATGTTGTCCGGCTCGTGCAGCCCAATGCGCCTCAGCATCAGAAATGGGACCCGGATTATGCTCCACTGTTTTTCGCGCGACAAATCGAATTTACGGCAGCGGAGCCTCGACCGGATTTGATCGTCTGGCCCGAAACAGCGGTGCCAGCCTGGTTGGGGAGCGCCCAGCCCTATTTGACGGCCATAGCCGAGGCGGCACAGGGCACTCCGGTTGTCCTTGGAATTCAACGGGCGAACGGCGCGCGGATCTACAACTCGATGATATATCTGGACGATCAGGGACGTCAGGCGGGGCTCTACGACAAGCATCATCTGGCACCCTTCGGCGAATACGTGCCCTTCGGCAATCTGATGGCGCGGTTTGGCATTGCGGGTCTGGCGACGACAACCGGGAATGGGTTCAGTGCAGGGCCGGGGGCGGCAGTGATGGACGCGGGTAAGTTGGGCACCGCCCTGCCGCTGATCTGTTACGAGGCCGTATTCACGCAGGATGTTTTTGCGGCTCCGGAACGCGCGGATTTTTTGTTGCAGATCACAAACGACGCGTGGTTCGGTACGCGGTCCGGTCCGTACCAACATCTGGCGCAGGCGCAGATGCGCGCGATCGAGCAGGGGTTGCCAATGGTGCGCGTGGCCAACACAGGCGTTTCGGCGATGATTGACCCGTTGGGACAGATTACCGATGCCCTACCGTTGGGGCAGGCGGGCTATATCGACGCGGAGTTGCCGCAAGCTATGGCGTCGACGATTTATTCTCGAATTGGAGATAATCCGATTCTAATTGCGCTATTGGCCACTTTTTTGCTGCTCTGGCGCAACGCCCGGCACGATCACGGGTAATTTCCGATTGACCCTTTTTTTCTGCGGGCGTATCCCCTCGAAATGCCTGTCACAACGGCTTCCTGGCGTGGCGGGGAAATCTTAATGGAGCACTTTCATGTCCCGACAGAACTACACATTTACTTCGGAATCCGTTTCCGAGGGGCACCCGGACAAGGTCTGCGACCGCATTTCGGATGCCGTTCTCGACGCGTTTTTGAACGAAGAACCCGAAGCGCGCGTGGCGTGCGAAACCTTTGCAACCACCAATCGCGTTGTTATCGGCGGCGAAGTTGGCCTGTCGGATCAGGACACGTTGCATGACTACATGGGCCGCATCGACGAGATTGCGCGCGCCTGTGTCAAGGATATCGGTTACGAACAGGACAAGTTTCACCACGAAACCGTCGAAGTGACGAACCTGCTGCACGAACAATCCGCTCATATCGCGCAGGGTGTCGACGCGTCGGATAACAAGGACGAGGGCGCAGGCGATCAGGGGATCATGTTCGGTCACGCGACGACTGAAACGCCGGCTCTTATGCCTGCACCGATCCAGTATTCGCATGCAATCCTGCGGCGCCTGGCAGAAGTTCGCAAGAACGGCACGGAACCTGCCCTCGGCCCGGATGCGAAATCACAGTTGTCGGTGGTTTATCGTGACGGCAAGCCGGTTGGTGTCAGTTCGATCGTGCTGTCGACGCAGCACCTGGACGAGTCGCTGACCTCGGACGACATCCGCCAGATTGTCGAGCCGTATATTCGCGAAACTCTGCCCGACGGCTGGCTGTCGGCCGAGACCGAGTGGCACGTAAACCCAACCGGAAAGTTCGTGATTGGCGGGCCGGATGGCGACGCAGGTCTGACCGGGCGGAAGATCATTGTGGATACTTATGGTGGTGCTGCCCCTCATGGCGGCGGCGCTTTTTCGGGCAAAGACCCGACCAAGGTTGACCGGTCGGCCGCTTATGCTGCGCGCTACCTGGCCAAGAACGTTGTGGCCGCGGGCATGGCAGAGCGATGCACGATCCAGCTAAGCTACGCGATCGGTGTCTCCAAGCCGCTATCGATTTACGCGGACGCACACGGTACGGGCCAGATCGCAAACGCTGAAATCGAAAAAGCGGTCGGCGAGGTAATGGACCTGACGCCGCGTGGCATCCGTGAGCATCTGCAACTGAACAAGCCGATCTATCAGCGCACGGCTGCCTATGGCCACTTTGGCCGTGACCCGGATGAGGATGGTGGCTTTAGTTGGGAACGCACCGATCTGGTCGACGCCCTTAAAAAAGCAGTCTGATCTTCAATTCAAAAAAACGCGCCCTTTGAGGCGCGTTTTTCATTTAGGCCAGTTGCCAGCTAACCAAGCCTCGCCTCTTGCAACGGTTTCGGCGTCAAAGTAATGCCACCGCCATGAGCACCGAGACCCCAAAACGCCCCCGCAGGAACTTCTATGGCCGCTTCAAGGGCAAAACCCTGAAGCCCAGCCAAAAGACCTATCTGTCGGAAGACCTTGCGGCCCTGTCGCCCGGCCCAGTCGATTGGGAGGCCAACCCTGAACGCACACCGCTTGACCTCGACGCGTTGTTTGGTGGCAAACCGGTCTGGCTTGAGGTCGGTTTTGGCGGCGGCGAGCATCTGGTGCATCAGGCAAGGAACAACCCCGATATCGGCATCATTGGGGCAGAGCCGTATATCAATGGTGTCGCCATGCTGTTGGGCAAAATCCGCCGGGCTGGTGTTGAAAATCTTGCAGTTCATCCTGGCGATGCGCGTGACCTGTTCGACGTGCTGCCCGACGCCAGTATCTCGCGTGCGTTTCTGCTTTATCCTGATCCGTGGCCAAAGGCGCGGCATCATCGCCGCCGTTTTGTCACACCTGAACATCTTGAGCCGCTGGCCAGATCACTGAAACCCGGCGCGATTTTCCGGGTGGCGACGGACATCCCGGACTATGTGCGCCAGACCCTCGAAGAGGTGCCGCGCGCCGGTTTCGAATGGCTGGCCGAGCGCCCTGCGGACTGGCGTAAGCCTTGGGACGACTGGATCTCGACCCGGTATGAACAAAAGGCGCTGCGCGAAGGTCGCACACCGCATTACCTGACCTTCCGGCGCACCGAAAACTGACCCTTTTCAGATTTCTGTAATCCTGAACGCTATGCTAGGTTGAGCAGGCCACACGCGGTCTGTTCGCTCAAGTATATTTCGGGAATTGCCATGTCTGATATTCGGATCACAAATTGCCATACCCACCTATTCCACGCGGGCCATGTTCCAGAAGATTACCCTTATCCTGCGCTGAAACCATTCAAGAAAATGCCTTGGCTTCTGAAAGCACTGGCATTCGGTGCGCGCCTTATCGGGCAGCACCCGGTCGCGGAAAAACTGGATCGACTCTACCGGTTTCAGAGGGAGACCGCCGAAGACAGCCAACGGGACATTCTGAGCAACCTAAGGCGGCACTATCCGGGCAATACCCGTTTTGTTGTGCTGCCGATGGATCTGTCGGCATTTGGGTACGGTGCGCCGTCCCTGCCGCTCAGCGCGCAACACGACGAACTGGCAAAGCTGGCTGGTGATCCGGCCGTTGGTGGCTCGGTTATTCCCTTTGCCACGATTGACCCACGGGCGGACCCCGAGGCGAAAGAGCTATGGCGCGCGATTGATGGTCTAAGTTTCCGTGGTCTAAAGCTATACCCGCGACTGGGCTTCGCCCCGGACGACCCTGTGCTGATGCGCCACGTGTATCCCCGACTTGCGGAAAAGAACCTGCCGGTGATGTCCCACTGCTCGCGCGGGGGTGTTCAGGGGCGGTATCTGCCGGATTACTGGGCTGATCGTTTCACTGAGCCAGAGGCATTTATTCCTGTGATGCGGGCACATCCTACGCTCCGCGTTTGCCTCGCGCATTTCGGCGGTCAGCGCGACTGGGAAGCTTACGCCAACCCGGATCGCGAGGATCCTTTGGATGATGCGTTCAGTCGAAACTGGCAGGTGGCGATCCGGCGTATGATTGGCAGCGGGGATTACCCTGGGCTATGGACCGACATTTCCTACACACTGTTTCAGTTCGAGGACTACGCTCCGTTCCTTAGAATTTTCCTGACCGGCGACGATGAAGAAAGCACGCGATTGCGGTCAAGGGTTCTGTTCGGGTCGGATTACTACATGACCCGGCAGGAAAAGCTGTCGGAAAGAGCGGTCTGCATCCGTCTGCGAAATGCGCTGGGCGAAGAAATTTTCCGGCAGATCGCCGAAGAGAATCCCGCCAAATGGCTGGGAGAGGCCTGACAAGCGCTTTCGCAGCCAACCAGCGCATCATTGCCGCTGGACCAAGCGGCCCCAATTCGCTAATCGGCTTGAGCACTGATAGCGCAAAAGGAGCCCCCATGTCCGGACACGGCACGCCCATCCCGATGACCTCGCATCCCTGCGGTCCGCTGACCGGCACGGCCGAAGTGCCCGGAGACAAGTCGATCTCGCACCGTTCGCTGATCCTTGGGGCCATGGCAGTGGGTGAGACCCGGATCACGGGCCTGCTGGAAGGCGAGGATGTACTGGACACGGCCAAAGCTATGCGCGCGTTTGGGGCTGAAGTCACAGATCATGGCGGCGGCGAATGGTCCGTCCACGGTGTCGGGGTTGGTGGTTTTGCCGAGCCGGATCAGGTGATCGATTGCGGCAATTCGGGAACCGGAGTGCGCCTGATCATGGGCGCTATGGCGACCTCTCCGATCACGGCGACCTTCACGGGCGATGCCAGTCTGAACAAACGCCCCATGGCGCGGGTCACGGATCCTCTGGCGCTATTCGGGACTCAATCGGTTGGACGCACGGGCGGTCGGTTGCCGATGACCATTGTGGGTGCCGCCGACCCGGTTCCGGTGCGTTATGAAGTGCCGGTCCCCTCGGCGCAGGTGAAGTCCGCTGTACTGCTGGCCGGTCTCAACGCGCCCGGCAAAACCGTGGTGATCGAGAAAGAGGCCACGCGCGATCACTCTGAACGGATGCTGGCCGGGTTTGGTGCAGAAATTTCTGTCGAGGACACAGACGAGGGTCGTGTGATCACTCTGACCGGTCGACCCGAGTTGAAGCCGCAAGTTATCGCCGTGCCGCGCGATCCGTCCAGTGCCGCCTTTCCGGTCTGTGCGGCGCTGATCACGCCGGATTCGGATGTGCTGGTGCCGGGGATTGGTCTGAACCCGACCCGCGCTGGTCTGTTTACCACGCTGCGCGAAATGGGTGCCGACCTGACCTATGAAAACGAGCGCGAAGAAGGTGGCGAGCCCGTTGCCGACCTGCGCGCGCGCTATTCGCCGAACATGAAGGGGATCAACGTGCCGGCCGAACGTGCGGCCTCGATGATCGATGAATACCCGGTGTTGTCCGTTGTTGCGGCCAACGCCATGGGCACCACGATGATGGCTGGCGTCAAGGAACTGCGCGTCAAGGAAAGCGATCGGATTGACGCAATGGCCCGCGGCCTGCGCGCCAATGGCGTGACGGTTGAAGAGGGCGAGGAATGGTGGTCGGTCGAGGGGCTGGGCATTGGCAACGTTCCAGGTGGTGGTATCTGCGAGAGCTTTCTGGATCACCGCATCGCGATGTCATTCATGATCCTTGGCATGGGCGCAATTGATGCGGTGACCGTCGATGACGCCGGACCCATCGCAACGTCCTTCCCGGTGTTCGAGCCCTTGATGGAGCGGTTGGGCGCTCAGTTGGCGCGCAACAACCGGCAAGTCTGATGACAACCCGCAGTTTCACGGTTGCCATTGACGGGCCTGCTGCGGCAGGCAAGGGGACGATCTCCAAGGCGGTCGCTGAGACGTTCGGTTTTGCGCATCTTGACACCGGTCTGCTGTATCGTGCGGTCGGACGGCGCACGTTGAACGGACTGGACGCGATAGCTGCGGCGCAATCGCTGACCGCGGAAGAATTGGAGCAGGGAGACCTGCGCACGGCAGAAATCGCGCAAGCGGCATCCAAAGTCGCGGTCATCCCCGAGGTCCGGGCCGCGCTGGTCGATTTTCAGCGTGCTTTTGCGAGACGATCGGGCGGTGCGGTTCTGGACGGCCGCGACATCGGAACCGTGATCTGCCCGGAAGCTGAGGTCAAGGTGTTCGTCACCGCCAGCGCCGAGGTTCGGGCCGAGCGCCGTTTTCTGGAACTGATTGCCAAGGGTGCGGAACTATCCCGAGAACAGGTTCTTGCCGACGTGCGCGAGCGGGATGCGCGTGACGCCGAACGTAGTACGGCCCCAATGAAACCCGCAAAGGATGCGGTGCTGCTGGATACCTCCGATCTGTCGATTGATCAGGCGCTGAGCGAGGCGATTGCCTTAGTCGCGGACAAGTGGCGCGCCGGGCAGTAACGTCGAAGCGAAAACAGAGTTCACCAAGCTGTGTTTGGTCAGCTAACCGCTGCGCGCCTAAGGTTGGATCATTGTCGTCTGGAGAATGATCATGATCCGCCTTGCCCTTGTTCTGGTATTGCTGGCCGGAAGCCTTGCCGCCCAAGAGGCGGAACCTTCGATGGATTACGAAAGGCTGGGCAAAATTCTCTTTGCGCTTGATCCTGAGGCACGACCGCTTGGGCCGGGCTTTGAGTTGACGGTATCGGATGTGACGGTGCTTGTTGTCACAGACACAAATGCGGACCGGATGCGGGCAATGGTCGCGATCGGCAGCGCAGAAGATTTGTCGCCCGCGGACCTGAAGCGCATGATGCAGGCGAATTTCGACAGTACGCTGGATGCGCGTTACGCGATCGCCAATGGCACATTGTGGGCTGCATTCATCCACCCGTTGTCTCGACTGGACAAGAACCAGTTGATCTCGGGGCTGGCGCAAACCGTGAACATCGCCAAGACTTACGGCACCTTGTATTCCGGTGGTGCGGCGGAATTCGGCGGAGGCGACAGCCATGATTTGCAGCGCGCTTTGATCGAAGAGCTACTGAAGAAAGGCGAAGAAATCTGACGGTTGCCCGGAAAGTGCGCTTATCCTGATGCAATCCTGTTTGGAAGAAACCAAAAAGCTAAGGAAGATACGCGGCAAGGTTTGTGGCGACCGCTTCGCGGTTCCGTACTGACAAAAAGGCCAAGAATCGGTCACTGCGGGTCGCGGGGCCGGAGCACGTTCAGGCCAGGAAAGCCCTAGCTGGATGCGCGATAGCTGCTATACTACCCCTCAAACAAAAAGGGAAAGCTGCAATATTAACCCCCAAACAAAAAGGGGATGCAGCTAATAAATCCCCCGAACCAACAGGGACAGAACCACATGAACAATCGTTTGAGCAAAATCACCATCGTTGGTGGCGGCACGGCTGGTTGGATGACCGCACTAATCCTGGAGATGGTGCTTTCCCGCACCTCAGCACCCAAGGATCGCCCGCGCATCTGCCTGATCGAAAGCCCCAATATCTCCACCGTCGGTGTAGGCGAGGCCACGGTGCCACGCATGCCGGTCACGCTCCGTCAGGCAGGTATTTCAGAGCGGGATTTTTTTCGCGAAACCAACGCCTCGTTCAAACTGGGTGTGAAGTTTTGCAATTGGAACAAGGACGCCAAGGGTAATCGCATCGATTACGTGAACCCCTTTGCCCACGGCCAGTTGCTGGAGGGGCTGGAGGCCTCCGAGTTTTTCCTGCGCTATGGCAATGGGGATCGGGATTTTACGCAGTCCATCTCGCCGCATGATGATCTGGCTCGCCTGTGCAAAGGTGGGCGGCAGTTGGGGCAGCCCGAATTTGAGCAGCGGTTTGGCTATGCCTATCACCTGGACGCCGTGAAGTTTGCAGGCATGCTGACCAAGGTCTGCACCGAGCGCGGTGTGGAACACATCCAGGATGAGGTGCAAGCGGTTGAGCTGGATGAACAAGGAAACGTCAGCCACCTGATGTTGGAGCGCACGGGCCGCCATGACATCGAAATGGTCATTGATTGCACCGGGTTCCGCGGGTTGATCATCAATCAGGCTCTTGGTGAGCCGTTTTTGGATTACTCGGATTATCTGCCCAACGATCGCGCCATGGCGTTGCAGATCGAGCATCCCAATCCAAGAAAGATCGAAAGCGTCACGCGGTCTACCGCACTTGGCGCAGGTTGGACATGGCGGGTACCGCTCTACAACCGTGTGGGGACGGGTTACGTTTATTCTTCCGCGCATCGCACGGACGATCAGGCGGCAGATGAATACCTTGAGTGGCTGGGAGACAGCGGCAAGGGCGCGACGCCGCGCGTAATCCCGATGCGCGTCGGGCGCGTACGCAATGCCTGGGTCAAAAACTGTGTGGCGATCGGGTTGTCGGGAGGATTCATAGAACCTCTTGAAAGTACCGCGATCCATATGATTGATCACGCGATACGCTGGTTCGCAGAGCACTTGCCCACCCGGGACATCGAACCGTCATTGCGGGCCAGATACAACCGGCAGATGGATAAGCTCTACAACGAGGTGCTGGAATTCATTTGCCTGCACTACCGACTGGGCAACCGTACGGATGACCAATACTGGATCGACGCACGGACCGAGATGAAGTTGCCGGATCGTTTGGCCGAGAACCTGGAATTGTGGCAGCACCGCCTGCCGATGCAGCACGACGTCGAGTTCGCCACGCTGTTTGACCATCGCGTTTATCAGACGGTTCTTTTGGGCAAACAGGTCTATGATACGGGTTATGGTACCGGTATCCGCGATCGTCTGCGGCCGTTGAACAAAGCGATTTGGTTTCAGTGGTGGAAGGGTGCGAAAGTGGACCTTGCGCAGATACTCAAGACGATGCCAGATCACAAAACGCTACTGCGCGATATCCGGGGTGAGCTGAAGCAACCGGCCTTTGCCATGGCGGCGCCGATGAAACCGACAGTGGCGATGCCGGGTGTGTCGCCGGAACCCGTGGTGATTCAGAACATGCCAAACCTGGACGAAATCCAAAGCGGCAAGAAGGATTTGCAACTGTTCTAGCAATTCATTTCGCCCTGTGCGCAGGGCGATTTTTAGAATTTGATGAGAGGCGGGGAGGAAACTCTTCGCCTTCGCCTCGGCGACCAGGGTTTTGAGTAGGTCTTGGTAGCACTCTTACAAAATGCCTGTGTGGGATGTCTTGGAGGTCGTCGGGTCTCGCGCAGACGGTGAATACAGCCAAGACCTATGACACCTTTGTTTTCCGGCTGTGCCGCTCGGCTTTGCGGCGGCGACGGTAACGGCTTGCCGATTGCATTGATCGAACAGAACCTCACGAAGAGCAAGGAATGCTGAATTCAGAGTGCCGGACCTTCGCGCATCTTTTCCTGCTCTGAAGGCGTGGGAGTATGGTTGAACACGAATGCGGTGCGGCAGGCCTCCTCTCCGCCCAACTCTTCGATCTTCCTGCGTTGATCGGCAAAGGCGCGGGCGTTGACCTCGTCGGGATCGCAGATTTCACGCAAGCGGCGCTCTCCTTCGACTAGTGCGGCCTGAACCAGCGGATCATTCACCCCTTCCAGAGCACGGTTGACCTGTTCGTGGGGGTCCGATGACAGATCGAACAGTTGCGGCGAAAAGCCGACATAGTGAACGTATTTCCAGTTTCTCCAACGCACCATGAAGCTGCCGGTTTTCGATCCGCCATCGTGGTACTCGCTGAATCCGGTGCGGTCGGGGTCGTCGTCTGCATTCGCAATGGCACGCAGGGACTGGCCGGGTTGGCCTGCGTTAACTTCGTCATTTGCTACGCCGCAAACCTCGCGGGCGGTGGCAGCGATATCGGTCAGATTTGTGCATGTGGCCACATGGCGTCCGGCTGGAACGCCCGGACCAGCCACGATCATCGGAACGCCGGCACTTGCCTCATACATGACCTGCTTGGTCCAGAAACCCTGATCGCCCATCATGTCTCCGTGATCCGAGACATAAATCACCACCGTGTTTTCGGCCTGCTGGCTTTCGGAGAGGGCCCGCAAGACGCGCCCGACGCAATCGTCCATCAAGGAGGTCAGTCCGTAATAAGCGGCCTTGGCCTCACGCATCTTCCGTTCGTCAAAGTAGTCGTCATAGTTAAAAAACGAGGCGATATTTCTCAGTTCCTGATGGTCGGGCAGGCCTTTGCCATAACCGACTGGCAGGTCCATCTTTGCGGGATCATAGAGGTCGTACCATTCCTTGGGACACGTCAGCGGGTAGTGCGGACTGACCAGCGACACGAATGCGGCCCAAGGTTGACTTTTCCGGGCTGGATCGGACAGCCATGCCTCGGTCGCAGCAGTAATGTCCAGGTCATAGTCGGTATAAGTGCTGGGTCCGACGCCTACATCGCCCGCCAACTCAGCCGCCGAGTCATAGGCGGGCGGGTTCTCGCGCAGCAAGCCGACGGCCCAACCGACTCCGCCGACAACATGCATCGGAAGGATTTCCTGCGAGAACCCGTTGTCGTCCTCGTTGGATCTAAAGTGCAATTTTCCAATGGAAACAACTTCGCGGCCTGCATCCCGCAATTGTCGCATCCAGCTACGCGGTTCGCCATCATAGGGCGTGGCACTGTCCCAATTGCCGGTTTTATGGACCCAGTCCCCGGTGGCCAACGCCGCACGGGTCGGGACACATATTGGCGAAGGCGTATAAGCAGCGTCGAACATCGTACCGCGCGCCGCCAGCGCATCCAGGTTCGGAGTTTTCACGATCGGGTGGCCCGCACATCCCATAGCGTCTTTGCGGTGTTCGTCTGAGATGATGACAAGAAAGTTGAGTTGCTGGCTCATAAGTTCCTCCAAGTACGCCAAAGATGTGCTTTGCGGGTACTCCTTTCTTTCCGAAACACGACATTCATTGCCGGAAAAGTAGGTTGTGCGCGTGTTATGAAAATGTAATAACATTGCACAATGAGGGTTGAGCATGACAAAATTCTGTCTTCAATGCAAAAACCGAGCCATGCGAAAAATTGCCGAAGCGTGTGATGAGCGATCGTGGAAAAAAGCGAAATCTGCGCAGCCAGATCAAACGTCGCCGGCGGGCCGGATCGCCCATGCAGGCCTATGATGCTCTGCCCGGTGAACTGCGGCGGTGGCTTGCCTCGGCCTGTCTACCCTGGAGCCCGGCATCGGCTTTGCGCATTTGGGACAGGGCAGGTGGTGCCCAAAATCCTGTCGCGGCCTATTCCCGATTGAATGCGATCGAGAATCCATGTTGCAGAAGGACGCGCGGGTCTGGGACATGGGTCGGTGATCAGACTGATAAGCGGGATCGCGCCTGCGGCGGTCAAGGCCTTGCATTGCAGGGGTTTGCTCTTGCGCCTGCGGTGGAATCCGCCTATACGCGCGCTGTCAACACAAGGGCGGTCAACGTCCGGATGGCGTTTCTGAGCAGGGCCGGGAAACCTCGGCCCTTTGTGTTTGTTTGCTCAGGGACGCACCGGGTCACGCCTGAAGACATCATGAAACAAGACCGGCGGAGACAACCGCTCGGCCAGCAAAAACGTATGTAAAGGAAAACAACGCCACATGGCTAACGCATCCATGGAGGAATTCGAAGCCCTCCTGAATGAAAGCTTCGAAATGGACACACCCGAAGAGGGTTCTGTTGTCAAAGGCAAGGTTCTGGCGATTGAAGCCGGCCAAGCCATCATCGACGTAGGCTACAAAATGGAAGGCCGCGTTGATCTGAAAGAATTCGCAAATCCCGGCGAAGCCCCTGAAATCGCTGTTGGTGACGAGGTAGAAGTTTACCTGCGCGCCGCAGAAAACGCCCGTGGCGAAGCCGTCATCTCGCGTGAGATGGCCCGCCGTGAAGAGGCATGGGATCGTCTGGAAAAAGCATACGCCGACGACCAGCGCGTCGAAGGTGCAATCTTTGGTCGCGTCAAAGGTGGCTTCACCGTCGATCTGGGTGGCGCAGTTGCGTTCCTGCCCGGCTCGCAGGTTGACGTTCGCCCCGTGCGCGACGCTGGCCCTCTGATGGGTCTGAAGCAGCCGTTCCAGATCCTGAAAATGGACCGCCGCCGTGGCAACATCGTTGTGTCGCGTCGCGCAATCCTGGAAGAATCGCGTGCCGAACAGCGTGCCGAAGTTATCGGCAACCTGTCCGAAGGTCAGACCGTCGAGGGTGTCGTCAAGAACATCACCGAATACGGTGCATTCGTTGACCTGGGCGGCGTTGACGGCCTGCTGCACGTCACCGACATGGCATGGCGCCGTGTGAACCACCCGTCCGAGATCCTGACGATCGGCGAAACCATCAAGGTTCAGGTCATCAAGATCAACAAAGAGACCCACCGCATCAGCCTGGGCATGAAGCAGCTGCAGGAAGATCCGTGGGATCTGGTTGCTGCCAAGTACCCGCTGGGCTCGGTCCATCAGGGTCGCGTCACCAACATCACCGACTACGGCGCGTTCGTCGAGCTGGAAGCCGGTGTCGAAGGTCTGGTGCACGTTTCCGAGATGTCCTGGACCAAGAAAAACGTCCACCCTGGCAAGATCGTTTCGACCAGCCAGGAAGTCGACGTCATGGTTCTGGAAATTGACGGTGCCAAGCGTCGCGTGTCTCTGGGCCTGAAGCAGACTCAGCGCAACCCATGGGAAGTGTTTGCAGAAACACACCCCGAGGGCACCGAGGTCGAAGGCGAAGTCAAGAACATCACCGAATTCGGTCTGTTCATTGGTCTCGAAGGCGACATCGACGGCATGGTTCACCTGTCCGACCTGTCCTGGGACGAGCGTGGCGAGGATGCGATCCAGAACTACCGCAAAGGCGACGTTGTTCAGGCGGTTGTCTCGGAAGTTGACGTTGAGAAAGAGCGTATCTCGCTGTCGATCAAAGCCCTGGGCGGTGACAAGTTTGCCGAAGCCGTGGGCGGCGTGAAGCGTGGCTCGGTCATCACCGTCGAAGTGACTGCGATCGAAGATGGCGGCATCGAAGTGGAATACGAAGGCATGAAGTCCTTCATCCGCCGCTCCGATCTGTCGCGTGATCGTGCCGAACAGCGCCCCGAGCGTTTCTCGGTCGGTGACAAAGTCGACGTCCGCGTTACCAACGTCGACAGCAAAACCCGCCGTCTGGGCCTGTCGATCAAGGCGCGTGAGATCGCCGAAGAGAAAGAGGCCGTGGAACAGTACGGTTCTTCCGACTCGGGCGCATCGCTGGGCGATATCCTGGGTGCAGCGCTGAAATCCGGCGACTAAGCCCGGACGACAGTCCAAGCTGAAATTACGGCCCCGTGCGAGCGCGCGGGGCCGTTTTTGTTGCGAATCAATGTGTTCCAAATTCTCGGGTTAATCGTGCAATCGTTCGCGCAATAGGTGTGAAAACCCGCCCGACAAGCAAAAAATTGCGTGAGTTTCCTGAAAATTAGAGCCTTTGCACACAGAGTTTACGTTCCCCCGTTCCGGGTTTTTTTCTATACTGTCCAGAATAATAGGCATGGTTAACCGGTCACCTGGGAGGGTAACACGCATGATCCGTTCAGAATTGATTCAGAAAATCGCCGACGAAAATCCACATCTCTATCAGCGGGATGTCGAACGGATCGTGAATACCGTATTCGAAGAAGTGACGGATGCAATGTCACGTGGTGACCGTGTCGAGTTGCGTGGATTCGGTGCGTTTTCGGTCAAAAAGCGGGATGCGCGTGTGGGTCGGAACCCGCGAACCGGCGAGACGGTTCAGGTCGAGGAAAAATGCGTTCCATTCTTCAAAACTGGCAAGTTGCTAAGGGATCGTTTGAACGGTAAAGCCTGACCCTATGATGCGTTATCTTCGATATGGATTCCTGGGCGTTCTGGGGATTGTTCTGGTGTCAATCTCACTGGCCAACCGCGAGATGGTTGAACTCAAACTGATGCCCGATGCACTGTCCGAGTTACTGGGCTTTAACCTGTCTACATCTCTGCCGCTGTTTATCGTGGTTCTGGGGGGCGTTGTGGCCGGTTTGGTGATCGGATTCCTGTGGGAATGGCTGCGCGAGCACAAGCACCGCAGGGACGCCACCGTAAAGAAAAGCGAAGTGCGAAAGCTTGAGCGTGAGGTCAAGAAGCTCAAGAAAAAGCAGAATGAAGGCCAGGACGACGTTCTGGCGCTGCTGGATGAGGCCAGCTGAGGACATCCTATGTCTACCGAGGTAAGTGTCAAAATCTGCGGCCTGACCGCTCCGGAACACGTGCGTGCCGCCGTTGATGCCGGCGCGCGTTACATCGGGTTCAATTTCTTTCCCAAGTCACCGCGCTTTGCCCCCATTGCGCAGGCAGCGTCTTTGGCCGCCGACGTGCCCGCCGGCGTAGCCAAGGTGGCATTGTCCGTGAATTTCTCGGACGCGCAGCTTGATGAGATTGTTGCTGGTGTCCCGCTGGATATGCTGCAACTTCACGGGGCGGAAAGTCCCGAACGTGTTGCCGAGATAAAGCAGCGCTATCGGCTGCCCGTTATCAAGGCGATCGGTGTGGCCGAAGCCGAGGATTTGGCGGCGATCGACCGATATTCGGAAACGGCAGACCAACTGCTGATTGATGCCAAACCCCCAAAAAACTCGGAATTGCCAGGGGGGAATGGGCTGCCGTTTGACTGGCGGCTGCTGGCAGGGCGCAAGTACTGGCGCACGCCGTGGATGCTGTCAGGCGGGCTCAATCCGGGCAATGTGGCCGAGGCCATTCGAATGACCGGCGCGAAGCAGGTTGATGTCGCTTCCGGGGTGGAAAGCGCCCCGGGCGTCAAGGACCCGAACCTTATCAAGGCATTTATCGACGCCGCCCAGTGATCTGACCGGGTACTGACCGCGTACTTCACCTTGTGGAGGACGCGCAAATGCTTGCAGCGATTGGTGGAGTTGCCCTGAAACACTGGTATCACGCGCCGGAATTTTTCTGGCGCGCGGGCCAGGCATTGCGACAGGCAAAAGGCGACCCTTTGTGTCTTCACGCCGAGGTTTTTCCGCATCAGGGCCTCTATTTTTCGCTCACTGTCTGGCACGACGTCGAAGCGATGTTGACCTTTGCCCAATCCGGCCCGCATCGCCGGGTCATGCAGATGTCTTCCCGGCTGGCAGAAACAGATCGGTTTTGCCAGTTCGCCTGCATTGCCGTCCCAACCCGTGCGCAGGCCCTGGAGGTTTGGAGGCAGCACCGCGAGGACGCGGAATAATACGTTTTGCCATGGCAAATCCTGCGGCCACCTCCTATGAACAACGGGTACGACGATGGAGACACCCATGGCCAACGATATTTTCAATTCCTTCATGTCCGGCCCTGACGAACGCGGCCGTTTTGGCATTTTTGGCGGACGGTTTGTCAGCGAAACGCTGATGCCACTGATCCTGTCGCTGGAAGAGGAATATGACAAAGCCAAGGATGATCCGACCTTCTGGGCCGAGATGGACGACCTTTGGGCAAATTACGTGGGTCGCCCCTCGCCGCTGTATTTTGCGGAACGCCTGACCCAGCATTTGGGTGGAGCCAAGATCTACCTCAAGCGCGATGAGCTGAACCACACCGGCGCGCACAAGATCAACAACGTGCTGGGGCAGATCATTCTGGCACGGCGCATGGGCAAGACCCGTATCATTGCGGAAACCGGCGCAGGACAACATGGCGTGGCAACTGCCACTGTCTGTGCCAAATTTGGATTGAAATGCGTGGTTTACATGGGCGCGCATGACGTTCAGCGCCAGGCCCCGAACGTGTTTCGCATGCGCCTGCTGGGAGCCGAGGTGATTCCGGTGACCTCTGGCCGAGGCACCCTGAAAGATGCCATGAACGACGCGTTGCGCGACTGGGTGACCAATGTGCGCGACACTTTTTACTGCATCGGCACCGTGGCCGGTCCTCACCCCTATCCTGCGATGGTCCGTGATTTCCAGTCGATTATTGGCAAGGAAGCCAAGGAACAGATGATGAAGGCCGAAGGCCGCTTGCCCGATACGATCATCGCCGCTATCGGCGGTGGATCAAACGCAATGGGCCTGTTCTATCCGTTCCTCGACGACAAATCCGTCAACATCATCGGCGTCGAAGCTGGTGGCAAGGGCGTCAACGAAAAGATGGAGCATTGCGCCTCGCTGACCGGCGGCCGTCCGGGCGTGCTGCATGGCAATCGGACGTATCTGTTGCAGGATGACGACGGGCAGATTCTTGAGGGTTACTCGATTTCGGCAGGTCTGGATTACCCCGGTATTGGCCCCGAGCATTCCTGGCTGCACGAAGTCGGCCGTGCGCAATATGTCTCGATCACAGATAAAGAGGCGCTGGAGGCGTTCCAGTTGTGCTGTGCAACTGAGGGGATCATCCCGGCGCTCGAACCGTGTCACGCGCTGGCTCACGTTATGAAAATCGCTCCTGATCTGCCCGAGGATCACCTCATTTGCATGAATATGTGCGGTCGCGGCGACAAGGATGTGCAGACGGTTGCGAAGTATCTGAACTTTGACATGTCAGATACGGAAGGTCGCGAAGCCGGTTAGAGCGCGCGACTTTATCGCGCGGGAATCGACACGCTCTAGACGGCAGCCCATAGAATCGGCTGCCGTCTTTTTGTTTGGGTAGCCGCCACGGCGTTTACCCAAGGGAATTAGTGCCGGAAAATTTGGTGGACTGTTGCAGATTTGCGGATCGAGAAGTGCGGTTCATTCCGAGGTGAATTGAGGCCTTGGTTCGCCTGCTACGGCGAGCATCTGTGTTTTTTGGCGGGGTTAGCTTAATAAACAACAGAATTTTGTGTGACGCACGCGCGCTCCTCCAGACAATCACCCGGTGAAACCTCTGATCGACCATTTCCGTCCCGCAATTGAAGTTTCTGGATTTCTATACAGCGCAACCGAAATGAATTAGCGTTTTGTTAACCGGCGCTTGTGGGCCGCCGGTTCCGGGGAGTCTCCATGTTGATGGGACGTTGAGTGATGTTGTTCGCGGTTTGAAACCAATCCGAACGCCCCGGTGTTTCGCACCCAATCGGTGTCGTAGGAGGTTTGAATGTTCTGGTCCCTGGTATCGAGGTTTTGCAGCCTCATTGTTCTGGTTTCGGCTCTTGTGATTGGCAGCAACAAAGATGCCGTCGCCTTGGGCGGAGGCTTCATTGCCACCTCGGTTTCGACACCAAATGGGGGCACAGTCTTTTTTAACAACATACCTCCAACATCCACCGCATTTGTATCGATGGGAAGTCCTGCGGAGGTGCCTGCAGGGTCATACTATTTCAATGGCGGAGTTGATACGTCGCTTCCTGCTATCACGCCAGCCGGTCTAGCGGCCCTAGGATGGATCGGGGCAACCATCATCAGTCAGGACGGTGCAGACTCGACTTATGCTGCAGACAATTATCTTGGAGTTGTCTTTACTGCGCGCGAAACAGTTGGAGGACCGCTTTACCGGTATGAAATCGCCTTGTCCGGCGTAACCAATACCCAAATTATCAACACGCGCACCATGGTCGATACAACGCAGCCAACAGCAACAATCGGTGCGTTGACCCCAACTGGCAGCGGCACTTTTCAAGCGACGATTACGCTGAGCGAACCAAGCACGGATTTCACCGTTGGCGACTTATCCGTCACCAATGCCACGGCCAATATGACCGGGTCCGGGACAAATTACGTCGCCACCCTGACACCCCAGAATAACGGGACAATCGAATTGTTTATCCCGGCCGGTGTTTTTACCGATGCGGCTGGGAATACCAACCTCGAGTCAAACCGGGTGAGCTCGCTTCAGGCGGTCACCAACACCCAGCGTCAGATACAGGCCTTTCAAAACGCCCGCGCGAACAGTTTGGTGACGAACCAACCCGAGTTAACGCAGTTCCTGCAGCGAACCGGGGCAGGCAATCTTGATACATCGGTCACGCGCGACAATGGATATCTGAACTTTGCAAGCAACCCGGAGCATCCGATTTGGTTCAACCTGACGGGCAACTGGAGCTCGCAGGACAGTTTCGACAGTTCCTATGCTTTGGCTGTTTTGGGGGCGCACCGGCTGATCAATCAGAACCTGTTGATCGGCGCGATGCTGCAGATTGACTATGCCGAGACGGAAGAAGGTGCATCCAGTGTCGATGGTACTGGCTGGCTGGTCGGACCGTATCTGGTTGCAAAGCTGCCAAGTCAGCCGGTGTTTTTCGAGGGGCGCGTGCTCTACGGGCAGGCGGACAACGATATTTCACCCTTTGGCACGTATGAGGACAGCTTTGACAGTGATCGCTGGTTGATCCAATCCAGGGTCACAGGCGAATTGAAGCGCGGCGACCTGACACTGATGCCTTTGCTGGACGTCAGCTATGTCAGCGACGATCAAAACGCTTATACTGACAGCCTTGGCAATCTGATCGCCCAGCAAGACTTCAGCCTGAGCACGGCCCGCTTGGGTTTGGATTTCAGCCATCCCATCGCAGTCACGCGCGGCGAGATGATGTTGACCGGAGGGCTATCGGGTATCTGGAGCACGACTTCCGGAACGGGAACGGTGCCGGGTGTCGCCCCGATCGGAGACACGGCGCGCGCGCGTGTGGATCTCGGCTTCGATTACCAGATGGAAAACGACAGCATTTTGGCGGCAAACGTTTTCTACGATGGCATCGGCGAGAACAGCTTTGAAAGCTACAGCCTCGGCTTGACGTGGCAGATGACGTTCTGAACGACCAGATTTGCCTGGTTATGCAGGGTCATTTTGCAGGCGCAGGAAATTCAGTCCGGCGTGCGAACTAAGTATCCACCTTGTTTTGCTGAAGCAACTTTAGCGGTACAACCTCCAACGCACGCTGGTGCGTGGCCTCCAAATGCACCTTGGGTGCGCACCCTTCGTCATAGGCTTGCAAGAAGCGCCCGGCACACAGGCACCAGCTGTCGCCGGACTTGAGGCCAGGGAAATTGAACTCGGGGCGGGGTGTGCTCAGGTCGTTGCCGACGTATTTCGAATAGGCCAGGAACTCGGCTGTCATGACAGCGCAAACAGTATGGCTGCCTTGATCCTCGGGGCAGGTGTTGCAGGCGCCGTCCCGAAAGAACCCCGTCAAGGGTTTGCGCGAGCAGGGGGCCAGGACACCGCCGAGCACATTGATGCTGTCTTGTTTCTGCATAACGCCACCTTACAGGTTTTGCGCGATCTTGCGGAACATTTCGACGTTCTGGTCGCTGACACCGGGTTCCCGGAACTTTCGGTCGGCCGCGGTCGACACGATCAGAACACCCCGTGGCTGGTCGAAATAGATGTATTGGCCGTATACACCGCGCGCCAGGAATTCACCCTCGTGCGCTCCGATGGGGATCCACCACTGGTAGCCGTATCCGATCTTGCCGGGCTCGGTCGGGGCGCTGGGCCAAGTCGATTCAGCGATCCAATCCACCGGAACCAGCTGTTTGCCGTCGCGCATTCCGTTCTGTAGGATCATCTGCCCAAAGCGGGCGAAGTCGCGGGTCGTGAAGTTCAGTCCGCCCAGCACAAAGGCGACACCGGCGCCGTCGGTGATGTAGTAGCCATCGCGTTCCAACCCCAGTGGCTGCACGATCTTTTCGGTAATCAGGTCCGCCACGCTGCGCCCTGTGGCGCCACGGATCACCATTCCGATCACGTGCGTGTCGATGGACACGTATTGCCAGACATCCCCCGGAGCGGTGAAGCTGTCTTGAAGCGAGGCGGCGAAGTCATCCAACTCGCCACCCAGTGCCACGACACGGCCCATGCGGTTGATGTCCGAGTTGTAGTCCAGATAATCTTCGTCAAACGTGACACCGCTGGCCATGTTCAGCACGTTTCGGATCGTCGCTTGCTGGTAAGCGCTGCCTTTGAGCTTTGGTGCGTATTGGATCACCGGGTCGTCCAGCGACCCAATCGCGCCTTCGTCCAACAGGATGCCGAACAGGGCCGACAGATAGCTTTTGGCGACAGACCATGAAATCCGGCGATCATCCGGGCCTGTGCCCAGATAGTATTCTTCAAACCGAATCTGCCCGTTTTGCAGAACCATGAGGGAGGTTACGGCACGCTCCTCAATCCATGCGTCAGTACCTTCTGGTAACTCGAACCCGGAACCATAGGGAAGTTCCCAGGTTGGGCCATTGCCGCGCGGCAGGTCGACGGTCAGGAAGGCTTCATCCATGTGCGAAAAATTGTGGACGATCTTTTCTTCGGAAAACAGAGAGTTCACGGCCATCAAGCGCGTTAGCTCTTCGCGCTTCCACACGCCGACGACCACGGCGGCCAGAACCAGCGCCAGCACGATACGCAACAGCCATTTGATCACGGTTCTCATCCGTCGCCTCCCTTTAGCCTGCTATATAGGAGCGCGGCAGTAACTGGCCCGCAATCAAAACGTTGCGGCACCCGCCAGAGAACTACCTGAACTTGTCCAGAAGCTTTTGCATGGCAGAGCGTTCGTCGGTCACGGGCTCCGGTTTGTCTGCCGGTTTGGTCTGCGCTGCGGGGGCGGTTGGGGTTTTTGAAGACCGGGCAGGTGCGGTACGCAGGCTGACCGCATTCATGAACTTGCCACCCTGATCTTCCGCAAGATACGCCGCACCATCCGAGACACCGCGCAGGACGTCCTCCAACCAATCGGCGTCGGCTTTGGCAAAATCGCTCAGCACGTAAGGAGAGACCATCTCCTTCCGACCCGGATGCCCGATTCCAAGGCGCACCCGGTCATAGGCGGCACCAATGTGATCGTGAATCGAGCGCAAGCCGTTATGACCTGCATGACCTCCGCCGGCCTTGGCACGCACTTTTCCGGGGGCGAGATCCAGCTCATCGTGGAACACTGTTACGTCAGTGGAATCCAGCTTGTAGAACCGCATGGCTTCGCCCACCGACTGGCCCGAGCGGTTCATGAACGTCTGCGGTTTCATAAGTAGAATCTTTTCGGAGCCCAGGCGGCCTTCGGCAATTTCGGCCTGAAACTTGGACCGCCACGGGCCAAATCCATGATCCGCGGCAATCCTGTCCACAGCCATGAAGCCGATATTGTGCCGGTTCCGGGCATACTTCTGGCCCGGATTACCCAATCCGACAAATAGTTTCATGGCAGCGCTCCGCGTGTCTTTTTTCGCTTCGCCTTCTCATGCCCGGAAATGGATCAGAAATCCAGTCGAGCCTTGCCGTCACTGCTTGAACGAGAGGTGTCAGCCCTCAGGCGTGTACCAGATGGGCGAGGTGTAGGCTCGCTCGGTCGTTGTCATCGGCACCTCCCGATCCATCTGAATACCGAACCTCTTGGCCTCGTACGCAGTCCAGCGCGGGGTGGGGATTTCGATCACCCTGACGTAGTAGAAAGCCTTTAGTGCCGGATCAAAATCCGGGTCCCGCCAATACGTGATCAGTTCCGGCGCGCCGATCGTGTTGGTCCATGTGGCGTTCTCAATATCCACCGTGTTTCCCACCGGTGGTAGTTTGCCATCCGATCCGGGCGAGCGGTCTCCGCCCCATGCCACGTCATAGACCTTTTCGCCTCGCGTACCGTCCTTATTCAACCAACCTTTGATGACCTGCACGCGGTCGAGATTACCGCTGTAGGGATCTTTCAATGCCGCAATAAGGAAGTTCGGTGCACCTTCACCGGATCTGGCCGGGAGGTCCGCCCCCATCGGCACGCCCTTGGCATAACCAATATCGGCTGGCAAGCGAGACGAGGCGTCTGATTCTTCGAAGTCCCAGCCTCCGAAGAACCGCACCATGATACGCGAACCCGTGGTGCCATAAACCTCGCGCCGCTCGAGCGCATCAAAGATGGCTTCGCGTGTGTTTTCGATGGCCCAGACGGCAGCGTAACCGCCCGAGGCCTGTTTCCAACCGTAAATCGAGAACTCCGGGTTCGGAGCTTCGATGACCAGATGCTCCCATCGGTTCGGCTCGGGTTCCACGCCGGAATGCTTGCCAAAGAAGTTTTCCTCTTCAACCGCTGCCATACCTGTATGCGCGTCCGTCGAACCGATCTGGCCGACTTTGTACGGATTGATACCCAGTTGCTCTTCCAGCATCAGACCGGTTTTGTAAGCCTCGCGCGAGTATTCGTATTGCAACATGTCCTGTGTCTTGGCCTCGGTCCCGTTCAGGTTCGACGCATCCCATGTATCGAAGTCGGCGAACTCGTCATCAGGGCTCAGGAACGGGTGCGCTTCACCGTCACCTTTGATCTGCGTCGTCTCGATGACAGGTTCGAACCGGGCCCGCAGGTGTGCGTTTTCCTCTGTCAGCGGCGAGCCATCGAAGTTCGATACAGAGAACAGGCGCCCGTTGGACAGGTTCCCATTGTGTGGAATAGCCAGCACATCTCCGCCGGAGCGATTTTCGAATTCTGCCAGATGCGCCCAAAGGTCTTCGGGGTTCTTGCTGTCAAACTGTGAAAACGGCAGTACCTGGTTCGCCATTTCGGCCCCATCGCGGAAAATCACGTTGCGGTGGATGTTGTCCCCGCCTTCCGAGGTCCATTCATATCCGATCAGTGCCGTGAATATGCCGGGTTCGTTGTAGCGGTCTGCAAGGGCCGTGTACTCCTGCCAGGCGTCCTTGATGGCTTTCGGGTTGTCGATTGGGGGGTCTTCGCCAGACAGGGACGCCACGATTTCCATCGCGGTCGCAAAGACCAGGTCCTGGTCGTTGCTGGTAAGCGCGTCGTACCACACCTTGCCCTGTTGAGTGGACAGGATATTCTGATCACCGCCAAGTAGCTGGGGCATCAACCCGTACATTTCGGCATGATCTGAAACAACCAGCCAGTCCAAAGGCCGGGACAGCTTTGCCTGTAAGCCATGCGTTGTCGTGACCTCATGACCACGCGCAAAGCGGAAGGCAGCTTCCTGGCTCAGACGTGTCATTGTGCCGGCGTCCACCGAAACCTCGGTGTGTAGATGTGTGTCGCCCCAAAGTGGCCGGGTCGGGAAATTTCGCCCTGCGTAAGGCGAGAAGTGATCCGACGTGAACCGCTCGGCAACATCGTCTTTACTGGGCAGCGTGTCCTGCACCTGCGCAAGCGCTGCATACCCGCAGGCAACGCCGCCAATCGTTGAAATCAAGGCTGCTGGGAACTTGAAACGCATGGTCATGATCGCAGGCTCCAATGAAATAATTGAAGGAAATGCGGCCACGAAACTGGGCCGCTGCCGGCGAAGCTACCACAATCTGTGAACAAATTCCAAAATTTGCATCTTGCAAAAGAAAACGGGGCTCCAGAAGAACCCCGTTTGATGATCCGGATGACTGAGGCCGGAGCTATTCTTCGCTTTCGCCTTCGCCGTCTTCCTTGCCGACGACTTCGACTTCATCCGCTGCAACTTCTTCGCCTTCTTCCTCGTCATCGCTGGTCGACAGACCAGTCGGTGCCGAGACGTTCGCGATCACGAAGTCACGGTCGATGGTCGGCTTGGTGCCGACGGGCAATTCAACCGACGAAATGGTCACAACGTCGTTGATCTCCATGCCGGTCAGATCAACGGTGATCTTCTCAGGAATGTCACCCGCGGTGCAGACCAGTTCAACTTCCGGACGGACAACGGTCAGAACGCCACCCTTCTTGATTCCGGGGGCCGCTTCTTCGTTGATGAACTCAACAGGAATGAACAGCGCGATCTTGGTGGTCCGACGCAGGCGCATCAGGTCCAGATGGGTCGGCAGGTCTTTGACGATGTCACGCTGCACGTCGCGGCAGATGACGCGGACGTCTTCCTGGCCTTCGACCTTCAGGTTGAACAGGGTCGACTTGAACCGGCCCGCTTTCAGTCGTTTGAACAGTTCGTTGAACGGGATCTGGATCGGCAGCGGATCTTTGTCGCCACCAAAAACAATGCCCGGAACCATGCCGTCGCGGCGTGCCTGACGAGCGGCGCCCTTGCCTGTCCCCGTCCGTTCCAGAGCTACGAGATCAGGAATCTCACCAGCCATGATAAATCTCCAATGTAAGGGCGGGCATCCTCCAAGGCTGTATGCCCGCGTGAAGCCGCGTCCATAACTTGATTCATTGCAATTGGAAAGGGGTTTTTACAGCTTTTGGATCGGTATGCGGATCAGTCCTGCCAGCGCCCGCCAAAATCCTCGGGTACGAGCAGATTATGCCGGCCCAGGCCGTCAATATTCTGTTCACCGCACAGCGCCATGGTTGTATCAAGCTCCTTCTGGATGACTTCAAGCGCGGTGGTCACGCCCTTTTGCCCCATGGCGCCAAGCCCATAGATGTAAGCCCGGCCAATGAATGTACCTTTGGCCCCCAGAGCCAACGCTTTAAGTACGTCCTGACCGGACCGGATACCGCTGTCCAGATGGACTTCGACGTCACGTCCGACCGCATCCATGATTTCCGGCAATACACGAATGGAACTGAGCGCGCCGTCCAGTTGCCGCCCACCATGGTTAGAGACGACGATGGCATCGGCCCCCAGCTTTGCAGCCATTTTGGCATCCTCGGCGTCAAGTATACCCTTGAGGATCACCTTTCCGCCCCATTGCTCCATCAGTTTTTCGACCTTTTTCCAATCCAGGCTTGGGTCGAACTGTTCCGCCGTCCAGGTGCCCAGCGATCGGGTGTCAGTGATCGTGTCGACATGGCCTACAATGTTACCGAACTCGCGCCGCTTGGCCCCCAGCATCTCAATACCCCATGACCATTTCGTCATAAGGTTGGCGATGGTCCTGGCCGTCAGCTTTGGCGGGGCTGACAGGCCATTCTTCAGGTCCTTGTGCCTTTGTCCCAGAATCTGCAGGTCCAGGGTGATCACAAGCGCCGAACACTTGGCATCCTTGGCGCGTTGTATCAGACGACTGACGTAATCCTGGTCCTTCATGGTGTACAACTGAAACCAGAAAGGCTTGGACGTGGCTTCGGCGACATCCTCGATGGAGTTTATCGACATGGTCGACAAGGTGAACGGCACGCCGAATTCTTCGGCGGCCCTTGCGGCTTTGATCTCACCGTCGGCGTGCTGCATGCCGGTCAGACCCACTGGCGCCAGTGCGACGGGCATCGCGACATCCTGCCCTATCATCTGGGAAGCAGTCGTTCGCCCGGACATATCCACCGCAACCCGTTGGCGCAGCCGGACATCCTCGAAATCTGTGGTATTCTCGCGAAACGTCTGCTCAGTCCAGCTGCCGCTTTCGGCATAGTCGAAGAACATCCGCGGCACGCGGCGTTCGTAAATCCGTTTAAGGTCCTGGATATTGGTGATGACGGGCATGAGTTCCGGCTTTCGCAATATTGGTTAGGTTTCTTTACCAATTATTCCAACCGACCGCAACTTGGCAGTTATGCGGTTGGTTGCCGCGCTGATACGGGTGCAAAACAAAACCGCGGCAGGCCAAGGCCAACCGCGGTGCACCAATCCTATCGGATTGAAGTATTTTTCAGGCAGCGTGGGCCCCATCTGCGAGGGTCTTGACGAAATCCAGCACCTCGCTGGCGGGTTTGCCCGCGCCGATCTGGCTGACGATGGCAGAGCCCACAACTGCACCATCAGCGACACTGGCGATGGCTTTGGATTTTTCCGGCGTATTGATGCCGAACCCGACAATGACGGGTAGATCGGTGGCCGCTTTTATCCGCGAAACCTCGGGACCCACATCGGTTGCCTGTGCCTCGGCCGCGCCGGTGATGCCTGTGATCGAAACATAATAGACAAAGCCCGACGTGTTCTGCAGAACGCGCGGCAGGCGCTTGTCGTCGGTCGTCGGCGTAGCCAGACGAATAAAGTTCAATCCGGCCGCCTGCGCTGGCAGGCACAGCTCGTCATCTTCTTCTGGGGGCAGGTCGACAACGATCAGACCGTCGATCCCGGCTTCATTGGCGTCGGCCAGAAACGTGTCGACGCCCCGGTTGTAGATCGGGTTGTAGTACCCCATCAGAACAATTGGGGTGGTTTCGTCGCTCTCGCGGAAGGCGCGCGCCAGGTCCAGGGTGCGTTGCAGCGTCATGCCAGAGTCCAGCGCCCGTTGTCCTGCGGCCTGAATGGTCGGGCCGTCCGCCATGGGATCGGTGAAGGGCAGACCCAATTCGATAACATCGACACCGGCCCCGGGCAGGCCCATTACAACCTCCAGCGAAGTTTCAAAGTCTGGATCTCCTGCCATGATATAGGCGACAAAGGCTTTCTTGCCCTCGTCTTTCAGAGCAGCGAATTTGGCGTCGATACGGGTCATCAGATGTCCTTGCACTCGGGTTTGAACCTGATGTGCAGAAACTTTGCCCGAAAATCAATCCCGCACCAGCAGAGCGGTGTCAGAAGGCGTAATGATACCGCAGGAGCAATGAGTTTACGCCCGGGTTTTCTTCCTGCGTGCTGGCATTGGATTTATGGGTGATGGCCACAGAGATTTTGTTGCCATTGTTCAGCGTATACCCCAAACCCAAAAGACTGCGGATCTGAAAGCTGCCACCCAGATCGTTCAACTCGTCGGCCTCGCTGAAATATCCGGGCATGACACTGCCTTCGACAAACCAGCGGTCCGAGAATGCGTAGATTCCGATCAAGCCAGCTCCGATATGGGTGTCGCCATCCGTGTCTATGGACAACGCCGCACCCCATGTTGCGCTGAATCTGGTGGCCTCATGAAATGGCTGATGCTGGTATTCCAGCGAAAAGATCGCCTGATCTTCAGATTGACTGTCAGAGAAATCGGCATAGCCCGCCCCGAATATCAGGGATTGAGCATGTGCGGACGTGGTGGCTGCCAACAATGCAGCCGAAACGACAAGGTATTTCATTTTCTTCACTACTTAATTGCTCTTAACAGTTTAGTGGTGACCATAAAGCGCAGTTTTCAATCTGTGCAAGCTCACGTTTTTCCAACGTCTTTGTGATGTTGCAAAATTAGACATTGTGGATGTTCCTTCTGTCCGGCTTGCGTATCAACGCGGACCTGCATAGAAGCAGCGCTCGAATGGCATCAGGAGACCGTCATGGGCTTTAAAATGGGAATCGTGGGTTTGCCGAATGTGGGCAAATCGACCCTCTTCAACGCGCTCACCAAAACCGCGGCTGCTCAGGCGGCGAATTTCCCGTTTTGCACCATCGAGCCCAATGTGGGCGACGTTGCGGTTCCCGACGACCGGTTGGATAAACTGGCGGCGATTGCCAGCTCGAAACAGATCATTCCGACCCGGATGACTTTTGTGGATATCGCTGGCTTGGTGAAAGGTGCGTCCAAAGGCGAGGGGCTGGGCAACCAGTTTCTGGCCAACATCCGCGAAACAGATGCCATCGCTCATGTTCTGCGTTGTTTCGAAGATGGCGATGTGACCCACGTCGATGGTCGCGTCGACCCGGTGGCCGACGCCGATACCATCGAGACCGAGCTGATGCTGGCCGACTTGGAAAGCATCGAAAAGCGCCGGGCCAACCTGGTGCGCAAGCTGAAGGGCAATGACAAAGAGGCGCAACAGCAGGATCGTTTGCTGGCCACGGCGCAAGAGATGCTGGAAAACGGCAAACCTGCTCGGCTGGTCGAAGTTTCCGACGAAGACGCCAAGGCATGGAAAATGCTGCAGCTGCTGACCACCAAACCGGTGCTCTATGTCTGCAACGTGTCCGAGGAAGAGGCGGCCGAAGGCAACGAGTATTCAGCCAAAGTTGCCGAAATGGCAGCGGCGCAGGGCAATGCGCATGTCATCATCAGCGCCAAGATCGAAGAAGAGATCAGCCTGCTGGAAGACGAAGAAGCGCAGATGTTCCTTGAGGAGATGGGGCTGGACGAGCCCGGCCTCGACCGTCTGATCCGCGCCGGTTACGACCTGCTGAAATTGGAAACCTATTTTACTGTCGGCCCAAAAGAGGCCCGGGCATGGACCATCCGCACCGGCACCGCCGCCCCGCAGGCCGCTGGTGTGATCCACGGCGATTTCGAAAAGGGTTTCATCCGGGCCGAGACAATCGCATATGACGATTACATCGCCGCCAATGGCGAGCAAGGGGCGAAAGAAGCCGGCAAGATGCGGGCCGAGGGCAAGGGCTACATCGTCAAGGATGGCGACGTGATGCACTTCCTGTTCAACACCTGAGCACAGCTTGAGTTCACAGATCCTTAGAAAGTGGTCGTACTCGAGTATCTGACCCTAGTTTCCCAATCCCAGCGCTTGTCGCAGCGTGAAATAGTCCCAGACGACCCAGCTTTCCGCGATTTTTCCATCTGCGATCCGGTCGATCTGAACACCGGTCCAGCTAACCTGACGGCCTGAGGCAGGCGTGCCGAGATATGGACCTTGCTGGGTCCCAAAAAAGCGCCAATGGGTGGACACGCGATCACCTTCGGCGATTTGTGCAAAAATTTCGACCTGCAGGTCAGGAAATGCCTTGTGGTTTTCCCGGACAATGCCAGCCCAGGCGGTCAAATCGACGGTTCCGGTGCCGCCAGTGGCCAATGGTGCCTGATGGTTTTGGTAGTTCTCGGCAAATATTGACTCGTCAATAGTGGCGTCGGCAGCCCACATTTCAGCGGCCTGTCGAGACAGGTTCTTTGATGTAGAGATCTTGTTCTCTTGTGCCATGGAAGTTCCTCCTGCCATAAAGGCCAGCAACACCGCCAGCGTCCAAATACGCATATTCAAGCCGATACGTTTTCTGACCATTGATGTCCTCCGCCCGCTATGTCGACTCCTGATCACGATAGCGCGCTCATTTATAAAGAAGAAACCGCACTACTCGGCTCAGTGCCAAGGGTGGATTACAACTAGAGCTTTCGCCACGCCGCAAACGCGCTACTGTGCGCTTCTGACCAAGTTGAGCAAAGACAGTATGATCGACCTCCGCGACCTGGAACTCCTGACTGCCCTTGCGCGGCACCGCCATTTTGCCAAGGCGGCAGAGGAATGCGGGATTTCTCAGCCTGCATTCTCGATGCGCATCCGCAACCTTGAAGACCGGTTGGGGGTTTCCATCGTGCGTCGTGCCAATCGGTTTCAGGGCCTGACCGAGGAAGGCGAAATGATCGTTCAGCGCGCGCGCCGTATCCTCGACGATACCAAGGCGCTGGAACAGCAGGTGCTGGCGGCGCGTGGAGAGATCACTGGCACGTTGATTCTGGGCGTGATCCCCACGGCGATCGCGTTCACCGGACGGCTGATCAAGCGCCTGCAACAGGCTCATCCGCGTATCTTGACTCGTATCGAAACCATGTCGGCCTCGGCCATCCAGCATCGGCTGGACGAGGGCAGTCTGGACGCAGGCATCACCTATGGCGACAGCATCGGCACAGACCTGCGACAGGTGCAGCCATTGTACGAAGAGACCTATGTGCTGCTGGTCCCGTCGCACATGACCAAAGAAACCGGTCCGATCCCTTGGGCCCAGGTGGCCGAATTCCCGATCAGCCTTCTGGAGCCGCAGATGCAGAACCGTCGCATCCTCGACCGTATTTTTGCTGAACAGGGGTTGCATCCCCATGTGGTCGCGGAAACCAGCGGCTTTACCGCCTCGATGGTCATGGCGCGCGAGGGGCTGGCGGCCACGGTTGTTCCCCGCGTTCTGGTCCGGGCACTGGGTGATTTGAAGGGAACGAAGGTGCTGCCTCTGGTTGATCCGGTTGTAAGCAAACCGATTTGTCTGGCGACGCTGACTCGAGACCCTGAATTGCCGACAGTCGAGGCATTGCGCGCCGTAGTGACGTCTTTGCGGTGATAAACTGTCGTTATCGTGCGATTGAATTTGGCGATTTGACGATATGATATTCTGATGAGACACGGGGCCTCAATCGGAGGGCATCATGGCACCATTAGACACCAAGCCATCAGGCGCACCCAAGGGCGTCTGGAAGTCAGGTAAAGGCAAAGGGCGGCACACGCCCAAAGGCCGTCAGTTCACGGATGAGGCACAGGCCGAAATTGCGCGCCTGCTGGGCGACCGCCCGCGCCGCCGGGATCTGCTGATCGAATTCCTGCATCTGATTCAGGACGAACACGGCCATATCAGTTCCGACCATATCGCCGCTTTGGCGGTCGAGATGCGCATCGGTCAGGCTGAAATTTATGAGACCGCGACTTTCTACGCCCACTTCGATGTGGTGAAAGAGGGTGAAACCCCTCCGCCCGCGCTGACGATTCGTGTCTGTGATTCTCTGTCTTGCGAGATGGCAGGAGCCCAGCAGCTGCAAAAAGCGCTGGAAGATGGGCTGGACCCAGCAAAGGTCCGAGTGGTGCGCGCGCCCTGTATGGGCCGCTGCGACACCGCTCCGGTACTTGAGATCGGCCACAACCATATCGACCACGCGACCCCCGAAAAGGTGCAGGCCGCGATTGCGGCCGATGATACCCACGCGCATTTGCCCGACTACGAGAACTTTGCCGCCTATGAGGCAAACGGCGGCTACGCCAAGCTGAGAGAGCTGCGCGACGGTGGTGACTGGGAGAAGGTGCAGGAAGATGTCCTGTCCTCGGGCCTGCGCGGTCTGGGCGGTGCTGGCTTCCCGTCCGGCAAGAAATGGGGCTTTGTTCGGATGAACGAAGGCCCGCGTTATCTGGCCGTGAACGGGGACGAAGGCGAACCCGGTACGTTCAAGGACCGCTACTATCTGGAGCGCACGCCGCATGTCTTCCTCGAAGGGATGCTGATCGCCGCCTGGGCGGTTGAGGCTGAGACCTGCTTCATCTACATGCGCGACGAATACCCTGCGGTGCTGGAAATTCTGCGCCGCGAGATCGTTGCGCTGGAAAAGGCCGGGATTGTCGAGAAAGGCTATATCGACCTGCGCCGCGGTGCTGGCGCCTATATCTGCGGAGAAGAATCCGCGATGATCGAGTCGATTGAAGGCAAGAAGGGCCTGCCGCGCCACCGTCCTCCGTTCGTGGCGCAGGTTGGGGTCTTTAATCGCCCGACCTTGGTGCACAATGTCGAGACCCTCTATTGGGTCACCAAAGTGTGCCGCGAGGGGCCTGAGTGCCTGAACAGCACAGAAAAGAATGGCCGTAAGGGCCTGCGCAGCTATTCGGTCTCGGGTCGGGTGGCAAAGCCGGGCGTTTACCTGCTGCCCGCAGGCTCGACCATTCTTGACGTGATTGATGCCGCCGGCGGCATGGCCGAAGGTCATGCGTTCAAGGCGTATCAACCGGGCGGGCCGTCGTCAGGTCTTCTCCCCTCTACGATAGACGACGTCCCGCTCGACTTTGACACCCTTCAGCCGCTGGGCACCTTTATCGGGTCCGCTGCGGTTGTGGTTCTGTCCGATCAGGACACCGCCCGCGATGCGGCACTGAACATGTTGCGGTTCTTCGAAGATGAAAGCTGTGGCCAGTGCACGCCCTGCCGGGCGGGCTGTGAAAAGGCGGTGAAGCTGATGCAGGCCGACAAGTGGGATCAGGACCTGCTGGAAGATCTGTGTCAGGTCATGGGCGATGCCTCGATCTGCGGTCTGGGGCAGGCGGCCCCGAACCCGATCCGCCTGGTCATGAAACACTTCGCTGACGAAATCTGAGGGAGACAGAGCCATGCTTGATGCAAGCCCAACCAAGACCGTCACCTTCAACCTGAACGGCGATGACGTCACCGTGCCCGAGGGCACCACGATCTGGGACGCGGCCAATGGCCGTGGACTGGTGATCCCGCACCTGTGTCACAAGCCGGCACCCGGCTACAAACCCGACGGCAACTGCCGCGCCTGTATGGTCGGGGTGGAAGGCGAACGTACGCTGGTCGCCTCGTGTATCCGACCGGTGGCCGAGGGGATGGTGGTCAAGACCGACACCGACCGCGCCGAGAAATCGCGCGCCATGGTGATGGAACTGTTGGTCGCCGATCAGCCGGAAGAGGCACATGACGCCTCAAGCCATTTCTGGGACATGGCCAAGCTGAACGATGTCAGCGACAGCCGTTTCCCGGCGAAAGAGCCCGAGAAAATCCCGCTGCTGGATGACAGCCACGTTGCGATGCGAGTCAATCTGGATGCCTGCATCAACTGTAATCTCTGCGTCCGCGCCTGCCGTGACGTGCAGGTGAATGACGTGATCGGCATGGCAGGTCGTGGTCACACCGCACAAGTGGTGTTCGATCAGAACGACCCGATGGGTGATTCAACCTGTGTGGCCTGCGGTGAATGTGTTCAGGCCTGCCCGACCGGTGCTCTGATGCCCGCCACCGTGCTGGACGACAAGCAGCAGGGCGACAGCAAGGACTACGACAGCGAAACCGAAAGCGTCTGCCCGTTCTGCGGCGTGGGCTGCAAAGTCTCGCTGAAGGTCAAGGACGGCAAGGTCAAGTATGTCGAGGGCATCAACGGCCCCGCAAACGAAGGCCGTCTGTGCGTAAAAGGCCGGTTCGGTTTCGACTACATCCACCATCCGCACCGCCTGACCAAACCGCTGATCCGTCGTGAGGACGCACCAGCCAAAGGTCTGAACGTTGATCCGGGCAACCTGTCGACCCATTTCCGCGAAGCGACGTGGGAAGAGGCGATGGATCTGGCCGCGACCAAGCTGAAAGCCTTGCGCGACGAAGACCCGCGCAGTGTTGCGGGCTTTGGCTCGGCCAAGTGCACCAACGAAGAAGCGTACCTATTCCAGAAGTTCATCCGTCAGGGCTTCAAGCACAACAACGTCGACCACTGCACCCGTCTTTGCCATGCGTCGTCCGTTGCGGCTCTGATCGAGAACGTCGGGTCTGGCGCTGTGACCGCGACCTTCAACGAGATCGAGAACGCAGATGTGGCGATCATCATCGGGGCCAACCCGATCGAAAACCACCCTGTTGCCGCGACCTATTTCAAGCAGTTCACCAAACGCGGCGGTAAGTTGATCGTGATGGACCCGCGCGGCGTCGGTATGCGCAAGTTTGCTGATGAAATGCTGCAGTTCCGTCCCGGTGCCGATGTCTCGATGCTCAACGCGATCATGAACGTGATCGTCGAGGAAGAGCTGTACGACAGCCAGTACATCCACCGCTGGACCGAGAACTGGGAAGCCGAGAAAGAGCACCTGCGCCAGTTCACGCCCGAGGCGATGGCCCCGATCTGCGGCATTGAACCGGATCAAATCCGCCGTGTCGCCCGCACCTTTGCGCAGGCCAAGGCCGGCCTGATCTTCTGGGGCATGGGCGTCAGCCAGCACATCCACGGCACCGACAACTCACGCTGCCTGATTTCGCTGGCTCTGATGACCGGGAATGTCGGCAAGCCCGGCGCGGGTCTGCATCCGCTGCGCGGTCAGAACAACGTGCAGGGGGCATCCGATGCGGGCCTGATCCCGATGTTCTTGCCGGACTACAAGACCGTCACGGATGACAATATCCGGGCTCAGTTCACCTCAGTTTGGGGGTCCGACGATTTCTCGAACGAGAAGGGCCTGACCGTCACCGAGATCATCGACCAGATCTATGCGCGCAACATCAAGGGCATGTATATTCTGGGTGAAAACCCGGCCATGTCCGACCCGGACGTGGGCCACGCGCGTGAGGCATTGGCCAAGCTGGATCTGATGATCGTGCAGGACATCTTCCTGACCGAAACGGCAAACTATGCCGACATCATCCTGCCTGCCTCGGCGCTGTACGAAAAGAACGGCACGGTATCGAACACCAACCGTCAGGTTCAGCGGGTACGCCCTGCCGTGGCGCCTCCGGGTGAGGCGCGTGAGGATTGGGCGATCACCGTCGAACTGGCACAGCGGATCGGGCTGAATTGGGACTATACCGATGTGTCCCAAGTCTTTGCCGAGATGAAGCTGACAATGGAGTCATTGGACAACATCACTTGGGAACGGCTTGAGACCGAGTCGATCACTTACCCCTCGCTCAGCGAGACTGATCCGGGTCAGTCGATTGTGTTTGGCGACGGTTTCCCGCGGGCGGACGGCAGGGCTAGATTCACACCAGCCAGCATCATCCCACCGGATGAAGCCCCGGATGATGAATACCCGATGATTGCCACCACCGGCCGTCAGCTGGAGCATTGGCACACCGGTTCGATGACACGCCGCTCCAATGTACTGGACGCGGTTGAGCCCGAGGCGAACTGCTCGATGAATCCCCGCACGCTGAAGCTGATGGGGATCGAACCGGGCGAGACGATCCGCCTGACCACCCGTCGCGGGTCCATCGAGATCATGGTGCGTGCTGACCGGGCCATTGCCGAGGATATGGTTTTCATCCCGTTTGCCTATGTCGAGGCGGCGGCGAACATACTGACCAACTCGGCCATCGACCCTTATGGCAAGATCCCCGAGTTCAAATTCTCGGCCATCCGGGTCGAAAAAATCGAAGACGCCATCGCGGCGGAGTAATACCACTACCACTCACGAAGCAGGATTAGGCGGCCCAGTTGGGTCGCCTTTTTCACGTCTTGACAGCAGGTTGCGCGCGGCCAACCCTGTGGCGGCATCCAGCCCCGGAGGAGTTCATGCCGCGCCGCTTTGTCGATCTGTCCGTACCATTGGAAACCGGCATCGTATCCGATCCGCCGATCATGTTGCCTATAATCGAATACATGACCCATGAACAAACAGCCGAACAGGTCATGGCGTTCTTCCCCGGACTGAAAAAAGAGGACCTGCCCGGTGGGGAAGGCTGGGCCATAGAACGTCTGCAGATCGCCACGCATAACGGCACTCATCTGGACGCGCCCTATCATCATCATTCGACCATGAACAAAGGCGAGCGGGCGATTACCATCGACGAAGTACCGCTGGAATGGTGCATGAACCCCGGTGTGAAACTGGATTTCCGTCATTTCGACGATGGCTATGTCGCCACCGCTGCGGATGTCGAGGCTGAACTGAAGCGCATTGGCCATGAGTTACAGCCGCTGGATATTGTCGTGGTCAATACTTCAGCCGGGACGCGTTATGGCGAGCCTGACTATCTTATGAAAGGTTGTGGGATCGGTCGTGAGGCGACGCTGTACCTGACCGGGCGCGGCGTTCGCGTGACCGGTACGGATGCCTGGAGTTGGGATGCCCCGTTCCCACTGACGGCGCAGGAATACGCGGAAACGCAAGATCCTTCGACTATCTGGGAGGGACACCGCGCCTCGATGGACATCGGCTACTGCCATATCGAGAAACTGACCAACCTTGAAGACCTTCCGCCGACAGGGTTTGAAATCTCTTGCTTCCCATACAAGATCAAAGGCGCCTCCGCAGGCTTTGTCCGGGCCGTTGCAATCTTTGATGATCTGGACGAACCAAGCGAATGAAGGATGCAGGCAATGACTAATCCACATGGCGGGCATGACGGCCCATATGCGGCGCCGGTTGAGGTCACAGGATTCACGGTACAGCCTGAATGGATCGACTATAACGGCCACATGAACGTCGGGTACTACGGCGTCGTCTTTGATATGGCGTTTGAAAAAGTGCTGGTCGGCCAGTTGGGCCTGGGTGAGGCGCAGGTGCAGGCGTTGGGGCAGGGGCCGTATGTTCTTCAATCGCATCTTCAATTCCTCCGGGAAATCCGTGCGGATGAGGAATTCCACTTTCATTTCCGCATGCTGGATGCAGATCAAAAACGCGGGCACTACTTTGCCCAGATGATTTCATCCGGCAATGATCAGGTTTGTGCGACGCAGGAAGTGATTTTCATGAATGTCAGCCATGCCACCGGGCGATCCACTGCCTATCCGGATTGGGCGATTGCGCGTTTGGCGCAGATGGTCGAAGACCACCAGCATTTGGAACCTGCACCCCAGATCGGACAACCAATCGGTATTCGGCGCAAGTGACGGGTGTTGGACGGTCTTGGCGCTAATAGTCCCGCTCGAAGAACAGGCCGATACCGGTTTCGCCCCGACCGTCCACCGTGCCCCGAACGGTGAAGTTGTCGGTCACGTCCAGGTTTAGGTTCACCTCGGTATCGCCTTCCGTGTTGACGGTGAAGTCGGTGTAGAGGTTGTCGCTCAGGTAAGCTCCTGCACCCAGTCGGCCTGCGCCTCCTTCTGATGCGCCGATATCGATTGTGTCCAGCCCGGTTGCCTCGCGCACACCCTTGGTTGCGTCACCACCTGCACCGCTCAGCTGTGCCAGCGACGCCGCCATCTGGGCGATGACAAATGGTGAAAGCTCGGAAAAACGGTTGCCGAACAGCAGCATGGCCAAGGCTTCTTCCGTTGGGCGCTCGGGGTCAGAAAACACGTCGACCTCGGGCGAATCCAGCGGACCGGCGATTTCAATCGTGGCTGTGCCATCCGACGTGCTGGTCGAAGATTCGAACTCGATATAAGGCGTCAGGTCACCCTGCAGCGTGACCAGGCCCTTGGTCAGCGCCAGGCGGCGACCGAGAATGTCGATGTTGCCTCGGATGAGTTCAATTTGGCCGGATGGAACCACCGACGTTGTAGTTCCGCCAATCTGAATGCGCCCTCCCAGTTCTGCGTTCACACCGCGCCCACGTACAAAAACCGCCTTGGGGGCGAGCAGCCCTATGTCCAGCGAGATGCGCGAGTTACTTTTGCTTTTCTCTTCGGTTTCGACCAGTTGCGCCCGTTCACGGGTTACGAAACTGGCATTGCTTTCGTTGACATGCACAATCGGCGGGATGGGTGCGGCACCAACGGCGCCACCGGCAGCGGCGAGATTGATATTGGTCTCTCCGAAATTGATCTGCCCGGCCAGTGAACTGTTGCCCGTCAATGCGCCGTTCAGCGCAATCTGTCCGTTCAAAGTGGTTTCGTACAGCAGGTCATCGGTGAGCACGAGGTTGTTCAGCGCGGTGGTAATCTGCGCGTTGAACGGGGGCGTCAATTCGACCGGCCCGCTGACCGTGAAACCACCCCCGGCGCGTACTCCGCCCTGCAGCGATATCGTAGCGCGGCTTTGTGCTATGTTGACCGACCCTCCGATCCCCGTGATGGTCTGTCCCACATTCGGAATGGCGACGGAGGTGCCGGAGGTGGAGATAGTGCCGCTTAACGCGCCGAGTGACGGGGCACCTTTCAGGGCAAGATCAAAACTCGCGGTTCCATCTATATTGTTGGGCGATATGAATGCGTTGACGATACCGATGTTCACGCCACCCCGCATGGCCAGATCCGCTGTGCCGCTGCCTTCGTCAAAAGTTCCCGCGACAGTGGTGTTGATCTGTGCAGGGCCTTCTGCCTTCGCATCGATTGTCCAGACCCCTGAGTCCCGCTTTGCGGTACCGTTTGCCGAAACCGTGCCGGGGAACTCGGACACGAACCGCTCGATCCGATTAAACCGGGCTTCGAAGTCGAGATCAGCCGATCCGTCGGTTTCGACCGTACCCGTCAGGTTGGCGTAGGAACTGTCGGGGCCTTGCAGTCTGGCAGCGCCTTCCAGCCCCGACCCGGTTGGTGCAACGTTCCCGTCAAGCTTCATAGGGCCGGACAGCGCGGGGGAGAGACGCCCCAAATTGTCGAGTTCAGCCGAAAAACTCAGACCTCCGGCGTCGCGGTCCAGTTGACCGGACGCCGTGGCGGTCAGTGCCGTACCATTCAGGCGGAACGTTCGAATGTTCAGACCCTGATCGTCATTCACGGCATCGACTGTCAAGGTTGTACGCCCTTGAGTCAGCGCGTCCACCATATCGATGCCAGTTGCAATGTCATCCGCCGAAACACTGCCCTGAATGTCGAAGAGTTTGCTGCCCTGCGCGGCATTCCCGGTCACGTTTGCCATGACAGATCCAGCAAGATCGCGCCCTGCCAGTCCTGAAAACAGCGAGAGATCCGGCGCATCCAATCGCGCCTGACCATCGACGCTCAGGTTTCCGGCGGGATCGTCAATTGTGGCCGCGACTTGCGCATTCACGGCCTGACTGTTCACTGTGGCATTACGGATCGTGATCAGATCGCCGGTTTTGGTGCCATCAATTTCAATGCTCACCTGACCTTTCAGCAACGGATCAAATTGGGCCAATCCGGTTTGGATATTGTCGCCGGTCACGTTGGCCGTGCCGTCGAACTCCAGCGATTGCAATGAGCCCTTGCCGTCCAGTTTTGCCTGAACCGCGCCGCTGAGATCCTGCTGCGCAAGCCCCGAGAAAATCGACAAGTCATTTGCATCAACGCTGGCCTGACCGTCCAGCGTCAGGTTTCCGTTCGGGGTCGTGACATCGCCGCTGGCCTGCGCGGTCAATTCCTCGGACGTGATCGAAAAGTCGCGGATGGTGATGCCATCCGAGTCGCGCTTGGCGTCCAGCGTGATTTCCGTCTCCCCGTCGATCACCGGGTCGATGTCGTTGCGGCCGGTGGACAGGTTGCTGCCATTCACGACCAGCTTGCCGTCGAAACTGCCTTCGAGAGGCGAACCGTTTCCCTCAACTCTGATCGAGGCCTTGCCGCCCAAATCGAGCTTGGCCAGATCCGAAAACCGTTTTAATTCCGTGGCTTGTAAAGACGCCGAGCCATCGACCTGCAATCCGGTGGCAAGCCCGCTGATAATGGCATCAGCAGCCAACGCATAGTCGCTGCCGACAAGTTCGAAACCGGAAAGCTGCAAGGACTGATCTGCGCCATAGTCGAACTGACCATCCAGCGTCACGCGATCTCCGATAGCGGAGTTTAGTGCTGGGTCTGACATGTCGATGCCATCAAGTGCTGCCTGAAGGTCGCCATCTACGCTCAGTCCGCTGCTTTGATCCAGCGTCCCCTGGCCCGTTATCTGCGCGCGGTTGAGGTTCAACTGCTCCGCCGAGACGTCATTCGCTGTCAGGCTCAGGTCCCACAGGTTGCCTTTCTTGGCATCAAACAGCGCGGATACTTGTGCCGCTCCGATAGAGGTCTTGCCCCCGCTTATGGGCAGCACAACGCTGTCGCCTTCCGGAGGGGCAATCCGGCCTTGCACAGCCAGCAATTGCAGTTTTCCACCTGCCGCAAGGCTCAGCTGGCTTTCGAGCTTGAGCGCTTGTGCGGTAATTTCAATGTCCGTGATGTCCAGTGCGCCATCAGGGTGCGTCAAGCCATCGACGAATAGTTTCGTGTCGGTGCCAAAGAACGAATCCATGTTCTCGGCCAAAAATGGTGTCAGATCACCACCCAGATCGGCTGTGAACGCGATTCCGTCATCTGCACTGGCGGCCGCTGTCGGGGCGGCTCGCAACCGAACCTGACCCGTCACGCGCAGCTGATCGTCACTGCTGAGCCCGATATCAGCGGTAAAGTCGTTTACCGGGCCGGATCCTTTTGCCGTAAGACCGATAGGGGGGCTGTCGGGAATGCCCAGGGCGGTGGCAATCAGCCCGCCCGAGGCTTCGGTTACGGTCAGGTCCAGGTCGATCTGGCGACTTTCATTGCTGAACCCGGCAGTCAGATCAATTGTGTCACCGGCCCGGTCAAGCCTGTCGATATCCAGAGACGTGTTCAATGCCCCATCCGCAAGTGTCAGGTTTCCATTTACCTGCAGGTCGGCGGCGACGCCGATCAACGGCTCACCCAAAGACAGGTCGTCGATGCGCAGTTCCCCGATCTCGATCGAAACCGGCAGCTCCGGAAGCTGGAACGGCTGGGTTTCAGCCGAGGGCGGAGGAGTTTCCTTGGTCGTCGTACCCGGAGCCCGGGCGACGTCGATCTCTTCAGCCGTCAGGGCATTGACCGAGAACCGCCCCCGGATCAGCGCCAGGCGGTTCCAGTCCAGTTCTGCGTTCTTGATGGTCAGCCAGATGCCTTCATCGTCGGCGACCGTGATTTCCTGAATCGTGGCGCGCGAACTCAGCGCGCCTTGCAGGCCGATGACGCGGACATTCTGGTCGTCACCCGACAAAGTGTCCTGCAGAAACCGTTCGATCATGCTGCCGCCGCCGTCATCCTGCGCCGCCAGAGGCACGGGCATGGCCATCGCCACCGAGGCGATAAGCAGTGGATATGCGATACGGCGTGTCAAAAGGCCTGCCCGATCCCGATATAGAACTGTAACCCGTCCCCAGTATTGCCCTGAACCGGGAACGCCAGGTCAAACCTTAACGGGCCAAATCCGCCCAGGTCGTAGCGAACACCGATACCGGCACCTGCATGGTATTCGGCACCGCTGCCAATAAAGGATGAAATGTCGACGGTTCCGTAGTCATAGAAACCGACTAGAGACAGCGTTTCGGTCACGCGGCCACGCACCTCGCCGGAAAAGCCAAGGAACGATTTGCCGCCTGCAACGCCCGTTCCGACAGGGATACCGAGGCTTTCGAAGGGTTGACCGCGTACGGTGCCTGCGCCGCCTGAGAAGAACAGAAAATCCGGAGTTACGCCATCAGCTGGTGGCCCGATGACCGAACCCAGTTGCACCCGTCCGGCCAGAACCAATCGGCCGCTGGTGCCCAGATCATTGTAAGCACGCCCGTCGAAGAACAGCCTCAAACCGGTGTCGGTTCCGGACAGCCCGACAAATGGCATTACCTGTGAGTCCAGATAGAAGCCGCGCGTAGCACTGACCTTACTGTCCCGTTGGTCCCATTCCGAACGGAGCGGCAGAATGAAGTACCTGAACTTGCGCCCTGAGCCGTAGGCGTCGTCTGCATCCGACCACTGAAAGCCGGCTGACGCCTCGGCATAAAGCCGATCAGAAAACGTACGCCGCGCACCATAGGCAAGCGATGCCACAGACACGTTGTAGTTGTCGGTATTGCGCCGCTCCAGAAGAGCGCTCCAGAATGTGTTGTCATCCGGGCCAAGCCGGTCAGGTTGGTCCAGTCGCAGACCTATACGACCATCCAGATCCTCCGACCCGCCAATATTGCGGAGTGCCGCCTCGAACCGCAGCCTCTCGGCGCGTCGGAAGACATTTCGATGCGTCCAGGTCGCGGTCACATCGACCCCATCCCGCGAAGCGATTTCAACGCCGAACGTCAGCCTCCGCGGAGGCAAATCCTCGAACGTGGCGTCGAAATCCAACGTTCCGTCGGGGTTCGGCGTGTCCCGTTCCTTGATGGAAACCGTGCTGAATGTACCGGTACGCCGCAGACGGGTGCCGACTTTTTGCAGTTCTTGCGGCGAATAGACCTCACCCGAGGGAAATCCGGCAATCTTTTCGATGGAGCGGTGGCGTACTCTGGTGTCGCCGTGGATGATCATTTTCCCGAAGGTCAGGCGCGGTCCGGGTGCCAGATCGATCTCGGCATCCAATCGCGCTTGTGCGTGACGCGCAATGACTTTCTGATCCTCAACATCCGCTTTGGCGTGGCCGACATTCTTCCATCCTTGCACGCCGGCTGATGTGGCTTGCTGAATGGCACCAGTTGTTGCCAATTTGCCTGTGGCGAACTCATCCGGCAACTCGGTATCCGGTGCCAGCGGTTGTACGATAGCTGACCCAAAGCGATACGTCGGTCCGGGCGTAATAGAAATTGTTGCACGTTGGAACTGAGCCGGAGCGTCAAGCGCGTTGATATCCGCGGCCTCTCTTCCGTCCAGCTTGATGCTGACGACCGGGCCGAAGTAACCCTCGTCATACATGATCTGTACGATGGTCCGGTAGTCAGAAAGCGCGGCAGACAAAATCTCAAGCGAGGTATCCAGACCGCGCGAATCCGCCGTATATACTGAAGAAGTTTCCTTTAATCGCTCAATCAGGTCCTTCGACGCGCCGGGAGCTGTCAGGGTGATTTCCAGGGCCGCGGACAGGCTCGGAACAAGGGCGGCCACGGCACCAAACAGCCAGTATCTCAGAACACCGCGCGGCCTGCTCCCCATCATCATGTGATACCAACTGCCCCAGGTCGAAATCATTATTGCCGCAAAAACCTTGATAGCGGCGAGTTGACTTCATCTTAGAGCATTTGATTGCATTCAGGGGAAGTCCTTATGCGTCAGAGCATGAGAATTGTCCGCCCTGTGGTCGGCAGGCCCCGGCATTACAGTCCGACACTGCGGAACCAGCGAATGATGGCTTCGCGGTCCTCGGGCTCCATGAATGTCACATTGGCAGGCGGCATGGCATGGGTGACGCCGGCTTGAAGGTAGATTTGTTCGGCATTGCGGGCGATGTCGCCTTCGGTTTCCAGCAATACACCTTTTGGCGCCCAAAGGATCCCTTCCCAGACCGGTTCTCGCGCATGGCACATGGAGCAACGGCCCAGAACTATGTCATGTGCCTCTTCAAATCCGTCGGCGGCGGCGAATTTCTGTTCATAGGGCGTAAGCGGTTGCGCCTCGGCCTCTTCCAGAGGTTTGTACATCGGTGCGGTCGACAGCCACATGATGGCGATGAACAGCAACGCGGTGACCAGCCAGGTCCAGGTCGGGTTGCCTGCGCGGGCGTGGCGGGTGTTGAAGTAGTGCCGGATGGTGACACCCATCAGGAAGACCAGTGCGGCAATGATCCAGTTGTATTCCGTCGCAAAAGCCAGCGGATAGTGGTTCGACAGCATCAGGAACACGACTGGCAACGTCAGGTAGTTGTTGTGGGTCGAGCGCAGCTTGGCGATCTTGCCATATTTCGGGTCGGGTGTGCGACCGGCCTTGAGGTCATCCACCACGATGCGCTGGTTCGGCATGATGACGAAGAAAACGTTTGCCGTCATGATCGTGGCGGTGAAGGCACCCAGATGCAGCATCATCGCCCGTCCGGTGAAGATCTGGTTGTAGCCCCAGCCCATCGCCACCAGGAGGACGAACAGAAGCAGCATCAGAAGCGTCGGGCGTTCGCCCAGGCCGGATTTGCACAGGAAGTCGTAGATCAGCCAGCCAATGGTCAAAGAAGCCGCCGAGATCAGGATACCCTGCCACAGCGCCAGATCGGCTTTCTGCGCGTCGATCAGATACAGCTCTCCACCGACCCAATAGACGATCATCAGCAGCGCTGCACCGCTGAGCCACGTTGCATAGCTTTCCCATTTGAACCAGGTCAGGTGATCCGGCATCCGCTCGGGGGCCACCAGATATTTCTGGATATGGTAGAACCCACCTCCGTGAACCTGCCATTCTTCTCCGTCAGCGGGGCCGGGGATATTGCGGTTCAGGCCAAGGTCCAGTGCGATGAAGTAAAAGGATGATCCGATCCAGGCGATTGCGGTGATGACGTGCAGCCAGCGCACGGCAAATGCCATCCAGTCCCAGAACACGGCGAAGTCGTACATTTCAGAGGTCTCCGATTGCTTGCCGTCACACTAGGCAAGTGGGCTTTTCTTCGGTATTCCCGTATATTGTCAAACTGTATCAAAAAAAACGATAAGATGTCCTATCTCGACAATATCCGTACCTTCGTCAGGGTTTATGATCTGGGCAGCATGTCTGCGGCCGGGCGGGATCTGCGCATTTCACCTGCGGTGACCTCGGCGCGGATTTCTCAGTTGGAAGACCATCTTGGCGTGCGTCTGTTCCAGCGCACGACCCGAAACCTGACACCGACCGAGCAGGGACGAGCTTTTTATCCAGGCGCCGTGTCGGTTCTGGACGCGGTGGATGAAGCCGAGGCGCAGGTCATGCATCTGACCGAGGCCCCGCGCGGGTCGCTGTTCGTGGCCGCCCCACTGGGTGTCGGGCGAAGGCTGCTTGCACCGCATGTGCCTGAATTTTTGTCGGAATATCCCGAGATTGACGTCCGGTTGCGATTAACGGACAGAGCTGTTGATTTGACGACCGAGGGGCTCGATCTGGCCTTTTTCATCGGCCAGCCCGAGGACAGCACGCTGAGAATCCGGAAAATCGCAGATTGCCAGCGCGTACTGTGCGCCGCGCCGGATTACGTCAAGCGGCGGGGCATGCCTCGCACCGGTGCTGACCTTATCTCAGGCGGGCATGAATGTCTGAATTTGCGGTTTCCAGGCGCGACCGAGTTCCAGTGGATGCTGGAAACGCCGGAAGGCGCGAAACGATTCGCCGTCTCGGGCCGGTTCGAATGTGACGATGGCGATGTGTTGACGGATTGGGCCTTGTCGGGGCAGGGGATCGCCATGAAGCCGGTATTCGAGGTGGCCGAGCATTTGAAGGCTGGCAGGCTTGTTACCGTTGCCGAAGAAATGCCACCGGTGCCGGTTCAGATGGCCTGCCTGTATACCCATCGTCGTCATCAGGACCCCAAAGCGCGACTGTTCATGGATTTTATGGTCTCGCATATCGGCAAGGTCGTCCGAAACTCGGAAAAAACAGAGTAGCAAAGGCTCCCGCCCCTGCTTGCGCCGTATAGGCGCTGTGCAGCGTTAGGCTGCGGCGCGGTTGCGAAATGTGTCGTGGAAGCAATGATTTCGCAGGGCACTCCCGCGCCGCGCCTGAAAGGCGTGGCGCCTGGCCTAACGGGAGGCGATCCCGAAGGGGGCGTCCGACGGGCGGGAGAGCATCTGTATATGGATCAGCTGCCGCGATATGTTGAATAGCCGTAGGGCGACAGCAGCAAGGGTACATGGTAGTGGGCGTCGGGGTCCGACATGCCGAACCGTATTGGAACCTGATCCAGAAACAGGGGATCGTCCCCGTCCTGACCGGTTGCGCGCAGGTAATCCCCGGCGAAGAAGATCAACTCGTACGTACCGGTTTCAAAGTCTGCCTGAGGCAGGATCGGGCTGTTGGTGCGCCCGTCAGAGTTGGTCTCCATCTCGACCAGCAATTGATGAGAGTTCCCGGACACTTTGTAGAGCGCGATTTTTAACCCCTGGGCAGGGCAACCGCGGGCCGTGTCCAGTACATGGGTCGTCAGATAGCCTGCCATGGGGATCTCCGTTGATTGGCTTTTTTGGTTTGCCACAGTGTGGAACAAACATCAAAACAGTTGAAATGCCGAAAGAACCGGAAACAGCGTTCGGATTGATTTGATAATCCCCCGCGCATTTCTAGGCTAATGCTGTCGAAACACCAAACCGGAATGGAAGACGCTATGCAGCCCCCACGTTACCCCCGTGACATGATCGGATACGGAGCCAACCCGCCAGATGCGCAATGGCCCGGCGGTGCAAAGCTGGCCGTTCAGATCGTGCTGAATTACGAGGAAGGGGGCGAAAACTGCGTTCTTCACGGCGATGCGGCGTCCGAGGCGTTCCTGTCCGAGATCGTGGGCGCGGCGCAATGGCCCGGTCAGCGCCACTGGAACATGGAATCGATCTATGAGTATGGCGCCCGCGCGGGGTTTTGGCGGCTGCATCGGTTGATGAAGGATTTACCTGTCACGGTTTATGGTGTGGCGACCGCATTGGCACGATCTCCCGATCAGGTTGCCGCGATGAAGGCGGCCGGGTGGGAGATCGCCAGTCACGGGCTGAAATGGGTTGAACATAAGGATATGCCCGAGGACGAAGAACGCGCCCAGATAGAAGAGGCCGTGCGTCTCCACACGGAAGTCGTCGGTGAACGCCCGCACGGCTGGTACACCGGACGGTGTTCCGAGAATACAGTGAGACTGGTAGCCGAAGAGGGTGGGTTCGCCTATGTCGCCGATACTTATGCGGACGATCTGCCCTATTGGATTCAAACAGGCGGGCGGGATCAGTTGATTGTTCCTTACACGCTGGACTGCAACGATATGCGTTTTGCCACGCCGCAAGGGTTCAACTCCGGCGATCAGTTCTTTGCCTATCTAAAAGACAGTTTCGATACGCTCTATTCGGAAGGCGAGGCCGGATCTCCCAGGATGCTGTCCATCGGGTTGCACTGCCGTCTGATCGGGCGGCCGGGACGTGTGATGGCGCTGAAGCGCTTCCTGGACTACGCGCGCGGGTTTTCCGACGTCTGGTTTGCCACACGGCTGGATATCGCGGAACACTGGGCCGCGATGCATCCGCCTGCGGAGCGTGTCAGGCCGTCTGAGATGGAGAAGAATGAATTCGTTGCTTCATATGGTGGTATTTTCGAACATTCCGCGTGGATTGCCGAGCGGGCATATGATCTGGAGCTTGGACCGGCACACGATACTGCCGGAGGAGTGCACAACGCATTGACCCGTGTGTTCCGGTCCGCTTCCGAAGATGAACGGCTGGGTGTTCTGACGGCGCATCCGGACCTTGCAGGTAAACTGGCACAGGCCAAACGGCTGACACAGGAAAGCACGTCCGAACAGGCCTCGGCCGGTCTGGACGCACTGACAGATGACGAGAAAGCGGCATTTACAGAACTGAACGCACGTTACACCGAGAAATTCGGGTTCCCGTTCATCATCGCGGTTCGGGATCATGACAAAACCTCGATCTTGCGTGCCTTCGAACGGCGCATTGATCAGGATCGGGAAACAGAATTTGCCGAGGCCTGCCGTCAGGTCGAGCGTATAGCCGAGTTCCGCTTGCAGGATCTGCTGCCGTCATGACCCGGCAGATCGTGATCGAGCCGATTTCGGCGGCGGTGTTTGCGCCTTTCGGGGACCTGATTGAATTGTCCGGCGCGCCGGACAAGATCATCAATCAGGGCCAATGCGGTCGATACCATGATCGCGCAGAGCTGGATTTCGGCGATGGCCGCGCCGGGATCAGCCTGTTCGATGCCAACCCCCGCGCGTTGCCTTATCAACTCGACATGGTCGAGAGGCATCCGGAAGGCAGTCAGGCATTCATTCCAATGACGCACCAGCCGTTTCTTGTCATCGTGGCGCTGGATGACAGTGGCAAACCGGGGCGGCCGCGTGCCTTTGTGACCCGGCCGGGGCAGGCTGTGAACTATCATCGCGGCACCTGGCACGGGGTGCTGACGCCGCTACATGCGCCGGGCCTGTTTGCGGTCGTGGACCGGATCGGCGATGGAGCCAATCTGGAGGAATTCTGGTTTGATGCACCCTATGAAGTTGTTGCGGGCTGAGGCGCAATAGCCCGCGCCTGACCTGTATGCATCAGAGATGTATCCCGACCAGTTGCGGAGGGCGGCGAGCGGGCAGGCCCGCATGCTGTGTCAGCTATTTGCCATCAATCGGGCGACGTCCAGCATGCGTGCCGAGAATCCCCATTCATTGTCGTACCAGCCAAAGAGGCGGATTTGGTGTCCGTCAACGATGCGCGTTTCGGGGCCTGCAATGACAAGGGATTCCGGGCGTGTCCGCAGATCGGAGGACACGAGCGGCTGGTCTGTCCAACCCAGAACAAATGATTGGTCGACCGCTCCCCGCAGGGTGTCCTGGAAGAACTCAGGCGACAGCCTGTTTTCAAGCGTTACAACCAGATCCACCGCCGAAACACTGGCCGTAGGTACGCGGACAGCGGCGCCCGAGATACGCCCGGCCAGATGCGGCAGGATTTCATCGATAAGGTGGGTGGCACTGGAGGTTGTGGGCACCATGGACAGGGCACCCGCCCGCGACCGGGCCAGATCACCGCGCGGCGCGTCGACCATTGGCTGGCTGTTGGTATAGCAATGGATAGTTGTCATGTGAGCGGACGCAACGCCACCGATACGATCCAGAACAGCGACCAGAGGGGCCAGCCCGTTGGTGGTGCAGGAAGCGTTGGACACGATCCTCGCATTGCCAAGCTTGTCCTCATTTGCGCCCAGTACAATTGTGACCTCGGCGGCAGGGGAGGGGCCTGAGATCAGAACCTTGCCGGCCCCGGCCGTCAAACCCTGGCTGGCCACATCCGACGTGCGCGCGATACCGGTGCAATCCAGCAGGACATCGACATCCGACAGGTCAACACGGGTCAGATCCGGGCTGTGGGTCACGGGAAAGCTGCGTCCGTCGACCTCAAGGGCGGCGTTGCCTTGCGCCACGTCACCGGGGAAGGGGCCAAAGGTGCTGTCATATTTGAACAGGTAGGCACAGGTTTCCAGTGGCGCGATATCGTTGATCAGCACCACTTCGATATCTGTATCCCGCGGCATGGCCAGAACCTGCCGCAGAATCGTGCGGCCAATTCGGCCGAATCCATTCATTGCGAGTTTCATGTGCAAGCTATGGCAGGCCGCTCTGCCGACCTCAATGCCAGTTGATCGGCCTCACGATCCGCAACTGACTTGCGAGAAGAACTGGCCGGATATGTTCTGGTACATGCTGGAAAAGATCACCTTGCACCCTGTCGCCTTTTGAATCGCGGCGATGGCCTGCACGGTGCGCAGGCGCGGCGGCGGACCAAATGGATTGAGGTTGTTGTTGTCGCGTGTCGCCCGGTACACCACCGGCTCGTCCGAAACCTGGGTTACCGCCCAGGTGCGGCTGAGGACATTGACGGTTTTGGTCTCTTCCTTGGCTGCAACGGGCATCGCGACTATGGCTGTCAGGCCAATCGCGGTTGCCAGTGCCAAAGATGCTAAGCGCAGTCGCATCGAAAATCTCCAGTGCTGAAAATCTGATCTGATTTCAACAGATTCAACCGCTTCTGTGAAGCCCCGATGCGCATTGCCTTTTAACGCTTGGAAAGCGTCAGCGGCATGTGACGGTTCACATCCTTGTAGAGAAGATAACGGAACCGCCCCGGTCCACCTGCATAACAGGCCTGCGGGCAGAAAGCGCGCAACCACATGTAATCGCCGGCCTCGACCTCGACCCAGTCCTGATTGAGCCGGTAGACCGCCTTGCCTTCCAGGACATAAAGGCCGTGTTCCATCACGTGCGTTTCGGCAAAGGGGATCACGCCGCCGGGCTCGAACGTGACGATATTGACATGCATGTCGTGGCGCAGGTCTTCGGGGTCGGCAAAGCGGGTCGTGGCCCAGCGCCCCTCGGTGCCGGGCATAGGAATGGGGGCGACATCACGCTCATTGGTAATGATGGGATCGGGGGCAGGTAGCCCGGGCACGGCCTCATAAGCCTTGCGGACCCAGTGAAAGCGGGCGGTGGATTCGCCACGGTTGTGCAGTGTCCAAACACTGCCTGCCGGGATATAGGCATAACCGCCCTCTTCCAGAATATGCTCTGCCCCGTTCAGCGTTAGGGTCACTCTGCCCTCGACGACAAAGAGGACACCCTGAGCATTTGAATCGGTTTCCGGCGTGTCGCTCCCACCCCCGGGCTGGACCTCCATGATGTACTGAGAAAAGGTTTCGGCAAATCCGCTGAGGGGGCGGGACAGAACCCAAAGCCGCGTGCCCTCCCAGAAGGGCAGAAAGCTGGTAACGATATCGCGCATCGTGCCTTTGGGGATCACCGCATAGGCATCGGTGAACATGGCCCGGTCCGTCAAAAGCTGGGTTTGGTCAGGGTGCCCGCCGGCGGGCGCGTAATAGGTTGGGTTTGCCATCGTAGCCTCGGAAACAAAGTTTGGTGCACTATGGCGGGATCGCAGCGCCGGGCCTAGCACTGGCGGTGCAATAGGTTTGTTCGGGATAATTTGAAGGTGGGCTTGGCCACCTACGTGACGAAGTATATCCTTGGGCGCAAATCGATTTCACCATGGCGAGGCAGATATGAAAGCCCGAAAGATATTAGCATTTATCACATTGGCAGTGCTCGCAGCGGCAGGGACGGTGCAGGCCAAGTCAATTTCACGAATCATTGCCGAAATGGGATTGAGCCCCGCAGATTTCGAGGTGGTCAACGCGACCTCGAATGCAATGCTGTCAGGCGGCACGCCCAGCGTCGGGCAAGAACGCAGCTGGGTCAATGAGGATACCGGTTCGAAGGGCACCATCCGGGTGCGCAGCGTGCAGAACAACTGCGTCAGCCTGCAGCATTTCGTTCAGCCTGCCGGCGCAGACGCGTCGCGGGAGATCCGAACGCGGCGCTGCAGGGACGGCAATGGTAAGTGGATACTGACCCCGTAGCCGAAGACCGCGCCAGATCTCGGATCAGTACCCGCGCGTCCGGTCCACTTCGTGCAGCAGGGGCGCTCCAACCGTCAGATTCTGATAGTTTCTGGCAACATCCGAAAGAGCATCCCCCAAATACCAACCGGACACATGCGGCGTAATCGTAACGCCCGGATGGTGCCAGAGTGGGCTAACGGCAGGCAGAGGCTCCTGACTGGTCACATCCAAAACCGCATGGGCCGGAGTTCCGAGGTCAAGTGCCGCCACCAGAGCTTCTTCGTCGATCAGATCGCCACGGCCTGCGTTCAACAACTGACTGCCGGGCTTCATCTGCGCCAGCATGCCGGCATCGAACATCCCGATCGTTTCCGGGGTCGACGGCAGGATTGCGCAGACATGATCACATTTGCTCAGCATGTCAGGCAATGACGCCATGCCGTGAACGCTGGTGACACCATCGATTTGTTTGGCCGAGCGGCTCCACCCCAGAACCTTGAAACCCACGGCGTGCATCATGCGGGCGGTGCGACTGCCGATATGGCCCAGCCCCAGAACACCAACGACGGTCTCTGGCGAGAACATAGGCGCCTTTGGGGCCCATTCTGCCCGTTTCTGCGCAGCCTCGTGAAAGGCCATATTGCGCTGGGTGCGCAGGACATAGGCCAGAAACCACTCGGCAATGCCCTGTGCAGGTGCATCGGGTTTCAGACGGGCAACGCGCAAATGGTTCGGCAGGGCAGGATTGCTGAGAATCGTCTCGACCCCGGCGCCCAGTTTTTGCACCAGTTTCAGGTTGGGCAGGTCCGTCAGATGATCGTCACGAAGACCGACGACCGCGACCATTGTAATCTCATCCGCGTTGCCAATTGTTTCAGGTGTTCGCACGTCCAGATCGGGTGCGGTTTTACGGATACCGTCAGCGATTTCCGTATCGGTCATCCAATTGGACATTCCGGCGTCGATCAACAAGGCCATTGGACGGCTCCTTCTTTTCAATTTGGGTTCTGTGACGTCCCGTCACCCAACTGGACAGTGTGCGGGCAGCTAAGCCATCCTTTTGCCAAAGGTAAAGCCCGTCCACGGGCTCCGAGGAGGATTTCGCGATGAACATGGCATTCGGATTGCGCGAGGAAAACCGCGAATTGCTGCAGCGGGTCGCAGACATGATCCGCACCGAGATCATGCCCCTGGAAAACGATTATCAGGCCGAGATCAACAGGGGCGATCGCTGGCAGTACACGAGGCGGCAGGCGGAAATACTGGAGGGCCTCAAGGCCAAAGCCAAAGCTGCCGGGTTGTGGAATTTCTGGCTGACCGGCAGCGACAAGGGGTTCGGCCTGACGACAGTTGAATACGCCTATTTCGCCGAAGAAATGGGCAAGACGCCCCTGGGCGCCGAGGTGTTCAACTGCTCGGCCCCGGACACCGGCAATATGGAAGTTTTCGAGCGCTACGGAACCGAGAAGATGAAAGCGCAATGGTTGGCGCCGTTGCTCGACGGGAAAATCCGGTCCGCCTATCTGATGACCGAACCGGATGTAGCCTCTTCAGATGCGACCAATATCTCGATGTCCTGTGTGCGCGACGGTGACGACTATGTTCTCAACGGTGAGAAATGGTGGGCCTCCGGCGCCGGTGATCCGCGCTGCAAGGTGTATATCGTTATGGTCAGAACCGCCGGGGAAGAGCAGCCGAAACACAAGCGCCAGTCCATGATTGTGGTGTCAGCCGACACTGCGGGGATCGAGGTTCTGCGACCGATGGAGGTTTACGGTCACGACGATGCACCGCACGGTCATATGCATATTCGTTTTACAGATGTGCGTGTCCCTGCCGAGAACATACTGCTGGGCGAGGGGCGCGGTTTCGAAATCGCGCAGGGTCGTCTGGGGCCGGGTCGCATTCATCACTGCATGCGTGCTATTGGGCAGGCCGAGATTGCATTGGAGCAGATGTGCAAGCGATCCCTTCAGCGTGAGGCATTTGGAAAGAAGCTGGCGCAGCTGGGCGCGAATTTCGACATCATCGCGGAATGCCGGATGGAGATTGAAATGGCGCGTTTGTTGTGCCTCAAGGCGGCCTGGTACATGGATCAGGGCGACGCGCGCGCGGCCGCACCGTGGATCAGTCAGATCAAGGTTGTTGCTCCGCGTGTTGCCCTTAAGGTGCTCGACGAGGCCGTACAGATGTTCGGAGCCCAAGGAATCAGCCAGGATACGCCTCTGGCCAGCGCATGGACCCATGTGCGCACGTTGCGATTGGCCGATGGTCCCGACGCGGTCCACCGCCGACAGGTAGCGCGGGCGGAGTTGAAGAAACACACTCAGGAAAAGATTTGAGACCATGACGATGCGGGACGATCTCGGGAAACCGCCCTATTTCCACCTGCGCGATGACGGTGCATTTGTCGGTAACGATCCGGCGCGAGGCCCGTGGTCGCCGGACCACTGCCATGCCGGACCGGTCAGCGGATTGATTGTACGTGCGGCAGAAACCGAGGTGGGGCCCGACAAAATGCTGACCCGGTTGACGGTCGACCTGTTGAGGCCTCTGCCCCTGACGGGATTGCGCGTTGCGGCGGAAACCACCCGGCATACCAAGACTCTGGCGACGACTCGTGTGACGGTGCACGACCTGGATGACACGCTATGTGCCACTGCAACCACCATGCATATTGTGCGCAGGGATCTTGGTGCGGTTCCGAATGCGTCGACGTCCCATCCGGACCTTGCCGAAGTTGTCGAGGGACCATTCCCCCTGAACCAGTTACGCCACAGCCTTCCCGGTTTTGCCCATTACGCAGACGTGCTCTATCCGGCAGAAGGCAATCAGGGGCCGGGTCCCAAGACGATCTGGATGCGCACGCCTCAGTTGCTGGACGGTGAAGCGCAATCCCCGATCCAGTCACTCTGCGCGCTGGCGGATTGCGGTAACGGGATATCCTGGAATGCCCAACCAACCGAAATGGGGTTCATTAACACGGACCTGACGGTGAATATCCACCGTGAACCTGTATCCGACTGGATGGCCTCGCAATCTATATCGCACTGGCAGCCGTCCGGCATCGGTATGTCTCAGGCGGTCTTGTATGATACTCATGGACCGATCGGAACGGCCTTGCAGACTTTGGTTCTGTTCCCACCGGGTTGAATCCGCTCGGCTGGTTTCTGCGCTTTTGCTTGGAAACTCGTTGCCGGGACCCATGGTTGCCCCTATCTTTCGGCCATGCGTTGGATGATCCCGTTTCTGACTTGCTGCTTGCCGCTGCCTGCAATGGCGCACCCGCATGTCTTCATAGACACCGGGCTGGAATTCATCGTGGACGATGCCGGCCATCTGACCCATGTCAGGGTGACTTGGGCCTATGATGACTTTTACTCGCTGCTGGTTCTGGAAGACATGAGGCTGGATCAGGATGGCGACGGTCAGCTGACACCGGCTGAGCAACAGGTTCTGGCCGGTTTCGACGCCCAGTGGGTCGAAGGCTATAACGGTGATCTGGTTGTTTTTTCAGAAGGCCAGCCCGTCGCGTTGTCCGGCCCGATGAAGCCAACGGCCACGACCGAAGACGGCCGTATCGTTACAAGTCATCTGCGCGCAGTCCATGACGGCCCGATCCCGGCGGCCGGCCTCATGGCAAAGGCTTACGACGAAAGCTTCTATACGGCCTATGAGGTCACGCGGCCGGTGACGGTTTCAGGTTTGGACACCTGTTCGATAGACCGAACCGAGCCGGATATCGACGGGCAACTGGCGCAGATGCAGGCATTTCTGCTCACACTGGACGCGGACTATGACCTTGAGGAAAACGATATACCCTTGGTCGGGGAAAGCTTCGCGACAGAGATCCGCGTTTCATGTCCAAATACTTGATTGTCCCGGTTGCTATCGCCTGTGGCCTGCTTCTCTGGTTCTGGGGCAGCGGAGGGTTCGACAGCCTGGCCGCCTGGGCCGCCGGAGAACAGCGCGCCTTTCAGAATGAAATCGCCCGATCGCTGCGGGCGGCCCGTGCCGAACAGCCCGAGGCAGTTGCAACCCTGCTGACCGTCTGTTTTGCCTACGGCTTCTTTCATGCCATTGGCCCGGGGCACGGAAAGGTCCTGATCGGCGGATATGGTCTGGGCCGCCGTGTCGCGTTCTGGCGCTTGTCGGCCATCAGCGTTCTTTCCAGTCTCGGTCAGGCTGTCACGGCCATTATTCTGGTCTACGCCGGTGTGCTGATCTTTCAGATGTCACGGCAGAGTCTTGTTGGCGCGACCGAACAGGTAATGACCCCGATCAGTTACGCAGCCATTTCTGCGATTGGCCTATGGCTGGTCTTTCGCGCGGTGCGCGGGTTTGCAAGGCGGCACCGCAACCACGCATCCCACGTTCATCATGACCATCACGGCCATGATCACGATCACCACAGACATGATGATGCAGCCTGTTCGGATTGCGGCCATCGCCACGGACCCAGCGCCGAAGATGTCGCCAGTGTCGGAAGTCTACGCGAGGCACTCGTTTTGATTGGCGGTATTGCGGCGCGGCCGTGCACCGGGGCTTTGTTCGTGTTGATCCTGACATGGCAGATGGGCATCGCGATGGTCGGAATTGCCGGAGCATTTGCCATGGCTTTGGGCACCGCATTGGTTACGACGCTCGTTGGCTGGACTTCGTTCGGGCTGCGTGGAGGGTTGCTTGCCTCGGCTTCCGCGACGCGCTTTGCATCGGTGCTGGCCCCCACCATCGAGCTGGTGGCGGGTCTGCTGATCGCCGTGATCGCAGGGGGATTGCTGCTGCGAACGCTCTAGAAAACCAGATCCGGGTATCCTACCCGCGCCAGATACAGGCCCTGTGGCGGGCAGACCGGACCACAGGCAGCACGGTCAGTTGCCTCCAACGCATCCCTTACGTCTTCGGGCGTCCACGCCCCTGCACCGACACGCTCAAGCGTGCCGACGAAACTGCGCACCTGATTGTGCAGGAAGGACCGGGCGCGGACGTGGAAATGCACCTCGGGACCTGAAAAGCCCTCGACCTGTTCGACGCGAAGTTCATCCAGAGTTTTGACCGGGCTTGCCGCCTGACAGATCGAGGATCGGAAGGTTGTAAAGTCATGTCTTCCGATCAGCGTATTCGCTCCGGCCTGCATCGCGTCGACATCCAGCCGGTGATTGATCCGCCAGACCTGCCCACTGTCATGGGTCGCAGGCGCGCGGCGCATCAGGATGCGAAACAGGTATTGCCGCTCGACAGCAGAAAAGCGCGCATGCCAGTCGTCGTCGACGCGCGCCGCTTTTACAATGGCAACCGGCTGTGGCTTGAGGTGGTAGTTCAGCGCCTCGGACAGGCGGAACGGATCCCAGTCCTTGACCAGATCGCAATGCGCCACTTGTCCCAGCGCATGCACGCCGGCGTCGGTACGCCCGGCGGCGGCAATTGTGTGCTCACCCGGTTGAATGCACGACAGGGCTTCTTCGATGGCCCCCTGTACTGACGGCAGGTCCTTCTGCCGCTGCCACCCGGCAAACGACGCCCCCTGGTATTCAACTTTCAATGCGTATCTCGCCATGAGGCGCTGGTATCGCGCCCGGGCGCTGCGGGCAAGAGCGGGAAAGCTCTGGCATGTCTGCGGCCCGCTACCTATCTTGGACGAAACGATAATTGCGGGGCGACAGCTTGGTCATCTCATTACTGGCAGACAGTCTTGTGCGCGGCTTCGAAACCATCGGCGACAGCGTGTCCGAGACCTTTTTCGAGCCGGTGATCCGGCTTGGCGTCACTGGGTTGGCACGCTCAGGCAAGACGGTGTTCATCACCTCTCTGGTGGCAAACCTGCTGGATCGCGGCCGCATGACCGGTCTTGTAGCGCAGCAAGAGGGGCGGATTACAGCGGCTTACCTGCAACCCCAGCCCGACGATACCGTGCCCCGTTTCGATTACGAGGCGCATCTGTCGGCGCTGACTGGCCCTTCGCCGCATTGGCCCGATAGCACGCGGGCAGTTTCCGAATTGCGATTGTCGTTCAAAGTGCAACCGGGCGGCTTGTTGTCCGGGCTTCAGGGGCCGCGAACGTTGCATCTCGATATCGTGGATTATCCGGGCGAGTGGCTTCTGGACCTTGCTTTGCTGGACAGGTCCTATTCGGATTGGTCGAAGGAGACGCTGACACGGATCGAAAACCGCCCACAGTCGAGAGAGTTTCTGACAAGTCTGCAAACTGCCGATCCCTCAGGGCCGCATGATGAGCCCACGGCACAGGAGTTGGCGCGCGGATTCACCAATTATCTGCACGCGGCGCGGGAAGACGGTTTTTACGACTGCACACCGGGCCGGTTCCTTTTGCCAGGTGATCTGGCGGGGTCGCCGGTCTTGACCTTTGCGCCTTTGCCCGTTTCCGGCCCGTCTCGTCGTCGCACGTTGCAGCGCGAAATGGAGCGGCGATACGAAGCCTACAAGGCACAGGTCGTCAAACCGTTCTTTCGCGATCATTTCGCACGGATTGACAGGCAGGTTGTTCTGGTTGACGCGCTGGGTGCCATTCACAAAGGACCGCAGGCGGTCGAGGATATGCGCAGAGCCATGGCCGACATTCTGGCCGCTTTTCGCCCCGGACGGAATGCGTGGCTCAGCCAGTTGTTGCTTGGAAAACGGGTCGAACGCATCCTTTTTGCCGCGACCAAGGCCGACCATCTACACCATCTGCAGCACCCGCGTCTGACCGCGATCATGGAGGCGCTGACACGAGAGGCCCGCGATCGTGCTGATTTCGCCCGTGCGGAAACGGCCGCCCTGTCTCTGGCCGCCTTGCGCGCGACGACCGAGGAGATGCGCAACCACAACGGGGCAGAGTTGCCTTGTGTTCGCGGCGCCCTGCTGGATAGCGGCAAACAGGCGGCCTTTTATCCGGGCGAACTGCCCGAAGACCCCTCGCACCTGCTGGGTCCGGCGCGAAATGGAGCAGTATCGTGGCTGGGAGAGGATTTTGGTTCCATGGCCTTTGCGCCAGCGGCCCTTACACTGCAACCTGGAGATGGTCCGCCGCATATCCGCCTGGACCGCGCCGTCCAATTCCTGATCGGAGACCGCCTGTGACCGCAGAACTCAGGCCCGCCCGCAGCACTGACGCCGGTCGTACCGGACAAATTCTGCACGCATTTGCCCAGGAAAACCCCTGGATGCCCGAACTGCATACTTGTGCGGAAACTATCGCTTTTTGCGGTTGGATGATCGATCAGGGTTGGGTCACCGTGGCAGAGACCGAGGATGGCGTGGTCGGATTTCTAGCCCTCAAAGGACAGGAAATTCACTCGCTTTATCTGATGGAATCGGCGCGCGGGCAGGGCGTTGGTCGCCAATTGCTGCACCATGCCAAGTCGCGCCAGCCCTCGCTGTCTCTGTTTGCCTTTCAGGCCAACGCCCCCGCGTGCCGCTTTTACGAGCGCAACGGATTTGCCGAAGTTGCGCGCAGCGATGGGGCGGACAACGATGAAAATCTGCCCGACATCAAGTATGTCTGGCACAGTGAGGAGGCTGGCCGTGGCTAAAGGCCCCGTAGTGATTGATCTTGAAGACGACGCGCCGGTCACAGACGTCGCGCAGGCGCCTCCGGTTCCGGATATCCCGCTGCCTCAGGGGCAGGCCATGCAGGGCGCCGCGCGCCTGGCTGCGCGAAAGCCTTCGGCCTTGTCGCGTTGGTTCTGGGGTCTTGCGCTGGCCGTCATTGGCGCGATTGCTTCCGTTGCCGCCTGGGATTTCGCAACATCTCTGCTGGCCCGGTCACCGGTTTTGGGCGGGATCATTTCGGCACTGATCGTTGCGTTGTTGCTGGTCGGCTTGGTCATAGCCTTGCGCGAACTGGCCGCGATCGGACGGTTGTCGCGCGTTGACGGAATGCGCCGTGCAGCTGATGCGGCAATTGCCGAAGATGATCTGGCGCAGGCTCGCGCAGTCACGAACCGGCTGATTTCATTCTACAAGGGGCGCGAGGAAACCCGGTGGGGCCGCGACCGTTTGCAAGAACGGATGGGAGAGCAATTCGACGCCTCGACCCTTCTGACACTGGCCGAGGACGAAGTTCTGGCGCCGCTCGACGCCGCCGCCAGCCGCGAGGTTGAGGCCGCCGCCAGGCAGGTGGCGACTGTGACGGCATTGGTGCCATTGGCGCTGGCAGATGTTGTGACCGCCCTCGCCGCTTCGTTGCGTATGATCCGCCGGATAGCCGAGATCTATGGCGGACGCGCCGGGTTTCTCGGTAGCTGGCGTTTGACACGGGCCGTCTTTGTGCATCTGGTGGCAACCGGAGCGGTAGCCGTGGGGGATGATCTGCTGGAACCCATTTTGGGCGGTTCGGTCCTCAGCAAACTGTCGCGCCGGTTTGGCGAAGGGCTGGTCAATGGTGCGCTCAGCGCCCGTGTCGGGGTTGCGGCGATGGAGGTTTGCCGCCCGCTTCCGTTCTCCGACCGGCACAAGCCATCGACGCGCGGCATGGTCAAACGCGCCTTAAGTGGGCTGTTTTCCAAGACTTGATCTGTCGCAAAGCCACGGTCACGCTGGGTTTGCATAGTCAGCACGGAGCCAGCCATGACCGATCACGGCCACAGCCAGCAGGAAATCGCCGCACGGATCAACGCACCGCCCGGACGGGGTGTAGTGCGCGATGTGGTCTATGGCGGCATTGACGGGTCCGTCACGACATTCGCCATCGTTGCCGGAGTGGCAGGGGCCGGTCTTTCGCCCTTTGTTATCGTCGCGCTTGGCCTGGCCAACGTGTTGGCCGACGGTTTCTCGATGGCGGCAGGGAACTATTCCGCGACCAAAGCCGAAACGGACAATATCCGCCGCATTCGCGCAATCGAGGAACGCCATATCCGCCTTTATCCTGATGGCGAACGTCGAGAGGTGCGCGAAATCCTTCTGCAGAAGGGGCTTTCAGGTCAGGTGCTGGATGACGCGACCGACGCAATTACCGCCAGTCGCGAAAACTGGATCAACCTGATGATCGAAGGCGAATACGGGCTGGGCAGCGTGGACCCGCACCCGATCAAGGCCGCTTTGGCGACATTCCTTTCTTTTCTGGTGGCCGGCATGATCCCTTTGCTGCCGTTTCTGCTGTCGCTCGATAACGCTTTTGCCGTTTCTGCCTGGATGACGATGGGCGTCTTCTTTGCCATCGGTGCGCTCAAGAGCCATTGGTCGTTGGCGCCGTGGTGGCGTTCGGGGTTCGAAACTTTCGTGATCGGAGGGGCGGCCGCCCTGATTGCCTATATGGTCGGTTCGGTATTCCATCCCTGAACTGCTCAGTTGTCGCAGGGCGCGAAACAGCGCTGGCCCGGGCGACACGATCCGTTAGTGTTGCCCAAAACGGTCGAGTTACTATGCCAAACCCGGACTTGCGCGGGAAAAGTGTTTTAGTGTTGGGCGCTTATGGTTTCATCGGCGCATCGGTCACGCGTGCACTAGTGACCAAAGGCGCGCGAGTGACCGGAATGGTTCGAAACCCGAAAACGAGTGGCCGGGTTTTGCCCGAAATGGCATTGATCCGGGGCGACCTGCGAGAGTTTTCCGGCGCTCAAGATTGGCAAAACGTATTGACGGACGTCGATGTAGTCGTGAATTGCGCGGGCGCACTGCAAGATGGTTTGCAGGACGATTTGGTGGCCGTACATCACACGGCTATTGCGGCTCTGGGCGAGGCTTGCGCAGAACGTGACATCGCGATTGTGCAAATTTCGGCAATCGGGGCTGAAGCGGAAGCAGTGACTGTGTTCATGCGGACCAAAGCAGCAGGCGACACAGCGCTGCGCCGGTGCGGTGCGCGGCTTTGGATCCTGAAGCCGGGGCTCGTTATCGGGCAAACCGACTATGGCGGGACGACCTTGCTGCGGATGCTGGCCGCGATCCCCCTGATACAGCCTATCGCGTATCCCGAAACACCGGTGCAATGCGTCGGGATGGACGACCTGTGCGATGCCGTCATCCTGGCGATCCGCTCGGACATTCCTCAGGGCAGCTACGACTTTGTCGAAGACACGCCGCAGACCCTGTCCGAGGTGGTATCGGAAACACGCAGCTGGTTGGGATTTCCAGCCGCGCACGCGACTGTGACAGTGCCGAACGTGGTCACCACATGGATTGCCGCCGGTGCCGATCTGTTGGGCCGTTTGGGTTGGCGTTCGCCACTACGCAGTACTGCAATGTCCGTGATGGTTGATGGGGTGACAGGTAATCCTGAATCTTATCGCGCGGCCTCGGGCCGTCGGATCGCATCCTTGCCGCAGATTTACAACGGTTTGACCAGCGCGCGCGAGCATCGCCTTTCCGCGCGGATGAATTTGCTGCTGCCGCCTGCCATCGCCATTTTGTTCGTTTTCTGGATGGCCTCGGGCGTGTTCGGGCTAATGAGCCTGAGACAAGCTGCCGAGATTCTGATCACCGCCGGCTGGCCGCTGGCACTTGCGACAGCGAGTGTCCTTTTCTGGTCAATCGTCGATCTCGTGCTTGGTGCGGCCCTGTTGTGGCGGCCCTGGGCGGCACGGGTGTGCCTCGCGCAGGCGGCTGCAGCAACGTTCTATCTGATTGCGGCAACGTTTACTGTGCCGTCCCTCTGGGCCGATCCGTTGGGGCCGTTGGTCAAAATCCTCCCTGCAATCCTTTTGCCGCTTTTCGTGCGCGTCGTGTTGGAAAGCCGTTAGATGGAATGGGAACTGTTCCTGCGCTGGTCGCATGTCATTGGCGCCTGTGTCTTGTTGGGAACCGGAGCAGGTATCGCTTTTTTCATGCTGATGGCGCATCGCAGCGGTGATCCACGCATCATCGCGCATACTGCGGGTATCGTTGTGCTGGGCGACCTGCTGTTCACGACGACTGCGGTGATCCTGCAGCCGATCACGGGCGCATTGCTGGCATGGCAGTTGGGTTGGAGTTTCAGTGAGGGTTGGATTGCACTTTCTCTACTGCTCTACGTCCTGACGGGTTTGATTTGGCTTCCAGTTGTTTGGATTCAGACGAGGCTTCGTGGCCTGGCCCAAGCGGCCATAGACCAGAACACTCCGCTATCTGACGAATACCAAAGGCTGTTCCGGATTTGGATTGCCTGCGGAATTCCTGCGTTTCTGGCGGTGCTGGCCATTCTCTGGCTGATGTTGTCGCGACCCGATCTTGCTTGGCCCTGAATTCGACTGCTTGGCAACAGGCTGATTCCATTTGAATTTCCGGACTATTGCCCGCAACAGGGTCGGTATATTCTGGTATCTGTTTTATTCGGAGGTGATGCTTGGATCTTGCGCTTGCCATCGTTGGGCTGATCGTGCTTGCGATCCCGATTTCGATCGTTGTGCTGCTGGTCGGGCAGTCTCGCCTGCGAAAACGGGTTGAGCTGCTGGAGCAGCAGATTGCGCGTCATACTCAACCGGAAACAGAACGCCCTGAGGCAATCGAACCGCAAGAGACCCCTGCGCCGGAAACTGCCACGCCCAAAGCTGATAGGCCGCGACCTGCTCCGTGGTCCGCGCCTAAAGTAAACAGGTCACAGGGCGCGGATGGAACCCAACAGGATCAGGATGAGATGCCGGGCGCGCCAGAAAGCCCCCCGGCGGCAATCGTGCTGCGAGAGGACAGGATTGCGGCGCTGGGCGCGTGGTTGCGAGAGAACTGGTTCTACGCCGTTTCCGCGCTGTCACTGGCGCTCGCGGGGATATTTCTGGTCCAGTATGGCGTCGAAAACGGCCTTCTCCCGCCGTTCGCTCGTGTCCTGGCAGCGCTCGCCTTTGGCGTGGCACTGATCGCGGCGGGTGAAATTCTGCGCCGTCGTTTCGGCGATGACGAGGAATCTGCCACTGCCTATCTGCCATCGGTTTTTTCTGGCGCTGGTCTGGTGACCTTGTTCGGTGGTGTCTTGGCCGCACGCCAATTGTACGACCTGATCAACGCCGAAACTGCTCTGGCCGGGATGGTTGTCATTGCCTTGGTCGGGCTGGTATTGGGATGGTTCCACGGGCCTTTGCTGGCCGCCGTTGGACTGATCGGTGCCTTTGCAGCGCCATTTGCCGTAGGCGGCTCCTCAGATGATCCCAGCTGGCTTTACGGTTACTTCTTCGTGATTGCTGTTCTCGGTCTGGGTATCGATACGGTCCGCCGCTGGGCATGGGTGTCGGTGCTGACCCTGATTGGCGCGTATACGGCTTCGATGTTGCTTGTGCTGTCCTCGTCAGCGACCGAACCTGCTTATCTGCTGTGCGCCACGGCGCTGGCCTTGATCGCAATTGCAATCCCGGTGCAACGCGTGTGGCCCAACCATTCAGGGCCAATGATCGCCGAAATCGCCCGCCGCAGAAAAGGGGAAGCTTGGCCTGAATTCCCGACCCGGCTGGCCTTTGGCGCGGTTGCCGTTAGTGCCTTCATCCTGTCGATGCATTGGGCGGACACCAGTGCCGAATTCTGGCTGACGATCACATTGTTCACAATTTTGGCGTTGGCCTTGATCCTGTGGGCACAGAAAGCACCGGCACTGCAAGATGTCAGCCTGTTCCCCGCTGTAGGTTTGATCTGGTTTGTCCTGGCGCATGGATTGGATGGCGGCATTGTCGAACGTACGTTTGCCGAAACCTACTCGGAAACGGCCGAGGCCGATTATCCGTTTGTGGTAACCGTTTTGGTGGCTCTTGGCGCTCTGATCAGCTATCTTGCCGCATGGCGGTCTTTCCGGTCCACACAATACCGGGCGATTTGGGCTGCGGCCGCGGTCCTGTTCGCCCCCCTGCTGGCGATTGCGTTGGAGATCGGCTGGCGCCCGGCGTCAGTGATCGGAGCATACCCCTGGGCGCTGCACGCGATAGCGCTGGGCGCGATGATGGTCGTTCTGGCAGAGCGATTTGCACGCGTTGATGGCGATGACAGGATGCGCCCGGCACTCGCGACACTTTCGGCGCTCTCCTGCCTGTCCTTTGCCTGCGTCATAGTGTTGAGCTCCGCAGCGCTGACCATTGCCCTGACCGCAACAATTGTTGTTGCCGCAGCGCTGGACCGGAAATTCACTCTGCCACCGATGACGTGGTTCATCTGGGCGGGCGTGTTCACAGTGACTGTGCGCCTAGTTCTTGATCCGGGTCTTGACTGGGCCGACACTGCGCCAATTCACGAGATGACGCTGGTTTACGCGACCGCGGCCGCAGGTTTCCTGGTCGCGTGGTGGCTGTTGAAACCTCTGACAAGACCGCTTGCCTCGCTGTTGCTGGAAAGCGCGGCCTGGGCCACGGGCGGCATTCTGCTTTCTCTGTTGCTTTTGCGTTGGCTCGAAGGGTTCGGCGAAGGGGGGGCAAGGGATAGCCACTGGGGGCTGGGGCTGCTGGCGGTCATCTGGCTGCTGCTGGCGTATGCTCAGGTGCAGAGGTTCCAGCTGGGCGGTAAGCTGAACTATGCACGTTATGCGCTGGCGGCCTTTTTTGCTGCACATGGCGGCATCCGGCTGGTCCAAGCGCTCACCGATCAGAACCCGCTGCTGAATCAATATGCCGATCCGGTACTGGGACCGCCGATGGTGAATACACTTGCAATCGCTTACCTGTTGCCCGCGCTGGCCATTGGATTTTCAGCCTGGCGTATTGTTGCGATGCCTGTTCGGCTCCGGCAGGTCAGTTTCGCCATTGCCGGGGTTCTGGCAACTGTATGGCTTGGGTTGATGATCCGGCACGTCTGGCAGGGCGCCGAAGGCATGTATGAAGCCAACGGCGTCACACAGCCCGAGCTATACACCTACACAATGGTCTTGCTGCTGGTCGGGGCCGTGCTGTTCTACCAGTCTCTTGCGCGTCAGTCCGATCTGATGCGCAAAGCAGGGCTAGCCGTGATCGGACTGGCCGTGGCAAAGGTGTTCCTGATCGACATCGCCGGTCTGGGCGGGCTGATCCGCGTATTCTCGCTGCTGGCTTTGGGACTGGCGTTGGCGGGGCTTGCGTGGCTGAACCGTTGGGCCAAGCTGCGCCATTCGCCGCAGGTGGCGGAACCTCTGGACCATTAGGCGAAGGCATCCTATAAGCGCGGCCATGTTTGACCGGCTGGCCATCATTATTCGAATTATATCCCCGGCGCTCTGACCCACCTGAGACGCCGGGCAAAGGTGCTTGAGATATCGCACTGACCGCTTCGATCCTTCACAAGTCAAGATCATCCAAGGACGCCCCCAATGTGCGCCGACACGACCCAAACACCTGAATACAAAGACACGCTGAACCTGCCCAAAACCGAATTCCCAATGCGCGCCGGCCTGCCCAAGCGCGAGCCTGCATGGCTGGCGCGTTGGGAGAAGATCGGCGTCTATGACCGCCTGCGCGAGAAAGAGGGCCGCACGCCCTTTACTTTGCACGATGGCCCTCCGTATGCGAACGGCCATTTGCATATCGGCCACGCGCTGAACAAGACGATCAAAGACATGATCGTGCGGTCCCATCAGATGATGGGCTTCGACGCGCGTTATGTGCCGGGCTGGGACTGCCACGGCTTGCCGATCGAATGGAAGATCGAGGAACAGTACCGCAAGAAGGGCAAGAACAAGGACGAGGTGAACATCGTCGACTTCCGTCAGGAATGCCGCAAGTTCGCCGAAGGCTGGATCGACATCCAGCGCGACGAATTCAAGCGTCTTGGCATCACCGGCAACTGGCCCGATCCCTACATCACCATGGACTATCACGCCGAGGCGGTGATCGCTGACGAGTTCATGAAGTTCCTGATGAACGGTACGCTCTATCAGGGCTCGAAGCCTGTGATGTGGTCGCCCATCGAGAAAACCGCTCTGGCCGAGGCTGAAGTCGAGTATCACGACAAGGAAAGCTTCACTATCTGGGTGAAGTTCAAGGTCGTAAATGCGGGCGATCTGGATGACGCTTTTGTCGTGATCTGGACAACGACTCCATGGACTATGCCGTCGAACAAGGCGGTCGTGTTTGGCAAGGACATCTCTTACGGTCTGTACGAAGTCACCGACACGCCGGACGAGTGCTGGGCCGCCGTGGGTGACAAGTTCCTGTTGGCGGACAATCTGGCGGCCGACGTTCTGGGCCGTGCGCGTCTGAACGACGACCAATGGGCCCGTGTTCGTGACGTGACCGAAGATGAGCTGGCGGGCGTCCAACTGACCCACCCGTTGGCCGGGGCTGAGGGTGGCCATGGCGAATGGGACGACATCCGCGACTTCCGGGCTGCCGACTTCGTTACCGATACCGAAGGGACTGGCTTCGTCCACTGTGCGCCGTCGCACGGTATGGAGGAATTCGAACTTTACCGCGATCTGGGCATGCTGGAACAGGTCATCACTTACAACGTGATGGATGACGGCTCGTTCCGCGCCGATCTGCCGTTCTTTGGCGGAAAATACATCCTGTCCCGCAAGGGCGGAGAGGGTGACGCAAACAAAGCCGTCATCGACAAGCTGGTAGAGGTCGGTGGCCTGCTGGCGCGCGGCAAGATCAAGCACAGCTATCCGCATTCGTGGCGCTCGAAAGCTCCGATCATCTATCGCAACACGCCGCAGTGGTTTGCATCGGTCGACCGCAAGCTGGATGATGGTATGGGCCAAATGGGTGACACCATCCGTGAACGGGCTCTGCGCTCCATCGATGAGCTGGTGAAATGGACACCGCAGACCGGCCGCAACCGCCTGTATTCCATGATCGAAGCGCGCCCGGACTGGGTTCTGTCCCGTCAACGTGCGTGGGGTGTTCCGCTGACCTGCTTCACCAAAAAGGGGGCTTTGCCAACCGACGCGGATTACCTGTTGCGCAATGCAGACCTGAACGCCCGCATCAAGGCAGCGTTCGAGAAGGACGGCGCAGATGTCTGGTACACGGATGGGTTCAAAGAAAAGATCCTCGACGGAATCGCAAACCCGGATGACTTCGATCAGGTGTTCGACGTGCTGGACGTGTGGTTCGATTCCGGTTCGACCCACGCATTCGTTCTGCGCGACCGCGAGGACGGCACCGAGGACGGCATCGCCGACGTCTACATGGAAGGCACCGACCAGCATCGCGGGTGGTTCCACTCGTCGATGCTGCAAGCCTGCGGCACCAAGGGCCGTGCGCCCTACCGCAATGTGGTGACCCATGGCTTCACGCTGGACGCCAAGGGCAACAAGATGTCCAAATCGCTGGGCAACACCATCGTGCCGGAAGAGGTCGTCAAGCAATATGGCGCTGACATCCTGCGCCTGTGGGTGGCTCAGACTGACTATACTGCCGACCAACGGATCGGGCCGGAAATCCTGAAAGGCACTGCCGACAGCTATCGCCGCCTGCGCAATACCATGCGATTCATGCTGGGTTCGCTGGCGGACTTCAGCGAAGCGGATCGCGTCGCGCCCGAGGATATGCCGCGTCTGGAACGCTGGGTGCTGAGCCGTCTGGCCGATCTGGATGAGCAGGTGCGCAAGGGCTATGCAGCGTTCGATTTCCAAGGCGTGTTCAGCGTGGTCTTCACCTTTGCGACAGTTGATCTGTCATCCTTCTATTTCGACGTCCGCAAGGATGCGCTGTATTGCGACGGCAATAGCTTGCGCCGTCGCGCAGCACGTACCGTTTTGGACATCCTGTTTCACCGCCTGACCACATGGCTTGCGCCGATTCTGGTTTTCACGATGGAAGAGGTCTGGCTGGAGCGGTTCCCGGCGGATGACAGCTCGGTTCATCTGGTGGATTTCCCTGATACGCCCGCCGAATGGCGCGACGCAGAACTGGAGGCCAACATGGCCAAGATCCGCCGCGTCCGCCGCGCTGTGACCGCGGCCCTGGAGGTTCAGCGACAGGACAAGGTGATCGGGTCCAGCCTAGAGGCGGCGCCGATCGTACATGTCGAGGATGCCGATACGCGCGATCTTCTGGCTACGTTCGACGTTGACGACCTGTGCATCACGTCTGGTGTGACCGTGACCGGTGATCCGGCCCCGGCCGAAGCCTTCCGTGTACCCGAGATCGAGGGCGTCGGCGTGGTCTTCGAAAAAGCCGAAGGCGCCAAGTGCCAGCGCTGTTGGAAAATCCTGCCGGATGTGAATCGTCATTCCAACCCCGGCGTTTGCGGTCGTTGTGATGAGGCGCTGGGCTGACTCCCATCCGATTATGCGAGGCAGTGCCAATCAAGCACTGCCTCGCGCCGATATGCACATCTGATCTTTGCACGACACGGATCGTCAAAAAACGGGTTGCGGGATCGATGCTTCCTCTGTCAGCATCTCTCTATGGGACAAATTGCGATAGAAACCCGTTTCGGGCGCTTGGGCATTGTCGAAGAAGACGAGGCCATCGTTGGTCTGACCTGGGACGGTGCCGAAGGTGACCCGGGCTCCCTGTTGCAGCGCGAGGCTGCAGCGCAGCTTCGGGCCTATGACCAAGGGCGCCTGCAAAAATTCGATCTGCCTTATCGGATAAAGGGGTCCGAATTTCAGCGCCGTGTTTGCGATGCGATGTTCGCCATACCTTTCGGAGACACGCGAACCTACGGCGAACTTGCCAATGAACTCGGGTATTCGGCGCAGGCGGTCGGACGCGGCTGTGGTGGCAATCCCATTCCGATCATTATTCCGTGCCACCGTGTTCTGGGCGCAAATGGCAAGATGGTCGGCTTTTCCGGACAGGGCGGGGTTGAGACCAAGGTTGCGCTGTTGCGGCATGAAGGCGCGGCGGGTCTGTTGATCTGAGCAAGGGATTCCTGTTGCATTCCGCGTTTTCGGGCTTCAACTTATGTCAGATGCTGAATTCGAAGGACTGTATTGAATGACTGGCCCAACAGACGCTGCCGCACGCAAGAAGATCATCGTTGAACGCCTGATGTCGCTGGAAGAACAGGAATTGGCGACCGCGCAGGCACACTATGACGCGTTCCTCAAGGATTCTCAGTTGGATGACCGCGAAGGTCACGACAAGGACGACATCGCGGCCTCGCGCGAGAATGCTGATCTTGCGGCGGCGTTTGATGCGCCTGTACATGCCCACCATGCCAAGATCGACGTGATCGAGAATACGGATTTCAGCGTCACCGACACGGTGCGCCCGGGTGCTGTAATCAAGTTCAACAATCGGCGGTTTGTCGTCTGTGTTTCGACCACACGGTTCGAAGTGGACGGCAAGACCTATATGGGTATTTCAACGCAGAGCCCCATTTACCTGGCCATGGCCGGGCTGCAGGAGGGGGACGTTTTTACCCATAACGGAACGGAGTTTGAGGTGCAGGAAGTCCTCTGACCCGAACCACCTTTATCAGGCTTTGCGCGGCGGAATAACCTGCTGCGCAATACCGGCGGAGACAAGGTAAAGGCTGGTCACAACAAGGCCCCAATGCGCCCAGCTTTCGGGATGAAAGTCGACCCAGGCCGCCCAGCCTGCAAAGAACGTCCAGGCAAAGGCCATTGGCAGGGTCAGCGTGCGCCAACGCTCGGTGCGGACCGGGTGCACGAATTTGAGCGGCAGAAACATCGCCAGCGACAAAAGCGTGACAAGCGACAGGATGACCCAGAAATTGGGTTCGAGCGCGAAGATCACGACGACGAACATATTCCAGCAGCCAGGGAAACCCGAAAAGGAATTATCCTTTGTTTTCATGCGCGTGTCAGCGAAGTACATTGCGCTGGCAAAGGTGATCACGATGATGGCAAACCAACCGGTCCAGCCGTCCATCAGCCCGGATTTGAACAAAGCAAAGGCCGGAATGAAGACATAGGTGAGGTAGTCGATGATCAGATCCAGTAGCACCCCGTCGAACTCAGGCGCATTCTTCTTGACGTGATAGTGGCGGGCCAGAGGTCCGTCGATACCGTCAACGATGAAAGATACAACCAGCCACAAATACATCAGGCTCCATTTTCCCTCGACCGCGGCCAGCATGGCCAGCATTGCGAAAACGGCGCCTGTTGCAGTGAAAAGATGGACGAAAAGCGCTTTGAATCTGAGTGTCATGCGGCTGTCATGTACGATGCGTGGGGCAGATGCAAAGCAAAAAGCCTGTTGACAGACAAGTGTCTTCGATCTGTTTGTTTTTTGCCGTTGATCACGCTTTGGGATGGGCGCGGTTGTAGACTTCCATCAACCGTGCCGTATCCACGGCAGTATAAGTTTGCGTTGTGGAAAGCGAGGCGTGCCCCAGCAATTCCTGTATCGCACGCAGGTCACCGCCTGCGGACAGCAGATGCGTTGCAAAGCTGTGCCGCATCGCGTGCGGCGTGGCGGTCGAAGGCAGGCCCAACTGCATCCGGGCCTTGGCCATCACACCTTGGATGGCCCGTGGATTGAGCGGCCCGCCTCGGACACCACGGAAAAGGGATGCGTTGGAAGATTGCGGGTGTGGGCAGAGACGCAGATAACGGTCTACTGCCGCGCGCGCGACCGGTATGACCGGCACAATCCGTTCCTTGTCGCCCTTGCCCAGAATTCGCAAAGTGTCCGGCAGCGGTGCATCGGCCCCTTTCAGTGACAGCGCCTCGGAAATCCGCAATCCGCATCCGTAGAGCAGCGTGACAACAGCAACATCCCGCGCTGCAACCCAATCCGAGGTGGACTGCATTTCGACCGTGTCAATCATCGCCCGGGCGGCGTCCTCGGCAAGTGGGCGAGGTAGTTTTTTTGTGAATTTCGGTGCCCGGGTCGACAAGACTGCAGTGGGTTCGAACCCTTCGCGTTCAGCCAGCCATCGGTAAAAGCTTTTGACGGCCGAGAGTTTGCGCGCCAGCGATCGTGCACCCACACCAGAGCCTCTCTGGTCCGCCATCCACGCCCGCATGTCGGCCACCGTAATGCGCTCCAGCGCGGCCAAACCCTGCCGTTCGCTGTGGTGCAATGTCATGAACGACAGAAACTCGGTGACATCACCGCGATAGGCGTTCTGGGTGTTTTCGGAACGCCCTGCCAAGGCCCCCAGACTGTCCAGCCAATGCTGCAGAGCATCACGTACGGCTGGAGAGATCAGGCTCATGACAGCCAGTGACGCATCGAGCGTTCAAACACGCCAGCAAAAAAGGCCAGAAGATCGGTTCCAAGCTGCGGCGTGAAATGACGCGGGTCCCTGGCCCCCATCACGATCATCCCGGGCAAACGACCTGGTCCGAGATTCAGTTTCAAACAGGCTTCGGACTGCAAGGGATTTATCTGATCGCCATAAATCTGGCGGTTGGGCCGGTGAATTTCGCGCAGCGTGATCTCGCGCGCAGGTGTGGTTCGATCCCGTGTCAGGTAGCCGTCGATAAACCCCGGTTCGACAATCTTCAAAACGCCGCCGAGCTTTTCGACGGCCGGGTCGTCGCGCACGGCCGTTGTTTCCAGAACCAGGGTAACCTGATCCACGCGCAGAATCTCGGCGACGTCCTTGCCCAGTGTCAGCAGGAAATCTTCGAATTCCGTGGGTTCGAGAAGGCGCAAAATGGCGCGATGGACCTGATTTGTGCCGGCGAGGTTTTCATAGGCCGCTGCGATCACCGACCGGTGCGTGTCTTCCAGACGTCCAAGCCGATCTTCCAGCCGCTGCATCGCAATGCCGCGCAGGTCGATTATGTTCTCGCCGCGCGCCTGTTCATTTGCGGCCACCAGCGCTTGCATCAGGTCCTTGTCTTCCAGCACGGCATCCGGCTCAGCCAGGATCGCCGCGCGGAGATTGTCCTCGAGTTTCGGATTACTGCTCATGTCCCGTCCGGTCTTTTTTGTTTTGGCGGCTTATAACATGCCTTGCCAAAATTACCTTGGGAAAAATGCACGCAAAAGTGGATTTCCTTGCGTGTTGTGGCGAGGGGGCTCCCACCCGGACAGACCCGATCAGAGATCAGGAATGTCCGGTTGGGCCGGGCACGGCGCCTGATGGCGCCGTGCGGTCTCGTATCCTATCAGAGGATTTTCTGACCGGTCTTGGCCCAGTCAGACAGGAAAGCTTCCAGACCCTTGTCGGTCAGCGGGTGATCGGCCAGCTTCTTGATCACGGCCGGAGGCGCGGTGATCACGTCGGCACCGATGCGCGCGCTGTCGGTCACGTGGTTCACGGTGCGGATCGACGCAGCCAAGATTTCGGTTTCGAACCCGTAGTTGTCATAGACCTGACGGATGTCCGCGATCAGTTCCATGCCATCCATGTTGATGTCATCGAGGCGACCAATGAAGGGCGAAATGAAGGTTGCGCCCGCCTTGGCGGCCAGAATCGCCTGATTGGTCGAGAAGCAGAGGGTCACGTTAACCATCTGGCCTTCGTCCGTGAGCGTCTTGCAAGCCTTTAGACCGGCCCAGGTCAGCGGAACCTTAACGGCGATGTTCGGCGCAATCTTAGCCAGCTTGCGGCCTTCGGCGATCATGTCGTCGGCCTCGGTGGCGACAACTTCGGCGGACACGGGGCCGTCGACCAGGTCACAGATCTCTTTGGTCACTTCCAGAATGTCGCGGCCCGATTTCAGGATCAGCGAGGGGTTGGTGGTTACACCGTCCACCATGCCCAGATCGTTCAGTTCGGTGATGGCGTCGATCTCGGCGGTGTCTACGAAGAATTTCATGAGGGCAGTCCTTTGATGGGTTGGCCTTGGTCGCGGATGGCTTTACCTCAAAGAGACCCATGCTGAAACCCCTTCCAAGGATATGCGGTGAGCACTCAGGAGTATTTCGACCACGGAGAGCTGGTGGCGGTGCTGACCACACAGCCGCTGGACCGAACGCTGGACTACAAGGCGCCCGAGGGCGGGTGTTTTCTGGGTGCGTTCGTCGAAGTGCCACTCGGGCCGCGCAAGGTGCTGGGCGTGGTCTGGGGACCGGGGCAGGGGGGCTTTGATCTGGCCAAGGCGCGATCGGTGATCCGGGTGCTTGAGGTTGCCCCGATGCGGGAAGAAATGCGGGTGTTTCTGGGCAAGGTGGCAGATTACACTCTAACGCCGATGCCTGCGATGCTGCGGCTGGCGACGCGCGCGCCGGGGCTGAGCGATCCGCCATCGATGCGCAAAATTTATCGTCTCGGCAGCGGTGAACCGGACCGGATGACCGATGCGCGATCCCGTGTATTGGAGGTTTTGCGCGATTATGGTGGGCTCGCCTTCACGCTGAAAGAATTGGCTGAGCAGGCGGGGGTCACATCCTCTGTCATCAAGGGGCTTGTTAAACAGGGCGCTGTGCGCGAGGAAGACAGCCCCCGGGATTTGCCTTATCCGCATCTTGACCCGGATTTGCCGGGCAAGGCATTGACCGACGATCAGGCCGCCGCAGTTATGAAATTGCGGAATGGCCAGCGGTCAGGGGATTATGCAACCACGCTGCTGAAAGGCGTCACAGGCTCGGGCAAAACCGAGGTCTATCTGGAAGCTGTTGCCGAGGCCCTGCGGATGGGTCGGCAGGCGCTGGTTCTGTTGCCCGAAATTGCACTGACCGCGGAATTTCTGACCCGGGTGGAAGCAAGGTTTGGCGCCCGCCCGGCAGAATGGCATTCGGGGGCGACGATGACCGAACGCCGCCGGGTCTGGCGGATGGTCGGGCAAGGGGATGCGCATCTTGTTGTCGGGGCGCGGTCCGCGTTGTTCCTACCGTTCCGAAATCTGGGTCTGGTTGTCGTCGATGAGGAACACGACACGTCCTACAAACAGGAAGACGGCGTGCACTACAGCGCCCGCGATATGGCCGTGTTGCGGGCCGCGATCTGCGGGGCTCGGGTCGTCCTTGCCAGCGCAACACCGTCACTGGAAAGCTGGGCCAATGCCGAGGCGGGCAAGTATGAGCGGATCGATCTGACCTCGCGCTTTGGTGATGCGGTATTGCCCGAAATGAAGCCAATCGACATGCGGGCCGAGCAAATGCAGCCGGGAACATGGATTTCCCCATCCCTGCGACAGGCGGTACAACAACGGGTCGAACGGGGTGAACAGTCACTTCTGTTCATAAACCGGCGCGGTTATGCACCTGTGACGCTGTGCCGGGCGTGCGGTGAGCAGATCGCTTGTGATCACTGCGATGCACGGATGGTCGAGCATCGGTTTCTGAAACGCCTGATGTGCCATCAATGCGGTGAGACCAAGCCGATGCCCGAAGCGTGCCCTTCCTGCGGGGTCGAGGGCAAGTTGGCTCCTGTCGGACCAGGGATCGAGCGTTTGGCCGAGGAGGCCGAAGCGACCTTTCCCGAGGCCAAGATCGCGATGCTCAGTTCCGATCTGTTCGGGTCGGCTCGGGCATTGAAGGCCAAAATCGAAGAGATTGCCGAAGGCGATGCAGATTTGATCATCGGAACGCAATTGGTGGCCAAGGGACACAATTTTCCGAAACTGACGTTGGTTGGTGTCATTGACGCCGACCTGAGCCTGCATGGTGCCGACCTTCGGGCGGCCGAACGGACATTCCAGCTAATGCGGCAAGTTGCAGGGCGCGCAGGACGGGCGGACAAGCCGGGGCAGGCCCTATTGCAGACGTTTCAGCCGGAACACCCGGTGATCCGGGCAATCCTGTCCGGTGATGAGGAAGGATTCTGGAAAGCCGAAGCTGCCGGGCGACAGGCCGCCGGTGTTCCACCTTTTGGCCGGATGGCCGGGATCGTTCTGTCCGGACCAGAGGTCGGGCCGGTGTTTGACATCGGCAATGCGATGGCGCGCAACGACGCGTCACTGCGCCAGATCGGTGCGCAGGTCTTTGGGCCCGCGCCCGCGCCGATTGCACGTATCCGCGGGCGGCACCGGGTTCGTTTGCTGGTCAAAGCGCCGAAAGGCGCACCCATTCAGGACGCCATCGCGCACTGGATCGCGCCGTTGCGCCTGAAAGGCGAAATCAGGCTGACCGTGGATATCGACCCACAGAGTTTTTACTGACTTCCGCATACATGCAGAGCCACTGTGCCTTCTTGCCTCTCGCCAAAGTGCGGAAATGGGCGTACAGGAGTCTCATGCAGAAACCCGTGCCCTTGTCTGAGGCGCAGAGCCTTCCGTTCTGGCGCCGTCCAGTGACGCTCTTGTTCGTGATGGCGCTGACCATGCCTATCGCGTTCAATGCGTGGAGCGCGCTGCTAAACAATTTCGTGATCGAAGTGGCGAATTTCGACGGGGCGGATATCGGTCTGCTGCACACGGTGCGCGAGATTCCGGGTTTTCTGGCTGTTGGCGTGATTGCAGTGATCCTGTTTGTCCGCGAACAGGTTCTGGCGATGATCTCACTGATGATGCTGGGCGTCGCAACGGCAGTAACTGCGTGGTTCCCGAGCTTGGGTGGCTTGCTATTTGTCACTCTGTTCAGCTCGATCGGCTTTCACTATTACGAAACAGTGAACCAATCGCTGCAGTTGCAGTGGCTGCCCAAGGACCGGGCGCCGCAGGTTCTGGGGTGGCTGGTGGCCATGGGTTCGGCGGCGACGGCGGTGGTCTATGGCCTGATCGTGCTGACCTGGGATCGGTTCGATCTGTCTTATAACACCGTTTTCATGGCTGCCGGTGGATTTACGGCGCTGCTGGCATTGTTTTGTCTGTTCGCCTATCCACAATTTGAAGCCCCGACGCCTCAAACCAAGAAACTGGTGCTGCGTCGCCGCTATTGGCTGTACTACGCGTTGCAGTTCATGGCAGGTGCCCGGCGGCAGATATTTGTCGTCTTTGCAGGCTTCATGATGGTCGAGAAATTCGGGTTCGAGGTGCATGAACTGACCAGCCTTTACCTGATCAACCTGATGATCAATATGGCAGCCGCCCCCATGCTTGGCAAAGCTGTGGCTGTCTTTGGCGAACGCCGCACATTGATCTTCGAATACACCGGGCTGGCCATCGTGTTCGCGGCTTATGGGGGGATCTACTGGTTCGGCTGGGGCGTGCTGCTGGCGGCGATCCTTTACGTAATTGATCACGTGCTGTTCGCGTTGGCGCTGGCCCTGAAGACCTATTTCCAGAAAATCGCGGATCCGGCGGATATCGCGCCGACCGCTGCTGTGGCCTTTACCATAAATCATATCGCAGCGGTGTTCCTGCCTGCCTTGCTTGGACTGCTGTGGGTGATTTCGCCCGGTGCGGTGTTTGGTCTGGCGGCTGCGATGGCTCTGGTGTCTCTGGCATTGTCGCTGCTGATCCCGCGCCACCCCGAACCCGGCAACGAAACGATCCTGTCAAAATACGCGCCTGCGCCAGCCGAATAGGCGCTTGCGCTTGACCTTGGCTATCCATCGCCCTAGGCGCTGATGCAGCTTAGACAGGAGGCCCCCATGCCCACATTTACCGCGCTGACCACCCTGACCGGTAAAACTGCCGCAGAAGGATTGGGTGAAGCGATGGAACGTCTTGATCCCGAACCCACCGGCATTGGCGTGTTCGAGGTCGAAGACGGGTCGGGATTGTGGGAGGTCGGAGGCTATTTCACCGAAACCCCGGATGAAACGGCGCTGGCCGTTTTGGCCGCCGCATTCGAAGCCAAGCCCTTTGTGGTTTCGGAATTGCCCGAAACCGATTGGGTGGCTCATGTGCGCCGCGAACTGGCTCCGGTCGAGGCGGGCCGGTTCTTTGTCCATGGCAGCCACGACGCGGACAAGGTTCCCGACGACAGCATTCCCTTGTTGATCGAGGCGGCCATGGCATTCGGCACCGGCCACCATGGCACCACTTTGGGTTGCCTCAAGGCGCTGGACTGGCTGTTGGATCAGGGATTCTCGGCCACCAAAGTGGCCGATATCGGCTGTGGCACAGCAGTTTTGGCCATGGCCGCGGCGCGGGTGTGGGACGGCGACATCCTGGCCAGTGACATCGATCAGGTGGCTGTCGACGTGGCAGAGGCAAACCTGAAAGCAAACGGTATGGCCGGAAAGGTTCACTGTGTCGAAGCCGCGGGATTTGATCATCCCGACCTGCAGTCCCACGCGCCTTATGACTTAATTTTTGCCAATATCCTGAAAGGCCCTCTCGTTGTGCTGGCGCCCGAAATATCGAGCAATTTGCGCGCTGAAGGGCAGGCGATTCTGTCCGGAATCCTGAATGAACAGGCTGACGACGTGCTGTCTGTTTATGCTCAAAACGGGTTCAATTTGGCTCGGAGGGGCGAAATTGGTGAATGGACGACGCTAATCTTAACGAAACAGGGCCAAAATTAGACCATTTACGGGAGTTTTCTGGAGTCTCGCCACTCTTTTGTCGCATTCTGTTCCTAACCTTACTGGATGCAATCGGGGGGCGGTTTTCGGAGGCTGCCATGACTGGAAAACAACTGGAATTCAATCAGCGCATTACGCGTCTGTCCAAGAAACATCAAAAGCTGAACCGTGGATACCGTGCGACCATGCGCTCGGACGGGTTGGTTGTGATGAAGCCGCAGCGGGTGCGTTCGGCGATTCCAGCGCGTGTGTTGATCCTGGCCCTGGTTGGCTTTTTTGCGTTTAAAGCGTTCTTGCTGTTCCACCTCGGGGCCTCGACCTATCAGGACCGCGTTGACAGTCTGAACGCAGGAACGTCAGTAGAAAAAGCCGGCGCCTGGATCATGCAGATCGACCCGGTATCCGAATTCCTGTCGGTGCAATTCGTCAAACTCTGGTACTGACCCGCCCGATACATCTCCTATTGGAAAAAAAACACCGCGTGCTTTGCAGCATGCGGTGTTCTTTCTTGCCCCACAGGGAGGAGGAAGGGGCATGTGAGTGGTGGCTGTAACAGCCTTACCGGCGACCTTCGGCGACAACGTCGATGTCACCGCGGCACAGGCCGATATCTTCCAGTTCACGGTCGGTCAGACCGCTCAGCGCGTTGCGGGTTACGCGGGCGTCGTTCCATTCCACAACGGCGCTCACCGCCGATACGAAAATTGCGCCGATACGGCCAACGAGGCCGAACGAGCCAGTGGAGGCGATGCGGGTAGTGTCCAGTGCAGCCATATCCTGTTTCCTTCTGGTTTGTGTTAAGCTTTGATCTTGCGATCTGCCGGGCATCTAGTGATGTCGAATTACCCGTGCAAGAGCATTTTTTGCATGTGTCCTATGCAGTTTCTGCAATGCTCTGAGAACCTGTAATCCCCTTAAATAATTGGTGAAAATGCGTTAATGAAACGGGTCGATTCCAGACCATTCGAGGTCGAAAACAGTCCTCTTTGTCGCCAGCGGAACAGATGTGTCGTTTTTAGCCGTGAGGTCAATTCGCTTGGAAAATGTTCATGTTTCGTGCTAATCGGTAAAAAAGATCAGGAAAACCCGAGCAGGCCGAGGCAAAACATGCGGATTCTGGGCATTGATCCGGGGCTTAGGACCCTGGGATGGGGCGTCATCGAATCAAATGGCAGCCGCCTGAGTCACGTTTCAAATGGATTGTGCAAGTCGGACGGGGACGATCTGGGGGAACGCCTGCTGTCGCTGCACAACCAGATTGTCGAAGTCATTGCCGAACATCAGCCGGATCAGGCCGCAATCGAACAGACATTTGTCAATAAGGACGGTGCGGGAACGCTCAAGCTGGGTCAGGCGCGTGGCGTTGCCTTGCTGACGCTGGCTCAGGCCGGGCTGCCGGTGGGGGAATATGCGCCCAACAGGGTCAAGAAAACTGTGGTTGGGGTAGGGCACGCGGAAAAAGAGCAGGTTCTTCACATGGTCAAGCTTCAGCTGCCGGGGTGCCAGCCCAGAGGAGCGGATGCGGCGGATGCCCTGGCGATTGCGATCTGCCACGCCTATTACGGAAAATCTCAGCAGGCGCGGTTGAAAGAGGTGCGGGCATGATCGGCAAGTTGACAGGGCGATTGGATTACCGTGCGGCGGATCACGTGCTGATCGACGTGCGCGGCGTCGGGTACATCGTTTATTGTTCCGACCGGACCATGGCCGCCTTGCCGGGTGTCGGAGAAGCCGTATCGATTTACACCGACATGGTCGTCCGGGAAGACCTGATGCAGCTTTATGGCTTTCTGTCGTTGATCGAAAAAGAATGGCACCGTTTGCTGTGTTCGGTACAGGGTGTCGGTGCCAAGGTTTCGCTGGCCATTCTCAGTGCGCTGGGACCGGACGGTGTCAGTCGCGCAATTGCCCTGGGTGACTGGGGTGCCGTCAAGGCGGCCAAGGGCGTCGGCCCGAAAACGGCGCAGAGGATCGTACTGGATCTCAAGGACAAGGCGCCGGGCGTTATGGCCATGGGGGGTACGGTAGCCGAAGCGATGGACGGCCCGGACCTCGACGTTGTCGAACTGGCTGAGCCGGCTCTTGTGCCCAAACGCGCAGCCAGGCCGACCTCGGGGGCGGCGGCGGCCTCGGCGGGTGCGTTGTCTGCCCTGTCCAATCTGGGCTATGGACCATCCGAAGCCGCATCCGCCGTTGCGGAGGCTGCGGCAAGCACGCCCGACGCAGGCGAGGCCGACCTGATCCGCGCCGCTTTGAAACTATTGGCTCCGAAAGGTTGAGAAGATGGTTGATGCCGACCCCGCCCTGCGCCCCGAGCCATTGCCGGAAGACAATGACCGCGCATTGCGCCCTCAGGGCCTCGATGAATTCATCGGCCAGGCGGAAGCGCGAGCCAATCTGCGCATATTCATCCAGTCCGCGCGTCAGCGGGGCGAGGCGATGGATCACACGCTGTTCCATGGTCCTCCGGGCCTGGGCAAGACCACGCTGGCGCAGATCATGGCGCGCGAGCTGGGGGTGAATTTCCGCATGACCTCGGGGCCGGTGCTGGCCAAGGCGGGGGATCTGGCGGCGATCCTGACCAATCTGGAAGCGCGCGATGTACTGTTCATTGACGAGATCCATCGGCTGAACCCGGCGGTCGAAGAGGTGCTGTATCCGGCGATGGAAGATTTCGAGCTGGATCTGGTGATCGGTGAAGGCCCGGCGGCACGCACGGTGAGAATCGAATTGCAGCCCTTTACGCTGGTTGGGGCGACGACGCGGATGGGGTTGTTGACCACGCCGCTGCGTGACCGCTTCGGCATTCCGACGCGGCTGCAATTCTATACGGTGGACGAGCTGCACGAGATCGTCACCCGAAACGCCCGTAAACTCGGCGCGCCGGCAGATAACGATGGCGCGCGCGAGATTGCCCGGCGGTCGCGGGGAACGCCCCGGATCGCGGGGCGGCTGCTGCGGCGCGTGGTGGATTTCGCCATTGTTGAAGGAGACGGGCGGATCACGCGAGAATTGGCCGACGGAGCGTTGACCCGCTTGGGTGTCGACAATCTGGGGTTGGATGGTGCGGATCGGCGGTATCTGAAACTGATTGCCGAAAACTATGCGGGTGGTCCTGTGGGGATCGAGACGCTCTCGGCTGCGTTGTCTGAAAGTCGGGATTCACTGGAGGAAGTCATTGAACCCTTTTTGCTGCAGCAAGGGTTGATCCAGCGTACGCCGCGCGGACGAATGCTGGCGCAGAAAGCATGGGCGCATTTGGGGATGGCTGCGCCCAGAGGCCAAAACGATCTGTTTGGTTGAAGCTGGCCCTTTTAGATCTTAAGCCTTCGGCGAGAGTATTTTTGAAAAGATGAAGGGTTGGGCGTGACACCGGAAGAAATCGAGGTGCTGTTCACCCGCGAAAGCGGTGAGTTCCTGTTTGCGCGCTGGGGGCGGCCGATCGTTCCCATCGTATTTGGTGTCGAGGACGAAACCCTGTCCACGGTGAAAGGGGCGTTCGAGGCCGTTGTGACCCTGGCCGGTCACAAGATGGCTGAAACCGACCCGGAGCTTGGTGCCAACTGCATGGTCTTCTTCTTTCGCGAGTGGCAGGAATTGCTTGCGGTCCCCGATCTGGATCGGCTGATCCCGGACCTCGCGCCGCTAGTGGATCGATTGGTTGCTGCTGAGGCCAATCAGTATCGCATATTTCGGTTTGAGGAAGACGGCGCCATTCGAGCTGCTTTTGTCTTTTTGAAGATGGACGCAGAGTTGTCGAAGGTTCCGGCCGAGACTTTGGCCCTGAGCCAGGTTGTGCAGACAATTCTGTTGTGGTCGGACATCGCCTTTCGAAGTAAATCCCCGTTGGCAATCGCAGGGGATGCAACGATTCTGCGCCCAGAAATAGCTGCGCTGATCCGCGCGGCGTATGATCCGGTTTTGCCGGGGGCCGCGCAGGACCCATCCCATGCATTGCGTCTGTTTGCCAGGCTGGAGCTGCCACAGTAGGCGGCGGTCTTTGCCGCCTTCGGTCAATGTCCGCTGGCAATATCGCCCTTGCGATTGTGAAAGGCGTGCAGGAGGTCAGTTCCGCTGTCGAAAAACGCGGCTTCTCCAACCAGAGCACTTACACCATACCGATCCAATTCTGCTTTGACGTCGGGTTCAACATAAACAAACACCAGCTCGATGTTTTTTTCCTGCAAGGCCTCGTGAACAGATCGGAGCGTATAGCCGGCCGTGAAATCCACATCATCCACAGAAGATGCGTCGATGCATATCCAGTTAACGGGCGATTTGGCGTTTTGGATGATCATGTTGATGTCATCGGATAGGCGCTGCGTGTTGGCGTAGTACAAGCTGTGAGAGAACCGATAGATCACCAGGCCGGGTTCGAACTGGTTTGGCTGCTCGAGAGCTTTTGCGTGCCAGCCACCGGTTTCATTTTTGACGATCACAGAGTTTTTCGGTCGATATCCCCGGCGCGTGTGGTCGATGAGCGAAAGGACCATGGCAAAGAGGATTCCTTGTTCAACACCGACAATCACGACAACGGCGGCTGTTCCCGTTGCAATCCAGAATTCTGACCGGGCTTGACGGTAAATCCGCGCAAGCCCACGCACGTCGATCAACTTGACGCCGATCAGAAACACGATGGCCGAAAGTGCGGCATTGGGAAGATAGGCGAGGGGGCCGGTGAGAAACAGAATTACCACCAGCACAATGGCCACGGTCGTCAGTTGTGCGAGCTGGCTGCGACCACCGGCGCTGGCCACCATTTCAGTCTTGGTTGGACTGCCGTTGACCACGAACGTGCCTGTAAAGGCGGCCCCCAAATTGGCGAGACCCAGCCCGACGAGGTCGGTGTTCTCGTCGAACTTCTCCTCATACCGGGCTGCGTAGGCGCGCGAGGTGGCGGCACTCTGCGCGAGTATGACGACAAAGATTGAAGCCGCAGTGGGGAGCAGCTGTTTGAACAAAGACCAGTTCCAGTCGACATCGGGCAGCGAGAGGGAGGGCAAACCACCCGGTACCGCGCCCAGAAGGGCGATATCGAACGTATCGAAATTGAAGGCCCAACTGCACAGGATCACGCCGAGAATAGCGATCAGGGGGCCCGGGATTTTCCTGGATAACCGCGTGCAGCCCACGACGATGAATAACACAGCCATGGAAACCGCCAGCGTCGACCAACTGGCCTGATCGATGTTCTGAAAAGTTCCCTGAAGTTTCTCAACCGTTCCGTGGCCGGTGACCTTTATCCCAAGCATCCCCGGCAACTCGCCCGTCGCAACTTGAATGCCGACGCCAGTCAGGAAACCGACAAGTACCGTTCTGGACAGAAAGTCAGCCAGAAAGCCTAATCCGATAATCCGGGCGGCAATCAAAAGCACCGCCGCCATCAGCGCCAGAAGGGAGGCCAGAGCCAGGTATTCGGATGTACCAGAAACCGCCATTCCCGCCAATGCCGAGGCGGTGATTGCCGCCGTGGCCGAATCCGCGCCCACCACTAGATGTCGGGACGATCCGAAAATCGCAAACAGGGCCATCGGAATAAGGATCGTGTAAAGCCCTGTAACGACAGGTGTTCCGGCGATTTTAGTGTAGCCCATCACCTCTGGGATCGCGAGGCATGCGAAAGTAAGCCCGGCAAGGATTTCGGTCGGCAGGCGCGTCCGGTTGAACGGCAGCACCCCCCGCAGAACCGGCATATGTGTCCTGGTCTTTTTCTGTGCGGCCTGAACCATGCGTGCGTCCATTCTGCGTCAAATGATAAGGCAAACCCTAGACGCCCGCCGCGCGGATTTCGAGTAAAGCATTGAAATCCGGGATTGCAGGTCGTGCCACATGCGTGCATCCCTGTGGGGAAATGGCCTTGTCGTGCCAGAAAATTTGTCGCCAACAGATTTGCCGGACTTGTCAGCATGGATGAAAAATCTGCCGGAAAACACACGCACACCTACTCGGTCCGCGTATATTATGAAGACACCGACATGGGCGGCGTGGTCTATCACGCGAACTACCTCAAATTCATCGAGCGCGCCCGGTCGGACTGGGTCAGAAACCTGGGCAACGATCAGAACGCCATGCGGGATGCAGGTGTCGTCTGGGTCGTGCGCCGGATCGAGGCAGATTATCTGGCTTCTGCAAAGTTCGATGACGAGCTGACGATCGAGACGGGTGTTGTATCGATCTCAGGTGCGCGACTGACCATGTCGCAAATGGTCAAACGCGGTGATACTGAGGTTTTTCGTGCTGTTGTCACAGCGGTATGTATGAATGATCAGGGCAAACCAGTGCGGCTTCCGGCAGAGATTCGCGCATTGCTGTAACAAAATGGCCAGCCAGGGTGGTTCTGTTGGCATTTCATGACCAACTGCGTTAGCGTTTGGCAAAACAAGGCCAAATGGCTGTCAGGCATTTAATAAAGAGCAGGTTCATGGAAGCTGAAACGCTGGCGCTGGCGCAGGAGATCGATTTCTCCATGTGGGGGCTGTTTGCCCGCGCGACATTTATCGTCAAGGTGGTGATGCTGATCCTGGTGGTCGCATCTTTTTGGTCGTGGGCGATCATCATTCAAAAGCTGATCAACTATCGGTCCGCTCGGCGCGAGGCGCAGGTGTTTGATGAATCATTCTGGTCAGGTAATCCGCTGGACGAGCTGTTCGAGCAGATCGGGACTCAACCCGATGGAAGCTCAGAAAAGATTTTCGCAGCCGGTATGATCGAATGGCGACGCTCGCATCGGACGGATGGTGGGTTGATCGCAGGCGCCACAGCACGGATTGACCGTTCGATGGATGTGGCCATTGCGAAAGAGGCCGAAACCCTGCAAAAAGGTCTGCCCATTCTGGCCACGGTCGGTTCGACCGCGCCCTTTATCGGCCTGTTTGGCACCGTTTGGGGCATCATGAACGCCTTCATTGAGATTGCCGAGCAGCAAAACACGAACCTTGCCGTTGTGGCGCCCGGTATTGCCGAGGCACTGCTGGCGACGGGTCTTGGCCTGCTGGCGGCGATCCCGGCAGTGATCTTCTACAACAAGCTGAGCGCGGACAGCGATCGCATCGTCAATGGCTACGAGGCCTTTGCCGACGAGTTCGCCACCATCCTGTCGCGCCAGTTGGACAGCTGATATGGGCGCGGCGGTACAACAACCTTCTGGTGGGAACGGGCGTCGGCGCGGGCGTCGGCGTGGTCGCGCTAACCCAATGTCCGAGATCAATGTGACACCCTTCGTGGATGTCATGCTGGTGTTGCTGATTATCTTCATGGTGGCGGCACCACTGTTGACGGTCGGTGTGCCCGTGGATTTGCCGAAGACGGCTGCCAGTGCTCTGCCCGGCGACAGCGAAGAACCGCTGACAGTGACACTGACGGCTGATGGCAGGGTGCAGATACAGACAACCGATATTCTGCGCGAAGAGTTGATTGGAAAACTGCGCGCGATTGCAGCAGAACGCAGCAGTGACCGCGTGTTCCTGCGGGCCGATGGCGCGATCCCGTACGCGCAGGTGATGCAGGTTATGGGCGCGCTGAATGCGGGTGGGTTCTCCAATGTGGGCCTTGTGACCGATACTGGCGGGCCGACGCTGGACGATGGTGGAGAGTGAGGTCGCACGGTGGAGACCGGCACCAAGATTTCGGCGATTGCGCATGTCAGCCTGATCAGCTGGGCGCTGTTCGGCGGGACCTTTCGGTCCGAGCCGCTGCCGATGGCGGTGCAGGATGTATCCGTGATATCGTCTGAGCAATTCGCGTCCATGACTGCCCAGCGCGAGGCACCGCAAGTCCCGGCACCGCCCACCGACCTGCAACAACCCGCAGAGCCCGAGGTTGAAATCAATGCTCCGCTGCCGACGGAAGTGGTGCAACCAAGCCCCGAGACAACCACACCCGACGAACCCGAGCCTGAACCCGAACCGGAAGCCGTTGAAATAGCCCCCGAGCCTGAACTGACCGAAGAACCGCCGACATTGGAGCAACCTGAAACCGAGGTTGCGGTATTACCGGTGCCACCCGGCCCCGAGGCCCAGCCTCGTCCGGTGGACAGGGTTGCTCCGGAACCCGTCGCGCCGCCCCCGCCTGATGTCAAACTGGATGACGTTGAGACGCCACCCGTCTCGTTGGACGACGGGGCCGAAACCCAACAGGAACAGCAGGATGAGACCGCGCCGGAAGAAGCCACCGATCAAATCGTGACCGAGGCGGAGGAGACAAACGAAACGTCGCCCCTGACGTCTCCACGACCCCGTACACGGCCCAACCGCCCCCAGCCACCGGCTCAGCCTGAAGTCGCGGAATCCGCCGAACCTGCGGAAGAGCCCGCACAAAACAACCAGCAAGCCATCGACGACGCGTTGGCCCAGGCGCTCGGTCAGGGCAGCGAACCCTCTGGCCCACCCCTGACAAGTGGTGAAAAGGACGCCATGCGTCTGGCCGTGTCAAAGTGCTGGAACGTCGGGTCGCTGTCGACGGACGCCCTGCAAACGGTTGTTGTTGTTGGATTCTCGCTGTCCCGTGACGGCAAGGTGGTGGGCGGTAGTATGCGGATGCTGGACAGTACCGGCGGTACGGCTTCGTCTGCGAAACAAGCCTATGAGGCCGCCCGGCGCGCGATTTTACGCTGCGGGGCCAAAGGATACACCCTGCCTGCTGACAAATTCGACCATTGGCAGGATATTGAGATTACATTCAATCCCGAGAGGATGCGGATCAAATGATGAAACTTCTGACCAGCCTCTTTGTTGGCCTTTCGTTGCTGGCGGCACCGGTTTACGCGCAAAGCGGACCGCTGCGTCTGGAAATCGACGAGGGGATCATCGAGCCGATGCCTTTCGCGGTGCCGAGCTTCGTGCCAGACAGCGCAGCCGCGGCCCAATATGCGCAGGACATCTCGCGCGTGGTAGCAGAGGATCTGACGGGAACCGGGTTGTTCCGCGAGATTTCTTCGGATGCTTTCATCAGCCGGGTCAGCAGTTTCGACGCCCCCGTCCAGTTTGCTGACTGGAAGGCGATCAATGCGCAAGCATTGGTGACCGGGGCGGTCAATGTCTCGGGCAAGCGACTGACGGTGCGGTTCCGGGTTTGGGATGTATTCTCGGGCCAGGAATTGGGCAACGGGTTGCAGTTCGCGGGCACCACTGAGGGGTGGCGGCGCATGGCGCACAAGGTCGCCGATCAGGTCTATAGTCGGATCACCGGCGAGGGGGGCTATTTCGACAGCCGTGTCGCCTTCATTTCGGAAAGCGGGCCGAAGGATCAGCGGCGCAAGCGGCTGGCAATCATGGATTATGACGGTGCAAACGTTCAATACCTGACCGACAGCGCAGCAATCGTGCTTGCTCCTCGGTTCTCTCCCTCGGGCGACCGGTTGCTGTACACCAGCTATGAATCTGGCCAACCGAGTATCTACGTGATGGACGTCGCCCGGGTGCGGCAGCAGGCGCTTAAAACGCAGGAAGGCACAATGAGCTTCTCTCCGCGTTTTTCGCCTGATGGACGGTCTATCGTTTATTCGTTGACGCAAGGTGGCAATACGGATCTGTGGAAAATGGATCTGGCCTCGGGCCAAAGCGTGCGGTTGACCAACACGCCGGCGATTGAAACCGCGCCCAGCTACGCTCCGGACGGAAGCCAGATCGTGTTCGAAAGCGACCGTTCGGGTTCGCCGCAGCTGTACATAATGCCTGCAAGCGGTGGTGAGGCGACGCGGATCAGTTTCGGTCAGGGCCGCTATGGTACCCCGGTCTGGTCGCCGCGCGGTGATCTGATTGCCTTTACCAAACAAAACAAAGGCCGGTTTCATATCGGTGTCATGCGTACGGACGGCAGTGAAGAGCGTCTTCTGACGGCTTCTTTCCTTGATGAGGGCCCGACCTGGTCGCCCAACGGGCGCGTTATCATGTTCACGCGGGAAACGCAGGGTGCCAGCGGGCGATCCTCGCTTTATTCGGTCGATATTTCGGGGCGCAATCTTCGTCCGGTGCGCACACCGGATGGCGGCAGCGACCCGTCCTGGGGGCCACTGCAGAATTGATCGACGGCAGCGGGTCGTCAAAGTTCACAAGAAACTCGCGCTATGCTAGTAGAGACGTCAATAAACAAAACGGAACACGAGGCATTGAGATGAAACTTCTGAGCAAATTCGCGGCGGTGGGCGCGCTGGCCCTGATAGCCGCCTGTACGAACAACGATCCTTCGGCATTGGGCGGCGGTGCAGGTGGCAGCGGTGCTCTGGTTCCGGGATCGCCAAGCGATCCGCGTTCGCCAGCCTATTTCCAGCAAACGGTCGGGGATCGCGTGCTGTTCGCCGTGGACCAGTCGACGCTGTCTCCGCAGGCGCAGACCATTTTGCAAGGACAGGCGGACTGGCTGTTGGCCAACCCGGACTACGTGGCCACAATCGAAGGGCACGCGGACGAGCAGGGCACGCGGGAATACAACCTCGCCCTGGGTGCGCGGCGGGCGAACGCAGCTCGGGAATTCCTGATCTCGCGCGGCGTTGCGGGGAACCGTCTGCAAACCGTCAGCTATGGCAAGGAACGCCCGATCGAGATTTGCAGTACCGAAGAATGCTATGCCAAGAACCGCCGGGCGGTCACGGTGCTGACCGGCTCAACACTGGGGTAAGACGATGCGAATTGCAGGTTTGGTTCTGGCGGCGGTGGTGACCGTCGCTGGTGTGGCACAGGCGCAGGATCAGCAGACGCTGGCAGATATCCGGCAGGAACTGACGGTGCTTCATGTGGAAATCCAGCGTCTGAAGCGCGAGTTCTCGACAACGGGCTCTCCGGCGCCAAACCTGTCCGGCAGTTCTGTGCTGGAGCGCGTAGACGCCATCGAGGCCGAGTTGCAGCGTCTGACGCGCCAGACCGAGCAGTTGAATCAACGTGTGCAAAGCATTGTCACCGACGGCACCAACCGGATAGGTGACCTGGAATTTCGCCTGGTCGAGCTCGAGGGCGGCGACCTCAGTACATTGGGCGAAACGACTACCTTGGGTGGGGACGACCAGATTGCGGTGACGGCGGCTCCGACACCTGTGCAACCGTCCGTTGCCGAGCAGGGAGAGCTGGCCGTAGGCGAACAGGCTGATTTCGACGCAGCTGCGCAGGCGTTGGCGGATGGAGATTTCCAGACAGCGGCGGATCTGTTTTCTCAATTCGACCTGTCCTATCCCGGCAGCCCGCTGGCCCCGCGCGCCAACTTGCGGCGTGGACAGGCCCTTGAGGGCCTGGGGGATACACGCGAAGCGGCAAAGGCATTTCTGGCCAGCTTTACCGGCGATTCCGAAGGCCCATTGGCGCCCGAAGCGTTGTTCGAGCTGGGCGCGGCGCTTGGACGTTTGGGGCAAACCGATCAGGCCTGCATAACACTGGGTGAAGTGGGTGTACGCTTCCCGACTTCGGCCCCGGCCGGTTCTGCCGCACAGGAAATGGCATCGCTGGGCTGTTCTTGACCTCTGACGCCGAAACTCTTCGCTATGAACTCAGCGCGCGCTTGCCTGACCCGCTACCGCAACGATTGGGTGTTGCGGTGTCCGGCGGCAGTGACTCGACGGCTCTGCTGCGCCTGCTGACCGATGTAGCACGGCGCGAGCAGGCGGAGGTGTTTGCTGCGACTGTGGATCATGGTCTGCGACCGGACTCGGCCGCTGAGGCGAAGACAGTGGCGGCAATGGCACGGGGTTGGAATATCCCGCATGAGACACTCAGGTGGAGCGGCTGGGACGGCACCGGCAATCTGCAGGATGCGGCCCGCCGCGCAAGATACCGATTGCTGATCCAATGGGCAAACGAGCTTGGGCTCGAAGCGATTGCGCTGGGCCATACTGCGGATGATCAGGCGGAAACCGTTCTGATGCGGCTGGCGCGTGCGTCTGGGGTGTCGGGCCTGTCGGCAATGGCACCGATGCGTTTGGAAGGTGGCATCAAATTGCTGCGTCCCTTGTTGTCGACAACCCGGGAGCATCTGCGGAACTACCTGCGGGCGGAAGGCATCAGTTGGATCGATGACCCTTCGAATCAGGACCAGCGGTTTGATCGGATCAAGGCGCGTACGGCACTATCCGGGCTGGATCAGATTGGAATAACGGCGGAATCCCTGTCACGTGTGGCTGATAACCTGGCACAAGCGCGTGAGGCATTGGCGCAATATGCGCAGGAGTCCGCTCGCTGGGTGGTGCAGGTTGAGGATGGGGATCTATGCATCGATTGCGCCGGCTTCGAGGCACTGCCGGACGAAATTCGCCGCCGTATTCTGGTGGCTACGATCCTGTGGATTGCAAGCGGTGAATACGCGCCGCGGCGCAGTGCGACAGATCAGGCACTGCGAGCCATTTCGGCGGCCACGGCGGCCACCCTTGGGGGCTGCATCCTGATCCCCGAAGGCAAAAAGACTTGGATTTGCAGAGAACTAAACGCCGTCGCCAACCACACGGTGCGCCCCGGAGAGCTGTGGGACAATCGCTGGATCCTGACCGGCCCGGCGACCACCGACGTCGAAATTCGGGCTTTGGGAGAAGACGGGATCGCACAGCTTGCAGACTGGCGCGCAACAGGCAAACCCCGCGCAGCACTATTGTCCTCGCCCGCCGCCTGGTCCAACGATACCGTGTTGGCGGCACCTCTGGCCGGTTTCAGCAATTCGTGGCAAACAGAAGCGCCGCAGGAAAGACCTGAGTTTTACACTTCGATTTTATCGCATTGAACCTGCTACAATCATCTCTATTTTAAGAAGCAACGCGACAGATCCCCGTCTGTCGAAACGTTTTAGGAGATTTTCCTTGGGCAACGCTCGTAACATCGCCTTCTGGGTCGTTCTGTTCCTGTTGATTCTTGCACTGTTCAATCTGTTCAGCGGATCGGGCGGAACGCTTCAAAGCAACGAAAGAACTTATTCCGAATTCGTCAGCGCCGTGGATGCCGGAGATGTCACCAACGTGACGCTGGACGGTGAACAGATTCGCTATCGCACAAACGACAATCGCGACTATGTCACGATCAAGCCCAGCGACGCCGAAGTAACGAAGCTGTTGATCGACAAAAACATTCCTGTTCGCGCCGAAAAGCAGCAGCAGTCCGGATTCCAGACCTTCATCCTCAGCATTCTTCCTTTCCTGCTGCTGATCGGTGTCTGGATCTATTTCATGAACCGGATGCAGGGCGGCGGCAAAGGCGGGGCGATGGGCTTTGGCAAGTCCAAGGCGAAGATGCTGACGGAAAAGCATGGCCGTGTGACATTTGACGACGTGGCCGGGATCGACGAAGCAAAAGAAGAGCTGGAAGAGATTGTGGAATTCCTGCGCAACCCGCAGAAATTCTCGCGTCTGGGCGGCAAGATTCCGAAAGGCGCGCTGCTGGTGGGCCCTCCGGGGACCGGTAAGACGCTGCTCGCGCGTGCAATCGCAGGCGAAGCGGGCGTACCGTTCTTCACCATCTCGGGGTCCGACTTTGTCGAAATGTTCGTGGGTGTGGGTGCGAGCCGTGTGCGTGACATGTTCGAACAGGCCAAGAAGAACGCGCCCTGTATCGTCTTCATTGACGAGATCGATGCCGTGGGTCGCCATCGTGGTGCCGGTTACGGCGGCGGCAATGACGAGCGCGAACAGACGCTCAACCAGTTGCTGGTCGAGATGGACGGGTTCGAGGCCAATGAAGGCGTGATCATTCTGGCAGCCACCAACCGTAAGGACGTTCTTGACCCCGCACTGCTGCGTCCGGGCCGGTTCGACCGTCAGGTCACTGTCGGCAACCCCGACATTAAAGGTCGTGAAAAGATTTTGGGTGTTCACGCACGCAAAACGCCGCTGGGCCCCGATGTCGATCTGCGCATCATTGCGCGTGGTACACCGGGTTTCTCGGGTGCTGATCTGGCCAACCTTGTGAACGAGGCGGCGCTGATGGCTGCGCGTGTGGGTCGTCGCTTTGTCACCATGGAAGACTTTGAGAACGCCAAGGACAAAGTAATGATGGGGGCCGAGCGGCGCTCGATGGTGCTGACGCAGGACCAGAAGGAAAAAACCGCGTATCACGAGGCCGGTCACGCCGTGGTTGGTTTGACCCTGCCGTTGTGTGATCCGGTTTATAAAGCGACGATCATTCCGCGCGGTGGTGCGCTGGGTATGGTTGTGTCCCTGCCGGAAATGGATCGTCTGAACTATCACCGTGATGAATGTGAGCAAAAGCTGGCCATGACCATGGCCGGCAAAGCTGCCGAGGTGATCAAATACGGTGAAGACCACGTCTCGAACGGTCCGGCGGGAGACATCATGCAGGCCAGCCAGTTGGCGCGCGCCATGGTGATGCGCTGGGGTATGTCGGACAAGGTCGGCAATATCGACTATGCCGAGGCTCATGAGGGCTATCAGGGCAACACAGCCGGGTTCTCGGTATCAGCTCATACAAAAGAGCTGATCGAGGAAGAGGTGAAGCGCCTGATCCAGCAAGGCTATGAACGCGCCTACCAGATCCTGACCGAGCAGAGCGAAGGTTGGGAAAGACTGGCGCAAGGGCTGCTTGAATACGAGACCCTGACGGGAGATGAGATCAAGCGCGTCATGAATGGCGAGTCGCCCAACGAAAGCGACGATGAAGGCGACAGCCCGGATGAAGGCAACGCGCCAAGCGTCACGGCCATTCCCAAGACCAAAGCCAAGAAATCCCCTCCCGACGGTGGCATGGAGCCGGAGCCAACAGCCTGATCTGCCAAAAAAGTTGTAGAATAAAACAAGGCCGGAGATCACCTCCGGCCTTTGTGATGTCGGGGCCGTTGCAACGCTCGACGACAGTTCCCAAATCCTGCGTGCCTATGTAACAAAAACATGACGCAGGTAATACAGGTGAAGTCGATCTATGCCGAAAGGCCAATGGGTGCCGTTGGTCTCGTGCCTTTCTGGGTGGCCGCGGCAATTGCAGCATCCAGTGCTTCGTTTGCATTATGGTACGGTGGTGGCCTGAGCTCCGTTACGACCGAAAGTGGCCCGGTTGAGGTCGCTTCAGCTATCCTTTGGGTATTTGCTGCGGCGACGTTTACCTGGCTGTTTCCCCCAAACGTTCTGCGACAAAGCTGGCATGTCCCTGTGCTGTTTTTGTTGTTCGCGGCGCGCGAGATGGACTTCGACAAGAAGTTTCTCAGCAAGGGTATCCTGCAGGCGCGCCTGTATTCCGGTGACGCCCCATTGGTTGAAAAGCTGGTTGGTTTGGCCGTTGTAGCACTGGTCTTAGTCGTCTGTGTTCGATTGGTCCGCTACAACTGGCACGAAGTGGTGCATGGAATGCGAGACAAGCTTGCCTGGGTTTGGGCGGTGATAGCGGCCTTTTCTCTGGCTGTTGTTTCGAAAGGTATCGACGGCGCGGGTCGTAAACTCAGCCCGTTTGGGATTGAAATTTCGCCTTTGTTCGAATTTGGCTTGATCGTCGGCGAGGAATTGATGGAACTGGGTTTTGTCGTTGTGACGATTCTGGCCATTTGCCTCTATTCAAAGGCTTGGGCTGAGTCGTCCAAGCCCTGATTGTCGCCAGATTTCTTGCTCCGGCTATCTGTGCGTTGCGGGTTCCATTCACGATCGCCGGGGCCGGAGAAATGCAAAGATGCCGGTGCTCAGGGAAACCGAATATTCTGGTGAAGTGACCTGGCTTGGGCATGTCCCGGCGGGCGGCTCTTTGCGCGCGCGGGCAGTCGACAGGCTGGAACTGAATTTCTCAGGCGAGCGCGGTGCCCGGCACGAAGGGGTCAATCGGGCGTCCTGTTCGAGAGTAAGAAATCTCTACCCGAGCGGGACTGAAATCCGCAATGTTCGCCAGCTCTCGGTTCTGTCGGCAGACGAAATGGAAATTATTGCAAAGGATATGGCGCTGGACTGGTTGGATCCGTCTTTCCTGGGTGCCAGTATCGTATTGCGCGGAATTCCTGATTTTACCCATATCCCACCATCGTCGCGGTTGCAGGCAACGGGTGGTTTGACGATTACCGTGGATATGGAAAACCGCCCCTGCGTGTTTCCCGGCAAAGAGATCGAAGCAGATCTACCCGGTCACGGGGCTGCGTTCAAACCAGCCGCCGCGGGGCGGCGCGGGGTAACGGCTTGGGTCGAACGACCCGGTGAATTGAAGGTGGGCGATGTAATGAGGTTATTCGTCCCGGATCAAAGGGCGTGGGCACCATAGAGGCCGGACGTTTCCGATTTGAAACCGTGGAAATAGCGCCACGCCGTTTCACGGCATGATTATGTCGGAATCCATATCCATCGGGAATGTACACAACGGTATGGGTTACCCAGCGCCGACGTACCGCGTCGGTTTTGCACGGCATTCAACCAGGGACCCTGCCCAATGAGCTACAAATCCGACATCGAAATCGCCCGCGAAGCGAACAAGAAGCCGATTCAGGAAATCGGCGCCAAGCTGGGCATCTCCAGCGACGACCTGCTGCCTTATGGGCACGACAAGGCAAAGGTCAGCCAGGACTTCATCAACTCGGTGCAGGACCGTGAGGACGGCAAGCTGATCCTCGTGACCGCGATCAACCCGACACCTGCGGGTGAGGGTAAGACCACCACCACCGTAGGTCTGGGCGACGGTCTGAACCGCATCGGCAAGAACGCGATGATCTGTATCCGCGAGGCCTCGCTTGGCCCGAACTTCGGCATGAAGGGCGGCGCTGCAGGTGGCGGTTACGCGCAGGTTGTTCCGATGGAAGAAATGAACCTGCACTTCACCGGCGACTTCCACGCCATCACCTCGGCCCACTCGCTGCTGTCGGCCATGATCGACAACCACATCTACTGGGGCAATGAGCAGGCCATCGACATGCGCCGCGTCGTGTGGCGTCGTGTGGTCGACATGAACGATCGTGCGCTGCGTCAGATCACCTGTTCTCTGGGTGGCGTATCGAACGGTTTCCCACGCGAAGCAGGATATGACATCACCGTGGCATCCGAGGTCATGGCGATCCTCTGCCTTGCTACCGACCTTCAGGATCTGGAAAAGCGCCTGGGCGACATCATCGTGGCCTACCGCCGCGACCGCTCGCCGGTCTACTGCCGCGACATCAAGGCCGAAGGCGCAATGACCGTGCTGCTGAAAGACGCGATGCAGCCGAACCTCGTGCAGACGCTGGAAAACAACCCGGCCTTTGTCCACGGCGGCCCGTTCGCAAACATCGCACACGGCTGTAACTCGGTCATCGCAACCAAGACCGCTCTGAAAGTGGCTGACTATGTCGTGACCGAAGCCGGCTTTGGTGCCGACTTGGGTGCCGAGAAGTTCATGAACATCAAGTGCCGTAAGGCAGGTATCGCACCGTCGGCAGTCGTTCTGGTTGCCACCGTGCGCGCGATGAAGATGAACGGCGGTGTGGCCAAGGCCGATCTGGGCGCCGAGAATGTCGACGCCGTCGTGTCGGGCTGCGCCAATCTGGGTCGTCACATCGAGAACGTGAAATCGTTCGGCGTACCAGTTGTCGTCGCGATCAACCACTTCGTCACCGACACCGATGACGAAGTTCAGGCGGTCAAAGACTACTGCGGTGAGCACGGTGTCGAAGCGATCCTGTCGCGTCACTGGGAGCTGGGCTCGGATGGTTCCGCACCGCTGGCCGAGAAGGTTGTCGAAATCGTCGAAGGTGGCAGCGCGAACTTTGCGCCGATCTACCCCGACGACATGCCGCTGTTCGAGAAGATCGAAACCATCGCCAAGCGCATCTACCGCGCGGACGAGGTTCTGGCTGATGCCAAGATCCGCAACCAGCTGAAAGACTGGGAAGCTGCGGGATACGGCAACCTGCCAGTCTGCATGGCGAAAACGCAGTATTCGTTCTCGACTGACCCATCCCTGCGCGGCGCGCCCACCGGCCACTCGGTTCCGGTGCGCGAGGTTCGCCTGTCCGCCGGTGCCGGCTTTATCGTCGTCGTCTGCGGCGAGATCATGACCATGCCCGGCCTGCCGCGCAAACCTGCCGCGGAATCGATCTGCCTCAATGACGCAGGTGAGATCGAGGGCTTGTTCTAAGCCGCCGAATAAGACATCTCGTGGTCCGGGGAATCCCCGGGCCATGAGGAGATCGCAATGCCCACTCTGACACCGCCGCAAGACTGTCATTCGATGCAGGAACTGCGGGCTCAGATCGACAAGCTGGATCGCCAACTGATCGAAATGTTGGTGACGCGTGCGTCCTACATCGACCGCGCGTCCGAGCTGAAACCGGGCGAGGGCCTGCCGGCCCGAATTCCGGATCGTGTCGAAGAAGTGGTGCAGCGCGTGCGTGCAAGCTCCGGTGAATTGGGGATGGACCCAGAATTGGCCGAACGACTATGGCGCATATTGATTGACTGGTCGATCGCTCGTGAGGAACGTGTGCTCGGCCCCGACTGAATAACCGGGCGCTTTTTGCGCCCGATCCGCTTTTGGAGAGAAGGGATCAAAGGATGGTAGCTGAGGTTATCGACGGTAAGGCCTTTGCCGGCAAAGTACGCGCGCAGGTGGCCGATCAGGTTGCGAAGCTGAAGGAAGAAAACGGCATCACTCCGGGCCTGGCTGTGGTTCTGGTGGGAGAAGACCCGGCGAGCCAGGTATACGTCCGCTCGAAAGGCAAGATGACCGTCGAGGTCGGTATGAACTCGTACGAGCACAAATTGGATGCCGACACCTCCGAAGTGGATCTGCTGGCGCTGATCGACAAGCTGAACAACGATCCCGCCGTGCATGGTATTCTGGTGCAGCTTCCGCTGCCCAAGCATCTGAACGAAGACCTGGTGATCAATTCCATCGATCCGGCTAAGGATGTCGACGGCTTCCACATCTCCAACGTTGGTCTGCTGGGCACCGGGCAAAAATCGATGGTCCCCTGCACGCCGCTGGGTTGCCTGATGATGCTGCGCGATTATCACGGTTCGCTGTCCGGTTTGGATGCAGTTGTGATCGGGCGCTCTAACATCGTGGGCAAGCCTATGGCGCAACTGCTGCTGGGCGACAGCTGCACCGTGACCATTGCGCATTCGCGTACCAAAGACCTGCCGGATGTTGTGCGCCGTGCCGATATCGTCGTGGCCGCCGTTGGCCGCCCCGAAATGGTGCCCGGTGACTGGATCAAGGAAGGCGCCACAGTGATCGACGTTGGTATCAACCGGATCGAGCGCGACGGCAGGAACAAGCTGGTAGGTGACGTGGACTATGCCAGCGCCTCTGAGCGCGCAGGTGCGATCACGCCGGTGCCGGGTGGTGTTGGGCCAATGACAATTGCCTGCCTGCTGGCCAACACTCTGACCGCATGCTGCCGGGCGAACGGTCTGCCGGAACCCGAAGGCCTGACAGCCTGACGCCAGTCACGCGCGTCGATGAATGAAAAGGGTCGAAAAGCCGTCGCGCTTTTCGGCCCTTTTTCATGTCCTGACCGCATCACTAATTCGTAAGTTAATGGGTTTGAATATAAGCCAACCGGTGATAAACCTTCAATTCCAGCCAGTTAAGCTGAGAATCTTCAGGCCGACCGGGGTGTGAAGGCTGGGCCTTGGGCGGTGTTTGTTACTAAGTGCCATGTCGAAACTGAGCCCAATTTTCGTACATTTCAATCTTCAGCGGGTATTGGCCGCTTTCGTGCTTATTCCTCTGTTGGCGTATTCCTTTGCTCCATTTCGAGACGTGAATATCTCCTATCCTGTTCGTCTGGCATTCTGGACCGGTGTCATCGCTCTGGCTCTGACCGTGACATGGGTCGCAGGAAAACTGGTGCGTGAACGTATTCACCACACAACAGTGTACCTTCGCGACGCGGCCTTCGCCTTATTGATTCTAGCTCAGTTTGCGCCGGCGTTGTGGTTGCTGACCTGGCTGGTATTCACGTTCAGTGGCCAGGAATCGCCGGGCCCTTTGATGGTGATGCCGTACGGCGTGATGCTGGCCACTGGTCTGATGCTGATACGGCAACGAGAGGGGGAGGTTTATGATCCGCAACCCCAGCCGGTGCCCCGCCTGTATCGCCGCCTGTCGCCCGGTTTCGATGGTCAGGTGTATCGCCTGACGGTGCGGGACCACTACGTCGATGTTGTCACGTCCGCCGGGATATTCACAATTCGCTCGCGCTTTACCGATGCGATCGAAGAGATGGACCCTGAGCCGGGTTACTGTACCCATAGGTCGCATTGGGTGACGGGTGCAGCTATTGTCGGGGTCGAGAAACAGGGTAGCCGAACGTACCTGAAACTCTGCAACGATGATCTGGTTCCAGTCAGTCGGAAATACCGCCCCGGGCTGGAAAAGGCCGGTTTGCTTTGACCTAGCGAGGCATCGGAATGATCTGCGGTTGAGGTCCGGTCAGAATGGCCTGCGCATCCGGAGCCATCAATGCGGACAGCACCCCGTCAGTGCTGCGCAGCCCGCCGGTATAGGTACCGTAGGCCGGAAGGATCAACTTTCTGCTGTCCATAAGAAACGCGGGGCGGGTGATCGAACGGCCTCTGACGCTTATTCGTGCCTTAGGGTGATAATGACCCGAGATTTCGCATTTGGCGTCTTTTTGCGCGATGTGGCGAAAGGTCAGCGGTCCGCATGACCAATCCGTCAAATGCTCTCCGCCGAGTTCAACCGGACCCGGATCGTGGTTGCCTTCGATCCAGATCCATCGCCGACCTGCCTGCAGTGAAGTAACCTGTAATCTGTCCGCCGTGTCCATTGAGCGGGAAGAATCCAGATCGTCAAAGCTGTCGCCCAGACAGACAACCGTTTTCGCACTCGCCCGTGTCAAATCCGCTGCTAGCCTGTTCAGCGTCTCGCGACTGTCATACGGAGGCAGGACAGGGCCGCCACGCCGGGCTATACGCTCGGACTTTCCCAAATGCAGATCGGAAACACACAGTAAGTCCTGCTTGGGCCACCACAAAGCGCCTGTCCCCAATGCAATCATGCGCTGGCCGGAAAACGAGAATTCAAAAGCGTTCATGATCTGTTCTTTGCCGTTTCCATTCGGATTTGCAAGTGGGTTCAACCCATGGTCAGACCGGCCGCGCTCATCAGACGTGCACTTTCTTCCGCCAGCAACCGTTCCTCGGCGGCGCCTTTGACGGGGACTTTCCCAACTTCCAGAAACAGTGGCGCGGCAAGGGGCGAGACACGGTTCAACCGCATCAAGTCGATCCTGTCGCCAATACGGGCAATCATCGCTTCTATTCGCCCGAAATCAACCAAGCCCCGCATGGCTTCTTCTCGGGTAACCTGCATCAGAAGATGGTCGGGGTCGTATTTCAGTAGTGTATCGTAAAGGATGTCGGACGAAAACGTCGCCTGCCGACCCGATTTGCGCTGACCGCCGGTGTTGCGTTCAATCAGACCGGCAATTGTGGCCGAAGCGCGGAAAGTACGTTTCATCACGGCATTCCCTGCCAGCCAAGTCTCCAACCCTTGACGCAGAGCATCCAGATTGAACAAGGGGCGTGGGTCGGTCACCGCATCCAGCCCCCAGATCAGCGTGGCGTAATCCGTAGCTACGAACCCCAGCGGAGCGAGACCCGTTTCCTCCATTCTTTTGGTCAGCAGCAGGCCCAAGGTCTGTTGTGCGTTGCGTCCGGCAAATCCATAGACGCAAAGGTTTTCGCGGCCGTCATTTGGAAAGCTCTCGATCAGCAGCCGGTCGCGTTGGGGCAGGCGGGACATGTCTCGCTGCAGAGCCAGCCATTCGGCCGTGTGGGGCGGAAGCTGCGGCCAGTCAGGCAAGGCGAACATGCGCAGAATTCGGTCGCTTAGCTGTGTGGATGTGGCGAACTTCGTGCCCATGAAGGTTGCAATCTTGGGCTTTTTGTCTGCGCGCCGGCTGACTTCGACCACCATTTCGCGCAGGCCTTCGTAACGCACGATCTGCCCGCCGATCAGGAATGTGTCACCGGGCGTAAGTGACGCGGCAAAGCCTTCTTCTATTTCGCCCAGAGGCTTGCCCCCCCGATTGCGTTTCAGGCGAACTTTCAGGGTGTCGGTGTCTTGAATCGTGCCCAGATTCATCCTGATACGTTGCGCCGCCCGGGGATCGCGCAATTGCCATGAACCATCGGGTCGCTGTTGCAGCCGTTGCCAGCGGTCGTAGGCGCGCAGCGCATAGCCACCGGTGGCACAGAAGTCGAGGCAAGCGTCGAACTCGGCCCGGGAAAGATGCGCATAGGGACCGGCATTAGTCATTTCTGCATACAGCGTATCGGCCTGAAACGGACCCGCGGCAGCGGTGATCAATATATGCTGGCACAAGACATCCCTTGGACCCCGGCCGCGCGGTTCACCGTCCAGTTCATGAGCCCTCGCAGCTTCAAGGGCTGCGACGCATTCGACCACCTCAAACCGGTTTGCAGGCACCAGCAGAGCCTTGGAAGGCGCGTTGTAGCGATGGTTCGCGCGTCCGATCCGCTGCACAAGCCGCTTGACGTTCTTGGGCGCGCCAATCTGGATCACCAGATCGACGTCTCCCCAGTCAATGCCCAGGTCCAGACTGCCGGTGCAGATTATCGCGCGCAGGTCTCCGCGTACCATGGCAGCTTCGACCCGTTCGCGCTGTTGTCGGTCGAGGCTGCCGTGATGAATACCGATGGGCAACCCTTCGTCATTGGCAAGCCAGAGATTATGAAAGAATATCTCGGCCTGAGCCCGCGTATTGTGAAAGACCAGCGTTGTTTTGTGGCGCCTGATCTGGTCCAAAACGGCGGGGATCGCATAAGCGGCCCCACCGCCGGACCAGGGTGGCATTTCCGTAGTTTCCAGCATCGAAATGTCGGGGTCGGGACCGGGGTCCGCCTGAATGATTTCACATGGATCCGGATGGCGGGCTAGAAAGCGGGCAATCGCCTCGGGGTCTTCGACAGTAGCGGAAAGCCCGACTCGACGCAGATCTGGGCAGAGGGTCTGAAGGCGCGCCAGAGCCAGCATAAGCTGGTCACCCCTCTTGCTTTCAGCAAGGGCGTGAATCTCGTCGACGATCACTCGCTCCACCCCGGCAAACATGCGCGGCGCGTCTTCATATGAGGTCAACAGAGCCAGGCTTTCGGGCGTCGTCAGCAGGATATGGGGCGGATCCACTCGCTGCCGTTTCTTTTGCGTGGCCGAAGTGTCGCCGGTGCGATCTTCAATCCGGATAGGCAAGCCGATTTGATCAACCGGGATGCGCAGGTTGCGTCGGATATCCGCGGCCAAAGCCTTGAGTGGCGAGACGTATATTGTGTGCAAACCCGAATAAGACCCACCGGACAATTCCGCCAAGGTGGGCAAAAACCCGGCCATGGTCTTGCCGCCACCGGTAGGCGCGATCAGCAAGGTTGCGGGGTCGCGCGCACGGTCGAACATGTCTTGCTGATGTGGGTGGATGGACCAACCCCTGGCGGTGAACCAGTCTTGAATCCGGGCGGGAATCTGCGTCATGGAGGCAGACTACCCGTCTCCGCGCCGGATTGGCATGGCGTTATTTTACGATTTTCTCGTCTTTGACGAACATGTTGGACCAGGCGCGGTCGATCAGGTCCGGGCTCATCTGATAGGGGATGCCCTCGAATTCGCAGATCGAGATCATCTGGTCGATCAGGAAGATCGGTTGATAGTTCGCATAGATGTTGTTGATGGTCGGGTATTTGACCTTCAGCAAATGCACCAGCGCCGCCTCGTCCAGCGGCATACCGCGTTTGCGGGCCACCATTGCAAAGATTTTCAGGAAGTTCTCCTGGTTCGGGCCGTCGATTTTGATCTTGAAGAAGATACGGCGCAGGGCCGCTTGGTCGAAGATTTCATTCGGGTGGAAGTTGGTCGAGAAGATGACCAGCGTATCGAATGGAACCTCGAACTTTTCTCCCGACTGCAGGCCAAGAATGTCCTTACTTTCTTCCAGCGGGACGATCCAACGGTTGATCAACGCCTGGGGCGGTTCCTGCTGACGGCCAAGGTCGTCCACGATGAAGATGCCACCGGTCGATTTCAGCTGCAAAGGCGCCTGATACGTTCGCGCGGTCGGGTTGTAGACCAGGTCAAGCATGCTGAGCGAAAGTTCACCACCGGTCACAACAGTCGGACGTTCGCACTGCACATATCGCGTGTCGAAACGTTTGCGGCGGCGCAGACTGTTGGGGTCGTCGGCTTCCTGTTCAATGGCCGTGTGCACGATCGGGTCGTAAACGGTGATCACCTGACCGGAATATTCGATGGCGCGCGGGACATAAACATTGTCCCCCAGCGCGTCGCGAATCCCGTTAGAAATCGACGATTTACCGTTACCCGGCGGGCCATACATCAGGATCGAACGTCCGGCGCTAACCGCCGGACCCAGATGATCCAGCAAGCTGTCGGGCAGGACCAGATGGCCCATCGCACCTGTCAGTTGATCTCGGGTGACCTGAATGTTGCGGATCGACTGACGCTTTACCTGCTCGCGATACACGTCAAGCGGTACAGGCATGGCGCCGAAATATTCCGACTGGCTGAGCGCATCCAGAGCACGCGCCTTGCCGGCGTCGGTCAATTGGTACCCCATCTCGTTGCCGCTGTTGGCATTCAGCGTGCCGGTTGCCTCGATCAGCTTCTGTTCGCGCGCGATGTCGATCAGTTCCTGGGTCACGGAACCCGGTAGGCAGATCGCCTCGGCCACTTCGGTGACGGTATTCACGTTTTTGCGAAAGATTGTTTTCAGCAGAATATCCCGCATCATCACCAGCGGGAGTTGCATTTCGCCCAACCCTTTGGGGGCAGGAGGGGCCATAACGGCGGTGGTCTGCATATTCATGAGCGTCGCTCGTCTGTCCTGTCGTCACACCAATCGCCCCACGCGGGGCAGCTTGGGAAAATGTGGCGCGGATTTGTGGCATGACCAAGGCGCAGGCAAGGCGGGCTTATGATTGTTTACGATCCGTTAATTATGCCCAGAATCAAATAGATGGACAGCGCGCCGGCCAATGTGAAACCCATGGGGAACTTCTTGCCGCTGTCCCAGCTTTCCCAATGTGGCGCGATTTGGCGCAACCTTGTGTGTTTTGCCAGCCTGTGTGCGGCAACAGAGGCAAGCGTCGTTGCCATCAGGATGATCAGAACCAGAAGCACGTCTCCCAGCCAGATAAACGGGGCCGCAGCGGCACAAAACTTGGCGTCCCCGGCCCCCATGACACCGGCTGCGTTCAAAACAATCCCGATCAGCAAAACAACAATGATATGAAGCAGTTGCCAGACATATACGGGCAGGGTCAAAGCCAGTGGCCCAACATTGCCCGAGACCCACGCTCCGGACCACGGAGGCAGCACGAAAAAACCTACGACGACGAAGACCAGCGCCAGCACCAAAACTGCATGGTTCTTGATCCGCATTTCACGCATGTCCGTGAACGCCACGTAAAAGCAGATCGGCAGCACAAAAGGTAAGAACCATGCCGCCGCCAGCGCCGGTATGGCCATGGATCAGGCTTCCTCGAGCGCGCGGAGAGAGCGGACAGCTTCGTCGTAGTGCTGAGGATGCGTGGCGATTGCCTCGCGGAACAGGTTTTTGGCTGTTTTAATGTCGCCCTGTTTGACCGCCGAGATGGCCATCGTGTTCAACAGGTGCGCACGCTCGGTCTGACTCATTGGAACAACCGGTAGGCTGTATTTCCGCTGCGCGCTGCGCGCCAGGACGAGGTTGTTTTTTGCAGTGAACAGGGAATTGTCCTGGCGGACTGCTTCTGTAAACAGGCGTTCAGCCTCGGAATACTGACCCCGGGTCAACTTGGAATATCCCCAGTTGTTCATGACACCGGCCGGGCGCGTTGTCAGGCCCACAGCGGTTTCATAAAACTGATCCGCACGTTTCCAGTCCTTGTTCGAGTCGGCGACGACAGCCTCAAGCCGATACCTTTTGAATGTTTCATAGGTCGGAGGAATGGAATCCAGTGTCGTCTTGGCGCCGTTCCAGTTGCCGCTGCGCACCAACGCATCGGCGTACTCGACTTTGTCCGCGTTGCTTGCACCCTTCATTTGAGTGACACGCTTCCATGCGGCGGCGGCCTCGGTGCTGCGTTTGGCCCGCGTGAGAGAGAAAGCCAGCCCACGCTGCAGGTCTATTCTGTCGGGATTCTTGGCCGCCGCGCCCTGGAAATAGGTTACGGCTTCGTTCGGATTGGCGGCGCTCAGCATCACGTCATTCAGGTTGGTCTCGTCAATGACGTTCACTTCCTGAAAGGTGCGTTCGACCTTTTCCTCTTCGGTTTCTTTTGCACAGGCGGTCAGAACCACCCCGCACGCAACGATGGTCGGAATCAAGAAGGGTTGGCGCATTTTTGCGTCCTCTACTGCTCTTGCCTCTGTTACTGGATTTTACGCAACAGGAATTCTCCGTTCCCTTGTTGCTCCAGCTCAAATTCTTGTTCTTGAGGGGTATTATTAGCAGGATTTTCCATTTTTGCGAGTGCTAACCGCAGATTGTCACGGATTGCGTCACTTTCGCCATTGTCCAGCGCGTAAGCCTGCCGAAAGACCTGTGCCGCTTCGGCGTATTCACCGGTTTCCATCAAAAAGACACCAAGATTGTTCCAGGCCACGGGCCAATCTGGTTCGTTTTTGACAGCACGACGCAACAGAGGTTCCGCTTGCCCTAGCCGGCGCAGCCCCAGATTTGCCGTGCCGATGGATGTCAGAACTTCAGGCGTCATCCCTTCGTTCAGGGCAGCACGGGTAAATGATTCAAGCGCCAGTTCATATTCGCCCGCAGCCATCAAACGATTGCCAACCGCGATTTCATCAATGGGTGCCCCTTTTGGATCAACCCCTGGTGCGAAAGGATCGTCGCCGAATCCGTCATCTGTGCAAGAGGCCACCATGGCGAATACCATGATGGCCTGAGCTGCATTTCGAAGCCGTCCGAGGGCAGCAGAAATTGCCGGGTTCATCGGGGTGTCAAAGTCCGGTGGTTGTTCCACCGCCGCTGCCGAACTCCGTAAGACCTTTTGCCGAAGGACCCACAAGAATGACCAGCAACGGAGGCACGGTCAGCATCATTGTGGCAAGTGTCATTTTGGTTGGCAACTTGTTCGCGGCCTCTTCGGCGCGCATCACGCGCTTGTCACGCATTTCTCCGGCGTAGACCCGCAATGCCTCGGCGATTGATGTACCGAATGTTGCCGACTGAATCATCACGGTGACAAAGGCACTGACGTCCTGCACGCCACATCGTGTCGCAAAATCACGCAAGACCGAGTCCTTTTCTTTACCCGCCTTCATTTCGTGGGCGACAACTTCGAACTCGAGCGCGATGTCGGGGTAGGACGCCTTCATTTCCGAAGCGACGCGCACAATGGCCTGATCCAGGGACTGGCCGGCCTCGACACAGACCAGCATCAGATCCAGAGTGTCCGGGAAGCCGGCTGTGATTGCCTCTTCACGTTCGGCCACGCGACGGGTGATCCAATACTTGGGAATGAAATAGCCGATGGCGCCAGGAACAAGGACCCGGATCAGAAGTTGCTGAGCATCGAATTCCTGATCGCCGGCAAAGACGGTCACCAACAGGACTCCAATCAGAAGCCCGGCCAATCCCAACGCAAACTGGGCGAAATGAAAAAACCGCACCGCGTCTTTGGATTGATACCCCGCCTGACGAAGTTTGAGTTGCACCGCCGAGTATTCTTCCTGACTCTTCGGCTCTAGGAAGTTCGCAAACTTCTCAAGTTGTTCGTTCTGTCCCGAGTTGCGGAGGCGCTCTTTCTTGTCTTTCTTGCTTTTCTTGGGCGGAGTATTGGACCGCTGCAGTTTCTTTAACGGGTCTTCCGGCTGATTCAGGATCATCGGAATGGTGATCAGGATCATGAAAAGACCCAAGACCCCGATAACGATCAGAGGGCCGAACTCACCAAGGTGTTGTGTCAGAAACTCATTTGCTTGCGAAAGGATTTCCATGGCAGTGACCTCAGACCTTGATGTTGGTGAGAATGCGCATGACGATCAGATTCAACGTCAGCATGATGCCGACAAAGAAACATGCCGGAATGAAATACGGGTGATCCAGAACCGAGTCATAGTAGTTCGGATCCTTGACCAGAATGAACACCAGACAGGCCACGGGAAAGCCGGACAGGAATTTCCCTGACCACTGTGCTTCGGCGGTGATCGCCTTGACGCGGCGGAACAGGCGGAACCGGGCGCGGATCACTTTGGCCAGGCCGGCCAGAATTTCAGCAAGGTTACCACCAGATTGCTGCTGAATGGACACCGCAACCGCAAGAAAGCGCAAATCCTGCATATCCAGGCGTTCAGCCATTTCCTTGAGTGCTTCGCCGACTTCCCGACCATAGGCAACTTCGTCCGAAATCACGCCGAACTCCGTCGCCAGAGGGTCTTCGACCTCTGACGCGACAATCTGAACGGAAGATGCGAAAGGGTTACCGACACGCAACGAGCGGACCATCAGTTCCACTGCGTCCGGAAGCTGCTCTTCAATCAGAGCCATCCGCTTTTTGGCCTTGTTGTTGACCCAGGCATAGACAGCACCAACACCGATGGCGACCGAAATCGCTGCACGCAGGGCAGCGTCAGTCGCCGTACCGATGCTAAGCGCCATGAAAGCCATGCCCGAAACCAGGGCCATGATCATGATCAGTTGCCGTGGGCTGAAAGCGATCGCAGCTTTCTGCGCCTTGTCCGCCAGCAGGGAATAAAGCGGAATGCTCTGGCTTTTCATGTGCTGCCGCATTTCCTTGCGCAGCTGTTCCAGAACCTGTTCGCGACCGACACCCTTGTCGATCATGTCGAGGCGGCGGTTGACCCGGCTGTTCAGGCTGATGGATTTTCCGAAGGCGACCAGATAGATACCTTCGACCAGAGCAAGAACGCCGACAAATATGGCGACATAGATAAGCGCCTCTGTTGGGAGTTGCATAACCCTGGTCTCCTACATCGTGGTTGGGTCGTAGATGGACGCCGGCAGATCAAAGCCCCACAGACGGAAGCGTTCCGAGAAGTGGCTGCGCACACCTGTTCCCGTGAAATGGCCGATGATCTTGTTGTCCGGAGTAAGTCCAACGCGTTGAAATTTAAAAATTTCCTGCATCGAGATCACGTCGCCTTCCATACCGGTGATCTCGGTGATCGAGGTCATGCGGCGCGAACCGTCCTGCAGGCGGCTGGCCTGTACAATCAGGTTCACAGCCGAGGCAATCTGACTACGCACCGCCTTGATCGGCATTTCGATCCCGGCCATGGCGATCATGTTTTCCAGACGCGAGATCCCGTCACGGGCCGAGTTGGCGTGGATCGTGGTCATCGAGCCGTCGTGACCGGTGTTCATGGCCTGCAACATGTCGATCACTTCGGCGCCGCGTGTCTCGCCCACGATAATGCGGTCGGGGCGCATACGCAGGGCGTTCTTCAGACAGTCGCGTGGGCTGACTTCCCCTTTGCCTTCGACGTTTGGCGGGCGGCTTTCCATCCGACCCACATGCGTCTGTTGAAGCTGGAGTTCCGCTGTGTCCTCGATGGTCAGGATACGTTCAGCGTCGTCGATAAAACTGGAAAGTGCGTTCAGCGTCGTCGTTTTACCGGAACCGGTACCGCCCGAAACGATGATGTTCAGGCGGGTGGACACGGCAGCCTGCAAATAGGCGGCCATTTCCTCGGTAAACGCGCCGAAACTAACCAGATCGTCAATGCCCAGCTTGTCTTTTTTGAACTTACGAATGGAAACCAACGAACCATCCACCGCGATTGGCGGCACCATGGCGTTGAAACGCGAGCCGTCGGCCAGACGGGCGTCAACATACGGGTTGGATTCATCGACACGACGACCCACGGCGGACACGATCTTGTCGATGATCCGCATCAGGTGCTTTTCGTCCTTGAATGTAATGTCGCTGATTTCCAGCTTGCCCGCGCGTTCCACGAAAATCTGTTGCGGGCCGTTCACCAGAATATCGTTGACGGAATCGTCTTGTAGAAGGGTCTCAAGCGGTCCCAACCCTGTGACTTCGTCATAGAGCTCTTTGTTCAGCTGCGTGCGGTCTTCACGGTTAAGAACAATGTTGCGGGCTTCCAGAACTTCGCTTGCAATCGCACTGATCTCGGCCCGCAATTCTGCCTCAGCGGCATTTTCCAGCGCAGCGAGGTTGAGATTTTCGAGCAGTTCCCGGTGCAGTTCCAGCTTGATCTCGCCCAAACGCTCTTTGCGTTTACGCTCTTTGTCGGTGCCGACAACCTCGGCCACCTTTTTCTTGATCGGTTTCCGAACCATTGCCGTGCTTTGCGAAACCTGTGCTTCAGGTGTAGTCGCAGCGGTTGCCCGAGCTTGTGGTTGCGCATCTACTGGCTGCGCGGCGGGTTGTTTCTTGTATCTTGAAAACACGGCGGCTCCCCTTCGTGCTATGCGGCCTCGGCGCTGCTGCTGCCCAGGCTATGAAGCGATTGCGCTAGCTTTGCGATTTCCCGTCGAAGCGGGTTTTTCGCGGCGGAACTTGCCAGGGGCAGACCGTGGTCACCGCTTTGCATGACCTGCTTGCCACCATCCGGCAGAAGCAAGTCAATCGAAATGCCCAGGCTTTCGCCCATGCGTTTGACCCGACCCTTGCCGCTGAGATCAGTGAATTTGGGTGCCCGGTTCATCGCAAACCGCAGCTTGTTGAACGGAAGTTCCTCGGCCTGCAGCGCGCGTTTCAGTCGCAGCGCGTTCTGGGCAGATCGCATGTCCAGTTCGAGCAAAGCAAAATAAACATGGGCGGCCTGCAAAACTGTTTCGGACCAATGCACCAACGTTTTCGGCATGTCGATAACCACATAGTCAAAATGCGCGCGGGCCGTGTCGATCACCCGCTGGACGTCTTCGGGCGTGATAATGTCCAATGGAACCATATCGGAGGGTGCCGTGAGGACCTGAAGCTTTTCTTCGAATGTCTGCAGTGACGTACCAAAGACTTCCTCGTCCATAGTGTCAGTGTCCGACAGCATTTCAAACACTGCCTCGTGCCGGGGAAGGTCCAGATAAGTCGAAACGGTACCGTACTGCAGATCCAGATCGATCAAACAGACCTTGGGTGCGTCTTTGTCAGATACAGTCGCAAGTTCCCAGGCAAGGTTGACGGCCAAAGTTGTTGCACCCACGCCACCGGCCAGTCCCTGTACAACAAACAGGGCGCCTTCCTTCGCTGAACTGTCCGACAGAGTAACTGCAGCCTGAGGGGCGACGACCGGATCGGGTTGATTCATCCGATCTATAGCTTCCTGCAATTCACCTTCGGGAAGCGGGTAGGGGACAAATTCGTCTGCACCTTTGCGCAGCAGCTGGTGCAGTGAAGCAGGCGTCACATCTTCTGCGATCAATACGACCTTGATGCCTTTTTCTTTGGCCTGGGTGATGATCTCGCCCATCAGGGTCAGGTTGTCTTCGTCCTCGCCATCAAGGGCCAGAGCGATAAACTGCAACGACTCGGCCTCGGGCTGGCTAAAAAATGCGAGTGCTTCGGCAAATCCCAGGTCACCCCACCTTTCCCCCAGCGAGGCTTCCATATCTTCGATAAGAAGATCGAAATTCTGAACGTCCCGGCTGACGGTGCAGGCCAGAATGCTTGTATTTTCGTCTTGCGGCGTCGCGCTCGTCATTAACACAATCCTCGTAGAGAGGGCTGAGCAAACCGCACAATCTTTGGAAGAAATGTTCTGGTCTGCTGTCGCCCTGGTGCGGTCAATCCTGGCCGCAGGTCACCCTATTGTTTTCAATGTCGCTTGAAAGTTGGGCGAGATTTAGGCGCAAAAGAACCAATTGTTGGGAATTGGGCGACGATGCCGCCCAATCACGTTTTATTGTCTTACTCGTCGCCACCGCCGAGATCGGGCTGCCAAGTCAATTCGCTTCTTGGTACGGCGCTCTCGACATATTCTCGGTAAATGACTTCGGCGTATTTGCCATCCAGGAGTTGCGGGTGCCGATCAACGAAACCGGAAACTGAGGTGACTGTGCGGCGATTACGCCGATCCCTGTTCGGTGTATCGATCAGGGGTCTGGACTTGCCGAAGGAAACAACCGCTTCCAACCTGTTCCGCGAGATGCCCTGCCGGGTAAGGAATGCAACCGCCGCATTGGCGCGGCGCTGGCCCAAGGCTTTGTTATAGGCCACAGACCCTACGGCGTCGGTGTGGCCGTATACACGGAACCGAGCCTCTGGGAATTGTTTGATCCAATCGGCCTGCTGCAACAGAATACGTTGAGCCGATGCATCAAGCTGTGCACTGTCAAAGGCAAAGTTGATCTGTGTTGGAACCTCGGCGGCAAAACGCTGGCCCAGTATCTGAGCATAGGACAATTCACCGTTTGTGACCTGGATATTGTTCAGTGTCGCATTTCCGAATGCGCCCTGGTCAATCTCATAGCCGGCTTCGCGGGTGCAACCTGCGAATGAGGCGGTAAGACCCAGGATGATGATCCACTTCTGCATTGGTCAATCCTCCCAATCAATCCAGGACGTAGCCGTAGGAGCTGCCAAAGTCCTGTTTGGCCACTTCTGAGGCTGCGCCGTTGCCCGCGCGCTCTGTTCGTGCGGTTTGGCCGTTAATGAACAGGTCAAACTCGCTGGGCGGTTTCACACGGTCCGTGGGCAGGGCAAGCGCCTCGCCCCGAGTCGGTGTCACCAGATGCACGGTAATGATAATTACCAATTCACTCTGCTCACGTTGGTATTGAGCACTGCGGAACAGCGCGCCCAGAATGGGTACGTCACCCAGCCATGGAATCTGATTGTTCAGATCGGTGAAATCATCCTGAAGCAGACCTGCAATCGCAAAACTCTCACCATCGCGCAGTTCAACTGTTGTGCTGGTCTGACGAACAATGAATGTCGGAACGGGATCGCCGTTGATGGACGTGTTGGAGTTGGGGTCGATACTCGAAACACCGGCGGTCAGTTCGAGATTGATCAGGTTTCCATCCACGACACGAGGAACAAAGTCGAGCTGGACCCCGAATGGACGGTACTCGATTGCGACCACACCATCGCCCTGCGGCACTGGAATCGGTACTTCTCCGCCTGCAAGGAATATCGCTTCCTGACCGGAAAGCGCAGACAGGTTTGGTTCCGCGAGACTGCGAACCATCCCTTTGGATTCAAGGGCTTCCAGTAACAACCGGACCTGCGTCGATCCAGCGCCAAAGCCAAACAGAATTGCGCCTGTGTTGGTTTGGGTTAACGGGATATTATTATTCAAAGCGTTGGTCAGAGCACCCTGCGTGTTCAAAGTATTGAAACCACCAGTGACATCGCCACCGCCGAAACCGAGTGATGCCGTCAGGCTCTTGGCGACGGACCGATTCATTTCGGCAAAGCGCACTTTCAGCATCACTTGCTGAACGCCGCCGACATTCATCAGGTTCGAAACGCGCTCGGGCGCATACCGCTCGGCGAGTTCTAGGGCACGGGCCAGTTTCGCGCTGCTGGACACTGTACCGGACAGCACGATCCCGTCATTTGCGGTGCGAACCTCGATTTGTTCGCTAGGCAAAATCTGACGCAGCCGTTCTTTAAATTCTGTGACATCCGGTGAAACACGAACCTGAACATTCGTGATCAGATTACCGGCACCGTCAAACAGCGTCAGCGTCGTCAGACCCGGCGCCTTACCCAGAACATAAATTGTGCGTTCTGAAAGCGATGAGATATCCGCGATACCAGCGTTCGCGATACTGAGTTCAGCGAAGGGGACTTCGCTTTCCACTACGATCGCGCGGTTAATGGGGACATCCAGCGATTCCGCCGTCCCCTTTTTCACCACGCGAAGATTTTCAGCCCAAGCGGCGTCGCCGATCGGGCCCATAACAAGCGTCAACCCCATTAGGGTTGCGCTGATCCAGGAACGTATTGTCATGTGACCTGCCTCTCCGATCACCACTATGTTTTTTCGGGTCTTGTGCCCTATGTCTCGGAACCCTGCGCGAAAACCAGTTTTTTTGCAATAATCAATGGTTTCTGGAATTTTCCTTATGTGGATAATGCGCAACAATGCAACGAAGAGGGCCGCGCAGAATGCGCGGCCCTCACTACCTAACAGTCTGATTAGGCGTCAGTTTGTGCAGGGTATTTGGGTCTCCACTGTCTCGCCGCCGCGACGGGTACGAATGGTGCAAACCTTCTTTTCAGCTTTAACGGGAGCCGGTGCCGCTTCTTTGATTCCCAGAAGCTTCCTCTGATCGACTTCTACCGCGCTGGCGATTGTTTCGTCCTGTACCCCTACTAATGCCAGTGACAGCCGCCCGGTGTTCTGAGCCTGGGCCAGCGCCGCAATCTGTTCCGGTGTCGCGGCAACGGTGACTGTGCGAGCAATCGTCGCTCCGGTGATGTCCGACCCAGCGGTTTGGTCTACGGCGATCAACTCGATGTTGGTTTGAATCAAACGGGTGATTTCTCCTCCCGCCCCATCAACCAGGCCGCGCAATGATCCGGTCCAATAGACATCGACCCTGTCGCCTGGGCGCAGGAAACCCGACACACCAGAGGATACGTCAACGCTGATGGCAAATGCGCGCATGCCCTTTTCGAGACGCGAGGTAAGCCCGGCTGCTTCACCGGGTCTTGTAATTTTCACTTCCATCACGGCTTCGTCTTTTTCCATCGCTCGCAGGATAAATCGGTCATTGTTGCCGGTTTCTGGAAAGAGCGCGGCCAAATCCACGAACGACCCCTCGGGAATCGCGTCTTCCGGCCAATGCACGACACGCACATCTTCTTGTGTCAGCTTTTCCCCGTACCGAAGCGATCGATTGGAGACGATAACGCCAACGGTCGGAACCGATTTGACGTTGGCCAGTGCCTCTTCACGCAGTTGCCTCTCCAGTGCCAGTTGGGCCTGATTCTCTGAAATATAGTCGCGGGCCAAATAGACAGCCCCCCCAGCCAGGGCGACCCCGATAACCAGAACAAGTCCAAAAACAGCTCGCATTTGTCCCTCGTCTCTTCTTTGTTTGCGATACCAAGATGCCCAGCATCACTTCTGTTCGAAATTCACAGTAAGTCCCAATTGTGTTCAAAAATGGGACAATCCTGAATTTTGTAAGCTATTTCGCGAAATGATGTGCGAAATCTGAGCGGAAGTGCCCAGCGCTGGTCAATTAGTCGAAGGAAATCGGATCGACCTGAATGTTCGCGAGGGCTTCCCCGTTTTTTCTGTCGATCTCTTCAATTGGTCCACTCAGGTAGTAGTACATCAACGCTCCCAGGCCAACAATGCCTGCGGTCAACACTACCCAGTCGACTGTAATTGCGCCGCTTTCATCCGGCCCAAAGAGTTTTAGTTGGGTCAGCATAAGGTCACCAATTCAACAGTGGTTAAAAACAAGGGGTCATGCCTCTATCCAAGACATGACCCCCACACACGACTTTACGTCGATACAGTTAGGCTATTCCGCAGTCGCGGATTAGTTGCTGTTGCCCAGGTTGATCGAGCCAACATTTGCACCCTGCAGGGCGCTGTTCACGTCGCCCGCCAGATCGCTGGTGCCGGTGCGAACTTGGTTGTATGCGATGGCTGCCAGAGCAACAACGGCTGCGGTCAAAACGACCCAGTCAACGGTTACGGCGCCGTCTTCGTCTTTACGGAAGTTCTTGATGAACTTGATCATGTTACGTCCCTCCTAAAGGATCAAAAGTAATTTAACCTCGGCGTCTTCCAGAGCATTCTCTCTCAGTCCGCTCCCGATCGTCTCGGTATGGCACTATGTTTGACGGGTCGGCGTGGCAGGAATTGGGCCAAACGGCATTTTTTTCTCTCTAAGCTTAACTTTTTGTTGGGGATTTTTGTAACCATCAGATTTTAAACAAAAAATAGTTTGAACTTTTCTGTTGGTACGTATCCAGGCGGTGCAAAATTGCGCCAAATGAGGCAAAATTGCCCCAATTCGCTTTGTTTTTCTGGCGTTGCAGGCCGATTCAGAGTTCAAATTCAACCAAAAGACGAATTGAGGCAGGCAAAGATGGTTTTTAGAAACGCTCTTGTGAGCGCAATTGCTGCGGTGTTGCTGACGACCGATGCGTCCACAGTGTTCGCCGCCGATCAGGAACCGCGCGGTGTTTACAAACGTATCAAAGCGCCCAAACCGGGCAGCCGTCCCCGTGTGACCGTTCAAATCTCTCCTGAAGAACATGCAGCGCAACCTTCAGCGCCCAGTACCGGTGCAGAATTGGTCGTACCTAAAATTATCGCGCGTACCAAAGTCCCGCCAGGAAACCTGCCACAGGCCGGGGCTGCCTCTAAACCCGTTGGCTCTTACAAAGCGTTCTGGAACCGAGTTTCTCCGGATCTGGCAAATGCCAGTTCTGGCCGACTGACCGAAGCAATTCAGGCTTTGGCGTCGACCGGAGTAGCGTCGCCACGACTGCAGACGCTTCAGGACATTGCGCAGAAGCGCGGCGTGGATATCCTTCGCTCAACCGTTGGAACCAAGGTTTCTCCGGCGCTGGTGCTGGCGGTGATCTCTGTTGAGTCGGCTGGACGGGATAAAGCAGTTAGTTCTGCCGGGGCGCAGGGTTTGATGCAATTGATGCCTGCAACGGCGGCCAGATTCGGCGTCAAGGACAGCCTCGTGCCCGAGCAGAACATTGCCGGAGGAGTCAAATACCTCAACTGGCTCATGGAAGAGTTCGGCAACGACCCGATTCTGGTTCTGGCAGGATACAATGCCGGTGAGGGGGCTGTGCACAAGCACAGCGGAGTGCCGCCTTATGCGGAAACACGCGACTACGTTCCCAAGGTGTTGGCCGCCTTTCAGGTGGCCAAGGCCTTATGCGCCACGCCGCCCGAGTTGATCTCGGATGGATGCGTATTCCAAACACTGAACTAACAAAGGCCCGCTCGATTGGCGGGCCTTAACTCTGGTGGGACGTCAGTTGACGATTTTCGCCTCGGTCGCCGCCCGAATCTCATCCTCGGTGACACCTTCAGCAAGTTCAACGATTTTCAGGCCACCTTCGACCACATCCAGAACACCCAGATTGGTGATGATGCGGTTGACGACCTTTTTGCCGGTCAGGGGCAGAGTGCATTTCTTCAGCAGCTTGGACTTGCCGTGCTTGTTGGTGTGATCCATCACCACGATCACACGGCCCACACCGGCCACAAGATCCATCGCGCCACCCATGCCTTTGACCAGCACGCCGGGGATCATCCAGTTGGCCAGATCGCCTTCCTCGTCCACCTCCATCGCGCCCAGAACGGCCGCGGCGATCTTGCCGCCCCGGATCATTGCAAAGGATGTGGCGCTGTCGAAGTACGAGGTGCGGGACAATTCGGTGATCGTCTGCTTGCCGGCGTTGATCAGGTCGGGGTCTTCCTCGCCCTCAAAGGGGAAGGGGCCCATGCCCAACATGCCGTTTTCGGATTGCAGGGTGATGTCCTTGTCCCCCACATAGTTCGCCACCAGCGTCGGAATGCCGATGCCGAGGTTCACATACATGCCGTCTTCCAGCTCTTGCGCCGCGCGGGCGGCCATCTGATTGCGGTCCCAGGGCATTATGCGTCCTCCTTCTTGCGGGTGGTGCGCTGTTCGATGCGCTTTTCGTGCTCGCCCTGAATGATGCGATGCACGTAGATACCGGGCAGGTGGATCGAGTCCGGGTCCAAGGAGCCGCGGGGAACGATTTCCTCGACTTCCGCAATACAGACCTTGCCGCAGGTCGCAGCAGGTACATTGAAGTTACGCGCAGTCTTGCGGAAGATCAGGTTGCCGGTGTCGTCGGCTTTCCAGGCTTTGACAATGGCGAGGTCGGCAAAGATTCCCTCTTCCATGATGTAGGTCTCGCCGTTGAAATCCTTATGCTCTTTGCCTTCGGCAATCACCGTACCTACGCCGGTCTTGGTGTAGAATCCGGGGATGCCCGCACCACCCGCGCGCATACGCTCGGCCAGTGTTCCTTGCGGGTTGAATTCCAGCTCAAGTTCCCCGGCCAGGTACTGACGCATGAATTCCGCGTTCTCGCCGACGTAAGAGCTGATCATCTTCTTGACCTGCTTGGTCTGCAGCAGGATGCCGATACCGAAATCATCAACGCCCGCGTTGTTCGAGGCAAAGGTCAGGTCCTGAGCGCCCGACTCCCTGATCGCTTCCAGCAGCAGTTCGGGAATGCCGCACAGACCGAACCCGCCTGCGGCAATCAGCATGCCATCCTCGAGCACCCCATCGAGTGCCTCGGTGGCATTGGCATAGATTTTCTTCATGGAAAACTCCCCCAATGACATGGTGATGGGCAGGTTGTGCCGCCACGTCACGGGGAAGTCAATGAAACCAAGGGGTCAGTGGTATTTCTACCTAACGCAGCCGACCGAGGCCGGCCACACGACCGGTTCAGCCTGCCGCGTTCTTGCTTGCCTTCTTGGCCGCTGCTTTCTTTTTCGGTGCCGCTTTCCGCTTGGTTCCCTTCTTGGCCGCCTTTTCGTTGGCCAATTCCACGGCCATTTCCAGCGTCACGTCCTCGGGTTTTATGTCCTTGGGCAAGGTCGCGTTGACCTTTTCCCATTTCACATAAGGCCCATAGCGCCCATCCAAAACCTGAATCGCGCCACCGTCAGGGTGCTCGCCCAGCTCTTTCAACGGTTTCGCCGCCGCCTGTCCACGCCGCCCTGGATTGGCGCGTTTTTCGGCAAGCAACTCCACCGCCCGGTTCATGCCGATCTCGAACACGTCGTTGGGGTCCTTCAGGTTGGCATATACCGGTTTCGCCTCGTCCGGCAGTTGATGCATCAGATACGGCCCGAAGCGCCCGAAATTTGAACTGATCATCCCTCCGTCGGGATGTTCGCCGATCTGACGCGGCAGGCTGAGCAAGGTCAGCGCCTTTTCCAGATCCATGTCGTCCTTACTCCATCCGCGCGGCAGCGACGCGCGCGGTGGCTTTTTGTTTTCGGGTGTTGGCTCACCGCGCTGGACATAGGGACCAAAGCGACCGGATTTCAGCCAGATCTCATCGCCTGCATCTTCGCCGAGCAAACGTTCGTCACCTTCCGCGCCCTCTCCTGCGATGGGGCGCGTATAGTTGCATTCCGGGTAATTGCCGCAGCCCACAAATCCGCCGGTGCGCGACGTCTTCAAGTGCAACCGGCCAACACCGCATTTCGGGCAGATGCGCGGGTCCGAGCCGTCTTCGCGCGGGGGATAAAGCTGGGGCGCCAAGGCCTCGTCCAGCTTGTCCAGCACTTCGGAAATACGCAGTTCAGATGTCTCGCCGATTGCCGCTGAGAAATCGCGCCAGAACTTGCCTAAAAGGTCCTTGTAATCCCGATCACCGGCGCTGACATCGTCTAGCTGTTCTTCCAGGTTCGCGGTGAACTCGTACCCGACATACTGGCGGAAGAAGTTCAGCAGGAAAATCGTGACGATCCGACCCTTTTCCTCGGGGATCAGCCGGTTCTTGTCCTTGCGCACATAGCCGCGATCCTGAATCGTGGTCACGATCGAGGCATAGGTCGACGGCCGCCCGATTCCCAGCTCCTCCATCCGCTTGACCAGAGTTGCCTCGGTATAGCGCGGTGGGGGTTGTGTGTGGTGTTGCAGGGCAAGCACGGACTCGTTTTCGGACAGAATAGCCTCTTTCGCGACCTTGTCGCCGTTGCCGCTCGTCGCCTTGGCGAACTGATCGCGCAGCGAGGTCTTGGCAAACGGGGCAGGATCGCCCTGAGCGATCTGGGGCAGGCGTTTTTCGTCGTCATCGGCCACATCGTCGCGGCCTTCTTCGTAAACACGCATGAAGCCGTCGAACAACACCACCTGACCGGTCGCACGCAGGCCAACCTGACCGTCGTCGCTGCCGATCTCGACTGTCGTGCGCTCCAGACGGGCAGCGGACATCTGGCAGGAAATGGTGCGTTTCCAGATCAGATCATAGAGCTTTCGCTGATCTTCATCGGTCACCTTCAACGCCTTGGCATCGCGCGACATATCCGTGGGGCGGATACATTCGTGGGCTTCCTGAGCGTTCTTGGCCTTGTTTTTATACATCCGCGGGCTGTCCGGCACATATTCCGCACCATACCGGTCGGCGATTACCTCACGAGTAGCAGCCACGGCCTCGGGCGCCATGTCGATGCCGTCGGTCCGCATATAAGTAATGTAGCCGGCCTCGTAGAGCCGTTGTGCCACCTGCATTGCGTGCCGCGCGCCCATACCGAATTTGCGGCTGGCCTCCTGTTGCAACGTCGAAGTCATGAACGGTGCGCTGGGGTTGCGCGCGGCTGGCTTGGCCTCGACCGAGGTGACGCTCAGCGCGCGGCTGGTGATCGCCTGCACAGCCAATTCGGCCTGAGTGGCGTTGGCCAGATCGTGCTTGTCTAGTTTTTTGCCGGCCAGCGTGACCAGCCGCGCCTCATAAGTCTGACCGCGCGGTGTTTCGAACAGCGCCCGGACCGACCAGTATTCGACGGGTTTGAACGCCTCGATCTCCATCTCGCGCTCGACGATCAGACGAAGGCAGACCGATTGCACCCTTCCGGCGGATTTCGCGCCTGGCAGCTTGCGCCACAGAACCGGCGACAGGTTGAATCCTACCAGATAGTCCAGCGCGCGGCGGGCCAGATAGGCCTCGACCAAGGGCATATCCACCTCGCGCGGGTTCTGCATTGCCTGGGTCACCGCTTCCTTGGTGATGGCGTTGAACGTGACGCGGCTGACCGGCGTGTCCTTCTTGATCGAGCGGCGCTTGGTCAGCGCCTCCTGCAAGTGCCAACTGATTGCTTCACCCTCGCGATCAGGGTCGGTGGCGAGGATCAGGGCGTTGTCTTCTTTCAGCGCGTCAGCGATGGCCTTTACGTGTTTGCGGCTGTCATTCCCGACTTCCCATTTCATCGAGAATTCATGGTCTGGATCGACCGATCCGTCCTTGGGCGGCAGGTCGCGAACATGGCCGTACGAGGCCAGAACCGTGTAGTCGGGCCCCAGATATTTATTGATCGTTTTTGCCTTGGCCGGGGATTCTACAACAACTACGGGCATTTAGGGGAAAACCTCGCTCGACGAATTTGGCGCCTTCTATGGCCGTGCAAAATGTGTGGGGGAAGGCGGAATTGTCAATGCGTTCCTTGAATTCTTCGAAAGATGCGGCGATTTCAGTCAGATACATTCGGTTTCGCGCCGACTGCGCCAAGCGTCAGCTTGCCAGTGACAGAAGACCGCCGGGTTGTCTGTGGATTCGCCCGTCCAGTTCCAGCTCGACCAGCGCGGGTCCGATTTCACCCGCCGAGGCCGAGACATCGCGCAGCAATTGGTCTTCTGCAATCGGGGACGGTCCAAGTCGCGCCAGTATCTGTGCGTGTAACTCCCTTGCATCCGTATGGGGCCGTTCATCATTGTCAAAAACTGGGTCCGACGCAGGAGAGTCAAACAAGTCACCTTGCGGCGGCAATGCATCGATGACATCGGCGGCAGACCTAACCAGAGTTGCGCCATCGCGGATCAACAGGTTGCAGCCCGCGGCTCGCGCGTCAAAGGGATGGCCGGGAACAGCCAGCACCTCGCGCCCCTGATCCAGTGCGTCGCGCGCCGTGATCAGGCTGCCCGATTTCGCTGCGGCTTCGACGACCACAACGGCTTGAGCCAACCCGGATATGATCCGGTTGCGGCGCGGAAAGTGACGCGCCTGTGGGGTGACGCCCATCGGTTGTTCCGACAAACGCAATCCGTTCTCGATGATACTGCACGCCAGGTCCGTGTTTTCCGCCGGATAGACCACATCGACGCCCCCGGCCATAACGGCGACAGTGCCCGAATCCAAAGCGGCAAGGTGGGCCGAAGTGTCAATGCCGCGCGCCAGTCCGGACACCACGATGTATCCCTTCTCACCCAGTTCTTTTGCCAAACCGCGCGCCATTCGCGCGCCCAGCGACGAGCAATTGCGGGCGCCAACCATGGCAATCGCCGGGCGTTTCAGTACCGAGGTATCGCCTATCGCCCATAGTAGAGGCGGCGCGTCGGTCACATCGTGCAGGGCTGAAGGAAAGTCGGCGGCCCCAAGGCACAGAAGCCGCGCCTTGGCGGCTTTTGCGGCCTTGAGTTCCGCCTCGATCACGCCGGGCGGGCAGACTTCATACCCTTCGATTCCGGCGGCGCGTGCCATTTCCGGCAGCGCGGCCAGCGCGTTCTGCGCCGAGCCATGTTCGCGCAGCAGCCGACGAAACGTCGCCGGGCCAACCTTGCGCGAGCGCAACAGACGAAGCCAGGAAAACCGATCCTCTTCCGTGGTGGGTGGGAGTGTGGGGTGATTGGAAGAAAGCTGCTCTTCGGTCATCCGATGCTCCGCCTGGTTGCAGAACTGGTTTACGGGATGTGGGGTTAACAGCTTGTGAATCCGCGAAAATTCTATGCAAAACTTCCGAGAATTTTGAGGGGTAATCTTATATATATTTGATTTTAAACGGAAAGTTTTGTGTTCCGTTTGCGTTTCGACACGCGCAGAGTTGAGCGAATCCTCGGAGCGCGCGGCGTCAAGTTAACCTTGCGCCGCGCGCATTTGGTGTGGACGGCGACTCAGGCAGCCGATCCGCCGACGGTCAGACCGTCCATCAGGACAGTCGGTTGTCCCACTCCAACCGGCACCCACTGGCCGTCCTTGCCACATGTTCCCATGCCGGGATCCAGCGCCATGTCGTTGCCCAGCCCGCGAATACGCCTGAGCGCTGACGGGCCGTCTCCGATCAGGGTCGCGCCTTTCACAGGGGCGCCAATCTTGCCGTTCTCGACGCGATAAGCCTCAGTGCAAGAGAACACGAATTTACCGTTGGTGATATCCACCTGACCGCCGCCGAACCCAACGGCCCAGATGCCATCTTTGATATCGGCAACCAACGCGGCTGGATCGGAATCGCCGCCCAGCATGATTGTGTTGGTCATACGTGGCATGGGTTTGTGCGCATAGCTTTGCCGCCGCCCATTGCCTGTGGGCGAAACGCCCATCAGGCGGGCATTTTGTCGGTCCTGCATATATCCTGTCAGTACGCCGTCTTCGATCAGCACGGTCCGTGAACTGGGCGTGCCTTCGTCATCCACTGTGATCGAGCCGCGCCGATCGGCAATCGTGCCGTCATCGACCACCGTCACGCCTTTTGAGGCAATCCGTTTTCCCATCAGACCGGCAAAAGCCGAACTGCCCTTGCGGTTGAAATCACCCTCAAGCCCGTGGCCGATGGCTTCGTGCAGCAGAATGCCCGGCCAGCCGGGACCAAGCGCGACTTCCATCACGCCGGCAGGGGCGGGGACGGCTTCCAAGTTGACCATGGCAATTCGCAACGCTTCGCGAACTTTGTCCTGCCAGTCGGCAGAATCGATCAACCCATCCAGACCGACCCGACCGCCGCCGCCAGCCGAGCCGCTTTCCCGACGACCGTTCTGTTCAACGATGACCGAGACATTCAGCCGGGTCATTGGGCGCACATCGCGGACCAGAACGCCGTCGGGGCGCAGAATTTCCACTTCCTGTACGGCGGCGGCGATCGTTGCGCTGACTTGAACGACCCGTGGGTCGAGGTCACGGGCGAAGGCATCAATGGCGCGGAGGGTCTCGATCTTGACCGGGAAATCCGCGGACTCGATCGGGTCTTCATCCGTATAGAGTCGGATGTTTGTGGCGCGCGGTGCCTCGGCCAGCGTTCCACCGCCGTCACCAACAGCCAGACGTGCGGTTTCCGCAGCCCGTTTCAAAGCAGGGATCGAGACATCTGTCGCGTGCGCATATCCGGCTACCTCACCTTGTACGGCGCGCAGACCGAACCCTTCGGACGCATCATAAGATGCCGTGCGCAATCGCCCGTCGTCAAACACCAGAGACTCGGATTTTCGGCGCTCTACGAACAGTTCGCCATCCTCGGCGCCAGCGGTCGCACCCTGTAGAATTGACAGGGCTTCGTCCTTCGGAAGGGCGCTCTCAAAGGGGCGAAACGGGTCGTTGGGCATCGGTTGGGACCTTTCGGGTTTGATCCAGATCAAAAATAGCGTCTGTTTGACGCAAGCATTTTGCTTTATCTACCCGCAGGAATATGGTTTTTAACGCGGCCAAAGACAACGGGTGAGGTGTGACCGATTCACGCCTTTTCGCCAGGGACGCAAAGATCAAACGATCAGGACAGAACATGAAGAATGCTTTGATGCTTTCGGGGCTTGCAACTGCCCTCTCCAGCCTTCCCGCCATGGCTCAGGAGCTTGAGATTATTGGCAAGCCGGTCGATGGCGGCATGGGTTTCCAGCCTGCGGCGACCAGCCTTGCCGAGGGGATTCATCGTCTGGACGGAATGATTCTGGTGATCATCACCGCCATCTGCCTGTTCGTGGCGGGCCTGCTGGTCTACTGCATCGTGCGCTATAACCAACGCGTGAACCCGACACCCGCGCGATTCTCGCACTATACCCCGGTCGAGATCGCTTGGACCCTGGGCCCGATCCTGATTCTGGTCTTTATCGGGGCTTTCTCGCTGCCGGTTCTGTTCAAACAGCAGGAGATTCCCGAAGGGGACGTCGTCATCAAAGTGGTCGGCAACCAGTGGTACTGGACCTACGAATACGTTGATCATGACTTTGCGTTCGACAGCTATCTGTTGGGGCACCCGGCCACACTGGACGAAAGCGCGCGGCCTGAGGATGCAGATGTCACGCCGTTTGTTCTGGATGACGCCATGCGCGCCAAGCTGACCGATGCGGGCTACGGTGAAGACGAGTGGCTGCTGGCGACGGACACCGCAGTGGTTGTGCCGGTTGGCAAGATCATCGTCATGCAGGTGACAGCGTCCGATGTGATCCATTCCTGGACGATTCCGTCCTTTGGTGTGAAGCAGGATGGTGTTCCGGGACGTCTGGCCGAACTGTGGTTCCAGGCCGACAAGGAAGGTGTCTATTTCGGTCAGTGCTCGGAACTCTGCGGTAAGGACCACGCCTACATGCCGATCACCGTCAAAGTGGTCAGCGAAGAGGCTTATGAGCAGTGGCTGCAGGGCGCTCTGGAAGAGTATGCGGGCCAGCCTGCCGTTTACCAGGTTGCCTCGAACTAAGATCCGGCGCGGGCCAGCACCCGCGCGTTGAATAAGACGGGCTGCGCGGCATTCGCGCAGCTTTCGCCCCTGAAGGACCGGACATGAGCGACGCAAGCATCAATGCCAGCACAGTGACCGCCAAGACCCACGCGGACGAGGCCAGCTTTGGCGATTACTTCGCCCTGCTTAAGCCGCGTGTGATGTCGCTGGTCGTGTTCACCGCCTTGGTGGGGTTGCTGGCTGCTCCGGTCCCTGTGCACCCGTTCGTCGGATTCTGCGCGATCCTGTTCATCGCCATCGGCGGTGGCGCCTCCGGCGCCCTGAACATGTGGTGGGATGCGGATATCGACAAAGTGATGAAGCGCACAAAAGGGCGCCCGATCCCGTCCGGTAAAGTCGAAGAAGGCGAAGCTCTGGCGCTTGGACTGGCTCTGTCGGGGTTGTCCGTCATCATGCTGGGCCTGGCGACGAACTGGTTCGCAGGCGCTTTTCTGGCCTTCACTATCTTTTTCTATGTCGTCGTTTACACGATGTGGCTGAAACGCTTGACACCGCAGAACATTGTTATCGGTGGCGCAGCCGGAGCGTTTCCCCCGGTGATCGGCTGGGTTGCGGCCACCGGATCGATGTCGATCGAACCATGGCTGATGTTTGCCCTGACCTTCATGTGGACCCCTCCGCATTTCTGGGCGCTGGCCCTGTTCATGCGGTCTGATTATGACGATGCAGGTGTTCCGATGCTGACGGTCACTCATGGCCGCCGCGCGACCCGCACGCATATCTTGGTCTACACCGGGTTGCTGGCGGTATTGGCCATCGGCACGGCATTTTCCGACATTGGCGGGCCGGTTTACCTGACTGTCGCACTGGTGATGAACGCCCTGTTCCTGCGAGGTGCAGGGCGGATTTCGCGACGGTCAGAGGAAGAAGCAGAGGCGGATAACTTCAAGGCCGAACGCACTTTCTTCAAGCTGTCGTTGCTCTATCTCTTCCTGCACTTCGGCGCAATTCTCGCTGAGGCGCTGTTGAAACCTTATGGGTTGGGAGGCTGGTCATGAGTCTGCGGAAAAGCCATGAATTGCATCAACGTCGGTTCGGTCGAAACCTTGGCGTGGGCCTGACCTTGGCCGCGTTCATCGTTATCATTTTCGGCCTGACGGTTGTCAAAGTTTCAGGCACTGATTTCGGTGTGGCCACACAAGAGGTGCAGAACTGATGGCACTGTCGGGTCCGCAGAAAACCGTAGTGCAGACAGTAGGCGTGGTCGTGCTGATGGGCAGCCTCGCCTGGGCCGCTGTGCCGTTTTATGACTGGTTCTGCCGCGTCACTGGTTTCGGCGGAACTACCGGTGTGGCCGAGACGGCGCCCGAGGACATTCTGGACCGGACCGTGACGGTCCGCTTTGATGCCTCGAAAGCCAAGGATATGGCTTGGGAGTTCAAGCCGGTCGAACGTGAGATGGAAGTGCGCATCGGCGAGACGGGGCTGGCATTTTATGAGGCTTACAATCCGACCGACCGCCCCATTGCCGGGCAGGCGTCCTACAACGTGGCACCATATTCAGCCGGTGGCTATTTCCAGAAAATAGCCTGTTTCTGCTTTGAAGAGCAGGTGCTGGAGCCCGGCGAGCGGGTGCAGATGCCGGTGACTTTCTTCGTCGATCCGGAAATGGTCGAAGATCTGGAAGCCAGGTATGTTCATACGATCACTCTGTCGTATACATTCTACGAAATTGACCTGCCCGAGGGCTATGCCGCCCTTGACGCGCAGGCAGATACAAACACGAACTAACGCCTGTAGGTGAGGGACGCTGATGGCACACGCTAAAAACCATGACTACCACATTCTGAACCCGTCTATCTGGCCGCTGATTGGTGCGATTGGCGGATTCACCATGCTGTTCGGCGCCGTTCTGTGGATGCATGGGATTACCCCGTGGATTTTCTGGGCCGGTCTGGTGGCCGTCCTTTACACCATGTTTGCCTGGTGGTCTGACGTCGTGGCCGAGAGCCACGCCGGTGATCACACGCCGGTTGTACGCATTGGTCTGCGCTACGGTTTCATTCTGTTCATCATGTCCGAGGTGATGTTCTTCTTTGCCTGGTTCTGGTCGTTCTTCAAGCATCGCATGTACCCGATGTACGACTATGCCGGCACCGAATACATTCAGCCGGACATCCACGCCGTTGACCCGTTCCACCTGCCGCTGATCAACACTCTGGTTCTGCTGCTGTCGGGCTGCGCGATCACTTGGGCGCACCATGCGTTGGTGCATGGCAACGACCGCAAGGCGCTGGTGCAGGGACTGGCGATTGGTATCGCATTGGGCATCGCCTTTACTGCGCTTCAGGCCTTTGAATACTATGAGCTGCTGGCCCATGATGGCTGGAAATTTGGCGGCGACCAGTTCTATTCGAACTTCTTCATGGCCACAGGTTTCCACGGCGCACACGTGATCATCGGGACGATCTTCCTGAGCGTTTGTCTGATCCGGGCGCTTCGAGGTGACTTCACGCCGGAAAAACACGTCGGTTTCGAGGCCGCTGCCTGGTACTGGCACTTTGTTGACGTTGTCTGGCTGTTCCTGTTCTTTGCCGTCTACATCTGGGGTCAGGCCCCGCTGATGTAACACCGGACAGGTGATCCAATTGCAAAAGCCGCCCCTTGGGGCGGCTTTTTCTCTGTTAAGGGCGCAAGATTGCGCCCGATACAATTGCGTGGTTGCATTTGCGCCCGCGCGCGCCTTAACAAGACGCCGGTTTCTGCAACAAGAGTCTGTCATGCGCCGCATTCTGTTCCTGCTGATCTTCGGCCTTGCCGGTCTGGGCGTGCTGTTGTCGCTGGGCGTGTGGCAGGTGCAGCGGATGGGGTGGAAGCAGGGCGTTTTGGCCGAGATCGAAAGCCGCATTTCTGCTGATCCCATCGCCTTGCCACCGCAGGTTTCCGAAGACGCGGACAAATACCTGCCCGTGACCGTTTCGGGCGAGATGGAGCCGGGTGAAATCCACGTTCTGGTCTCTGTCAAACAGGTCGGGGCGGGGTACCGCGTCATCCAGTCTTTCAGCACCGAGGCTCGGACCATTCTTGTGGACCGCGGCTTTGTCCCGACGGCTGCCAAGGATGCCGAACGCCTGACCGGTCCGATGGAGGTGACTGGCAATCTGCACTGGCCCGACGAGATCGACAGTTACACGCCCGAGGCAGATATCGACGCCAATATCTGGTTTGCCCGGGATGTGCCCAACCTGGCCGCTGCTTTAGGGGCTGAGCCAGTGCTGCTGATCGCACGAACAGTGACCGATCCTGGCGTGACGCCCTTGCCGGTGGATTCGGCGGGAATTCCAAATGATCATCTGCAATATGCAATCACCTGGTTTGGCCTGGCTCTGGTCTGGGCGGCGATGACCGGATACTTCCTGTGGCGCAACCGCGCCAATTCTGAAAGTGACGCGAAATGAAATACATCTCGACCCGTGGGCAAGCGCCCGAACTGACCTTCGAAGAGGCGATGCTGACCGGACTGGCCCGCGACGGTGGCCTGTACCTGCCCGCTGAAATCCCGGTGATGTCGCAAGACGAGATCGCCGCGCTGGCAGGGCTGCCTTATGAGGAAATCGCGTTTCGCGTGATGTGGCCCTATGTCAGCGGATCGTTTGAAGAGGATGAGTTCAGGGCGATCATCGCCCGCGCCTATGAAGGGTTCGGCCATGACGCCCGCGCGCCGCTGAAACAACTGAACGAGAACCACTTCCTGCTGGAGCTGTTCCACGGGCCAACTCTGGCCTTCAAGGACTTTGCCATGCAGCTGATCGGTCAGCTGTTCCAGGTCGCCCTGAAACGTCGCGAAGATCGCGTGACCATTGTTGGCGCAACCAGTGGCGATACCGGCTCGGCCGCTATTGAGGCGTTCCGGGGTCTGGATGCTGTGGATGTGTTCATCCTATTCCCCCATGGCCGCGTGTCCGAGGTACAGCGCCGCCAGATGACAACTCCGGCGGACAGCAACGTGCATGCCTTGGCCGTGGACGGCGATTTCGACGATTGTCAGGCCGCATTGAAGGATATGTTCAACGACTTTGATTTCCGCGACGGGGTGAAGCTGGCAGGGGTGAACTCGATCAACTTTGCCCGCGTTCTGGCGCAGATTGTGTATTACTTCTCGGCTGCCGTAAGTCTTGGCGCGCCACATCGCAAGGTCAGCTTCACCGTGCCAACCGGCAATTTCGGTGACATCTTCGCGGGCTACCTGGCCAAGCGCATGGGCCTGCCGATTGACCGTCTGGTCGTGGCAACCAACCAGAACGACATCCTGCATCGTTGCCTCTCGGGCGAGGGTTATTTCAAAGGCGACACCATCCCCTCGATCAGCCCGTCGATGGATATTCAGGTTAGCTCGAACTTCGAGCGCGCTCTTTACTATGCCTATGGCGAGGATGGCGGTGCAATTGCGCAGCTGATGGATGAACTCAAGAGTGGTGGCTTCAACGTCAGCCAGGGCGCGATGGAAACGCTGCGCGAGAGTTTTGACTCAGGGAGAGTCTCCGAGGATGAGACGCTGGCGACGATCAAGTCCACGCTGGCCCACAGCGCCGAACTGGTGTGTCCCCACACGGCAGTCGGCATCAAGGTCGCGGAAGAACATCGCGTCGCCAGCGTCCCGATGATCACGTTGGCCACCGCGCACCCGGCGAAATTCCCGGCAGCAGTCGAGAAGGCCAGCGATGTGCATCCGCCTCTTCCCTCTCGCATGTCTGATCTGTATGAACGTCCGGAACGGGTGACCCGCATCGCCAACGATCTGGGCGCCCTTGAGGATCATATCAAAGGGCACATCGCTGAGTGACTGTCAGACAAGACCAACTGAAGAACGGATTTCGTATCGTCAGTGAACATATGCCGGGGCTGCAATCTGCGGCCATCGGCATCTGGGTAACCGCCGGCGGGCGGCATGAGCGGATTGAGCAGAACGGGATTGCGCATTTCCTTGAGCATATGGCGTTCAAGGGAACCGAGCGCCGGTCCGCGCTGCAAATTGCCGAAGCGATCGAGGATGTAGGCGGCTACATCAACGCCTATACCTCGCGCGAGGTGACGGCATATTACGCACGTGTGCTGAAAGACGACGTAGCACTGGCGATGGATGTTATCGGCGATATCGTTCTGAACCCGGTTTTCGATCCGCGCGAGATCGAGGTCGAGCGCGGCGTCATCCTGCAAGAGATCGGTCAGGCTTATGACACACCGGACGACGTGATCTTTGACTGGTTGCAAGAGCAGAGCTATCACGATCAACCTCTGGGCCGGACTATTCTGGGCCCGACCGAACGGGTCAGCGCCTTTTCGCGTGAGGACCTGTCGGGCTTTGTGGCAGAACACTACGGACCTGAGCAGATGATCTTGTCTGCGGCAGGTGCGGTTGATCACGATGCGCTCATGAAAATGGCCGAAGACATGTTCGGTCATTTGCAACCGCGCAAGGGGCTGATCGCCGAACCTGCCTGTTTCACGGGCGGTGAAGCGCGGCAGGAAAAAGAGCTTGAGCAGGCCCATTTCGCGCTAGCGTTGGAAAGCCCCGGCTATCGTGATGATGCAATCTATACCGCTCAGATCTATTCGACCGCTTTGGGCGGTGGCATGTCCTCGCGCCTGTTTCAGGAAGTGCGCGAGACGCGCGGACTCTGCTATACGATCTTTGCCCAGACCGGCGCCTATGCCGATACCGGGACCACCACGATCTATGCCGGAACTTCGGCCGATCAGGTCAAAGAACTGGCCACAATTACGATCGACGAGATGAGGCGCGCCGCCGAAGACATGAGCTCCGAAGAGGTTGCCCGTGCCCGCGCGCAAATGAAGGCGGGGATGCTGATGGGGCTGGAAAGCCCGTCGAACCGCGCTGAACGCCTGGCGCGGCTGGTGCAGATCTGGGGCCGGGTGCCCTCGCTGGAGGATACCGTTGCCAAGATTGATGCGGTCAGCACCGAAGATGTCCGTGCATTCGCCGAATGTATGGCCGTCCAGGCCCCGGCCGCTTTGGCGCTGTACGGTCCGGTTTCAAGCGCACCTACACTCGCCGAATTGCAGGAGAGGCGTGCGGCGTGATGCTGTTGGGCCGACGTAAGCTGAAACTCGAAACCGAGCGGCTGAGCCTGCGTCCTCCCGTTCACTCTGATTTTAGTGACTGGACCGCCTTGCGGCGGGCGTCAAAGGAACACCTGACCCCGTGGGAGCCGATCTGGGCATCGGACCATCTGACACGCAAGTCCTTCACCAACAGGGTGTATTGGGCCCAGCGGTCGATTGCCGGCGGAACAGCCGTTCCCCTGTTCCTGTTTCGCCGAAGCGACAATGTGTTGCTTGGTGCGATCACGCTGGACAACATTCGCCGGGGGCCAGCGCAGGCCGGGACGCTTGGCTATTGGACAGGTCAGGCATTTGCGCGGAAAGGATATATGCGCGAGGCAATCGGTGCATTGGTTCACCACGCGTTTACCCGGCTGGATCTGAGCCGCATCGAGGCTGCTTGTCTGCCGGAAAACGCGGCTTCGCGAGGATTGCTGGAAAGCTCGGGCTTCAAATACGAGGGCGTCGCGCAATCCTACCTGCAGATCAATGGACGGTGGCGGACGCATGTGCTCTATGCCAGCCTGCGGTCGGATCGGCGTGGTAAGACCGACGCCGGGTAGCTGGCCCTAGTGGGCCATTGGGGGCTCTGCCCCCAAACCCCCGGGATATTTGCAGCCAGATGAACAAGGGACATGACTTGGCAGCAACTTGCGCTACACTTCCCCCATGCGCTGGGTTGTTGCGGCATTGATGGTGATCTCGGGCGGGGCTGCGGCGCAAGAGCGGCGGCCGAGCCACTGTATCGCCATCGCCGATGCAGCACCGGGGATTGAATACCTTTACAAGGCAGCCTGGAATGACCCGGTTCCAGAGTATTCGGTGCGGATCAGCTATATCGCCCATGCCTCTTTTCTGATCCAGACTCGCGGCGGGCTGAACGCTGTAACGGATTTCACGGGCTTTATCGGTGCGGCAGATCTGATCCCCGACATTGTCACGATGAACCATGCGCACAGCACTCATTGGACCGCCAACCCCGATCCCGCCATTCCCTACGTCCTGCCCGGTTGGGGCGAATTCGGTCAGGGAATCGACCATTATCTCGACCTGGGTGAATTGCTGGTACGCAATGTGTCGACAGATATCCGTTCAGCCTATGGTGGGGTTGAAGAACGGGGCAATTCAATCTTTGTGTTTGAGGTCGAGGGGCTGTGCATCGGTCACCTGGGGCATCTCCACCACGTTCCGTCAGACGAGCAATTTGCGGCGCTGGGGCGGCTGGACGTCGTGATGGCCGCTGTCGACGGGGGAACAACGATGCCACTGCCGGAGATGATCGAGGTACTGAAACGACTGAAGAGTTCGATCATTATTCCGATGCATTGGTTTTCCGGGTTTTCTCTGGAACGCTTCCTGATCGACATCCGGGATGAATTTCCGGTGGAGCGGGACGGGGAATCCGAAATCGTCGTTGCCCTGCGCACGCTGCCGGACCGGCCGACCGTTGTGGTTCTGGAGCCCCGTTATCTGATTGAATTGGAATAGGGCTTGTCGTGACCCGCAGGCTTGGGCAAGGAATGGGCATGACATTGAATCCCGCCGATGACAGCCTTGCCCAAAAGATCCGGGAGCGACTGCCCGAGGATGTGCTGTGTCCTGTCGCTGCGCGCTACCTTGAAGAGCCGCGGGGCCGATTTGCGGGGCAGGCCGGGTTGCTGGCGCTGCCCAGAACGGTCGAACAGGTCAGCACGCTGGTTCAACTTGCCTTCGACGCGTGTGTGCCGATTGTCCCCTATGGCGGTGGCACGGGGCTTGTCGGGGGGCAGGTGGCCCCTGATGGGCCGCAGCCATTGGTAGTCTCGCTTGAGCGAATGGCGGCGATCCGGGCCATTTATCCGACTGAGAATATCTTGATTGCCGAAGCCGGAGCCATTCTGGAAGACATCCAGACCGCTGCGGATGCCGCAGACCGGTTGTTCCCTCTGTCGCTGGCGGCGCAAGGGTCCTGCCGGATCGGAGGGAACCTTGCCACGAATGCGGGTGGCCTCAACGTACTGCGCTATGGCAATGCGCGCGATCTGTGTCTGGGGTTGGAGGCGGTGATGCCCAACGGCGACATCTGGCGCGGTCTGAGCCGGCTTCGCAAGGACAACACGGGTTACGACCTGCGCGACCTGCTGATCGGGTCCGAGGGCACGTTGGGGATCATCACGGCGGCGTCACTGAAGCTGTACCCCAAGCCTGCGGGGGTCGGGACGGCAATTCTTGAGGTTCCGTCGCCTGAAGCCGCCATCGACCTGCTCTCGGTGTTGCGGGATCAGGTTGGCGAGGCTGTCAGCGCGTTTGAGTTGCTTCACCGTCAAGGGCTTGAGTTCCTGTCGGAAGTGTTGCCGAATACCCGTCAACCCTTTGACACGCCCCCGGAATGGAGCGTTCTGGTTGAGCTGGGTCTGGCATCTGCTCAAGATCCCATGGCTGTCCTGGAATGCCTGTACGAGGCGGGGCAGGCACGGGGGCTGGTCACGAACGGGGTGATCGCCCAGAACCTGTCTCAAAGGAATGACCTGTGGTCAGTGCGCGAACAGATACCCGAAGCCAACCGGATCATCGGGTCGGTATCCAGCCACGATATCTCGGTTCCGATTTCGACCATTCCCGAGTTCATCCGACGCGGTGCGGCTGTGGTTGCAGAACTCGGGGATTATCGCATCAATTGTTTCGGGCATCTGGGCGATGGAAACCTGCACTACAACGTGTTTCCACCTAAAGGGCGCAGCAGGTCAGAGGTCGACGACCAAAGACTGATCGTCAAACATGCTATCCATGATCTGGTTCATGAATTCGGCGGCTCTGTCAGTGCGGAACACGGAGTCGGGCGTCTGAAAACCGAAGATGTCGAGCGATATGTCGACCCTACGAAACTGGCAGCCATGCGGGCCATCAAGAATGCGCTTGATCCGAAGGGGATCATGAACCCCGGTGCTGTGCTTCGATAAGGACTGCGGCCCGGATTATCCGGGCCACGCCTAGGATTTTCTTAGGATGCAGGCAGGATGACCTTATCGATCACGTGGATCACACCGTTGTCGGCTTCGATATCGGCCTGAACGACGTTGGCATCGTTGACCATCACACCGTTGTCCAGATCGATCGTGACGTTTCCACCCTGAACCGTGGCTGCCGACATGTCATCGGACAGATCGGTCGACATCACCTTTCCCGGAACCACGTGGTAGGTCAGAATGGCGACGAGCTGATCCTTGTTTTCCGGCTTGAGCAAATTCTCCACCGTACCTTCCGGAAGGGCGGCAAACGCTTCGTCCGTGGGAGCAAATACGGTGAACGGCCCTTCACCTTTCAGCGTGTCAACCAATTCTGCGGCCTGTACGGCAGCGACGAGCGTATTGAAGCTGCCGGCACCGACTGCGGTGTCAACAATGTCCTTCTTGTGCCCGTCAGCAAAGACGGAAGTGGCCAGAAGAACAGTTGCGACGCTGGCGAAAGCAGTTTTGCGAAACATCGAGATAACTTCCCTTGTTGAAAATGCCTCATTTGGCATCGTCCCGGGGACGCGACGACATCGCAAATAGATCACTGCCCGTAACAGAATGGAGATGTTGAAATGAAAAACGCCCGCGCTAAGCCCGGACGTTTTGGTGTTTCCAGTCACGTTCTTGTGATCCGGCTGCCTTTACATGCCCTCGAATTCGCACAAGACGTGGACGTCCATTCCCAAGTTCTCAAGCACCTTGCGGCCACCCAATTCTGGCAAATCGATAATGAACGCACACGAGACGATTTCACCCCCCAGACGCTCGATCAGCTTGATGCCCGCCTCGGCCGTGCCACCGGTGGCCAGCAGATCGTCCACAACCAGGATTTTCTCGCCCGGCTGGATGGCGTCATCGTGGACCTCGACAATGGCCTCGCCATATTCCAACTTGTAATCCTGACTGATGGTGGTGCCGGGCAGCTTGCCCTTTTTGCGGATAGGCACGAAACCCACGCTCAATTGATGCGCGATAGCACCACCCAGAATAAAGCCGCGCGCTTCAAGACCAACTACTTTGTCGATCCGTTCGCCGGCATAGGGATGCAACATCTGGTCGATTGCGATACGAAATCCACGCGGGTCCGCGAACAGGGTTGTCACATCCCGGAACATGATCCCCTCATGCGGGAAATCAACGATGGTTCGGATGTAATCCTTGACGGTCTTGTTTCTGGACATGGGCACTCTACTTCGCGGCAAAAAACACGCCAGTTTTTGGCCCATCAGGTCCATTCATGCAAGGAAAGTCTTTCGACCGAGACTATTTGCGGCGGCGCGTTAAAGTGTTTGGCAGGCTGTAGTAGCGGTACAGCGATGCCGGAAGCCAAGATAGGTGCGGTTTGCGCCAGTTGCGCTGATCTCGCAAAAGAAATGCCTGAGCGACATGAAGATTCATTGCCATAATCCTTTTTTTATTGTTAGGTGCCCGATAACTACAACTTCTATGCTATGTATATACAATGCATCGCATATGGAATCAAGTATTAATAGGAACGGAACGCGTGGCAAAGAAAGACGGCAAGGGTTCTACCAAGAAAAACAGTCAGTTAGTTCTGCGTCTGGACAAGGACGAAAGAGATGCGTTTGTCGAGCTGTGCAAAGAGCTCGACACCTCCGCGGCACGGGAAATCCGGCGCTTTATCCGCGGTTTCATGAAAGAGAACGCGGAAGATTAGGACATCAGGCCGGGCGCCGCAGGATCGCCGTGGCCACACCCATACCCATCAATGTCAGCCCGCCAAAGCGTGTTAGCGCGGTGATGACACCTGCGCGACCAATCGTCCTGCGCAGGCGATCCGCCAGCAATGCATAAGCCAGCGCATTCAACCATGCCAAACCGACAAAGGTGGCAATCAGAATAGCGAATTGCGGGCCAAGCGGCTCGGCCGGGCGCAGGAATTGGGGGACGAAGGCGATAAAAAAGGCAATCGATTTAGGGTTCAGCGCGGTTACGGCCGCCGCATGGCCGAAAACGCTGCGCGCCGTGACGTCTTTTCCAGTGTCCACAGGGCTCAATCCGCCCGAAGGCGCGCTGCGTAGCAGTTTGAGGCCAAGCCACACCAGATAGGCCGCACCCACCCATTTCAGAACGGAAAACAAGGTGGCCGACGCCAGTACCAGCGCACCCAACCCCAGCAGCGACGCTGTCATGGCGATAAAATCACCAGCCGCCACCCCTGTGGCCGAGGCGATAGAAACGCTGCGTCCCTTTGACAGCGCATAACTCAGCACCAGCAACACCGTGGGGCCGGGTATAAGCAAAAGCGCAGTTGAAGCTGCCACAAAGGCCAACCATAAGTCGAGTTCCATAAGGCGTCCCTTTCGTTACTGCGCCAGCAAGCCTTGGTGGCGCAGTAACGTCAAGCCTTTCGTGGCTCTGCCACGCGCTGCATCAGCGTCTCTAGCCACAAAGACTCTTGAGTTGCAGTCAGAAACACCGCGCTGGCCACGAAAAAAGGGTGATACAATGCAGGATATCCGCGTTGAACGCGGTCGCTTTGATCAGACCCAGCACAGCGTAACTATTTGGCATTTCAGGCCGTTAGGCTTGAATCGGTTTCGCTGCTGGTAAATGGGCAACAAGTTAAAGATTGCATTAAGCTTTGCGGGCGTTTCTTGAATTTTCCCGCTACGTTCCCAGACTTCAAGAGCAGCCCACTGTGACGGAGGAACGGATGACGCAGACGCAGGACATCGAACCCAAAGCTTTCTTTCGCTTTCGGCCGTTTGAGGTTGGGAAGGTTCTGATTGCCGTTGTAGTGCTCGTCAGCGTTCTCTACGCGGCGGCGGTTGGGTACATGTATTTCAACCAACAGGCTTTGCTGTACAAACCCGATGGCAAATTGCCTGAGCCCGGCGCGATCGGGTTGGCGGACGTCGAGGTTGTGACGCTTCCCATGTCTGACGGTGTTGAGTTGACTGGTTGGTCTGCGCGCCCGGCCACTGATGGGGCTCCGACGGTTCTGTTCTTTCACGGGCAAAGTGGAAATCTGTCAGACCGGTCCGACCGGTTTCGCGAAATTCTCAACAGCGGTTATGGCCTTCTGGCGCCCAGCTACCGAGGGTTTCCGGGTAGCGGCGGCGAACCTTCTCAAGAGGCGCTGATTTCAGATGGGCTCGCGCTGTTCGACCAGCTCCAGGAGCAGGGTGACGAGGTTGTGCTCCATGGTCAGAGCCTTGGAACCGCAATTGCGGCGGCCGTTGCTGAGCAGCGACCAAACGCCGAATTGCTGGTGCTTGAGGCTCCGTTCACGGCGACTGTCGATGTTGCAGCGGAAAGATACCCATGGTTGCCTGTACACTCCCTGATGAAAGATCAATTCGCCACCCGTGACATCATTGGGGCGATTGAAGTTCCTACTTTGATTTTTCACGGCACAGATGACGAAACCGTTCCAGTTCACCACAGTCATGCGCTGGCGGAGCTAACGGATGAGTCCACGCAGCTTTTCATCATTCCGGGCGGTATGCACAACGATTTGTGGTCGCACGGGCTGTGGCAGGACGTGCGTCAGCAAGTACCTCTGAACTGAAGATACGGCGCCAACGTCAGAGGATTCTTCCGGCAACGGCATCCAGTTTGGCGAGTAACGCCGGGTCGCGCTTCTCGGGCGCGGTCAGGATGGCGTATTCCAGCGCCCGGTCGCAACCATGCGGGCAGGGCTGGCGCTCAGCCCCCAACAGGGACGGCAGACCTTTGACCAAGGCGCGGCCTTTGTCGGCATTGCCGGTCAAAGTCGCTATGATAGCCGCAACGTCGACCTCACCATGGTCAGGATGCCAGCTGTCGTAATCCGTGACCATTGCGACCGAGGCGTAACAAAGCTCGGCCTCACGGGCGAGTTTCGCTTCGGGCATGTTGGTCATGCCGATCACGTCGCAACCCCACTGTTCGCGGTACATCTTCGACTCGGCAAGCGACGAAAACTGTGGCCCTTCCATCGCCAGATAAGTGCCGCCGCGGTGGATGTTGATGCCAGCCGCCTTGCCCGCTGTTTCGCAGGCGTCCGACAGGCGCGGACAGGTTGGATGGGCAACGCTGACATGTGCGACACAGCCGGTGCCAAAGAAGCTTTTCGCGCGCGCGAAAGTCCGGTCGATGAACTGGTCGACGATGACAAAATCGCCGGGTGCCATGTGTTCACGGAATGATCCGCAAGCCGAGACGGAAATCACATCTGTAACACCCAGCCGCTTCAGCGCGTCGATATTGGCGCGATAGGGTACCTCGGTAGGGGAATGCACATGACCGCGGCCGTGGCGCGGCAGGAACGCCATCCCCACCCCATCAAGTGATCCGGTCAGGATCTGGTCCGACGGCATACCCCAGGGCGACTCAACCGTGACCCACTCGGCATTTTCCAGACCTTCGATGTCATAGATGCCCGATCCTCCTATGACGGCGATTTTTGTTTGGGTCACGTGCTGTCTCCGCTTTGTGTTTTCAATTCGGATTATCTGCGTATCGAGGTGCCATTTGGCAAGTATGTTCAGCGGTTTGCATGGAACGAATCTTGAATCGGCAGGGCGATGGTATGCGCAGGATGCATACCAGCATCCCATTTTCGCGGTATCACATATCGATTCGCACAGGTAAAAGGGCGCTTTCGCGCCAACAGACCCAAACCACAGGACAACTCCATGCCCCGAGCCATGCTGGCAAGTTTTGCCAATCGCCTTGCCATACCCGATCTGCGCTGGTCGCCGGACGAAGGGATGACGGTATCGCGTCTGCGGATCGAGCTGTTATCCGGCCTGACCGTGGCGCTGGCTCTGGTGCCCGAGGCCGTGGCATTTGCCTTCGTTGCAGGTGTGCACCCGCTGGTTGGCCTCTATGCAGCCTTTCTGGTTGGACTAATAACCGCATTGATCGGTGGCCGCCCAGGGATGATCTCGGGCGCGACAGGGGCTTTGGCTGTGGTCATGGTGGCGCTGGTGGCCGAGCACGGTGTCGAGTATCTGTTCGCTACAGTTGTTCTGATGGGGATTTTGCAGGTCATCGCGGGCGCGATGCACTGGGGCCGGTTCATCCGATTGGTGCCGCATCCGGTGATGCTTGGCTTCGTGAATGGTTTAGCCATCGTGATTTTTCTGGCGCAGTTGGGGCAATTCAAAGTGCCCGGTACCATGGAAAACACGGGCCACGGCATGGGCGGTGGTGAGTGGCTGTCCGGCATGCAGCTTTACACGATGCTGGGCCTGGTCGCGCTGACCATGGCGGTGATCTGGGTTATGCCGCGTATCACGCGCATCGTACCCGCGCCTTTGGCCGGGATCGCGGTTGTGGCAGCGCTGGTGATCGGTATGGGTCTGGACGTGCCGCGTGTTGGCGACCTGGCCTCAATCGAAGGCGGCCTGCCGAAATTTCACATCCCGATGGTGCCGCTGACCTGGGAAACCTTTGAAATCATATTGCCGTATGCAGTTATTTTGGCTGCCATCGGATTGATCGAATCCTTGCTGACCCTGAACCTTGTGGGCGAGATCACCGGCAAGCGGGGCGGTGCGTCGCAAGAGTGCATCGCGCAAGGCGCAGCGAATGTCGTGACCGGCTTCTTCGGCGGCATGGGTGGATGCGCGATGATTGGTCAGTCGATGATCAACGTGAAATCCGGTGGCCGAACCCGTATCGCGGGCATTGCGGCGGCGATGTTCCTGCTGGTGTTTATCCTGTTTGCGTCACCCCTGATCGAGCAGATTCCGCTGGCCGCTCTGGTGGGCGTTATGTTTATGGTGGTGATCGGCACCTTCGCCTGGAACTCGTTCAAGATTCTGCTCAAGGTTCCGATGATGGATGCCTTCGTGATCGTATTGGTAACGGTTGTCACTGTGATGGAAGACCTTGCCGTTGCGGTGGTCGTCGGCGTAATTGTCTCGGCACTGGCTTATGCCTGGAACAACGCCAAGCGCATCCACGCCGTTACGCGCGACTCCGCCACCGAACAGGGCGCAAAGGTTTACGAAATTCAGGGACCGCTGTTCTTTGGCTCATCGGATGGTTTTGTCGAACTGTTCGACGTGGCAAACGACCCGGAAACCGTGATCGTGGATTTTGCCGACAGCCGCGTCGTCGACCAATCCGCCCTGCAGGCCATCGAGAATGTTGCGGCCAAATATGAGGCGGCAGGTAAGCGCGTCATGCTGCGCCACCTGAGCCGTGACTGCCACAAGCTGCTGACCAAAGCCGGCCACCTGATGGTCGATAGCGATGACGACCCTGATTATGAACTGGTCGTGGACTACTCGGTTCGAACCGGTATTCTGGGCGGCCATTGAGAATTATGCGAGGCTCTGCCTCGCGCTCCGGGATATTTGGAGCCAGATGAAGCACGGATCCCCTGCTTCATCTGGCCAAAAATATCTCGGGGGAGACGCCCGCAGGGCGGCGGGGGCAGAGCCCCCACGGCACCGTTTCAATCATCCGGCCGGTTGAGTGAGAAAAGTTCCGTCACGACCGAGTAATCCCGATATCCAAGCCGTGCCAGCGGTTTGAAGGATGTGACGTCGAATCTGCCATCGCGGATATGATCGTCATGCAGATGCACTCCCGTCACCTCGCCAAAGACCACTCGGTTGGCCTCTCCCGGCAATGTGACGATCTGCGTCAGCTTGCATTCCAACGCGGCGGGAGCGCCTTCGATCCGAGCACAGGGGATGGTTCGGCACTCGACCGGTGTCAGTCCGGCATGATCGAACTCGTCGATATGCTTGGGTAAACCTGCCGAGCTTGCGTTCATGGCATCGCGGTGGGCGTGTGCGACGACATTGACGCAGAAAACACGCGTCGCCTGGATATTGGCGACGCTGTCTTTGCCCCCATCCTGATCGTGCTTGGTTCCGGTAGTTGCAAACATCACCTGCGGTGGTGTGTAGGCGACACCGTTGAAGAACGAATAGGGCGCAAGATTGTTGATCCCGTTTGCGTCCCGCGTCGAGATCCAGCCGATGGGACGGGGGGTTATGATAGCGTTGAACGGGTTGTGCGGCAGGCCGTGGCCATCTTCAGGGCGATAGAACATCTGATCTCCAAGCGTTTGCCCAAGGCGTAACGAAGTGCTAGGGCGAATTCCAGCAAGGAAAAGAGGGCTGGGGTGCAGCAGTTCAACATCAGGCCGGAAGAGCCGGAGGATTGGTGGGAGGTCGAGGCCCTGTATGACCTGTGCTTTGCGCCCGGTCGCGAGGCATTGTCATCTTACCGGCTGCGCGATGATATCCCACCGGTTGCCGGCCTGTCGCAGGTGGCCCGCGATGGTGAAGGCATTCTGGCTGGCGCAATTCGGTTCTGGCCCGTCCATATCGGGGTTCACGATGCATTATTGCTGGGCCCGGTTGCCGTTCACCCAACCCATCAGGGCGAAGGGCTGGGCGGCTACTTGATCCACCAAGGTGTTGAAGCCGGGCGCCAACAGGGCTGGAATCGTGTCATGTTGGTCGGGGATGCGCCGTATTACGCCCGGTTCGGATTCACGCGTTTGCAGGGTATCGAGATGCCGCCTCCGACCAACCCGGACCGTGTTCTCGGGCTAGAACTTGCGCCCGGTGACTGGGACGGAATTCAAGGCGCTGTCACTCGATGGACACACTGACCCATTGAAAACCAGCTGCAAAATACCGATCTTTCCTGAACAGGAGGGCGTATATGCAGGACGTGGTTCTGGTCGAAAAAATCGATCCCGAGGTCGAACTGGATCGTCTGGCAGAACACTATAAGGCCGCCGGCGGAGCAGGCATCAAACTGTTGAACCGGCTTGGCGGATCGGCGGAGTCCCTGCTGGAACAACTGCCCGAGCCGGTCAGGCAGGGATTGACAAGTGCGACGGAACAGGCGCTTTGGGTCGCGATGCAAGCGGCGCAAGGTTCGCGCCGCGCAGTGCCCGATCAGCCGCCCTGGGTGAATACGGCAGTCGCCACTGCGATGGGCGCCGCTGGTGGCCTGGGCGGCGTATCTACGGCTTTGATGGAGTTGCCTGCAACGACGACAATGCTTTTGCGCTCTATTCAGGGTGCCGCCGCGCGGGAAGGGTTTGATCCCGCCGAAGAAGGTGTGAAATTCGATTGCGTCCGGGTTTTGTCCGCCGCTGGACCGCTTTCCCATGACGACGGGGCGGATATGGGGTTTTTCTCGGTTCGCTTGACGTTGACCGGCCCGACCGTGCAGCGGTTGATCGCCACTGTGGCACCGAAGTTATCGGTGGTTCTGGGGCAGAAACTTGCCGTGCAATCTGTACCTTTGCTGGGCGCGCTGGCGGGCGGCGGGACAAATTATGTCTACACCCGGTATTATCAGCAAATTGCGCACGTGCATTTCGGCCTGCGCCGTTTGGCGGTGGACGCCGATATACCCCATGAGGAATTGGTGCAACGGCTGTCCAGGCGTATGCTGCGCTGACAGAAGGGCTTGATATTACCATTTCGGTTGGTATCTATTCGCCGACCGACAGTTGGACCGACCATGATTCAATACGCGTTGAAATGCAAAGAGGGCCACAGCTTTGATAGCTGGTTTCAATCTGCTGCTGCCTTCGACAAACTGTCTGGCGCAGGCATGGTGACATGCGCCGTCTGCGGGTGTTCGGACGTTGAAAAGGCAATCATGACGCCTCGGGTGCGGCCAGCGCGCAGTGCGGTGCCCGCTGTTGCGAAACAGCCCCAAGCCCAAAGCATCGACGTAGCCACACCTGCGCCTGAGATCGAAAAGGCGATTGCCGATATCCGCCGCAAGGTCGAAGAAAACTCGGATTATGTAGGTAAGGAATTTGCCACCGAGGCCCGAAAAATGCACCTGGGTGACGCGCCTGAACGTGCGATTTATGGTGAGGCTGGGCCAGAGGAGGCGCGGGCGCTGATCGAAGACGGTGTTCCGGTTGCGCCGCTGCCTTTCATTCCCAGTCGTAAAACGAACTGAACTATGCATATCGTCATCACCGGCGCCAATCGCGGAATCGGAAAGGCTCTGGCCGGTCACTATCGTGCTCAGGGCGATGAGGTAACGGGAACCGCCCGTGACAACGGCGCCCAGGTGGCGCTGGATGTCACCGACCCGGCCCAGCACGCGGCGATGTCCGAAGCGCTGACAGCCCGTCCCGTCGATCTTCTGATCTGTAACGCCGGTGTATATCTGGACAAGGGACAGGGGATTGACGGTTACCCGGCCGAGATGTGGGCGCAGAGCTTTGCTACCAATGTGACTGGCGTGTTCCTGACAGTTCAGGCGCTGTTGCCCAATCTGCGCGCCGGAAGGGGCAAGATCGCAATCTTGTCGTCTCAGATGGCATCGCATACGCGCGCACCGGGAGGCAGCTATATCTATCGCGCCTCCAAGGCGGCAGCGCTTAATCTGGGCCGGAACCTCGCCAGCGACCTGCGGGCTGACGGGATTTCCGTGGGCATTTATCACCCCGGTTGGGTGCAAACGGACATGGGGGGCGCAGCGGCCGAAATCACGGTGGAACAGGCAGTGACTGGGCTGGTCGCTCGATTTGAAGCGTTGTCGCCGGAAAATACCGGCTGTTTCGAAACCTGGGACGGTCGCCCACACGCCTATTGAGTTTTCAGTGCCGCCTGCGGGATTTCGTAGACTTCTCCGGGCTCAATAAAGATGACCATCTTATCGCCCGGTGTTTCGTAGGAAATCTTCGCGGTCGAGCTGCTGGAATCCGGCACGCCGTCAGTGAAATAGATCCGTCGAACTTCTCCGGTGCTGAGCTGAACGGCCAGCGTTGCTGTACCATCCTCTTTGTGGCGCAGTTCGGCGGGGCAACTGGACAATGGTTCTCCGGCTAAGGCGGCGCAGGGCACGGTGCCCAACGAATTCTGGCCGTCCGTGCCCGACAGCGTGGCCACCTGCGCGAGTGCAGGTGTCGATATCAGCGTGAGGGCGAAGGCAAAACGATACATGGAAATCCCCGTGGATTAAGCAGTTACCGGCCACGCTGACATTGCCGCACGATATTGTAAAGCGGCCCCGTGCCGCAGTTTGAAGTTCGCCCGCACACTTGCCCTTGCGTCCCCCCTCGCATAAGAGGCACGGGATCGGAATCCCAAGGCGCGGAGACACTTGCCCCCATGCCCGTACTCGTGATGAAATTCGGCGGCACTTCGGTTGCCAATCTTGACCGCATCCGCCGTGCCGCCAAGCGCATCGGCGTTGAAGTGGCCAAAGGATATGACGTCATCGTCATCGTCTCGGCCATGTCGGGCAAGACAAACGAGTTGGTGGGTTGGGTCGACGAGATTTCACCACTGTATGATGCGCGTGAATACGATGCGGTTGTGTCGTCGGGGGAAAACGTGACTGCTGGTCTGATGGCACTGACCTTGCAGGAAATGGATGTTCCGGCGCGTAGCTGGCAAGGCTGGCAGGTGCCGCTGATGACCAACGGTGCCCACTCCGCCGCCCGGATCGAAGAGATTCCGACCGACAATATCAACCAGAAATTCGGCGAAGGCATGCGCGTTGCAGTCGTGGCCGGCTTCCAGGGTATCAGCCCCGAGGGCCGTATTACCACGTTGGGCCGAGGTGGTTCCGATACGACAGCCGTTGCGTTCGCGGCTGCCTTTGAGGCAGAGCGTTGCGACATCTATACTGACGTCGATGGTGTCTACACCACCGATCCGCGCATCTGCGAGAAAGCGCGTAAACTGGACAGAATTTCGTTCGAGGAGATGCTCGAGCTGGCCTCGCTGGGGGCCAAGGTGCTGCAGACCCGCTCGGTCGAGCTGGCGATGCGCTACAAGGTGAAACTGCGCGTTCTCTCAAGCTTCGAGGAACAATCCGATGAGGCCGGTACGCTGGTCGTCGACGAGGAGGATATCATGGAATCCAATGTAGTGGCCGGTGTGGCCTATTCGCGGGACGAGGCAAAAATGACCGTGGTATCGGTGGCGGACCGCCCCGGCATTGCCTCGACCATCTTCACCGCGCTCAGCGATGAGGGTGTGAATGTCGACATGATCGTCCAGAACATCTCGGACGAAGGTCGCACTGACATGACCTTTTCGTGCCCCACCAATCAGGTAGCCCGTGCCGAGCAGGCGCTGCTGGCGATCAAGGAAAAGGGCGAACTGAACTACGCCGAGCTGGTCGCGGATGAGGATGTCTGCAAGGTTTCCGTTGTCGGCATCGGGATGCGCTCGCAGTCTGGCGTGGCAGCCAAGATGTTCAAGGTGCTCTCGGATGAGGGGATCAATATCAAGGTCATTACAACCTCCGAGATAAAAATTTCTGTATTGGTCGACAGGAAATACATGGAACTTGCTGTTCAGGCACTGCATGATGCCTTTGAACTGGACAAGGCGGCCTGAGCATTTCAGCCACAAGGGTCGCCTGATACCGAAACTTGGGTGGGCCATGGCGGACGGCACCGAAACTGAATCCCGCAAGCTGCTGGGGCGGCTGCGCGAGGAAATGGCGAGCGAGGCCGCCGGTCAGGAACGGCTTGACCGGATCACGCACCTGATTGCCGACAGCATCCGGGCCGAAGTCTGCTCGATCTACCTGTTTCGCGATGAAGAGACGCTGGAACTTTGCGCCACCGAGGGGTTGTCGCCGGAAGCCGTACACAAAACGCGTATGCGTATGGGCGAAGGTCTGGTAGGCCGCGTCGCCAAAAGCGGTAAGGTGGTGAATACCGCAAATGCACCTTCTGCCAAGGGTTTCCGTTATATGCCGGAAACGGGCGAAGAGCGGTTTTCCTCGTTCCTTGGCGTTCCTGTCCAGCGCCTGGGCGAAAAACTGGGCGTTCTGGTTGTGCAATCGCGCGAGGCGCGCGAGTTTTCCGCGGATGAGGTCTATGCGCTGGAAGTGGTCGCCATGGTTCTGGCCGAAATGGCCGAACTGGGTGCATTTGTCGGCGAAGGGGCGGCCCTGTCGCCCTTGCACCAACAGTCGGTTCTGTTGCGCGGCGGCCCGGCACAGGAGGGCTCGGCCGAGGGGCATGTCTGGCTGCACGAACCGCGTGTTGTCGTCACCAACCCGATCGCCGACGATCCGCACCGCGAACTTGAGCGCCTGTCTGAGGCGGTGGACGAATTGCGGGTCGGCGTCGACAAGATGCTGGAAATCTCGCGGGACGGCGACACGGAACAGTTGCAGGTTCTCGAAGCATACCGGATGTTCGCCAACTCCAAGGGTTGGATGCGGCGTATGGAAGAAGACATCTCTCGCGGTCTTAGCGCCGAGGCCGCTGTGGAGATGGAGCAGTCGCAGGCCCGTGCCCGCATGAGCCAGGTGACAGATCCCTACTTGCGGGAACGACTGGCGGATCTTGATGATCTCAGTAACCGATTGCTGCGGATCCTGACGGGGCAGGGTAAGACCGATGGAGCGGACCTGCCGCCTGATCCGATCCTGATCGCGAGAAACATCGGACCTGGAGATCTGCTGGAATACGGCCGGTCGCTGAAAGGCATCGTGCTCGAAGAAGGCTCGGTCGGAAGTCACGCCACCATTGTCGCCCGCGCGTTGGCAATTCCGCTTGTGGTACATGTCGGGCGGATCACGACCGAAGCGCTGAATGGTGACCATGTTCTGGTTGACGGCGACAATGGCGTGGTCCACCTGCGCCCCGAGGACACGGTCGTCAGTGCATTCCGTGACAAGATCGCCATGCAGGCCAAGGCGCAGGAGCGCTATGCCTCGATCCGCGAAACCCCGACTGTGACGCGGGATGGATCGCGGATGAATCTGGTAATGAATGCGGGGCTGATGGCCGATCTGCCATCGCTAGGCAATTCGGGTGCTGAAGGTGTCGGCCTGTTCCGCACCGAGTTGCAATTCCTGATCCGCAACCAGATGCCGAAACGTTCGGAATTGGTTGCGCAATATCAGCGGGTTCTGGATGCTGCCGGAGGCAAGCGCGTGGTGTTCCGGACGTTGGATATCGGCTCGGACAAGGTCCTGCCCTATATGAAACACGTGGCGGAACCGAACCCGGCGCTGGGCTGGCGCGCGATCCGCGTCGGTCTGGACAAGCGTGGCGTTATGCGAATGCAGTTGCAGGCCCTGTTGCGCGCTGCCAATGGTCGCCCGCTGACGATCATGTTCCCCTTTGTCGCTCAGGCGGAAGAGTACCGTGAAGCACGGTGGGAGGTGAACAAGACCATCGAGCGTGAGAAGCGGTTGGGTCACGTATTGCCGGAAACGCTTGAGGTCGGTGCGATGTTGGAAACGCCGTCACTCGCGTTTGCGCCGCAGAAGTTTTTTGACGAGGTGGATTTCATCTCGATCGGTGGTAACGACCTGAAGCAGTTCTTTTTCGCCGCCGACCGAGAGAATGAACTTGTGCGCCGCCGTTATGACACGCTGAATGTCAGCTTCCTGAGCTTCATCGAACGGATTGTCGAACGTTGCGGGATCTCGGACACGCCACTAAGCTTTTGTGGCGAGGACGCGGGCCGCCCCATTGAGGCGCTGTGTCTGGCGGCGATGGGCATCCGCATATTGTCGATGCGCCCGGCTTCGATCGGGCCAGTCAAAAGCTTGCTTTTGCGGTCGGATCTGCAAGCTGTACGCAAGATCATCACGGACGCCCGCCATCGCGGCGAACAGTCGGTACGTCCTGCGGTGATGGACTGGTTGCGCAGCCAGGGATGACGCGCCTGCGATCCGTTTTGCACTACATGCAAGTCAGAGCTTGATTTTCCTGATCGATTTGCCTATCCACAGGGCGAATGTTAGCGATAACATGGCCTGATGTGCCGATGCGGCAGGATAGTCGTGTTAATTTGGATCAGGTTGCCACTGAAGGAGCCCGGCAATGGTTTCACGCGTAATTCCGGTTGATCCGTTCGACCTTGTCTTGTTCGGAGCGACCGGCGATCTGGCGCAGCGCAAAATACTGCCAGGTCTCTATCACCGATTCGAGGTGGGTCAGATGCCAGCCGAGGCCCGGATCGTCGCGACCGCCAGGTCGGATCTGGATGTCGGTGACTTCAGGGAACAAGTCAAATCGTCGATGCAGGAGTTCGCGCCCGGTTTCGACAAGAGTGTTCTGGATCGTTTTCTGACCCGTGTGGAATATGTCGCTGTCGACGCACTGGGCGAATCCGGATGGCCTGAACTCGCCAAGACACTGCGTCCGGACGTTGTACGCGCCTTTTATCTGTCGGTAGGCCCAAACCTGTTTTCGGGCATCGCGCAGCGTCTAAACGATCACGGGCTTGCCACGCCGGACAGCCGGATCGTGGTCGAAAAACCCTTTGGCCACGATCTGGAGTCGGCCAAGGCGCTGAACCAAGGACTGCGGACCTGTTTCGAGGAGCATCAAATCTATCGGATCGATCATTATTTGGGCAAGGAAACAGTGCAGAACCTGATGGCCCTGCGGTTTGCCAATTCCCTGTTCGAGCCGCTGTGGAATTCGACCCATATCGACCATGTACAGATCACCGTAGCGGAAACCGTGGGCGTCGAGGGGCGCGGAGCGTATTACGATCAGTCCGGCGCGATGCGGGACATGATTCAGAACCACTTGGTTCAGCTTTTGTGTCTCACCGCGATGGAACCGCCTTCGAAATTCTCGCCCAATGCCGTACGCGATGAGAAGGTCAAAGTGATCGAAGCGCTGGATCCGGTCGAGCCGTCTGACATCGCGCGCGGGCAATACCGGGCTGAAAAAGGCGGTGACAGCTATTTGGATCATGTGGGCAATCCGGACAGTCGCACAGAAAGCTTCATTGCCCTCAAGGTGCATCTGGGTAACTGGCGATGGGCCGGCGTTCCGTTCTATCTGCGCACCGGGAAACGCCTGCGCGCCCGCGAATCCGAGATCGCGGTGTTTTTCCGTGACCCGCCGCACACGATCTTTCCCAATGTCGGCCCCCTGCGAGGCAATGTGCTGGTGATCCGTCTGCAACCGGACGAAGGCATCACGCTGCGTACCACGATCAAGGATCCCGGCCCGGGAGGGTTTCGCCTGTCCGACGTCTCGTTGGACATGAGTTTTGCCGAAGCGCTGGGCACAGAATCCAGCGCACCGGATGCCTATGAACGTCTGGTGATGGACGTGATCCGCGGCGATCAGACCCTGTTCATGCGCGGTGACGAAGCCGAGGCCGCCTGGGCCTGGGTTGATCCCATTATCGAGGGCTGGGAAGAACGCGGTGACCGCCCGGCGAAATACGATCAGGGAAGTTCGGGGCCGGAAGACGCACTGATGCTTATGCATCGCGACGGGCGCCGCTGGCGGCAGATCGGAGGTTAACGATGGTTCATTCAGTCATTACCGATGTCACGCAACGGATTGTTGAACGCAGCGCAAACCTGCGTGGTCCACATCTGGAAAGGATGGAGCACGCACGGTCCAAAGGCCCCGCACGCGGGCATTTGTCCTGCAGTGGGCAAGCCCACGCTTACGCCGGCGCGGGTGAGGATCAGCAATCTCTTGCGACTGGAACCGCAGGCAATCTGGGCATCGTCACAGCCTACAATGACATGCTTTCGGCGCACCAGCCATTCGAACGTTACCCCGAATTGATCCGACAGGCGATCCGTGCGGCGGGCGGTACAGCTCAGGTCGCGGGCGGTGTGCCCGCCATGTGCGATGGGGTTACGCAGGGCGAAGCGGGTATGGAGCTTTCCCTGTTTTCCCGCGACGTGATCGCGCTGGCGACGGGGGTGGCGCTCAGCCATAACACCTATGACGCTGCCGTGTTTCTTGGGGTTTGCGACAAGATCGTGCCGGGACTTGTGATCGGGGCACAGGCTTTTGGTCACCTGCCAGCGGTACTCTTGCCTGCCGGTCCGATGACCAGCGGTCTGCCGAACGACGAAAAAGCCAAGATCCGCCAGCAGTTTGCCGCCGGAGAAGTTGGCCGAGAAGAACTCATGGCCGCAGAGATGGCCGCATACCATGGGCCCGGGACCTGCACCTTCTACGGTACTGCCAACACCAACCAGATGTTGATGGAGTTCATGGGCCTGCACCTTCCGGGATCAAGCTTCATCAATCCCAACACACCCTTGCGAGACGCCCTGACGGAAGAAGGCGCCCGACGCGCCCTATCGCTCAGCGCACTGGGCAACCATTACACGCCGGTTTTCCAGATCCTCGACGAACGCGCCTTTGTGAACGGGATCGTCGGTTTGATGGCAACCGGAGGCTCGACCAACTTGCTGATCCACTTGATCGCGATGGCGCGGGCGGGCGGCATCGTGCTGGACTGGCAGGATTTTTCCGACATTTCTGCCGTAGTTCCTCTGGTCGCGCGGGTTTATCCCAACGGCTTGGCCGACGTGAACCATTTCCACGCCGCTGGCGGTCTTGGCTATTGCATCGGTACATTGCTGGAGGACGGTCTGCTGCATCCCGACACGCTGACCGTCGCAGGGCAGGGGCTGCACAACTACACGAAAGAGCCCAAGCTGAAAGACGGTGAACTGGTCTGGGAAGAGGGCGCTGGACATAGCCTCAACGAAAAGATCGTGCGCTCTGCCAAAGACCCGTTCCAGCCGACGGGCGGCCTGTCGCGTCTGACTGGCAATCTGGGCACCGGGGTCATGAAGGTCTCGGCGGTGGCTCCCGAACACCAGATCGTCGAGGCGCCGGTCCGCGTGTTTCACGATCAGGACGAAGTCAAAACCGCATTCAGGGCCGGAGAATTCACGGGTGACGTTATCGTTGTTGTCCGCTTTCAGGGGCCGAAAGCCAACGGGATGCCTGAATTGCACTCGTTGACGCCAATCCTGTCAATCCTTCAGGGACGCGGACAAAAGGTGGCGCTGGTCACCGATGGCCGCATGTCCGGTGCCTCGGGCAAAGTGCCTGCGGCGATCCATGTGTGTCCCGAGGCACTTGACGGAGGCCCGATTGCATACCTTCAGGATGGCGACATTCTGCGCGTCGACGCGGTGAAGGGTGATCTGGAAATCCTGACACCCGGCGTTTTGGACCGGGTCCCGGTCGTCGCCGATCTTTCGGCCAACCAATATGGCGTCGGACGGGACCTTTTTGGCGCGTTCCGCAACGCAGTAGGCTCGGCCGATGCCGGTGCCAGTATTTTCGGAGCGTAACCAATGTCAGCAAAAACCCAACGCACTCGCGAAATCTGCGCCCTTGCGCCTATCGTCCCCGTTCTGGTCGTAGACGACGCAACGCACGCACGACCACTGGCCGAGGCATTGGTTGCCGGCGGTCTTCCCGCGTTGGAGGTTACGTTGCGCACCCCGGCGGCTCTGGACGCGATCCGCGCCATGGCCGCAGCGCCCGGCGGTGTTGTTGGCGCTGGCACTCTGATCACGCCCGAAGATGTCCGGGCCGCAAAGGAGGCCGGTGCGCAATTTGGTGTTTCACCGGGGGCAACCGATACCCTGATTGCCGCCTGCGAGGCCGAGGGGCTGCCCCTGCTGCCAGGCGCTGCCACTGCCAGCGAGGCCATGCGGCTGCTGGAAAGGGGTTATGACATGTTGAAGTTCTTTCCCGCCGAGGCTTCGGGCGGTGCGCCCGCCCTTAAATCTATCGGCGCACCTTTGCCGCAGATCACCTTCTGTCCTACGGGCGGGGTCTCTCCGTCCAACGCGCGCGATTACCTGTCGCTGTCCAACGTCGTCTGTGCGGGCGGCAGCTGGGTGGCGCCCAAGCAGTTGGTGCAGAACGGTGATTGGGCCGGGATTGAATCCCTTGCCCGCGAGGCTGCCAAGCTGATGGATTGACGCCGTCCGGTCAGGCGCTAGGGTAGGCGTCAATTCAGACAGGTTGACCCCATGACAAACCGCATTTCTCTCGCGCAGGGGCGCGAGTATCTGGCTATTCCGGGCCCGTCCGTCATGCCTGACGCGGTGCTGCAAGCGATGCACCGACCGTCGCCCAACATATATGATGGCGAGTTGATCGACATGATGCCCGCGTTGACGGCCGATCTGCGTCGCGTGGCACGGACCGAATACAATGTCGCCATTTACATCGCGAACGGCCACGGCACGTGGGAGGCCGCATTGTCCAACGTCATCGCGCCGGGCGAAACCGTGCTGGCCCCGGCGTCCGGCCGCTTTACGCACGGTTGGGCCGAAATGGCAGAAGGGATCGGTGCCAATGCGGAACTGATAGACTTTGGCGCATCTTCACCCTGGAATTTCGAACGGATCGCCGAGGCGTTGCGTGCAGATGCAGCCCATCGGATCAAGGCTGTTCTGGCTGTACACGTGGACACGTCCAGCTCCATCCGCAACGATATCCCGGCGCTTCGGGCTCTGCTGGACGAACTGGATCACCCGGCCTTGCTTATGGCTGACTGTATTGCCTCGTTGGGTTGTGACAGGTTCGAGATGGACGCCTGGGGTGTCGATGTCACTGTCACTGCATGTCAGAAAGGGCTGATGACCCCGGCCGGAACAGGCTTTGTTTTCTTCAATGACAAGGCACAGTCCAAGCGGGCTTCTATGCCGCGTGTGTCCCAGTACTGGGACTGGCAGCCAAGAACGAAACCCGACCTGTTTTACCAATACTTCAACGGGACTGCGCCGACGCATCATCTCTATGGCCTGCGCGCCGCGCTGGACCTGATCCACGCCGAAGGGGTTGAGAATGTCTGGGCCCGGCACGAACGTTTGGCCAAGGCGGTCTGGACTGCATGCGAGGTTTGGACCGAAGCGGGTGCGCTACAAATGAATGTCGCCGATCGCGCCCACCGCAGTCACGCCGTTACAGCCCTGAGGCTAACCGATGGTCGCGGTACGCCGCTTCGCGAGTATACCGAAGCCAATCTGGGTCTGACGCTGGGCATCGGTCTGGGGATGGAGGATTGGGATGGCTGCTTCCGTCTTGGCCACATGGGTCATGTGAACGGGCAGATGATCCTGGCGATGTTGGGCGGTGTGGAAACCGCGATGGCCGCTCTGGACATCCCGCGTGGGTCGGGCGCGCTGGAGGCTGCTGCCGCTGTATTGGCTGAGAATCGTTAACCCTGTCGCTTCGCCGCCGTCAGAGCCGCGGGCAATGCAGCGGCAAATCTGTCCAGGTCAGCGTCAGTTCCACAACTGACCCGGATACAGCGGTTTTGCGGGGCGGCGAAAGGCATTCGGACGAACACACCTTGTTCGACCAGAGATTCCAGCACAGATTTGGCGAAATCCCCATCTCGTCCACAGTCGAGGGCAACAAAATTGGCGGCCGACGGCAGGGGCTCCAACCCGTTTTTCCGTGCAATCTCGCCGATCCGCTCACGCGACTGCACAATCCTGTTCTGAACCTGCCGCAGCCAGTCGTTATCCTGCAACGCGGCCAACGCCCCGGCTTGCGCAGCCCGGTTCATGCCAAAGTGATTGCGGACCTTGTGGAATGCGGAGATCAGGTCTGTCGCACCCAAGGCATAGCCAACGCGCGCACCTGCCATGCCATAAACCTTCGAAAACGTCCGCATCCGGATCACACGCGGATCATCGATACTAATCGGGGCTGCCGTCCCTTCGGGGGCGCATTCCACATAGGCTTCGTCCAGAACCAACAGGCAACCATCTGGAAGAGTCTCCATCGCCGCTAAAATTTCTGCGCCGGGATGCCAGCTTCCCATCGGGTTGTCGGGATTGGCTAGGTAAACCAGCTTGGCATCAACCTGAGCCGCTTTGGCGAACAGTGCCATCGGGTCTTCGTGATCGCCGGAATAGAGAACTTTGTGCAGTTTGCCACCATATCCGGCCACATGATAATTGAAGGTCGGGTAAGCTCCGTCGGAGGTTACCACCGCATCACCCGGTCCGACCATCAAGCGCACCAGATAACCCAGCAGGCCATCAATTCCTTCGCCGACAATGATATTTTCGGCGGCGACTTTATGGTGATCGGCAAGCGCAAGGCGCAGGTCATGATTCTCTGGGTCGCCATACATCCAGATATCACCGGTCGCCTTCTGCATCGCTTCAATTGCTCGGGGCGAGGGACCAAAGACGCTTTCATTCGCGCCCAGCCGTGCTTTGAATTGTCCGCCGCGCTGGCGCTCCTGCGTTTCGGGGCCGACAAAGGGCACGGTGGCGGGCAGAGATTGGGCGAGCGGAGTGTAGCGCAGGTCAGTCATGTGCGCAGATAAACGCAGGGTGCAGGGTTGGGCAAGCCTCCGATCAGAGGTTCTGCCCTGACGTCGCTGTGGAACTGTGCCCGCCTTTCAGGGCATTGTCAGGAAAACCAGATTTGGGAGGCCCGCATGGCGCGTGTATCTGTCGAATACAAGGACCACATTGCTCATGTCACTCTGACCCGCAGTGACAAGATGAACGCTCTGGATGACGCGATGATCAAGGCGATCCTGTCCGCCGGACAGGAGGTCGCGGCCTCGGATGCTCGCGCCGTGGTTCTGTCAGGCGAGGGGAAAAGTTTTTGCGCGGGGCTCGACATGGCAAGCTTTGCCAAGATGGCGCATATTGATCCGACCGAGTGGCTGATGACCCGCAGTCATGAGGATGCCAATGAAATGCAGGAGCTTGCCCTGGTCTGGCGGCGCGTACCAGTGCCGGTGATCTGCGCCATTCAGGGCGTCGCTTACGGCGGCGGGTTACAGATCGCACTGGGCGCGGATATCCGCATCGCGCATCCCGAAAGCAAACTGGCGGTGATGGAGATGAAATGGGGTATCATCCCCGATATGGGGGGCATGGTCCTGCTGCCTCGGCTTGTCCGTTCGGACGTGCTGCGCCTGTTGACCTATACGGCCCGTCCCATTGGCGCCCCTCAGGCGGCGGACTGGGGGCTGGTCACAAAATTGTCGGACGAGCCTTTGACCGAAGCACTGGCGCTGGCCGAAGACATTGCCAGCAAAAGCCCGTCGGCCATCCGTGCCGCAAAACGCCTGATCGAAGTGGCCGAGAGCAAGTCCCGTGCCGAAGTTCTGCTGGAAGAATCCGCCGAACAGGTGGCGTTGATCGGTAAGCCGGATCAGATCGAGGTCATTGCTGCCCAGATGCAGGGTCGGAAACCGGATTTCAGGTGATCACCGCATAAAGGCGCGACGCGCATCGCGTGCCATGTTGTACCGCATCTCCAGTTCAGCGATGCGGGCCATCGCTGCCTTGCGTTCTTTAGGGTTTGTCAGCGATGGATAGGACCTTCGAACCGCGTCCAGTTCCTTTTTGATCGTGAACTCTTCGGGCAGAACTCCGGCTTGCGCCATGATCCGATGACCGGCTGCCAGAGCCGTGTCTGTCTGCGCCTCCGATGAACGGTCAGGCAGGGGCTTCCCTTCGCCTTCCAACCCTTCCAGCTGACCTTCGGCCTGCGCCTTCATGATCTGGCGTTCGATCAGTTTTCCAAGTGATCCAAGCATAGAGGGTATAGTATCCGACAGTTTCGGCAGGCGAAAGTGCTCACCGAGCCCGGTTGGTTACCAGATACGCGATGCCGCCGGCTGCCAGGCCCCACACCGCAGCACCCAACCCGAACACGGTGATGCCCGAAGCGGTGATTGCGAAGGTCAGGATCGCCGCTTCGCGCTCGGTTGGAACTTCCAGCGCCGCAAAGGTTGCGTTTGCCATGACACCGATCAACGCTACTCCGGTCAGTGTCCCCATCAGCAACGGGTCGGCATGGGCCGCGAAGCCGGTTATGGCCACGGCGAAGATGCCAAACAAGCAGTAAAACACGCCTGCCATGATCGCCGACCAATAGCGCTGGGCCGGGTCCGGATGGCTTTCTTCGTTCGAGCACATTGCGGCGGTAATGGCGGCCAGGCACGTTGCCGGGGCGCCAAAGGGCGCGGACAGCAGGCTGGCGCCTCCGACCGACGAAAACAGTTTGCCTGCGTTCGGCGCGTAGCCAAAGCTGCGCATCACTGCGATACCGGGGATATTCTGCGTTGCCATGGTGACAATGAACAATGGGATGCCAATCCCAACTGCTGACGCCATCGAAAAGGTCGGCATGGTCAAGACGGGTGCCGCCATCAAACGCTCGGGCCTGACGGAGCTGTCACCAGCATTGAGAACGACTATGATTGCCGCCGCCGCCACTGCAGCCGGAACCGCGATCAGCCGGTTGATCCGTCCGGCGATAAACCAGGTCAAGATGACAGGCAGCGCTTGCCATGGCAACTCGACGGCGGCCTTGAACGGAGTAATGCACAACGGCAGCAAAACCCCACCTAGCATGGCTTGGGCCAGTGTTGTCGGTATGGCTGCTGCCAGGCGAGCAAGCGGCCGCCACAACCCTGCCAACACCGTCAGCGCCCCGGCGCACAGAAACGCTCCGATCGCGCCCGAAAAGCCTGCAGCAGGGGTTGCCGAGACTGCCAGCAATGCGGCACCCGGTGTCGACCACGCCACACTGATTGGTTGCTTGTACCAAAGGCTGAGAATGATCGCCGCCAATCCCATCGCGATTGCAGCCATCATCAGCCCGGACGCGGACTCGGCTGCCGACGCATCCATGGCGGCAAGACCCTGCAGCACAATCGGGAATGAACTGAAGAAGCCCACGACGGCCACGACAAGGCCGGTCGAAATTGTCTGCACAGGGGGTAGGACGTGCGCCATCACTGCCTCGGAGTTACCTGATGAACTTGCTAACAATCGCAAGCTGCTGGGAACAAGGGGAAAAGAGGCGCCGTCAAATGAAAGCCCCGCCGTTACACGCGCGGCGGGGTTCGGAATTGAGTATTTGAAAAAAAGGTGAAAGGATCAGGCGATCTCGTGCAAACGAGCGAGGGCCTCGTTTAGTTTAGCTTCTTCCTCTTCGCGGGCGGCGAGGTTGGCCTTGGCTTCCTCCACAACTTCTTCCGGGGCAGAGGCCACGAATTTGGGGTTGTTCAGACGTCCGCGCAGGCCGCCAAGTTCCTTGGCCAGCTTGCCCTTGGCTTTCTCAAGTCGTTCCTTTTCTGCGCCGATATCAATGATGTCCGCCAGTGGCAGGTCGAAGGACGCGCCGGGGGCAGCGATCGAGATGGTGCCTTTGGGCAATTTATCCGTTTTGGTCAGGCTGTCGATCCGCGCCAGACGCTTGATCAGCGCCTCGTTACGGTCCCATGCGGCCTGTCCATTCGCGTCGATCTCGGTCACCAGCATCGGTACGTAGAGGCCGGCAGGCACCCGCATCTGCGCGCGGGCCGAGCGGGTGTTTTCGATCACCGAGATCACCCAGTTCATCTCACGATCCGCATCTGCATCGATCAGGTCGGCAGCGGCGTAGGTCGGCCAATCGGCGTGGACGACCATTTTGGCGCGGTTGCCGGTCAGGCCCCACAGCTCTTCGGTGATGAAGGGCATGATCGGGTGCAGCAGGACCATGCACTGATCCAGAACCCAGCGCATGGTGGCGCGGGTCTCCGCCTGTGCCTCGGCGTCATCGCCTTGGAGCAGCGGCTTGGACAATTCCACGTACCAATCGCAGACCTTGCCCCAGACAAAGGCGTACAGACCGTTGGCCGCATCATTGAAGCGGTAGCTTTCCAGCGCCGCGTCAACTTCTTCGCGCACGCGGGCGGTTTCGCCGATGATCCAGCGGTTCACTGCGGCTTTGGGCTTCAGATCGGCCACATCCATTTGCGGGACGGCGTCGGTGAAGACTTCGTTCATCTCGGCAAAGCGGACGGCATTCCACAGTTTGGTGCCGAAGTTCCGGTAACCGGTGATACGCTCGCGGGACAGTTTCAACACGCCGCCAATCGCCGCCATCGAGGCGTTGGTAAAGCGCAGCGCGTCGGCGCCGAATTCGTCCACGATCTCCAGTGGATCGATGACGTTGCCTGTGGTCTTGGACATCTTCTTGCCCTTCTCGTCGCGGACGAGCTGGTGCAGGTAGACGGTGTGGAATGGGATCTGATCGACCACGGCCAGCTGCATCATCATCATCCGGGCGACCCAGAAGAACAGGATGTCAAAGCCGGTAATCAGAACGTCCGTAGGGAAGTAACGTTCTATCTCTTCGGTCCGCTCGGGCCAGCCCAGCGTGCCGATGGGCCAGAGGCCGGAGGAGAACCAGGTGTCGAGGACGTCGGGGTCGCGCCATACCGGATAAACCAGCTTGGTTGGATCCTGTTCGACGGCGTATTGGGCGAGGCTTTCCGCAAACTGATGGATCGCCTCATGCTTGTCGGAAACTTCGACTACGGTTGCATGGCTCAGAGGGCTGGGAATGTTGGCATTGTCATCCAGGAACTTGTCGACGACAGCGTCAAAGTTCGGTGCACATTCCATGACATTGCCACGATGCAGCATGCCGCCTTCGTTCAGCAAGCGGCCGAGCTCGACCAGATCAAGCTCTCCGTCATTCTCGTCATCCATGAATTCGTCTGCGGACAGATCGAGACCATACCAAACCGGGATCTGATGACCCCACCAGAGCTGGCGAGAGATGCACCACGGTTCGATGTTTTCCAACCAATGATAATACGTCTTTTCACCGGACTCGGGGATGATCTTGACGGTGCCGTCCTTGACCGCATCCAGTGCAGGGCCAACGACCTTTTCGGCATCGACGAACCACTGATCGGTCAGCATCGGTTCGATCACAACTTTCGAGCGGTCGCCGAAGGGTTGCATGATAGGCTTGGATTCGACCAGCGGAACCATTTTGCCTGCGCCCTCGTGGTCGGGTTTCAGCGCGGTCGAGCCCAGACGCCGATCATCGGCGCGGGTCATGACGGCCAGGCCTTCGCTGGTGATCTCCTCGATTACTTTTGTACGAGCCTCGAACCGGTCCAGCCCACGCAGGTGATCCGGCACCAGGTTAATTGCGTCAATCTCACCTTCGGTAAAGGACTGACCACGTGCATATTGCCCGGCCTTGTACGCCTCGTTCGCATAGGGCGCGCCGTCGGCCCGCATATGCCCGCTTGTATCCATAAGACGATAGAGAGGAATGCCGCCACGCTTGGCGACCTGATAGTCGTTGAAGTCATGCGCACCGGTGATCTTCACCGCGCCCGAGCCGAAATCGGGATCCGGGTATTCGTCGGTGATGATCGGGATCTGGCGGCGGTGTTCCTTCGGACCGACCGGGATTTCGCAGAGTTTCCCGACAATTGGCGCGTAACGCTCATCCGAGGGGTGAACTGCAACTGCTCCGTCGCCCAGCATGGTTTCGGGCCGGGTCGTGGCAATCGAAATGTAATTCCGCTCTTCGCGGAATATCACGTTCCCTTCTTCATCTTTTTCCAAATACTCATATGTCTCACCACCCGCGAGCGGGTATTTGAAGTGCCACATGTGTCCCGCAACTTCGATATTCTCGACCTCAAGGTCCGAGATTGCGGTCTCGAAATGCGGGTCCCAGTTGACCAGACGCTTGCCGCGATAGATCAGGCCCTTTTCGTACATGTCGACGAAAACCTTGATCACCGCGTCATGGAAATTGGCCGAGTTCTCGTGCCCTGTGCGCGGGTCACGCGGTGCACCCGCCATGGTAAAGGCGTTGCGTGACCAGTCGCAGCTGGACCCCAGACGCTTCAGCTGCTCGATGATCGTGCCGCCGTATTCGCCTTTCCATTCCCAGACCTTGTCCAGAAACGCCTCTCGCCCCAGTTCGCGACGACTTGGCTGCTGGGTGGCGGCCAGCATCTTTTCCACCTGCATCTGCGTGGCGATGCCTGCGTGGTCCTGACCGGGCTGCCACAGCGTGTCGAACCCACGCATGCGGTGCCAGCGGATCAGGATGTCCTGCAAAGTGTTGTTGAAGGCATGGCCCACGTGCAGCGCGCCCGTCACGTTAGGCGGCGGGATCATGATGGTAAAGCTTTCGTCGCGCGACTTGTTTGCGCCTGCCTTGAAGGCTCCGGCCTCTTCCCAGGCCTTGTAGATGCGGGCCTCGGCCTCGGCCGCGTTGAATGTCTTTTCCATCGCCATGCGGTGCGTCCTGCGTCATCGAATTGAGGGTCAGCGCCTGCAATAGCGAATGCGCGAGGCAAGGGAAAGGGTCTGCGCACGCCTCAGGCGCCATGGAACCGGTGCTTGACACCTATTTCCCTATTGGTTGGTCGTTGCGGTGTCGTAAAGCTTCAGTGTTTCGGTCGCTCCCTGCGCCATCGCCTTGGCCTGATCTTCGCGAATACGCGTGTAAAGCTCAAGCGCTTCGGGTGAGAACAGCTCGTCGGGGACAGGTACATGAATGAAGTTCCCGCTTCGGTCTTCTCCTCGCGCCAGAACGGCATAATCACGGTCCGCAACACTCTGCTGCGCATTTGGATTCAGATAACGAATGGCCAAACCGATCCGCCGGTCATCCGACATGTTCGGCCCCGAGCCGTGAATCGTCAAACCATGATGCAGTGACATCTGACCAGGCTGCAATTCAATGTGAGTCTTGTCTTCTTCCGCAACATCAACGGCCACTTCCTGCCCACGCGACAGCAGGTTGTTTTCGGAAAATGTGTCGTTGTGGGGCAGGATCGGGTTTTTGTGGCTGCCTTTCACGAAATCCATGCAACCGCTTTCGGTTGTGGCCGGTGACAGGGCGATCCATGCAGTCACCTGATCCGGCGTTTCACCCAGGCCCCAATAGGTCAGGTCCTGATGCATGCTGACAACCTGCGTCGTGCGCGCTTCCTTGATGAACAGCTCGGCAGACCAGAGCAAAAGGTCCGGACCAAGAACGCCTTCGACGATGTCCAGAACCCGCGGATCCAACGCAATGCGGGCAGCCAACGGCATCACCAGATGTGCGTTCACTCGTTTGTACATGGTCAGAGGCAGAGGCAAATCGGCCTCGCGCCATGTCTTTTCAATCTCCTCCAGCTCCGCGCGCAAGATCGCTGCCTCGGCCGGATCGAACACGGTCACCGGAAAGAGAAAGCCGTCCTCCCAGTATTTGTTGACCTGTTGCACTGGCAAGCGACCATTCGGCAATTCGATCGAGGATGTCATGCGACCTCCGTCAGGCTGATCCACAGAGGCAGCCTAGATGGAGAATTGCGGTTCCGGCTTTGCCGTTTGCGACATGCTGATCGCCTGAAGCAAATGCGCCGGACACTGGACTTTGGACCGCGGAAAGCTAGTGTCGCGCCGGTGGGTGGTCACAGGATCAGGCGATGGAAAAGTTCGGCAGAAGCCAATCGGTCAAGCGAACCGAGGATCAGCGATTTCTGACGGGGCAGGGCCAATACATGGACGATGCGGTGCCCGCGAATGCGTTGCACGCCGTGTTCTTTCGCAGCCCGGTTGCGCATGCAAAGATTACCGTGCTGGAAATGGATGCCGCACGTGAAGCCCCGGGTGTGCGCCTGATTTTGACCATTGATGATCTGGCCGCGACAGGTATCGACACAGTCATGAATGCCACTATCGTGTCCAACCGGGACGGTTCCGAGGGGGCAGCACCCGCGCGGCACATGCTGGCCAAGGATCGGGTCCGTTTTGTCGGTGAGCCCGTTGCCGTCGTGATCGCGGACACGCCCGAGCAGGCCCAAGACGCAGTTGAGCTGATCTGGATGGAAACCGACGACCTGCCGGCCAAGATTGACGCCGCGTTGGGCGGTGAACCTTTGCACGCTGAGGCTCCGGACAACCGAGCCTTCGACTGGGCTCTGGGCGACGAGGCCGCGACCGAGACCGCCTTTCAGGCCGCAGCTCATACCGTCGCGCTGAACGTTCTCGATAACCGGGTGATTATCAACCCGATCGAGCCGCGCGGCTGCCGGGCCGACTGGTCGGGCGGACGGCTGCATTTCGCTTATGGCGGTCAGGGCGTTTGGGCGATGAAGGCGCAACTGGCTCAGAAACTAAATCTGGCTCCTGAGGCGCTGCGCGTTACCACCCCTGATGTGGGCGGCGGCTTCGGGATGAAGGTGATGCCATATCCCGAATATTTCTGTGTCGCCGTGGCTGCGATGAAGCTGGGCCAACCCGTACACTGGATGTCCAGCCGCACCGAGGCGATGCTGTCCGACCATCATGGTCGCGACCTGACCTCGCTGGCTGAACTGGCATTTGACGAGGACCACAGGGTCACGGCCTACCGAGTGCATAGCAAGGTCAACCTTGGCGCCTATAACAGCCATTTCGGGCAAGCGATCCAGACCAGTCTGTTCAGTAAGGTCCTGATGGGTGCCTACGATGTGCAGACCACTTATTTGCGGGTCGAGGGTTTTTATACAAACACCACGCAGGTCGATGCCTATCGCGGTGCTGGCCGGCCCGAGGCGATCTATGTCCTGGAACGTGCGATGGACCGCGCCGCGCGCGAGCTGGGCGTCGATCCCTGGGAGCTGCGCCGCAAGAACTTCATCCAGCCCGAGAAATTCCCTTACAAAACCGCAACAGGTGAGACCTATGACGTCGGCGATTTTGATATGCTCCTCAGCCGCGCGAGTGAACAAACTCGGGGCTTTGCAGCCCGCAAGGCCGAGGATGCCGAACGCGGCCTGATCCGGGGGCAGGGGCTATGTTACTATATCGAAAGCATTTTGGGTGACCCTGCCGAGAACGCGAAGATCGAGTTCTGTGAGGGTGGAACGGTCAATCTCTATGTTGGCACCCAGTCAAACGGGCAGGGTCACGAGACGGCCTATACTCAATTCCTGTCAGATCAGACCGGGATTCCGATGGACCGTATCACGATCTTGCAGGGTGATACCGATCTGCTGGCCCATGGCGGCGGTACGGGCGGGTCGCGCTCGGTGACGGTGCAGAGTACGGCAACTTTGGCAACGATCGACAAAATGATCGCCGCATTCACGCCATATCTGGCTGATAAAATGGGTGTCGAGGAGGCCGACGTGAGTTTCGACCATGAAACCTTCCGGGCGCCCGGTTCGAACCTGACGCCCACCCTGACCGAAGCCGCGGATATGGCCCGTGCAGATGGTCGCATCGATCTGCTGCAACACGAGGCGCGCGCCAACCTGGATGCGCGCAGCTATCCCAACGGTGCGCACGTTGCCGAAGTCGTGATCGATTCTTTCACCGGCAAAGTAAAAGTGGATCGGTACACGGTGGTGGATGATTTCGGCAATATTATCAATCCGATGCTGGCCGAGGGACAGGTGCATGGCGGGGTGGTCCAGGGTATCGGCCAGGCGCTGCATGAACACGTCGTTCATGATGCCGATGGGCAACTGCTCACGGCTTCGTTCATGGATTACGCCTTGCCCCGTGCGGTTGAGATACCCATGATTAAGTTTACCTCGGCGCCGGTTCCGTCAACGTCCAACCCGATGGGAATGAAAGGATGCGGTGAAGCCGGCACCGTGGGCGCACTGGCCGCAGTGGCAAACGCGGTTCAGGATGCGCTCTGGGATTACGGGGTACGGCGGGCGGATATGCCTTTCACACCCCAGAAAACATGGGAATTGCTGACGCATGGTTCTGTCGCGGCTAAGTAGAAAGGTTCTGGGGTGGCTCGGACGGCCCTTACGCTCCGAGCACTCTGCCGAGACGCGCCGTCGCGAACCGATCAGTCATGTCATCATTCTTGACGGCACAATGTCCACGCTGGAACCGGGCTATGAAACCCATGCCGGCCAGACCTATCGACTGTGTCAGGAAATGGGCAGCCAGGTTTCCGTTTTTTATGAATCCGGGGTGCAGTGGGAAAACTGGAAATCCTCGCTGGATGTCTTGATGGGGCGAGGCATCAACCGCCAGATCCGTCGTGCCTACGGGTATCTGGCGTCCCGGTATAAACCGGGCGATCGTATCTATTTTATCGGCTATTCACGTGGTGCCTATGGCGTGCGCAGCCTGGCGGGTGTCATCGACATGATCGGTCTGCTCAAGGCTGAACACGCGACAGTGCGAAATATCAAGCAGGCCTACCGGCACTATGAATGTAATCCAAACGGGACAGCTGCAGGGGATTTTCGTCGGAAGTTTTGCCATGAGGACGTCGCTATCGAGATGATCGGTGTCTGGGACACGGTCAAAGCACTGGGCCTGCGCCTGCCGCTTTTGTGGCGTTGGGCCGAGGAGCGTCATGCGTTTCACAACCACCAGCTTGGACCGGCAACGCGTCACGGTTATCACGCCATGGCACTGGACGAGACACGCGAAGTGTTCGAGCCGGTTCTGTGGAAGTGTTCCCCCGAATTCAAGGGTCATATCGAACAGGTCTGGTTCCGCGGCACCCACGGCGATGTCGGCGGACAGTTGAACGGGTTCGAGGAGGCCCGGCCGCTCAGCAATATTTCCCTGATCTGGATGCTGGACAAGGCCGAACTGCACGGTTTGCCTTTGCCCGATGGCTGGCGCGACCGCTTCCCGACTGCAACCACTGCGCCTTCGGTCGGAACCTGGCGCGGCTGGGGCAAGATTTTCCTGCTGCGCAAGCACCGGAAAATCGGGCGCGATCCGTCAGAACGCCTGCATGTCTCGGTCGCACCGGATGAATTGCCGGGCTGGGTGCCGATGCCGGATTTGCCCTCGCATCCGGCGCAGTAGAAGGTCAGCTTGGGACGCAGACGTTTGTGACTTGTTTGATCAGTGCATCCGGACGCTCGACCAGATCGAAGCGCCATCGTCTCGGGGACCAATTGTAGATACGTTCTTCGGCGGTATCATCGACAATCAGCAGACCGTGAAAGTACCATTCGGAAGTCGATTTGTAGCCGGTCTCTGTTGTGTAGAATGAAAACCCACGCAGTTGGTGCAGGGTTTCGATCGGAGAGTTTTCTGCATGTTCGGCGATGCAATAGGGTGAACCACCCGCGATCACACGTGTTTGAATAAGGATCATCGGAACGGTCAGCAAAGACCACAGCGCTGCGATAACTGACACCGCCATTCCAAGCTTTGCAAAACGTGATGGACGTACTTTTCCATCTTGCTCCGACCAGATGAGGAACCCGAACCCCAACGCCATTGTCAGGCTAAAACCATGGAGCAGTTGAGTGGTGGAAAACAGAGAAAGTACGCCAGAGGCTATTGTGAAGAAAACTCCAAGAAGAAGTGTGACGGCGAAAAGGGTATGGGCGAGAAATGTGGGAATCCCGCGCAAACCCATGAGGGTCATGGCTGAAAGGATCAAAGGCACCGCAGGCGCGATCCAGACCACAAGATACATGGCCTGTATCCAAAATTCGAAAGTTCCGAAGGAATAGTTCGGCTCGACGGCATTTCGATCCAAAGGCTGGAAATAGGCCAAAACGATCAGGGCAGCGTAGCCGCAGAATAGGTATTTGGGATTCAATTTGAACTGAATCTGAAAAACTCTGGTAAAGAAAGCGGAGTGATAAGATTGACCGCCCGCCATTGGGCGAGCGGCCAGCCTATTTGTTAGATCAAGCTCAGCGCCGCCGATCCCGGCGCGAGCTCATCGGCTGGAACGCCACGCCCACATGCGCTTCGCAATAGGGTTTGCCCGCCTCAACCGGCAGGCCGCAGAACCAGAAATCCTCGGTCGCGGGGTCGCCTACGGGCCATTTGCAGGTTTTCTCGGTCAGCTCCATCAGCGTCAGTTTTTTGGCCTTTTTCTCGACCTCGTTGACCTTGGCCAGCGCCTCGGGGCTGATTTCATTCGCCGAAGGCTGCGGCGGCAAAGGTTGCCCCGCCGGGATGATCTGGCGGCGGGCCGGCATGGCCGGCTTGGCTTCGGGCGCCGGGGACGGGCGGGCAGGTTCCGTCTTGGGCGTGGGCTTTGGCTTGGCTTCGGCCTTGGGAGCGGGTGCCGGTTTCTCTTTGGGTTCGGACTTGGCCGGGGTCGCGCCGGTTGCGCGGTTCGACAGGCCGAGGCGGTGCACCTTGCCGATTACGGCATTGCGGGTCACCCCGCCCAGTTCCTTGGCGATCTGGCTGGCCGACTGGCCCTCGCCCCACATCTTCTTCAGCAGTTCTACGCGCTCGTCAGTCCAGGACATCATTTGCCTTTCAAAAGCGGAAAGCGGCCCCGGATTCGGGCCGCCTTGGGAATTCGTCTCAGCCCCCTATTCTAATCACTGCGGCCCGAGTTACAAGCGGTCTTCGAATCAGGTAAGGGGCAGAACATGCAGATTCACACAGAACACGACCCGCGCCGTTTCGGAGCAGTTAACTGGATGGGCCTCTACACGCTGGGCCAACGCGAAACTCTGCGCTTTCTGGCGGTCTGGACGCAGACTTTGCTGGCCCCGCTGGTGACGGCGGGATTGTTCCTGCTGATCTTCAATATCGCCATCGGACCGGGTCGCCCGGATGTAATGGGCGTACCGTTCCTGACTTTTCTGGCACCGGGCATCATGATGATGACAGTGATACAAAACGCCTTTGCCAATACCTCGTCCTCGATGGTGATCGCCAAGGTGCAAGGCAATATTGTCGACACGCTTATGCCGCCGCTGTCTCCGCTGGAGATCCTGCTGGGCTATCTTGCCGGTGGCATAGTTCGTGGCGTTATGATTGCCCTCGTCGTCGCCATAGCGCTTGCACTCACACTGGGCCTGATTCCACAGCACTTTGTCATAGCATTGGTTTTTGTGGTCCTGGGTGGCGCTTTCATGGGGGCGTTGGGCTTGTTTGCGGGGATCTTTGCCAACAAGTTCGACCAGATGGCGGCGATCACCAACTTCATTGTGACACCGTTGGCGTTTCTGTCAGGAACCTTTTATTCGGTCGAGGCCCTGCCACCCATTCTGAACCGGTTGAGCCACATAAACCCGGTCTTCTACCTGATCGACGGTCTGCGCTATGGCATGATCGGGGTATCCGACAGCTCGCCCTATCTGGGTATGGTGGTGTGCAGCGGTGCGACCCTGCTGGTTGGGGCCGCAACCTGGCAGATGCTGCGGACCGGGTATCGGCTCAAAGTGTAAGCCTATGCCTCGGCCAGCGCCCCGGGCTGAAACGCGATCCGGGGCTTTCCCAGACGGGGATGCAGCCGCGCGGCGATTGCCCAGGCCCCGAAGAGGGCGAAACCTCCAACCGCAAAGACACCGGCCACGGGTGTAACCAGCAGAACCAAGGATGCGACACCCGGTGTCAAAATGCCCGAGACATCGCGGTAACTGGAATAGATGGCCGACATTTCAGTGCGCTCGGACGGCTTCACGGCCATAAGGAACGGCAGCCCGGCGCAAATATCCAGTACGATCAGCCAGACCGAACCTAAAACCAATGCCGCAACCGAGGCGACGGGCCACCCGGCCAGCGCGCCCGCAACGACAAAACAAGCTCCGCAGGCGGCGAAACCCACTCGAACCGCAGTTCGCAATGACCGCCCCTGGACCCAGCGTAGAATCAGAGGGGCAACAAAAAGCATTGCGTTTGTGACCGACAAAAGGATACCGCCCAACTGCTCACCCAGCCCGTTCTCGATGGCAAAGATGGGCAGGTAGACGACGTAAATCCACCAGCCGCAGGAGCGGATCATCGCGAACAGGTATCCGGCAACCAATCTGGGCTGCGCAAAGAACCTGGGTAAAAAGGCCAGTGGATTATTGGCGGGACCACGTGCCTTGGTGATCAGTTTGCCATTACCCAGGCGCATGCGCCAGAACAGGGCCAGCATGGCGACCGCCGCAATCGCGCTGATGACGAAAGGGGCAGGGGCCCAGACCTCCATCAGCAACACGCCTGCCATCGGACCGCACGTCCATCCCATAGCGCTATAGAGCATGCGGCTGGTCTCGCACCGGCCAAGTTCGATCTTGCTGATGTAGTCCAGCACATAAGCGTTGAAGCAGACAAAGGTCACGACCGTAGCAACGGTATTCAGTGCCAAGGCTCCGACAACCGCGGCGGGGCTGCCCTCGATCGCCAGAACGGCGCCGCAAATGAACATGATGCAACCGACGGTATAAGCCCATCTGCGCGGAACAAACCGGATGATGAACGGTACCATCAACCCTGCGATCAGTGAGATGATGCCGACCAGAAAATACAGAAAGGACACTGACGATGCGTCGCCCAGCGCACGGTACATCACCAACGGAAAGACCGAGATCAGGATTCCACGCACGATGGCCTCGAACCCGGCAAGGATGCCGAAGTCGCGGACCGAAGGCGCTGGGGCGTGGCGAACCCATTCCGGGATGCGGCGTTCATGCATGGACAAACTCTCAAATCAACTGAGGCCAGATTGCACCCCGGATCAAAGCGTTCATGAGGATTTGCGACATGGGGGTCGCCCTTGGGCCAACCTCACACATTTTTTGAACTGTCAGCTCCGACCCGCGCGGGTTTCCCGCCAGACAAGGATCATTGCGCCGGTCAAAATGATGGCCGAACCCGTCAAACTGATTGCGTCCGGGATAACGTCGAACACAGCGAAGTCATAAAACGCAGCAAAGATCAGCGTCGCATAGCTGATCGGAGCCACGAATGAAGCATCCGCGCGTGCCATTCCGTTGACGAAACAGGCCTGAGCACAAGCCATCAAAACGCCAATTCCTGCCAGCGCCGCCCATTGCTCTGCAGTCGGCATCTGAAACACGAAACTCACGGCGACGGTTGCAATGGTCAGTCCCATCGCGTTGTTCACAAGCAGAATCTGGATAGGGATTTCTCGGCTTGCGAGTTTCTTGATAAAAATCAACTCCATCCCGATTACCGCTGCCGCCGTCAGGGCCAGCAAGGCCGCGGGCTGGAAACTGTCGGGTGTGGGGCGCAACAGGATCAATGCGCCGGTCAGCGCGACTGCAGCTGCAATCCAGCGCCACGGCCCGACGCCCTCTTTCAGCAACGGAATGGCCAGCACCATCGCAAAAACCGGGTTCAGAAAGGAAATCGCTGTGGCGTCGGTCATGGGTATATAAGCGACCGATGCAAACATCAGCGTAATCCCCAACCAGCCGAAACTGGTTCGACCGATATGCAACCCCCAATGCGGTCGGCTCAGACGCGGTCGCAGAATGGCGACTGCGCCGGCGATCACCAGAAAAGCGAACAGAAACCGGCCGTGGCTGATCTGCATCGGGTGCAGCGCCGGCCCCAATGTATCCGTCCCCAGCGCCTTGGCCAGCAATGTGGTCGCCGCGATGAAGGCGCTGGCGGCAAAGATCAGCCCGGCCGCGAGGGGTGGATTATGTCTCTGGGCGACAAACATGGTTCAGCGGTGCGCCAATGCAGACCAATTGGCAAGAGGCGAAAGCGCGGTCCCACTGTGAATTTTCCACTTCGTCGATTTTCAGGGTTTCCAGTCCGCACCTGCCCCGCTATACGGCGCGTCATGATCAAACACGCACATACACTGCGCCTCCGACGCCGACGCTTTTTTGCGTAACCAGCCCGTTTGATCCATTTGTGCTGTCCAAATCAGCGCAATTTCCTGCAAATCTGTTGACGAACATGGCCCTGGTGTATCACTCACAGGGCTTAATCTATCTGAAGAGGATGATCCAATGATCCCGTCCGTTCTGCCGACCTATAACCGCGCGCCCCTGACTTTCGTAAAGGGCGAAGGCGCCTGGCTGACCGAGGCGGACGGCCGACGTTTTCTGGATCTCGGCGCCGGGATTGCCGTCAACGCCCTGGGCCACGCGCATCCCGCACTGGTCGCTGCGTTGACGGAACAGGCGCATAAGCTGTGGCATGTGTCGAACCTCTATCACATTCCGCAGCAGCAGGCGCTGGCTGACAAGCTGGTGGATCATACCTTTGCTGATACAGCGTTTTTCACCAACTCAGGCACGGAATCCTGCGAGCTGGCCGTGAAAATGGCCCGCAAGTACTTCTATGACAAAGGTGAGCCCGAACGGGTCGAGATCATCACCTTCGATGGCTCGTTCCACGGTCGGTCTTCCGCCGGTATCGCAGCAGCCGGATCCGAGAAGATGACCAAAGGGTTCGGCCCGCTGTTGCCCGGTTTCGTGCATGTCACCTTTGGTGATCTGGACGGTGTTACCAATGCGATCAGTGAAAAAACTGCCGCAATTCTGATCGAGCCTGTCCAGGGCGAAGGGGGCATTCGCCCGGTGCCGGATGCGGAGCTCAAGGCCCTGCGTCAAATTTGCGACGACAATGGCCTGTTGCTGATCCTCGACGAAGTGCAATGCGGCGTCGGCCGGACCGGCAAGCTGTTTGCCCATGAGTGGGCAGGTATCACCCCCGACATCATGATGGTTGCCAAGGGTATCGGCGGCGGTTTTCCGTTGGGCGCGGTTCTGGCTACGGAAGACGCGGCCTCCGGGATGACCGCGGGCACACATGGTTCAACCTATGGCGGCAATCCGCTGGGCTGCGCGGTCGGGTGCGCCGTGATCGATCAGGTTGCCACCCCGGCCTTCCTCGAAGGGGTCAACCGCAAGGCGGGGTTGCTGCGCCAAAAGCTCGAAGGTCTGGTCGCAGAACACCCTGATGTCTTCGTAGATGTGCGCGGTGTCGGGCTGATGCTGGGCTTGAAATGCAAGGCGACCAATACCGACGTGGTGAACGCAGGTTATGACAACGAGGTTATTACCGTCCCTGCAGCTGACAACGTCATTCGTCTGCTGCCGCCGCTCAACTTGACCGAGGACGATATCGCACAAGCCATGATCCGCCTCGAAAAAGCCGCCGCGCAGGTCAAGTCCAGCCTCGCCAACGCCTGACATTCATCTTTTCCCAAATACTCCGGGGGTGTGGGGGCTGGCCCCCACCCGCCACTAGCCAAAAGCGAAACGATATGAACCACTTCCTCGACATCCACAAAACCGATGCCGCCGCATTACGGACCATGATCGATCAGGCAGGGGCGATGAAACAGGCACGCCTCGGCCGCCCGAAAGCCGCGCCCGACAATGACCAGCCTCTAAAGGACCGCATGGTCGCGCTGATTTTTGAAAAACCCTCGACCCGTACCCGGGTGTCCTTTGACGTGGGTGTACGCCAGATGGGCGGGCAGACCATGGTGCTGTCGGGCAAGGATATGCAACTGGGCCACGGCGAAACCATCGCCGACACGGCGCGCGTGCTGTCGCGCTATGTCGACATGATCATGATCCGGACGTTTGACGAGACCATCCTGACCGAAATGGCCGAATACTCGGACGTGCCCGTAGTCAACGGCCTGACCGACCGTACGCATCCCTGCCAGATCATGGCCGACGTGCTGACGTTCGAAGAACACCGCGGCCCGATCAAAGGAAAAAAGGTGGTCTGGACCGGCGACGGCAACAATGTGTGCGCCTCGTTCCTGCATGCAGCAGGCCAGTTCGGATTCGACCTGACCTTCACCGGACCAGCCCAGTTCGACCCCGAGGAAGAGTTCATGGGTTTCGCCCGTAAGAAAGGTTCGAAAATCGTGGTCGAGCGCGATCCCTTCAAGGCCGTCGAGGGCGCTGATCTGGTTGTTGCCGACACCTGGGTCTCGATGCATGATTCTCAATCGGCTAAGGAACGTCGCCACAATCTGCTACGCCCCTATCAGGTCAACGCCGAGCTGATGAGTTATGCCAAATCCGACGCGTTGTTCATGCACTGCCTGCCGGCGCACCGCGAAGAGGAGGCGACCTCCGAAGTGATGGACGGCTCCAACTCGGTTATTTTCGATGAAGCTGAAAACCGCCTGCATGCACAAAAGGCAGTGATGCGCTGGTGTCTCGGCGTCTAGTCCGGGCGCCGTCGAACACGCCATACGCGCAACTTGGCGAGCGTTCGGACGCTCGCCAACAGAACCAGAATGCACAATGCGGTCTTGGTCACGATTTCCATCGCTCCTTCGATCAGCATCGCATGGACAACGGTGCCGATGACGGTCACGGCGGCCAACGAGGTATGACCCAACCGCCACGGGCGAAACCGCAGGCGCAGTTGTCGTCGCAGAATTGCCAGCAAGGCCGCTGCAAACACTGCCCACATCGCAATGACACCCCAGGCCGAAAACGGAGTGGGCGAAACAAAAAGCAAAGCATCGATCACGTCCGGAGGGCTGGTAATCCACAGTCCGCCGACATGGATCAAAACCGCCAGAACCAATGTGCCTCCGACCCATCGGTGCAAACGTCGTGAAGTCCACTGGGAAAGTCCGGGAAGATACCCGCCCGCCAGCAATGGCTGGATCAGCAACAGGTCGAGCCCCACGATCCCGGCAAACCCGGCAGCGACATAAACACGGTCACGCCATGCAAGATATGGGCTGGCTGCGGCCGCAAGCGCAGGCACAAAGATGGCACAGAACAGAGCCGCCCAGATCAGGATAGCGCGGGTCGGGCTCATGCAGCTTCAGGTGTCACACAGGTTGCAGCACAAAATGCGCGCTGAGGCTTTTATCTCTGGCGCGCGCCATGACCGGGCGCAGGAACACAGTCTCGAACTCGCCGCTGTCATAGGCCAGATGCCCGTGTGGCTGTCCGAAGGCGGGTACGATCTGCGGCATCTCCAGTCGGAATTCCCCGTTGGCGTCGGTTAAAGTCGCCCCGTGGCTGTGTGGGTCGCGCTCGTGCCCTTCGGTTGTGTGGGCCCAGATCTGAATACGCTGGCCCGAAAGCGGCGCACCATCCCCGGCACGACGCACAGTACCTGTCATCCAGAACCCGCCACCGCCGATACGATCCACGATCGGCGCGCCGGGGCGGTAATTGTTTGATCCACCGCGCATCGAACGTGTTGGTGCGACACCGTCGGCGCGGGCAGATACCGCGACCCCGATTGCGCTGCTCGCCGAGATGACGCCAACAGCACTGATAAAGGAACGACGGGTCAGAAGAACAAGCGACATACCGGAACCTCCTATCGATCACATGCCGGGTCTATTCTCAGAAGAAGCATAGCACGTTTGTTTGGAATTCCGAGGTCGTGCGGTAATTCCGGTCACGATCATCCCTCACACTTGCGGGATACCGGCCAAAAGCAGCGCAGCGGCTTTTTATCCATCAGCAGGTCCGAGCTTTCGAACGAACTGACTGATCGAAAGTTGCCGCACGAATATTGTGCGGAAATGCGCTTTCTCCACCTTCTTTGGCCCTATATCCTGCAACTGTGAACATACTGCCACCGCTCAGGGAGAACAGGAATGAGTTGGAATCCCACCCACAATCCCGAATGCGTCTCGGAAAACTCTGTGCTGGAAACGTTGATTATTCCACGGGCTCGCGATTTGGGCGGCTTTGAAGTGCGCCGCGCGCTTCCGTCGGTCAAACGCCAGCTTGTGGGGCCATTCATCTTCTTTGACCAGATGGGACCCGCAGAGTTTATCACCGACGGCGGGATCGATGTGCGCCCGCATCCCCATATCGGGCTGGGTACGGTGACCTATCTGTATCAGGGTGAATTCGAGCATCGCGACAGTCTCGGAACCCATCAGATGATCTATCCGGGCGAGGTCAACTGGATGGTGGCGGGTCGCGGTGTCACTCATTCCGAACGCACAAGTGCCGAAACCCGCAGCAAAAGCCACAGCCTGTTCGGTATCCAGACCTGGATTGCCCTGCCCGAAGCGCACGAGGATATGGCCCCGGATTTCGAACACCACAAGCAAGGCGCCTTGCCGCATATTGAAGACATCGGTGTCAGCGCCCGTCTGATCCTGGGATCCGCCTATGGTGAGGACAGCCCCGTGAAGATGCTGTCCGAGACCTTCTATCTGGACGTGCAACTGGAGCCGGGCGCATCTTTTCCGCTGCCTGATGACCATGAGGATCGCGGCGTATATGTGACCCAAGGCTCTGTAGAAGTGGCGGGCGATCGGTTCGACGAAGGCCGTATGATGGTCTTCCGTCCCGGAGATCGACTTTCGGTCAAGGCCGGGCCACTTGGCGCGCGGCTGATGCTGTTGGGCGGTGCGACGCTGAACGAGGATCGTTACATCTGGTGGAATTTCGTATCTTCCTCGAAAGAAAAGATCGAAAATGCCACGCGCGAATGGAAGACAGCTGATTGGGCCAATGGGGCATTTCACTTGCCGCCCGGTGACGACCAGGAATTCATCCAGATCTCCGAGGAACTTGAACGCACCCGTCCGCGGCTGGCGCGATAGGCGCTGTTGCGCAACGTCATTTGATGCACAAACTTGCCAGCCAGAAGCTTGCCGGTGATCCTTCGGTTGTCAAAGGAGGGACACCATGAAAATCGTGATTGCGGGGGCCGGCAGTATCGGTTGCTTTTGCGGCGGCTTGCTGGCAACCGAAGGTCATGACGTCACTTTGTTGGGCCGGGCCCGAGTGCTGGATCCGATCCGCGCGCACGGGTTGACGATGACGGATTATTCCGGGCTTCACCGAACTCTCTCAGGCAGCCAGCTGGCATTGACGGAACAGCCGGCCAGCCTGGAAAGGGCAGACCTGATCATCGTGACGGTCAAAACCGGTGCAACGGGTGAAATCGCTGACTTAATCTCTCAATTTGCGCCCCGGGTTGCGCCCGTATTGTCATGGCAGAACGGGATGGAGAATGCTCAAATCTTGCGCCGTACCTTGCCAGATCGCGACGTGCGGGCGGGAATGGTGCCCTTCAATGTTGTGCCCACCAAAGACGCGTCATATCACCGTGCCTCGTCCGGCGACATAGTCATTGAAGGCGGGGCGGGGGCGCTGGCCGAACGCCTTTCAAGCGCCGTTTTGCCCGTCTCGGAAAGCGAAGACATCGAGGCGGTGCAATGGGGCAAGCTCGTCGTCAACCTCAACAATGCTCTGAACGCCCTGTCGGGGTTGACTTTGCAAAAGCAACTGCTGGACCGGGACTGGCGACGTCTGATGGCCGATCAGATGGCCGAGGCGCTTTCGGTCCTCAAATCCGCTGGGCATCCCATCACCTCGACCACTCCTTTGCCTGCATGGATGACACCTCATATCCTGCGCCTGCCGACATCTCTGTTTTCTCGTATTGCGGCCCGGATGCTCACCATTGACCCCAGCGCCCGGACTTCGATGGCCTATGACCTGATGGCGGGGCGTCCAACGGAAATCGACAGTTTGCAAGGAGAGATTATTCGACTGGGCATGAAAACGGGGACACCGACTCCGATCAGTCGCCGTGTGGCCGGCCTAATACGGCAAGCCCCGGCCTCGCCCTTGACCGTCGGACAAGTCAGGCAGTAGCTGCTGTAAATTCCGTATTAATTGAAAGCCGTCAGCATCCAGAAAATCACGCCGGACATGACGGCCGCTGCGGGCACTGTCACGATCCAGGCTGCGACAATGGTCATGAAGTGAGACCGGCGTACCAGTTTGCGCCGCCGGTGTTCCTCTTGGGCCAAGCGCATGTCCACAGGCCGCTGAAGGTTCAAGCTTTTCCGGCGACGATCGGCGTGCCATTCCCGGTAGAATCCGACGCCGAATACCGCGCCAACGGCGATGTGGGTCGAACTGACCGGCAGCCCCAGCCAACTGGCGACGATGACTGTGATCGCAGCGGACAATGCGACGCAAAAGGCGCGCATCGGGTTCAGCTTGGTAATCTGGCTGCCCACCATCCGGATCAGCTTGGGCCCGAACAGGAACAAACCGAAGGAAATACCAAATGCGCCGATGACCATTACCCAGGTGGGAATGGTGACCTTGGCGGCAAAGTCGCCAAACTCTGCCGCATGGACGATTGCGGCCAAAGGCCCAACCGCATTTGCCACATCATTGGCCCCGTGCGCAAAGCTCAGGAATGTCGCAGAGATCACCAGTGGTAGGCCGAACAACGTCTTGAGCGACCGGGTGCGGTTTTCCAATCCTTCCGACCTGCGGCGTACCCACGGAACGGTGACAGCCCATACCAAGGCGCCCGCGCCGAGCCCGATCAACAATGCCATCTCAAGTTCGATCTTTATGATGCGCTTGAAGCCCTTGACCGCCAGGTAGGTGGCAAACGCTCCGGCCATGAAAGCCACCAGAATGGGCACCCAGCGGCGCGCCGCGGCGATCTTGTCGTCCTGATATTGAATCTTGGCCTTCACCAGCGCCAGAAACAGGGCGGCGATGACGCCACCAAGAACCGGAGAAATCACCCAGCTTGCGGCAATCGCACTCATCGTGCTCCAATCGACCGCGCCAAGTCCCGCAGCAGCGACACCGGCGCCCATCACACCACCCACGACCGAGTGGGTGGTGGAAACCGGAGCCCCGATCCATGTTGCCAGATTGACCCACATAGCGGAAGAAATAAGCGCCGCCATCATGGCCCATATGAACACGTTGGTGTTTTGTACCGAGGCCGGGTCGATAATGCCCTTTGATATGGTCGAAACCACATCGCCACCTGCCAGCAACGCACCCGCACTTTCGGCGACGGCGGCAATTGCAATCGCACCCGCCATGGTCAGCGCGTTCGCGCCCACTGCAGGCCCCATGTTGTTGGCGACGTCATTGGCGCCGATGTTGATGGCCATATATGCGCCAAACGCAGCCGCTGCGACCACGATCAGACTGCCATCTGCCCGGTCGAACAAAATTGCCGCCACTAATCCGGCCAGAGCGATGAACGCCAAGGCAATCCCCGGCGCCAGCAACGGGCGCGAGACGTACGCATTTGCACGCTCAACGTTCGTAATGCGGTGCAGGTCGTTGTCCAGCGCCTGCCAGCGTGTTTTGGACGGAGTCTCGGGCATTGTTTTCATGCACAACTGGTTTGAAACTGCGCGCTACCGCCTTAAGCTCGCCGGGGCAAGGCCGCTGTCACAAAAGTGATACAAAACTGTTACATTTGCAGGAGTAAATCGCGCAATTCGGGCTCTTCGACCCGTTCCGCGGCTTTTTCGGGGGAGAACCAACACCGTTTTCGTTGATGAGCCTCGGGAAAGTCCTCTGCCAGTTCGGCGACATCGATGTGATATACCCAAGTCAGCACAGGCTGAGCCGAGCCATCCTTGAGGATTTTGTTGTAGCTGAACTGGCCCATCGGTTCCGCGTCGATCGATCTGGCGCGTACCCCGGCTTCTTCCCAGGCTTCCTGGCGTGCCGTTCCCGCACCGTCCAGCCCGTCGATTGGCCAGCCTTTCGGGATGATCCAACGCCCGGTATCCCGGCTTGTGATCAGTAAAACTTCGCGCCGCCCGCCGTTGTTTCTTGTGCACAGCGCTGCGCATTGCACCCTATGCGGGCGCAAGAAAAGCGGTCTTGCCACTTCTTCCCATATGTTTCGCAGCCAGTGTGACATGTTCAGCCTGTTTGGCCTCCTTCGGAGTGCCGGGTTGATACCATTTAATCATACATCCCGGATATCTCAATGTATTCACCCGGAATTGCAGGAATTTGCCCTAAAACGGCAGGATTTTTGAAGATTTGCGCCAAGAAAGGCGGAGCTCGCCAGAATTAACAGGCTTTTCGGTCAGCGACCCCTTCGTTTGGCCCGCAATGTGGGGTCGGCCTTCGTCGGGTCTTCGGGCCAGGGGTGTTTTGGGTACTGCGCGCGCATGTCCTTGCGTACATCCGCGTAAGACCCCGCCCAGAACCCCGGCAGATCACGGGTAATCTGGATCGGACGCTGCGCCGGGGACAAAAGCGTGATCTTCAATGGCTCGCCGCCCACGACGGGATGCTTTGTGACACCGAAAACCTCCTGCAAACGCAAGGCGATTTCGGGCACCGCACCGCCATATTCAATCGGTACTTTCCGGCCCAGTGGCGTCTCGAAGGCACCGGGTGCACGGCGATCCAGCTCCTGTGTCTGTGCCCAGTTCAGCCGGGCACGCAGCGCGGGCAGCAGGTCGAACCGCTTCCAGTCATCGGCGTTGCGAACGCCCGAGAGCATCGGCAGCAGCCAGTCCTCCAGTTCAGCCATCAATCCCGCGACCGAAAAATCGGGCAAGTCCACACCCTCGGCGCGAACCAGCTCGACCCGTGCCGCCAACCGGGCGGCGGCCCCGTCCAGACGCAGGCCCAGATCCCGGACACCATCCATCATGGCCATCGCGACAGTGGCGTCCGGGACGCCTTTCCAGATGCGGTCACTCAGTGTGATTGCTCCGAACCGTTCTTGTTGGCGGGCCACCACCCGCCGCTCGCGCTTCGACCAGTCGCAGCTGTCAACCCATTCGATCTGGTCAGCAAACAAGTCTCGTATTTCCCGTTCCGAGATTTGTACGGCCATCCTGACCCGTGCCTCGCGGGGGTTTCCGTCGGTGTCGGTGGCGACCAGATATGGGGAACCGGCCAGCGTATCGTCGCTGTCCAGCACGACGCCTTTGCCACCTGACAGAACATAGCGGGGCAGATCGCCCTTTCGGCGTTGCCCTATCCGGTCCGGGTAAGCCAGTGCCGCCATGGCTGCCGGGCTCAGATCATCCTGTTCGCCCCTGACCTGAGACTGCAATCGCCTGGCTTCAGTGTTGATCCTGTCAACCGCGTTGGGGTTGACCTGCCAGGGTCGGCTGCGCTGGAATGCGCGCTTGTCCCGTAAAGCCTCCAATCGAAGCGCCAAGTCAGTGGGTGCGCCTTTCAGCGGATCACGCTCCGCCATCAGTGCTGCGAGCGGTGCCGCGTTGGCACCGGCGCGCACCATCATGTGCCCAAGCCTGGGGTGAAGCGGCAATGCTGCCAAGGCGCGACCATGCTCCGTAATCCGTCCCTTCTGGTCCAGCGCGGCCAGCATGTTCAGCAGGGTCCGGGCCTCTGCCAAGGCACCTTCGGGTGGCGCAGTCAGAAAGGCCAGATCCTGCGGTTCAGCCCCCCACAAGGCCAGTTCCAAGGCCAGACCCGTCAGATCGGCCGCTTCAATCTCAGCCGGAGGAAAAGCGGCCAGCGCGCCGTCCTCACCCTTTGACCACAGTCGATAGCAAGTTCCTTTGGCGACTCGCCCGGCGCGGCCTGCGCGCTGCGTCGCCTCGGCGCGCGTGACCCGCTCGGTCACTAGCCGTGACATGCCCGAGCCCGGATCGAACCGCGCCCGTCGAGCCTGCCCCATGTCCACCACGACCCGGACGTCCGGTATGGTCAGCGAGGTCTCGGCAATTGATGTTGCCAGCACGACCTTGCGGCCTTCCTGAACCGGCGCGATCGCGGCCCGTTGCGCGGCAAAGGGCAGAGCGCCGAACAGAGGGCGAATTGAGCAGTTTTTTGGCAGCCGGTTGGTCAGTGTCGCTTCGGCCCGGCGAATTTCACCTTCGCCAGGTAGAAAAACCAGCACGCCGCCGCCAGCGTTTCGCGTTTCCCGCTCGGCCTCTACGGCCAGATCGACCAGCGCGTCCAGCCGTCGGGCCTGTGCACTCAAAGGACGCTCAAGCCAGTGTGTTTCGACGGGAAAGCTGCGACCCTCGGACGTTACCAGTGGCGCCTGCATCAATTGTCCGACGGGCTCAGCATCCAGCGTTGCCGACATCGCCAGCAGGATCAGATCGTCCCGCAATGCGCCCGCCACTTCGAGGCAAAGTGCCAGCCCCAGATCTGCATTCAGGGACCGTTCGTGGAACTCGTCGAAAATAACTGCTGCTACACCGGGCAAATCCGGGTCGGCTTGCAGCATTCTGGTCAGGATGCCTTCGGTCACGACTTCGATCCGGGTGGATTTCGATACTTTGGCCTCACCTCGCACCCGGTAACCAACGGTCTGGCCGACGGGTTCACCCAGAGTTTCCGCCATCCGCTCTGCAGCAGCTCGTGCAGCCAGCCGTCGGGGTTCCAGCATCACGATCCGACCGCGGCACAGGCCAGCTTGCAAAATCTCCAGCGGCACCCGCGTCGTCTTGCCCGCACCGGGCGGCGCCTGCAATACCGCCCTGCCATGGGTGCGCAGAGCGTCCAATAATTCGGGTATGGCGTCATCGATGGGCAAGCGGGTCGTCATGCGCGCTTTATCCGTCATCACATCACCGCCGTCCAGTTCCGCTGTGGCTGTGTAGTTTGGGCAGCGTGTATGTCTTGGCTTTTCCAATGGATCCGGCCCGCCAGCCGCAAATGCGTGCTAGTGACACATGAGATCGCTCCGTGGCCATCCGGGGCTGGACAAATCAGCCAGAGGGGCTGCAAGTAGGCATGCCGTTAGAATTTGAGGTTGAAATGGACACAGGCAGCCTTGGTGACAGGATCTTGAATGGGGACCGGCGCGCTTTGGCGCGGGCCATCACGCTGGTCGAAAGCGGGCGCGCTGATCACCGCGCGCAGGCGACTGCGTTGCTCGATCAGCTGTCGGGATCCGGACGGCAGGCGCTGCGCATTGGCTTGTCCGGCACACCGGGTGTTGGAAAATCCACGTTCATCGAAAGCTTCGGTATGATGCTGACGGGGCAGGGGCTACGCGTTGCGGTGCTGGCCGTCGATCCCAGCTCGGCCCGTTCCGGAGGGTCGATTCTTGGCGACAAGACCCGGATGGAGCGCCTGAGTCGCGAGAAAAACGCCTTTATCCGCCCGTCCCCCAGCCAAAGCCATCTGGGCGGGGTTGCGCGCCGTACGCGTGAGGCCATCGCGCTGTGCGAAGCTGCAGGCTTCGATGTCGTGCTGATCGAAACAGTCGGTGTCGGCCAGTCCGAGACAGTGGTGGCGGAAATGTCTGACTTGTTCCTGCTGCTGCTGGCCCCGGCCGGCGGGGACGAGTTGCAGGGCGTCAAGCGCGGCATAATGGAAATGGCCGACATGATCCTGATCAACAAGGCCGACGGTGATCTGAAATCGACGGCGACCCGAACCTGTGCCGACTATGCCGGGGCGCTGCGCCTGTTGCGGAAACGCCCGCAGGACCCCGACGGGTTTCCCAAGGCGATGACTGTCTCAGCTGTTGAAGAGCACGGGCTTGAACAAGCCTGGGAAGAAATGCAGAGCCTTGCAACCTGGCGGCGTGAAAATGGCCACTGGACGCAAAACCGGGCCGTTCAGGCGCAATACTGGTTTGAGCAAGAGGTCCGTGCTGCCTTGCTGGCCCGCCTGTCGACCGCACAGGCCCGCGCAGATCTGGAGCGGCTGGGTGACGAGGTCCGAGCCGGGCAACTTAGCCCTTCTGCGGCAGCAGAGCGAATGCTCGGCAGGTTGAGAGACGCCTGAGTTTTCTGCTGGCTATAGGTATTCCCGCGTCCGATCTGCTGATTAATGTGCGATTCAGCTAAAGGTTGAGTCAGCCTGTCGATTTGTGCAAGAATCGATGATGTAGCAGAAAGTAATACGTCTGACCGCAGCCGACGGAGCCGTCACCCATGCCCAATATCAACGGGACTAATGGCAATGACGATATCGATGTCACAAATGACAACGGTACCCTGAACGGGACGCCGCAGGGAACGCCCATAGACAATGTCCGGGGGCGCGGTGGCAACGATCAGATCGATGTCACGAACAGCACTATCAGCAACAACGTCCTAGGCAATGCCGGAAGCGATGCGATCACGGTCACAGACAGCACCGTCGATGGCCGCGTTGGGGGCGGGTCGGGTTCGGATACGGTTACTGTTACCGGTTCGACGGTCGGCGAAATTCGGCTTGGAAACAACGATGACACGCTGAACTTCAGCAGCACGGACGTAACGGGCGATATTCGCGGCGGCAACGGAACCGATACGCTCAACCTGCCGGCCGGTACTGTCATCACCGACAATACCTTTGGAACGATCACCGTACAGGCGGGGGTTAGTTATTCTCTGTCCAGCGGATCATTCACGCTGCCGTCAGGAAAAACAGCGACTTACACCACCTTTGAAAACGGAACCGGATTTCCCTGTTTCACGTTCGGGACCAAAATTAAGACGCAGGAAGGCTCGGTTCCGATACAGGACCTCGCGACCGGTGATCTCATTCCCACCCTGGGCTGCGGATTGTGCCCCATCCGCTGGATCGGGCGTCGCCGATTGGACGCGCAGACGCTCGGCGAGAATCCAAAGCTTTTGCCAGTGCGCATCGTTGCAGGGGCGCTGGGCAAGGGGTTGCCACATCGCGATCTGCTGGTTTCCCGGCAGCATCGCATGCTGGTGCAATCGAGAATAGCGCAACGCATGTTTGGTACGACCGAAGTGCTGATCCCGGCAATAAAGCTCACCGCTCTGCCGGGTATTTTTGTCGATGAGAGCGTGGAAAGCGTTGAGTACTTCCACCTGCTTTTCGATCGGCATCAAGTGATTTTTGCCGAGAACGCTCCGACCGAGAGCCTGTACACCGGACTCGAAGCGATGAAGGTGCTCAACATGGCTGCACGGCGTGAAATTCTGGCAATTTTTCCCGAACTGGCGCGCCTGGACTATCGGGCAGATCCCGCGCGACTCATTCCACATAACAGGCAGCAGGCGCAGTTGGTTGCGCGACATCTGAAAAACAACAAACCGCTGTTGCAGGCGCATGTATCGCGGGACGGTGGGGTTCATAAGAACACCGTAAAGAATTCGCAGCATCCGACTTGACCCTTCGGGCGATTCCCACTACACGCATCCAACCAGTTTTCGGGCGCGACTTCGGGTTGCGCCCCTTGTGATTTGGCCGAGGGCACTATGCCCGGCCACCAGAAACAAAGGAAGAAACCATGTCGCGCCGTTGCGAACTGACCGGAAAAGGCCCGATGACTGGCAACAATGTCAGCCACGCCAACAACAAAACCAAGCGTCGCTTTCTGCCCAACCTGAACGACGTCACACTGCAGTCGGAAACCCTGGGCCGTGGCGTCAAGCTGCGCATCTCGGCGGCTGCCCTGCGCTCGGTTGACCACCGCGGTGGTCTGGACGCATTCCTGGCCAAAGCCAAGGACGAAGAGCTGTCCGCGAACGCGTTGAAAGTGAAGAAGGAAATCGCCAAGGCTCAAGCCTCGGCCTAAGCCTTACTTCTTTTCGAGGAATTCAGCCCTGCACCCAGCGGTGCGGGGCTTTTCGTTTTTGCAGGCAGCGCGTTAAAACCGGAACATACGAATTAATATTAATTCGTGATCTACGGTGAAATTGTTCACATAACGCCTGTTGAATGTGAGTTATGTTTGCTCGTATTTTCAACTGGCGGAGACATTTCAATGCCTACCAAAGTCTTTGATTTCCTGACTCTGCTACCCGCACTTCTGGGTAAAACCATCAGCGCGTGCACCCGGATGCAACGGCGAGTCAATCGGCAGCACAACAGCCTGAATGTCGAAAATGTAAAACGCCCCGGGCTGGACCACTGACGCAACGCCGCAGGCGCGCGATCAGTGCTTGAAGCCCGGGAATTTCCCAACCTATATCTCAGATCACCATGACGACTGCGTATCGAATTTTTCTGCCAGTGATCTTGTCTTTGCTGGTCATTCTGACCGGTCAGGGGGTCGCCGCTTCACGCGGGGTCGACCGAGCCGTCGGCCAGATGGTTCTGTGCACCGGAACCGGCCCTGTCGTTGTCTACATGGACGAAGATGGTCAACCGACCGGCGCTCCTCATTATTGTCCGGACTACGCGCTGTCGCTTCTGGGCGCGGTTCTTGCCTCGCTGACTGACCTGCCACACGCGCCCAACCAGACGCCGCACGAAAAACCACAACGCGTCAATGGTCTGATCGCCGCACCGGTTCCGCAGACGCCGGCCCGGGCGCCTCCTGTTGCTGTCTGATTCCCTGCACAATCTTCAGACAATGTACTTAGGAGAGGCATGATGTCCTTCAAATCCAGAATTCTGGCCACTCTGGCCGCTGCAACGCTTGCGACTACCGCTTTGGCCGGAGGAGATATCAAGGTGGATGACGCCTATGCCCGGTCGTCCGGTCAGAATGCCAAAGCAGGCGGGGCGTTCATGGTGATCGTCAACGAAGGCGAAACAGATGACCGCCTGATCAGAGCAACATCGGATGTCGCCGCTCGGGTCGAGTTGCACACCCACAAGATCGATGAGAATGGCGTCGCCAAGATGGTCCATGTCGAGGAAGGCTTCGTGATCCCCGCGGGCGAGAGCCACAAGCTGAAACGCGGCGGCGATCACGTGATGTTCATGGGGCTGACGCAGCCTTTCGAGCACGGCGCACTTGTGCCAGTGACGCTGATCTTTGAGCAGGCGGGCGAAGTTCAGATCGATATTCCCGTCGATCTGGAACGTCACGACGCCGGGGCGCATTCCAACTAAGGCGATGCCCGTCTTCGGGCCGCAAGCGGCCTTCATCCATGCGTCAGACCGGGCAATGCCCGGTCTGTTGCGTTACCGGTTGATGGTGCGCATGGCCAAACGGTCGCCGGCGCTTTTGAACCTGGCGGCGAGGAAAAACATAACCACTGCAATGGCAAGGGCCGAAAACGCGATGGCCCATCCCAGAGCGACCAGGCCACTTCCGGGCCAGAAGATCAGCACCAATCCGATCACCAGCGCCACTATGCCCGAGTTTCGCACTGTCGCCCGTTCCGGATCCCGCTCATGCATCTGGGACAAGGCCATCAGCGAGCCGATAGCCATGATCAGCGCCCAGGCACCCAACAGGAAGAACGCCAACCGGGCCGCGCCCTCGGGCCAGATCAGCAACACCAGTCCGATCAGAACCGCTCCGACCCCGACGCCGCCGATCAAGCCACGGCGACCGAAGCCCAGCAGCGTCAGGCCACCGTCGAGAACCAGCAGCAACCCCACCAGCCGCAGCAGCAAAGAAATGCTGCCGGTGGGCCAGAACAACGCCGCAATGCCCACCAAGACGGCCAAAACTCCACGCAACAGGAATGTCCACCAAAGGTTCGCAAGGTTATCACTCAGCGCATCGCGCGACCGGATGCTGCCGTCATCAAGGATTTCACCGCTTTTTGTATCTGGTTCTGTCATAACGCACTTTCGATAAGAGTTGGGTGCAGCATAGACGACAGATTCCTCGTCTGTCTGCTGATTTCGATGTCATCGCTGCCCGAGTAGCCCATCCACCCAGCGTGGGACGGTTTCGGTGGCCGGGCCGAACAGTGTTTCATCAAAGCTGGACACTCCGACCGAGGGTTCAAGGTTTAACTCGACTGTCTGAGCGCCCGCCGCGATGGCCTCGTGCACGAAAGCTGCCGCGGGGTAGACCTGACCAGATGTACCGATGGCGGCAAAGATCCGGGCCTCGGCCAGATGATCATAGATTTCGTCCATGCGATAGGGCATCTCGCCGAACCAGACAACGTCGGGCCGGGCCGTTGGTGCGCGGCACGATGGGCAGGTTTCATCCACCGCCATTTCGGGCGGCGCGGGCCAGCGATGACCACAAGCCGCACATAATGCACCAGCAAGAATGCCGTGCATGTGGATCACACCTTTGGCCCCGCCGGCCTCGTGTAGCCCGTCGACGTTTTGCGTGACAATGATGACGTCGCCCGGCCAGTCCCGCTGCAGTCGAGCCAGCGCGACATGAGCCGGGTTGGGCTGCGCCTTTGCCGCATGAACTCGCCGCGCGTTGTAAAAACCGTGCACCAGTGCCGGATCGCGGGCGAACCCTTCGGGCGTGGCGACATCCTCGATCCGATGTTGCGCCCACAAACCGCCTTCATCGCGGAATGTGCTCAAACCGCTTTCTGCCGAGATTCCGGCTCCGGTCAGGATGACGATCTTTTCCATCGACGCCTCGCGCGCTAAACCCTTGATCCATGACACACCGTATCCTTTTCGTCTGTTTGGGCAACATATGCCGATCTCCCGCTGCGGAAGGCGCCTTTCGAAGCCTTGCGCCGCATCATGACATCGACAGTGCCGGGACGTCGGGCTGGCATATCGGGAGCCCGCCGTACGGTCCGATGCTAAAGGCGGCACAGGCTCGGCGTATCGACCTCAGCGATCTGAGGGCGCGGCAATTCACTGCGGCGGATTTCGATCGGTTCGACATGATCATCGGGATGGACGCCAACAACATCGCCGACATCGAGCAACTGCGCCCAAGGGGCAACGAAACGCCCGTGTGCCTGTTAACCGATTTCGCGCAACACACCGGTGCTGACCATGTCCCCGACCCCTATTACACGCGCGATTTCGAAGGCGCGCTGGACCTGATTCAAGCAGCAGCTGCAGGGCTCGCGGCACACTTGGACACTTAACCCAACACCTTCAGGCGTCCGTCCAGCCATGGCACCTGCGCAATGGCCGGGTCAATGATCTGGCTCTGCATGAGCCGCCGGATCATCTCTGCCACCTCTTGCGGGACCTGATCGGACCAGTCGGTGCGGGTAAACAGTGAAATCGTGCGCGAGAACTCTCCGAACGGAGCAGGATGCACATCCATTCCGTCGTGAAAGCGTGCCGCCCGCATATAACCCAGCGGCGTAGTGATCGCCCAGCCCAAACCGCGCGCCACCATCGCCATCAGCGCCAGGTGCGAACCGATTTCGAATCGTTCCTCGAACTCCAACTGCTGTCGCGCCAGATGGCTTTCGATCTGGCGGCTGATCAATTGTTCGCGGGCATAGCGCAGAAAGGGCAGGTCTCGCATGGCATTTTCCACACCTTTAGGAGCCACCAGAATAAACGGATCCTGCACCAGAGGGTATTCAACAACGCCCTCCAATACCTCGCCGCTATGAGCAGAGACGGCCAGATGCAAGCGTTGTGACTCCAGCTCCTCGAATATCTCGAGGCTGGGCAGTGTTATCAGCTTGAATTTCGACCGGGTCAGGCTGTCGGCCAGCATCGTCGCCAGGCGCGGTGTCAGGTCGTTGTCGAAATCGTCGATCAATCCGATGGACAGGGTTGTCAGATGACCCAGATCCATCACGGTCAGTTCGCTCTGGGCCATCTGCAGCTCGGCCAGAACAGCTTCGGTTCTAGCCAGAAAGCTGCGCCCGGCCTGCGTCAGACGCATCGGACGGCGACCGTGATCCACCAATTCAGTGCCCAAAGCGTTTTCCAGATTGCGCAATTGTTGAGACACCGATGGCTGACTGAGCCCCGTGATCTCGGCGGCTTGTGCCACCGATCCCGTCCGCGCCAGAGCTTCGAACACTTCGAGCCCGCGCAGGGTCAGCCCTTTCATCACCATAAGATACACCTTTCACTGCGCCATTTCTGAGGCGCAGCAGGCATCACGTCAAGGATTGTGAGCGGCTCAGTTGCAGATCGCCTGCGCCATCTGGCCAAAGTTCTGATACCGATCCCACAGCGCATCATCGCGCGCGGTCTGCGACATTTTCAACTCCTGCGCCTGATGGGGGTCGGTGAACCATTTGGCAACGGTTTTCTGATCGCTGCGGGTGAGCGCCTGATTGGCCACCCGCTGAATACAACTGCACCGCGCCCGCGTCGCTGCCTGGCGGTCGGACGCCAGACACGCTTGTTTGATTTTGGCCGCCTCCGCGACCTGCGGAACCACTGCTGTCAGTGATGTTGCACAGAATGCGATAAAAAGGAGCTGTTTCATGCCCTTGCCTCGTTTTTGCCTGCCCGGAGAGATCTGGTGCCCCTCTCGGTCTGCGCGGAAGTATGAATCAAACAACCCGCTGGATCAATGGACAAGATTGTTCGTATCAAGAATGCAGCTTCCCGACGTTTCAAGGATGGTCTGGCTGTTTTCGTTGATGTCGAAATGCGCCCCGCAAGCTCTGGAAAGAACAAGCTGTCGGGATTTGATTGATCAACCGAAGTGGATGCCAGAAGGCTTTCTGACGCGGCACCATTGGCCCGGACGATACTGTGATGGTCCAGCAGGAAGTGATGATAACGCGTTGCTTTGTCATCAGAAAGGGACGCGACCCCTGCATCAACGAGACTAATGGCGGGTACAAAAACCTCGGGCGCGGCAAAAAGCAACTCGGCCTGAGGATGGGAGATCAACATCCTGTGCTGTTGCGAAACTCGCAGAGGCGCAAAATTGGACAGGACGTTTGCGGCGATGTCGACCAGCCGGAACGGACCCGTCGTGACAACATCCTGTGATCCTGTCCATTGCACCGGTAAATAGCCATCGTCCAGTGTCCAAACCTTGTCACCTGGACGCAAAGCTTCGATGGGAATACACCCTTTGCCGGTTTCGATCTGCGTTCCGCTGGCATAGCAGATCGGAGTGACATACTCATTCTCGTTAAAACTTGGCCCTTCCTGCGTACCGACAACTGTTAGCGGAACGCCTGCCGGGGGGAATCCTCCTGGACCGCCAATAAAGGCGATCCCCTCGACCGTGCCGAACGCCGGGGACGAGTTATTCACATTAAATGCAACTGCCTGCCATGTATTCGTGCCATCCGTCAGCGTAATGCCATATTCGGCTTCAACTCTTGTGCCATCGCTGTACAGCGTCCCGTCTATTGTCTGGTCGCCATTCAGGCGCTGATTTCCGTCATTGTCCGCAAAGTTTGTGTCGCTACCGGCATCGGAGATGAAGACTTCTGTCGCGGCTCGCGAGTCAATTGTAATGGTCTCACCGATCAGGTGAATCCCGGTGCCCTGATTGATGCCGTCCAGCCCCTGTGGCACCGAGATCGACAACTGGCTTTCACCAAGTACAAAGATCGAATAATCGGCCAACGGTTAAATTGCTCTCTGATTAGTGGTCGGTCCGTTCGGTGCCAGCATCCTACTCATTCGCCAAAAACCGGTAAATGCGGTTAGGCAGAAAGACCTCGTTGTGGCCATTTCTGCAACGCTTCAACGCTTGACGAGGCTCAAAACTCCGGACATATCCCACTTCATGACAGACCTCGCTCATATCCGCAATTTCTCCATCGTCGCGCATATCGACCATGGCAAATCCACCCTTGCTGACCGGCTCATTCAAGAGACCGGAACGGTCAAGGATCGCGACATGAAGGAACAGCTGCTCGACAGCATGGATATCGAGCGGGAACGGGGCATCACCATCAAGGCCAACACCGTCCGCATCGACTATACCGCCGATAATGGTGAGCAATACGTGCTGAACCTGATCGATACCCCCGGCCACGTGGACTTTGCCTATGAGGTCTCACGTTCCATGCGCGCGGTCGAAGGCTCGCTGCTGGTCGTGGACTCGACCCAAGGGGTTGAGGCGCAGACGCTGGCGAATGTCTATCAGGCCATTGATGCCGATCATGAGATCGTGCCGGTGCTGAACAAGATCGATCTGCCCGCGTCCGACTGCGACCGCGTGGCCGAACAGATCGAGGATGTGATTGGCATCGACGCGACCGACGCCATTCAGGTCAGCGCCAAAACGGGGCAGGGCATCCACGAGACGCTTGAGGCCATCGTAAAACAACTGCCCGCGCCGCAGGGCAATCTGGATGCGCCTCTCAAGGCGATGCTGGTGGATTCGTGGTACGACGCCTATCTCGGCGTCATCGTTCTGGTCCGCATCATGGACGGCACGCTGAAAAAGGGCATGCGGGTCAAGTTCATGTCGAACGGCACCCTGCACCATGTCGACCGCGTCGGCGTCTTTCGCCCCGAGATGGAGATGGTGGACAGCCTCGGCCCCGGTGAGATCGGCTTCCTCACCGCCTCGATCAAACAGGTCCGCGACACCCGCGTCGGCGACACCATCACCAACGACCGCAACGGCACCGAGGACGCCCTGCCGGGCTTCAAACCCGCCCAACCGGTGGTGTTCTGCGGCCTCTTCCCCGTGGACTCAGCCGAATTCGAAGACCTCCGCGACGCCATCGACAAACTGGCCCTGAACGACGCCTCCTTCTCCTACGAAATGGAAACCTCCGCCGCCCTCGGCTTCGGCTTCCGCTGCGGCTTCCTGGGCCTCCTCCACCTCGAAGTCATCCGCGACCGCATCGAACGCGAATATGATATCGAGCTCATCACCACCGCTCCCAGCGTGATCTACCACGTCTTCATGAAAGACGGCGAGATGATCGAGCTGCACAACCCCGCCGACATGCCCGACCTCTCCAAGGTCGACCACCTCGAAGAACCCCGCATCAAGGCCACCATCCTCGTGCCGGATGAATACCTCGGCGACGTGCTGAAACTGTGTCAGGACCGCCGCGGCATCCAGCTGGACCTGACCTATGCAGGCTCCCGCGCCATGGTCGTCTATGACCTGCCGCTGAACGAGGTCGTCTTCGACTTCTACGATCGCCTGAAATCGGTGACCAAGGGCTATGCCTCGTTCGATTACCAGATGACCGGCTATACCGAGGATAATCTGGTCAAGATGTCGGTGCTAGTGAATGACGAACCGGTGGATGCGCTGTCGACCATGGTTCACCGCGACCGGGCCGAGATGCGGGGCCGGGCGATGTGCGAAAAGCTGAAAGATTTGATCCCGCGCCACATGTTCAAAATCCCGATTCAGGCGGCCATCGGAGGCAAGGTCATCGCCCGCGAGACCCTCTCGGCCCTGCGCAAGGATGTGACGGCGAAGTGCTACGGAGGCGACGCCACGCGGAAACGCAAACTGCTGGACAAGCAGAAGGCGGGTAAGAAAAAGATGCGCCAGTTCGGGAAGGTCGACATCCCGCAGGAGGCGTTTATTTCAGCACTCAAAATGGACAGCTAAGGCTGTCCATTTTGAGTGGCAGTCGAGGTTATAGGTCGATTTTTTGCCTGCGGTATTGAACCTCAAGCAATCAAGAATATCGCCTTGATATCTGAATAGCAGATTTCTCAATTTCGGGGAAAAGTGAATCCTCTGAAATTCCTACGGATCGCAGCTCTTCTAGGATTCTAACCTTGGAGGCTCCAGAAATGTTGAATTTCTCTATCGCAACGTCCGGCATGTTCAAGTCGTTGGGCCGGCTACCCAGCCCAAAAAGTAAAAATGCTCCGCTTTGAGCGGATATTCTAGGGTGGGTTTTCTTGGGAACAACCGAGACTATTTTAATAATGTCCATTGGGTATAGAATTGGCCGAAAGTTCGGTTTCTCGATCCTAACGAGTTGAAGGAGCGTTTTTATCACTTCGTGTTCGTTGAATTCTTCGACGATTACTTGGTTAAACTCCTTGCTCAAAACTTGGGACGACTCTTTTGAGCTATCGTACGCTTGATCCCAAAGCTCCTTCAAAAGACGTCGAATCTGGTCTTTTTCGTTGTTTTTGAGAAGCGCAAGCGCGGACATGCAGCTTACAGTATCGCTGTCAAAGTACTTTTGTTTGCTTATCTCGGGTTTTAAAACAACCACTTGCCCGTTTGTCCCAGGGTTTGCGGCTGCAGCAAAATAAAGAGCCACGAGAGGATTGCTGGACACATCCAGTAGCCTTGTAGGTAGGCCGTAGTGTTGTGCTCTAACCAGCCGATCAAAATTCGTCGAGTCTTGGTGAAATTCAGAGGGGTGAGAGGCTAAAAGCTGGCGCATCATCAAGTGTTCGGACTGACGATGGTTTTTGCTCCGAAATACTGATGGCTTTAGTTCGTACTCCTGCTTCGAATGGCCACGATACAATAAATTCGTGTATTTCTTCTCGCTAGCTAGTTTCGCAACCTTTCGAACGAAGCCTTCTAGGCTCGTTATCGGTCTTCCCATATTCAATCTTCACAATGCGGTTTTTACTATTGGGTCTTGCTACTACGGAGACGCAGTTGAATTCAAGCTAGCGAACAAACCCGGAGTGTGCATTCGCCAACTTAAAACCTGCGATAAATTGAACCACTCGGCGGCACCGCCGGGCCGCGCCGACCCGCCCCCGTCAAACCGGAGGTTTGCCTCCGGCAAAACGGGCGGCGCGTTTGCGCCACCCCTCGGGCCGGCGCTGCCCTCTTCTCTTTTGATCAACTGTCGCAAACGCGGCTGCCCCCCGGGGGCTCCGTCCGTTCAGGTCAGAGATTCACGCCTCAGGATCAGTGTCGCTCTGACCAAGCTCGGCAAGCTCGCTCCAAACGGCCTCCGGAATGTCCCAATCGGCCCATTCGAGCGTCTGCTCCACATGCTGCGGCCATGTTACGCCACACACCGTTGCGGCAATATTTGCGTCCCGCATCGAGAATTGCAGCGCCAGCGCGCCCATGGGGACGTCGTGGCGGGCACAGATTTCCTCGACCTTGCGCACGGGGTCGAGCGCCTCATCTGTTGCCGGCCGATAGACGTAGAAGTGATGCAGCGCGCTGCCCTTGGCCAGAACGCCCCCCGCATAAGGTGCGGCGTTCAGAACCGTCACGCCCTTCGCATTGGCCAGTTCGATCAACGGTGCCGCGTTCACGTTCACAAGCGTGTGCCGGTTATGCGTCATCACCACGTCGAAATCCCGGTCGCGCAGCATCGGCATCAGCACGTCCAGTCGTCCGCCTGCCAGACCAACGGCGGTTGCAAGACCTTCCTCTTTGATCCGGAACAGCTCGTCCAGCGCGCCGCCGCTGCGGGTGATCTCCGTCACGTCGGCCGCGTATTCCGGGTCGTGCAGGTGAAGGATATCCACGCGGTCCACACCCAGCGCCTCAAGGCTCTGCTCGAAGGACCGCCGCGCCTGGGCCGCGTCGAAAACGCTGCTCTCCATGTCCCGGTCGATTTTCGTGGACAGGACCCGGCCTTCGGGCCAGCCTCCCAGTTCGCGGATGACATGCCCGATGCGTTCTTCGCTGCGCCCCATCGCATAGCCGCGGGCAGTGTCGATGAAGCCATCGGGACGGGCAAGGATCGTGCGCAAGGTGTTCCGCGCCCGATCTTCGTCGACTTCGTATCCATAGATCTGCGGAATGCTACCGATACCGGTTGAGCCAAACCCTATTCGAGGGATACGAACTCCGGTTTGACCTATTTCCTGATGTGCCGCCATGACACCCTCCCAGCCCCCATCTGAATGTATGAATACTGTACGGGTTGGTTCCCTGGCGCAAGTTTGTGGAAATTTGAGGCCAAGCGGCAGAGCATTTTACCGTCTTCGAAAAGAGGGGGCGCCTTTAGACGCAGATGTATCAATGTGATACTATCTGCTTGGGGGACCGCGTTCAGGCCGCCTTGTTTTTCAGGCACTTGCAACGCCAGAACCTCAGAAATGAGAGGTTATTATGCACAAGTTCTTACAAACGACCGCAATTACAGTATTTGCTATCGGCCTGTCCATCGCGGCCAATGCCGAGACCTATGACGCAGCCGGCAAGGGCATGGGGGTGAACGGGAACGAGGTTTTTGGCATCTCGGACGGCCACGCGGTGATCAAGGCATTGACCACTTATGACAGTTTCGAAGTTGCCGCCGGAAATCCGATGGAAGGCGCGACCGGGTCCTGTTTCGGCGCGGTGCTCGTTAACGGGGCCGAGGTATCGGGTGGTGGCAATTGCGTGTTCGATACCGGCTCGGGCGACAAGGCAGTGATGAGTTGGACAACCACCGGTATCGGTGCTGATGGTGCACTGTCCGGGGACTGGACCGTGTCCGGCGGAACTGGCAACTGGGCTGACGCGTCGGGAAATGGAGCATTTTCGTTGCTCACTGATCCTGACACCAAGAAATTCGTCAACACGATCACAGGCAGCATCACGATCGACTGATAGCCGGCGGAATTGTAAGACGGGCGCGGAGGCGGATCGCTTCCGCGTCTTGTTGCGTGACTACGTTACGGGAGTTTCGAAAAGGTGATACTGTCAGCGTATTGCAAACAGTTTATTCCAAGGGAGAAGTGTAATGGATTCGAAACTGCGTACTGAAATTTCGATGGGTCGTCTCGACCATTACTATCACATCATGCGCACCACGATCTTCGCATATGTCGCCATTGCCGCGATCATCGGCTTCGGCTCTGAGGGGATTTCTTTGGTCCTGATCGTTCTGGTCATCGCGACCGCTGCCTACGGAATTCTCGCTGGCAAAACCGCGTTGGAAGACGTCGATAACCTGCGGGATGACATGACCGACGAATTTTCGCAAACCAGCTTTGCCAGAGGCCTCAAGTCGCGCAACGTAAAAGGGTTGATCCTGACCTCGAATGTCCTGATCGGCCTCATCGGGCTGGTGGAACTGATCGCGATATTTGCCTAAGTGTCTACAAACATTTTGGTTTTCGGGCCCATCCCAATCGGGACGCCATCTGCCATCTAATGCTTGCCTAAACCAAGCATGAAGTTTCCCTTAGGTAAGTTGCAACGGGCTCCTTCTCTCCCAATCTGTTCAGCAGGCCAGCGACGGCCCAGAGTTTTGGAGGAGAGAGCCAATGACCAGATTTATGACTGCCGGAGCAGCCGCTCTGGCCACGAGCCTAACCCTTGGAACAGCCGCAATGGCCGACAACACGCCTGACCTGCGCGGCACATGGCTGGGGTCGTATACGACTGTTTCACCCAGCCACTACCGAGGCGGAAATGAACCCCGTTTCAATCAGGCCGAATGGATGCTGGATGTTCAGATCCAAGAAAACAACGTCTTTTGGGGCCCCAGCAAGTGGCGTCGAGACGGTGATACCGAGTGGAACGAATACGAAGCTACGGGAACGATCAGCCTTGACGGTTCGGGTTCCATTGGAATCGTAGAGACCGCTCCGCTGGTGATTGGCGCGAACGCGTTGATCGATGCCCGGTACGAAGACGGCAAGATCTATGCCGAATTCCGTAGCCTGCGCAACGGAACGACTTACAGCACAGTTCTGGAACGGCAGGTGAACTGAAGCGGTTCCGGTCCGGGCGGTAGTAGGGGGTAAGTGCCGCTGTGGCGGAATGTAGTTGGTTGCCCCGGCCGGACCGGAACGCTTCTCAGAAACGGAACCATCGTCTCCACAGGGAGGGGACGGGCCGGGCGACCAATTCTGCACCCGCGACAGGGTTCAGATTGCCGCGTGTCAGGATACGGCGTTCCTTGGTACGCGTCATTTGGATCTTGCGGACCTTCAGCGCGATGTCGCTTGGTGGCATTGGGTACGCCCGGCTCTGGTTCCATTCCCCAGATGTATAGTCCCATAGACCAAATCCCGCACAAACCGCATGCTGACTATGTCCAGCCGGGTAGTTTTGCAGATCTCGGATTTGCCCTGCTTCGGTTTTCCAGACCCGCCAGGTTGTGTTTTTGCCCTGCCAATCGGTTTGCCAAGAGTCCAATTCCAACGTGTCGAACCGCTCCGGAAGGGCAGCTGCTTGGAACTCTGCGCCACGGCGATTCTCCGGGTTCGTGTTTCGAAGGAATCTGGGTCCGAAAGTTGTACATATCGGGCCGATTCCGTCCAGCGGAAGGCGCTTTGACCTTTGCAGGTGCAGAAACTGCCAAAAACAGGGGTGTTTCCGATTGGCTGAACTTTTCCGCCGTCAACCCTGCACGCATTCGCGCATTCTTGAGTTATCCACATCGCCTTCCCGGCAGATATCAACAGTTTATCCCCGTCTATTTTTCATGCTGCAGTGCTATTTTCTTGTCGGATCATGAGGCGAATGTAACAGTCTGATCACCGCAACGGTTTTTAGGAACCAGGGCGGGACGCACAGGCCTAGGGGGCCGCAGCGGCAAAAGTGGATTTTAGGATCTGTTTTGAGCTGCAGCAGCTTACCGGTGGTTCGTCAGCTGAATTGGACGTCATGTTCGGATCAGATGATCAGCCTCTCAGAAAGCCGATGCGTACTGCGGCGCGACATAGCGCGTGGCGCAGTGGCTTTGGTCCTTAACGGGGCCGGGGCAACTGGAACGGGACGCCCCTCGGGCGTGTCGGACCGGTAAGGCGTCAGGGGTGTCCGAAAGGATGCATGCAAAGACCGCGTCTGCGCACCTGACGCCTTTTCCTTTTCTTGAACCCCGGGTTCATACAGGCTACCACTCATCGCCCTCGAAACGGGAACGGGGGTCTTTTGCTTGCGCAAAGGACCCCCGTAGAAGTGTCAGATGATGCAATGCCGCGTCTATGCACCTACACTGAGCATGCTACTCTGTTCAGGATTGCAACGCAACTATATATTGCGGACCATTTCCGAAGGCCCGCAACATTTTGGCCAAACTCAGAGGTTTTCCTGAACGTCCGTAGCCGCACCCTGAATGGCGTCACCGGCTTTTTCGATATCTTTGCCAGCCCCTTTGGCCGTTTCGCAAGCGGTCAGTGAGAACATTGCCAAACCAATCAGAATCGCGCGGATCATTTGTAACTCCATAAGTGCTTGTTTTGGTTTGACTAGCAGTTTCCCGGGTTCAAAGCCACTGCTTTTCAAAGCCGTTCCGAACCTAATGCCCAGGGTAAGACGCAGCGCGTAATACCCGGTCACAACTTCGGCACGCCTTCCCCACCTCGTCTGTCCAAGCAAGGGGTGTCAGCAGTTCAAATTTTCAGATGCAGGTGAAAGCGTCAGCCCTCATCTGGGTTGAGCTACTTTGCTTCGCAGAACAGTTCGTAGACCACTTCCAGAATCCGGCGGGGGCGGTCATCCGCCAAACGATAGAATATAGCCTTGCCTTCACGGCGGGGGACGACAAGCCCTTCCAGACGAAGCCTCGACAATTGTTGGGATACGGCGGCTTGCCGGGCAGAAAGCAGTTCTTCCAACTGGGTCACCGACTTTTCTCCGGACACCAGATGGCACAGGATCATAAGTCTGCCTTCGTGGCTGATTGCCTTGAGAAAATTTGAAGCCTTCGTGGCGTTTTCGACCATTTGATCCATGCTTTGCGACGACATGTCGTTCGAGAATTGGGGAAGAGCCATTTTCTATTTCCTTGCGTGTCCTGCGGGTGTTTTGTGCCAACTGGAACCACCCTTTAGGCGAGCTATCTTGGTACAACTTTTGCTCATCTAATTCTATATGCATGAATCAAAATAGCGTGATGGGACAGAAAAGATTTTCAGGAATTGCATTGGCAGCACCGTGGAACCGGCGACAAAAGATGGTCGGGTTGTCCAACTGGACGCCGGGCTTTATTGCCCGTTTCACAGCAGAAATTGCTGATCGTTCCAGCACCCCTTGCGGCCCCTCGGTGGCAGCACTAAGACTCGGGTAACATCTCTTCGGGTAATGTCCCGATCCATAGCAAAGCAGGCAGGTCAGGAAATGTTCGATCCAGTTGACACTTACATGAATACGCTCGTCCCAATGGTCGTCGAACAGACCAGCCGGGGTGAGCGCGCCTACGACATCTTTTCGCGTCTTCTGAAAGAGCGGATCATTTTCATCAACGGTCCGATCCACGACGGTATGAGCCATCTGGTGGTGGCGCAGTTGCTGCACCTTGAGGCCGAAAACCCCAGCAAAGAGATTTCGATCTACATCAACTCGCCCGGCGGCGTCGTGACCAGCGGTTTGTCGATTTACGATACAATGCAGTACATCAAGCCGAAATGTTCCACATTGGTGATCGGTCAGGCGGCGTCGATGGGCTCCGTGCTATTGGCCGGTGGTGAGAAGGGAATGCGGTTTTCGCTGCCCAACAGCCGCATCATGGTGCACCAGCCCAGTGGCGGGTATCAGGGCCAGGCCAGCGATATCATGATCCACGCGGCCGAGACGCAGAAGCTGAAGGATCGCCTTTATGACATTTACGTTCGCCATACCGGCCAGACCAAAAAGGCGGTTGAAAAGGCGTTGGATCGCGACAATTTCATGAGCCCGGAAGAGGCCAAGGAGTGGGGTCACATCGACGAAATCGTCGAGAACCGCGCGAAAATGGATGGCGATGACGGCTGAGTTCAAAACCTCGCGCAAGGTGCGTGAGGATTGATTTTGAGATTGTAGCTGCCACAGTGCTGGCCTAAGCTGCAGGCAAAGGCGGCAAACGCGGTCCGGGCGGGCCGCTGGGATGGAGCCCGAAAGGTAGAACATGGCGACGAATTCAGGCGGTGACGGTAAGAATACGCTCTACTGCAGCTTCTGCGGCAAAAGCCAACATGAAGTACGTAAGCTTATTGCCGGTCCGACCGTATTTATCTGCGATGAATGCGTTGAACTGTGCATGGACATCATCCGCGAGGAAACCAAGGCCAGCGGCCTGAAATCCTCGGATGGTGTGCCGACACCCAAGGATATCTGCGAAGTTCTGGACGATTATGTCATCGGGCAGGCCACCGCCAAGCGTGTTCTGTCGGTCGCCGTTCACAACCACTACAAGCGTTTGAATCATGCCCAGAAGGCGGGCAATGATATCGAGTTGGCAAAGTCGAATATCCTGCTGATTGGACCGACCGGTTGCGGCAAGACCCTGCTGGCCCAAACATTGGCGCGCATTTTGGACGTTCCGTTCACAATGGCGGACGCGACCACACTGACCGAAGCCGGTTACGTGGGTGAAGACGTTGAGAACATAATCCTCAAGCTGTTGCAGGCCAGCGAATACAACGTCGAACGCGCTCAGCGCGGCATCGTTTACATCGACGAGGTCGACAAGATCACGCGCAAATCGGAAAACCCGTCGATCACCCGTGACGTATCGGGTGAAGGCGTGCAGCAGGCGTTGCTGAAGCTGATGGAAGGTACGGTCGCCAGTGTTCCGCCACAGGGTGGGCGCAAGCATCCGCAGCAGGAATTCCTGCAAGTGGACACGACGAACATTCTGTTCATCTGCGGTGGTGCATTTGCCGGGTTGGACAAGATCATTGCGCAGCGCGGCAAAGGTTCGGCCATGGGATTTGGCGCGGACGTGCGGGAAAATGACGAACGCGGTGTGGGCGAAATCTTCAAGGAACTGGAGCCCGAAGACCTGCTGAAATTCGGTCTGATCCCGGAATTCGTCGGACGTCTGCCGGTGCTGGCAACGCTTGAGGATCTGGACGAAGATGCTTTGGTCACCATCCTGACAAGCCCCAAAAACGCTTTGGTCAAGCAATACCAGCGTCTGTTCGAACTGGAAGATGCTGAGCTGGCGTTCACCGATGACGCACTGAAAGCGATCGCCAAAAAGGCCATTGAGCGCAAAACCGGCGCGCGTGGCCTGCGTTCGATCCTCGAAGATATCCTGCTGGATACGATGTTCGAACTGCCGGGGATGAAAAACGTCACCGAGGTTGTGGTGAACGAAGAGGCTGTGACGTCTGACAAGCAGCCTTTGATCATCTATGCGGATGCGGCAGAGTCGGCCTCGGCTGGTTAAGCGCAGATAGTCAATGAAATTATGCGGCGCGGCTTTGACCGCGCCGTTTTTCGTACAAGGGCAAAGCAATGATCAAACGCATTTCGTCCGGCGGAGAGTTTGAAGCCAAAGTCGGTTATTGTCGCGCCGTCGTAGCGGGCGGCTGGGTTCATGTTGCGGGCACGGTCGGGCAGGGCGATGATGTGGTCGAGCAATGCCGGTCTGCCCTTTCGATCATCGAAAAGGCGCTGATTGAGGCAGGTGCAACCTTTGCGGATGTCGTTCGGGCCACCTACATGCTGCCGGATCGCGCTGAGTTTGAGCCGTGCTGGCCGATCCTTGCCGAAACATTCGGTGCCAATCCGCCTGCAGCAACGATGATCGAGTGCGGATTGATAGACCCGAAATACCGCATCGAAATTGAAGTGACTGCATTCTTGCTGGAATGACGCAGGGTGGCCTCGTTGCACTGGACCTTGGCCCGCCTTTGGTCCATATCTGCGGGAACAGAAATGCCGGAGGCAGCCAATGGGAATCCTGAACACTCTTTTGCGGGCCGTGACCTGGTGGAACGGAGCCACCCTGAACACGCAAATCTACACCGCGCGCAAGGGCGTAAAGGTTGGCGAGGACGACGAAGGCAACGTGTTCTACCGCAATTCCGATGACAGCAAGCGTTGGGTGATTTTCAATGGCGAGGCCGAGGCCAGCCGCATTGATCCGGACTGGCATGGGTGGCTGCACCGCACATGGGATGAACCACCGACGGACAAGCCGCTGCCCCACAAATCGTGGGAAAAGCCGCATCAGGAGAACTTGACCGGTACGGCGCTGGCTTACGCGCCCGCGGGTTCGCTGCGCCGCCCCGATCCGGTCGAACGGACGGATTACGAGGCCTGGAGCCCGGAATAGGCGAGGCACCTATGTCGACTCACACCATGACCGAAGTTCTTGTCGGCGGGGCCGTACTGGCCGGTGCCATTGCATTTGGCGTCTATGCCAGCCAGTCAACCGGTTTGTCACAGTCAAGCACCGGATACGAGCTCGGCGCGTCGTTCCGGTCGCTGGAAGGTGTCAGTGTGGGCACCGACGTGCGGCTGGCCGGCGTCAAGATCGGCACGGTTACAGATGTCACGCTGAACCCGGAAACCTATCGGGCCGACACCAGTTTTTCTGTTGCGGACGGCATACTGATCCCCGATGACAGTGCGGTCGTGATCTCTTCCGAGGGTCTGCTGGGCGGAAATTTTGTTGAGCTCATGCCGGGTGGATCTCCGTTCTATTTCGAGCCCGGCGATCAGATCGAAGATACGCAAGGTGCGGTTAGCCTGATTTCGCTGCTTGTGAAATTCGTGGCCGGGGACGGCAGCGAATGAAATACGTACTACTGACGGCTTTGTTCCTGGCAGCCTCGGGCGCTGTGGCGCAGGAAAAGGTCCAATCCGGCCCCGGAGCCATGCTGCGCGGGTTGGACAAGGTCAGCGGCCAGACGGTTGATGTTCAGGTGCAAAACGGTCAGACCGCAACGGTCTTTGGTTTGGACGTCGCGCTGGGGGATTGTCGCTATCCGGTTGATAACCCGACCGGTGACGCGTTCGCATACCTTACGATCTGGGAGCAGGGAAAATCCCAGCAGTTGTTCGACGGGTGGATGATCGCGACGTCGCCGGCGCTGAATGCGCTGGATCATGCGCGCTACGATGTCTGGGTGATCCGCTGTATGACCCCCTGAGGGGTTTGATCCAAATCTGCCGTGAAATCAGCGCTGGCATCCAGCGCCCGTTTCAGTTCGGCATGGTAATCGGCCCGCGATATCTCGATGGCCCCCATGGACGCCAGATGAGCCGTCAGAAACTGCGTGTCAAACAGGGCAAAACCGGTTTGGCGTAACCGGTCAACCAAATAGGCCAGACCTATTTTCGACGCGTCTGTGCGCCGCGAAAACATGCTTTCGCCAAAGAAAGCCGCCCCTAAAACAACGCCATAGACACCTCCGATCAGTGCATCCCCTTCCCACACTTCCAGAGAGTGGGCGTGACCGCTTCGGTGCAAATGCCTGTACAGGCGGCGCAATTCCGAGTTGATCCAGGTGTCTGCCCTGTCCGCGCACCCGTCAACAACGCCGTCAAAATCGCGATTAATAGTGACGGTGTATCCGCACGTGCGAATGCGGCGCGCCAGGCTGCGTGAGATGTGGAAACCGTCCAGAGGAAAAACACCCCTGAATTTGGGGTCGACCCAGAACAGGTCCGGGTCGTTTCGGTGTTCGGCCATCGGGAATATCCCGATGGAATAACCGTGTAGCAGAAGTTCAGGGGACAGGCTCATGTTGGGTGCACCGGGGCCGGAGGGCGAGGGCCCTCCGGATTTTGGGTCCTATTGGGCCATGTTCTCCGCAAGCCAGTGTTCCAGCCAGTGGATGTTGTAATCACCGCTGTGCAGGTCGGGTTCTTGCAACAGGGCGTGGAACAGCGGCACGGTGGTGTCGATCCCGTCCACGATCAGTTCACCCAGAGCGCGGTTCAGACGGGCCAGGGCTTCGTCACGGTCGCGGCCTTGGACGATCAGCTTTGCGATCAGCGAGTCGTAGTAGGGCGGGATCGAGTATCCGTCGTAGAGAGCCGAATCCATCCTTACACCCAGACCGCCCGGCGCGTGATAGGCCGTGATCTTTCCCGGACAGGGCGAGAAATTCGGCAGTTTCTCGGCATTGATCCGCACTTCGATGGCATGGCCGTTGATCTCAAGATCGTCCTGACCGAACGACATGGGCTCGCCTGCTGCGACGCGGATCTGCTCGCGTACCAGATCGACGCCAAAGATGCCCTCGGTCACCGGGTGTTCCACCTGCAGGCGCGTGTTCATCTCGATAAAGTAGAACTCGCCTTTTTCGTACAAGAACTCGATGGTGCCCGCGCCAATGTAGTTGATCTTTGCTACGGCGTCGGCGCAGACTTTGCCGATCTTGGCGCGTTCTTCCGGGCTGATGCAGGGGCCGGGGGCCTCTTCGAACACCTTCTGGTGGCGGCGCTGCAGCGAGCAGTCGCGTTCGCCCAAATGGGCTGCGTTGCCCTTGCCGTCGCCAAAGACCTGGATCTCGATATGGCGCGGCGTGGTCAGGTATTTCTCGATATAGACCTCGTCGTTTCCGAAGGCGGCCTTACCCTCGGCCCGCGCGGTCATGAAGGCGCTTTCCATCTCATCCGCGCTCATCGCGACTTTCATACCGCGTCCGCCGCCACCGGCTGTGGCCTTGATGATGACAGGATAGCCGAATTCCTCACCGATCTTTCTGGCCGTGGCCAGATCCGGTACGCCACCGTCAGAACCCGGAACGCAAGGTACGCCCAGTTCCTTCATCGTGTCCTTGGCGGTGATCTTGTCGCCCATGATGCGGATGTGCTCGGCGGTGGGACCGATGAACGTGATGCCGTGATCTTCGACGATCTGCACGAACTCGGCATTCTCGGACAGGAAGCCATAGCCGGGGTGGATCGCCTGCGCGCCGGTGATTTCACAGGCCGAAATGATCGCGGGCACTGAGAGGTAGCTTTGCGGGCTGGGCGCGGGGCCGATACAGACCGATTCGTCGGCCATGCGCACATGCATCGCGTCGCTGTCGGCGGTCGAATGCACGGCAACCGTCGCAATCCCCATCTCGCGCGCGGCGCGGATAACGCGCAGGGCGATCTCGCCTCGGTTGGCAATCAGGATCTTGTCGAACATGGGCCCGCCTTACTCGATGATGACCAGAGGAGTGCCGAATTCCACGGCGTCGCCATCGCTGACCAGAATGCGTTTGACGGTGCCAGACTTGGGGGCGTGGATGTGGTTCATGGTTTTCATCGCCTCGACGATCAGAAGGGTGTCGCCTTCGGACACGGACGCGCCGACCGAGATGAATGCGGGCGCGCCCGGTTCAGCCTGCATGTAAACAGTGCCGACCATGGGCGAGGTTACGGCGCCGGGATGGCTGGCGGGGTCGTCCGTAGCTGCAGCCGGGGCCTCAGCGGGGGCCGCCGCAGCAGCGGGCGCGGGTGCCATCGGAGCGGGGGCGGCCGGTACGGCCACCTGAACCGGGGCTGCCACGGCTTGAGCTGCACGACTGACGCGCACGTTCAGGCTGTCTTCTTCGCCATATTCACGCTTGACCTGCAACTCGGTCAGATCGTTTTCGCGCAGCAATTCGGCCAATGCCTTGATGAACGCCACATCCGCTTCGTGTTTGGTATCTGTCATGAGTGTCCTCGAAGGTTCCCCTTTGGCCCGTTTGTTCCCTGCGGGCTCGGTCTGATTACGCAGGGTTATAAGCCATGCGGTCGACCATGAAAAGCGCCGTCTGAGTATGAAAAGTAAGGGTTTTGCAGTAAATGCGACGGCCTTAAAACGTCACAGCGGCGTTCCCGACAATTTTGCCACCAATTCGGGCAGTTTGCGCGCGCCGTACTTCTCCAGAAGCCGGGCGCGGTAAGCCTCGATCGTGCGATAACTCAGCCCGAGTTCGGCCCCGATTTCCTTTGCGGACAATCCGCGACAAGACAGGATTGCAACCTCGCGTTCGCGGGCTGTCAACTCGACCAATGGTCGTTCTTCGGAGATATCCGAAAAGCTCCAGATGCCATGGCGGAAAGGGTCGTCCGGCGTCAGCGACCGGCCGCGGGCGCGGCACCAGAACAGATCTCCGTTGCGCCGCCGCATGACCCGTTCATCGGTGTAATAACCGGTGTCGCGCATCACCTGTAAGCTGCGTTCGCCGATGCGTTCCCAGTCAGCCACCGAAGGATACAGGTGCAACAGCGGCATGTTGCGGTACTCGGCCTCGTCACCGCCAAAGGTACGGGCGAATTGCAGATTGCAGCGACGGATGATCCGGTTTTCCAGTTCAACCAGGCCAATTGGCGCATATTCGAAGGCGGGATCGCTCATATACGTATGGTGACGCGTATTTGCGGGAAAGAGAAGAGGCGCGGTTCAGAAAGCTCGGAATAACGGGGCGCAGAAGCTGTCAAGACTGTAAACGTCGTTTGAAAACCCACTCATAAATGCTACAAAAAATTTAATTATTCTGAAAACAGTGTTACCGTTTTCAGATATGCTTTGTTGGGGCTGAGCCATCATGCGCGACACATTAACCGGCAGTCGGATACGTGAAAGGCGCCAGATATCGGGTCTGCGACAGGCTGAACTGGCGCGGCAGGTCGGCATATCGGCGTCGTATCTGAACCTGATCGAACATAATCGCCGTCGTATCGGGGGTAAGCTGCTGGTCGATATCGCCGGTGCCTTGTCGGTCGAACCCTCGGCGCTGACGCAAGGGATCGAGGAAACTCTGATCTCCGCCCTGCGTGAGGCGGCAGCGGATTCGGTAGGCCAGCAGGCCGAGTTGGACGGGCTAGAGGAATTTGCAGGCCGTTTTCCCGGCTGGTCCGGCGTACTGGCACAGATGCACAACCGGGTGGTTTCATTGGAACGCACGGTGGAAACCCTGTCGGATCGCCTGACGCATGATCCCCACCTTGCCGCCTCGATGCACGAAGTTTTGTCAACCGCAGCCGCAATTCGATCGACCGCAGCCATTTTGGCCGAACCCGGAGAACTCGATGCCGAGTGGCGCAACCGGTTCCATAAGAACCTGCATCAGGATGCCGAGCGTCTTGCCGAAAGCTCCAAGGCGTTGGTGGCGTTTCTGGATGACAGCGAAGGGCAGAAGGATCGGCGCGGTGTGCCGTTGGACGCGGTCGAGGATTTTTTTGCAGATCACGGATTTCATTTTCCCGATATCGAGGCGGGCGGGACAGAACGGCCCACACTTGATGAATTGGAGTCGGCGGCATCCAGATCGCTTGCCAATGATTTTCTGGATGTTTATGCGTCCGATGCCCAAGCTCTGCCTTTGGATGCATTCCTTGCTGCGCTCGATAGATCCGGCCCGGACCCTCTGGCACTGACTGCGGCGTTCTCGGTCGATCTCGCCACTGTCCTGCGACGGCTTGCTTTCCTACCCGAGGGCACATTGGCCCGTCCGGCCGGTTTGGTGATTTGCGACGCGTCGGGCAGCATCCTGTTTTACAAACCGACACCCGGTTTCGCTTTGCCGCGCCACGGTGAGGGGTGCCCGCTCTGGCCGGTGTACACGGCCCTGAACCGTCCGCTGGTGCCGATCCGGAAGCGTATCGTTCAGATGGGACGGGCGGCGGCAGAATTCGAATGCTACGCAATAGCGTGGCCGCAACCATCCGAGGATTTTGGAGTCGACCCAGTTTATCGCTCGGTAATGCTGGTGCTGCCGATCGAGGATGCGGTGCAGCCAGCCGACTCAACCGCGCAAGCTGGGGCAAGCTGCCGGATTTGCCCGAAACGAGACTGCATGTCGCGCCGCGAGCCGTCGATTCTGAGCGAAGGCTTTTGACAGGTTCCAGACACAGCGCTTAATCTGGCAGAGACAGGTGGCCCGGCGTGCGACCGGTCATGGGGAGGGACTGAAAATATGAGCCGAAAGGTTCTGTTGATCGAGGATGAGCCCAACATTGCCGAGGCAATCCGCTTCCTGCTGACTCGTGAAGGCTGGCAGGTCGAAACCCATTCGGAAGGTTCGGACGCGATCCACGTGATTGCGGCCGCCAAGCCGGACTTGGTCATTCTGGATGTCATGCTGCCGGGCAAGAGCGGCATGGATATTCTGCGTGACCTGCGCGAACACGCCGAGTTGAGGGGGCTGCCTGTGTTGATGCTGACTGCCCGCGGCCAATCCCGCGACCGGGAAATGGCAGAGCAGGCCGGGGTGAGCCGGTTCATGACCAAACCCTTCTCCAACGCCGAAGTTCTGACCGCAGTACGCGACCTGCACGCGCAGGCCACAAGGTCATGAACGCGCCGGACGACGAGCAACATCCGTCGTCGGTACGTCCGTCGGTTTTTCTCGAACGGCAAAGCTATCGAAGGCGTCGACTGACGGATGCCGCCCGACTGCTGCCGTTTCTTGGCGCGGCTATGCTTGCGCTGCCGCTGTTGTGGCCGGATCAAAGCGGCGGAGAGGGGGCCGTACCCCTTTCCGCTGCAATATTCTATATTTTTGCGTGCTGGGGTGTTCTGATTCTGATTGGTGTGGTCTTCGGGATTGCTGCAAGGCGTCTGACCGCTCCGGACGGCCCCGCGCCGGAGCCTGAAGAATGGCAACGCTGAATGTCCTGATCCTGGTTTGCCTCGGCTACGTGGTTTTGCTGTTCGCCGTCGCCTTTGCCGCCGATCGCATGGCAGCGGTGGGCCGGGGCAAGTGGCTGCGCTCGCCGCTTATCTACACATTGTCGTTGTCGATCTATTGCACAGCATGGACCTTTTACGGCGCTGTCGGCAACGCTGCCCGATCGGGGCTTGAGTTTGTCACCATCTATCTTGGGCCCACTCTGGTTATGGTCAGTTGGTGGTGGGGCCTGCGCAAGCTGGTGCGCGTGGGGCGCAGCCAGCGTGTAACTTCGATCGCCGACCTGATCTCGTCGCGATACGGAAAGTCAAACACGCTCGCCGTTTGCGTGACCATTTTGGCAGTGCTTGGCGGAACGCCGTATATCGCCCTGCAACTGCAGTCGATTACGTTGTCCTTTTCGATCTTTGCCGAAGCAGACCCGACGGGATTGTACCGCGAAGGCTCCAGCGTGTTCTGGGTAGCCGCTGGGCTGGCCGTATTCGCCATTCTGTTCGGCACACGCAATCTGGATGTCAACGAACGCCACCATGGCGTGGTCACTGCCATCGCACTGGAGGCGGTGGTCAAGCTGTTTGCCTTGCTGGCCGTTGGCATTTTCGTTGTCTGGAGTGTCGCTGGTGGGCTGGGACCGATGATGGAGCGGATCGATGCGTCGGAGATCGGACAGTGGAACGTGGACGCCAGCCGCTGGACGACGTTCATCTTTCTGTCCGCTGCGGCCTTTATCTGCCTGCCGCGGATGTTTCAGGTCATGGTCGTGGAAAACGACGACGAAAGCCATTTGCGCACGGCCGCCTGGGCTTTCCCCCTGTACCTGCTGCTGATGAGCCTGTTCGTCGTCCCTATCGCAGTTGTCGGTCTGGATTTGTTGCCCGAGGGGTCGAATCCCGACCTGTTTGTTCTCACCGTGCCGCTGTCGCTCGGCAACGAGGGGCTGGCAATGCTGTCGTTTATCGGCGGGTTCTCCTCGGCCACGTCCATGGTCATCGTGACGGCGATGGCGTTGTCGACGATGGTGTCAAACCATGTGGTCATGCCGATCTGGCTCAACACGCAGGAAGGTTCGGGTTCGGTTTCGGGTGATGTGCGAACTGTCGTTCTGATGGCGCGCAGGGTGTCGATCGCGGTCATCATGGCGCTGGGGTATTTCTACTATCATCTGTCGGGCGGAGGGGCTGCGCTGGCCTCGATCGGGTTGGTGGCTTTTGCCGGGATTTCGCAAATTCTGCCGGCACTGGTCGGCGGTTTGTTCTGGCGCGGGGCCACTCGGGCCGGGGCACTGGCCGGGCTCAGCGTTGGGTTTGGCCTGTGGATCTACACGCTGCTTTTGCCGGGGATGGGGGGTGGAATCATCCCCAGTTCGGTCATTGAAAACGGCCCCTTCGGGTGGGGTTGGTTGCGGCCTCAGGCGCTGTTCGGAATCGAAGGGATCGACCCGATGGTGCATACCGTCATGTGGTCTATGTCGCTGAACACCATCGCGTTCTGCGTGACATCACTGCTGAGTTTTCCCAGCCCGCTCGAGCGTTTGCAGGGTGCGCAGTTCGTCGACATTTTTGACCATTCCATCGCGCCGCGCGGCTGGTCCGGGTCCGTGGCGCAAAGCGAAGATCTGATGATCATGACCCAGAGGATTCTGGGCACCGTGCCGGCGCAAGAGTTCTTTCAGGCCGAGGCAGCCAAACAAAATGGCCGGGCGGGGCGGCTGCCGGAACCCACGCCCAGTTTTCTGCAACGCCTTGAGCGTGAGCTGAGCGGTTCGGTAGGTGCTGCAACTGCCCATGCGATGATCGGTCAGATTGTCGGCGGCTCGTCCGTGTCTGTCGAAGACCTGCTGGCTGTGGCGGATGAATCCGCGCAGATGCTTGAGTATTCCAGCCAGCTTGAGGCGAAATCTGCCGAACTGAGCCGCACCGCGCGGCAGTTGCGCGAAGCAAATGCGAAGCTGACTCAGGTCTCGATGCAAAAGGACGCGTTCCTCAGTCAGGTCAGCCATGAGTTGCGCACACCCATGACCTCGATCCGGGCGTTTTCCGAGATCATGCGAGATACGGATGGTTTGAGCGCTGACGAGCAGACCCGATATGCGGCAATCATCCATGATGAAGCCTTGCGTCTGACGCGGCTGTTGGATGATCTGCTGGATCTGAGTGTTCTGGAAAGCGGACAAGTCAGCCTGAATATGGGGGACGGTACACTGCGCGCGGTGCTGGACCGGGCCGTTTCCAGCGCGTTGGCCGGTGGCAACCGGACTCTCGTCGTGCGACGCGTCCGATCGACCGAACGTATCGCGCTATACACCGATTTGGATCGTTTGGGTCAGGTTTTTATCAACCTGATTTCCAACGCGCAGAAATACTGTGATGCGATCGAGCCGGTACTGACTATTTCGGCCCATGACGTGGGCGGTCAGGTTGTGATCGATTTCATCGACAACGGCGGTGGAATCCCATCCGAGGCACAATCCATGGTGTTCGAGAAATTCGCCCGCGTCGGTTCCGACAAGGCCGGCGGCGCGGGTCTGGGATTGGCGATTTGCCGCGAGATCATGCAGCGTTTGGGGGGAGAGATCACCTATTTGCCAGGTCAGGGCGGCGCGGCCTTCCGCGTCTCATTGCCGCTGGCATTCAGCCAAGCGGCCCAATGACAAATACATAAAGATTTTCGTAACCTTCGGCGGGTTACACCGGTTATCGGATCAGAAGATGTATTGGGCGGTTCGGTGACATGACACAACATGCCAATGCCGCTTTGGCGCGCAAGCTTTCGGCGGGGCAGGACAGCGCAGGAACCAATCCCCGATCGATTCTGCGGGCGCTGCGTCTGGCTCTCGCGCGTTCTGCCAGTGAGCGATTGAACCTGTCCCTGTCGGTGATTGGTATCAAGCAGGGGGTACGTTCGCAGGAAGATCTGCTGGATGTGGTCAACGACGGTTGGATGCTCCTGCGGTTTACCTATCATCAAGGTGCGGCGGCGGTGTGCATTGATCCGGGCTTCGTTTCGGCCATCGTGCAAACCCAGACGATCGGAGAGGTGATGGGCGGGCAACCGCAACCCCGGGCGTTTACTGACACCGACGCGGCAATGGCGGTGCCGCTGATTGATGATCTGTTCAACCGGGCGCAATCTCTTGTGGACGGGCCGATGGGCCTTGCAAGCCTCTCCGGATTCGAGTTCGAGGTACGCGCCGAAGACGCCCGGTCGCTGGTGCTGGGGATGGTGAATGACAGCTACCGAGTTTTCGATCTGACCGTCGATCTGGCAGGCGGGCTGAGGCAAGGCCAGATCGCGATTCTGCTACCTGAAATTCAAGCGACCGAGGGCGATCAGGAAGCCGAAAGTTTGGATGACGGGTTAAGCCTGAGCGTGGCTTCAGGCGTTATGCGGGCTGAATTGCACGCCATGATCTGCCGTATGTCACTGCCACTTTCCACTTTTTCAAATCTCAAGACCGGGGATGTTCTGCCGCTGACCGGTGCGCGGCTTGATCGAACCAATGTCGAGACCATCGACAGAACCAAAGCGGCAATTGGAAGGTTGGGTCAATGTGGCGGCATGCGTGCCGTGCGGATCAATGAACAAGTGTCGGTGCCAGCCATACCCGATGGGGTCGAACAGACATTCATGGAAAGCCGCACGGGATTGCGGCCCGCGGACGCGCCGGACGTCGTTCCTCAGCATGATTCAAGCCACGGAGTTTCCAAAGCGCAATTGCCGGCAAACGTGACAGGCGACGGGGAGATGGATACGGCCGCTACAAGCCCCGATCAGGTGATGGCTGAAATCACTCAGCTCGCGGGCTTGCCGGGATACGACGAGGACGAAGATCGGACGCCCTGATCCGATCAGTCTGGCGCGTTGCGCATCTGCTCCAAGGCCGGGCGCAGGTTGTCCAGCGCGTACCCCGCCTTGGTCGTCGCATCGAGGATTTCGTCGGTGCTCAACTGGTCGCATTGGCCCAATGCCCAAACGACCGAGCACCGTGTGCCCGACGCGCAATAGGCCAGAACCGGACCGGTGCAGCTTTCGGCCATATCCCTTTGACGCGCGACGTTTTCCGGCGTCATGGTCTGATGCGTCAGCTCCAGCACTTCATATTCCATCCCGGCAGCACGCACGGCTTCGCCGATAGCGTCCGACTGCTGATCCGGTGGTACCTCGGAATTGGGCCGGTTGCAGATCACTTTGACAAAACCTGCCTCGGCAATGGCTGGCACGTCCTCGACCGAGATCTGGGGCGAGACGGCATAGCGGGGTGTAATCGGGCGAATCTCCATGAGGAATGCTTAGGCCGCGTTGGCAATTCTGTCCAGTTGCGCGCCCAGTTTCGGGGCCGCGAACATGCCCGCGATCATAGCGATCAGAAAGACGACACCACCAGTTCCGCCATAGCTGAGCGACGCCATTGCGGGACCCGGGCACAGACCGGCCAAACCCCATCCCATACCAAACAGGACAGACCCGACAATCAAACGGTGATCCAGCTCGGGCCTGGGCGCGGTCGGAAACTGCCCGCCGACCAGTGGTTCGCGTCCCTTGGTCAGCCGCCAGGCCACCAGCATGGGCAGAATTGCACCGCCCATCACAAAGGCCAGCGTCGGGTCCCAGTTGCCAAAAACATCCAGCCAGCCCTGTACCTTGGTCGTATCAGTCATGCCGGAGATCAGCAGGCCGATGCCGAACAGGGACCCGGCCACAAAGGCAAGCATAATCCGCATCAAACCACCCCCAGAACGTGGCGAAACAGCACCAGAGTCAGACCTCCGGCAAGGATATAAAACACGGTGGCGACGATCCCGCGCATGGAAAACCGAGATATCCCACAGACCCCGTGACCGGATGTGCAGCCATTTGCAATCCGTGTGCCAATGCCAACCAGCAGACCCGCCAGAATCACGATGGCCAGATCGCCGGTCAGGTGCGTCTGGGCCTGAGGTGCAATCAACGGGCGCAGCAGCAGAGGCATGCCAATGAGGCCAGCAACAAAGGCCAGACGCTCGGTCCGGATCTTCCGGTCGCTGCGTTCAATCAATCCACCCAGTATCCCGCTGGCGCCCATGATGCGGCCATTGCCCAGCAGAAAAACCGCAGCGCCAAGTCCGATCATCAGACCTCCGGCAAGGCCCCAGATCCATTCAACGTTCATCCAAACATCTCTTTTTCGTCGTTCACAGTTTGTTGACCGGCAGCTTGAGGAACACGTCGCCCTTTTCATCCACGGGCGGCATCTGACCTGCGCGCATATTCACCTGCAGCGACGGCAGAATCAGCCGGGGCATGGACAGGGTCGCGTCACGCGCATCGCGCATCTCGACGAATTCTTCGATGCTGCGACCCTGTCCGATATGGACATTGAGGGCCTTTTGCTCGCCCACGGTTGTTTCCCACGCAAATTCGTCCCGACCGGGGGCCTTGTAGTCATGGCCGACAAACACGCGTGTTTCATCCGGTAATGACAGAATTTTCTGTATCGACGCATATAGATCGGCCGACGATCCACCCGGGAAATCGCAGCGCGCCGTGCCGAAATCCGGCATGAACAAGGTATCTCCGACAAAGGCTGCGTCACCGATAACGTAAGTCATGCAGGCGGGTGTATGGCCGGGCGTGTGCAGGACATCCCCGCGCATCTGGCCTATGTGAAAGCTGTCTCCTTCCTTGAACAACGCATCAAACTGGCTGCCATCGCGCTGGAATTCGGTGCCTTCGTTGAAGATCTTTCCGAACGTGTCCTGGATCACCACGATGTTTGCGCCGATGCCGATGCGGCCGCCAAGCTTCTGCTGCAAATAAGGGGCTGCGGACAGGTGATCGGCATGAACGTGACTTTCCAAAATCCACTCAATCTTGAGGTCCTGTTCCGTCACGTAATCGATGATCTGATCCGCTGACGTCGTATTGGTGCGACCCGAGGCATGATCGAAATCCAGCACGCTGTCGATGATGGCGCAGGCCGAGCCCTCTGGTTCTTGCACCACGTAGGAAACGGTGAAGGTCTCGGGCTCAAAGAATGCTTTCACGATGGGTGTCATTGGGTCCTCCCGCCGGTTAGTTCATATATTGATAGCGGAATGTGATGGAAGTTCCAAATCACGAGTTGATGTCAGTCAAGGCAATTCGAGAGATTTTCGTATAAGGATTAATCGACCAGTGGTGTATCGCCGATTTTTCGAGAGAACAGGCAAGAAATTGCGCGACGTTCATCTAGTCTCATTCTGGTCTTAATGTCGTTACCTATATCAGACACAGTAACGACATGTGGGAGGAAGCAAATGACTGCTCAGGATCTTTTTGCCGAAGCGGAACAGCTGGAACAAAAGCTGCAGAACGCTTGTCTGGACACACGTCTGGCTCTGCAACCCAGTGTCAGCAAAGTTCTGGATCGGATGCGCGCAACAGGTGTTCATATTCCGTCGCGCCTGCGACGACTGGATGCGGCCCTGTGCGAAGATGCGCTTGAAGCGCGATTTGACAATATGCCGGTCTGACCGGGGTGGTCATCCAAGCGAAATGCCAAGGATGACCATCATCAATCCAATCACCGACAGAAAAAGCGCAGCCATGTTCCATGGCAGCACGCCTTGAACGGCGGCCCTCAATTCATCGTCCGACAATCCGGATCTGCGCGCTTTCATCACACGCAGGATGCACCAGATAAGGCCGGCCAACCCGGCCAAGGACAGGGCGGCCCCGCCCCAGACGATGATGTCGAACATAGTTTCCAACACTTGCCAAAATTCCTGCAACCGCGCTTAGCGGATCGGTGTCGTCGGTACAAGCCCGGCTGCCCGATTGCACGCTTGCGCCCCGCGCGGTGTCGATGTATCCGGCACATTGCCCGATGACATCGCATCACCAAACAGTCCCTGGGAGAGACGCAGATGGAAGACATCACCGAAGATCAGGCCGCTGCCAATTACCGAGTTACTGCAGGCGAACTACGCCAGTTCGTTGAGCGGATCGAGCGTCTGGAGCTGGAGAAAAAGGATATCGCGGATCAGATCAAAGAGGTCTACGCCGAAAGCAAGGCACGCGGTTACGATGTGAAGGCGATGCGCAGCATCATTTCCCTCAGGAAGCGCGATAAGGATGACATTGCTGAACAAGAAGCCGTCATCGAGATGTACAAAGAAGCGCTGGGGATGACCTGAGGCCATTCTGCCATCCCAATACTTGTTTCACGGTGCTACACCCTCAGTGTGAAGTGCCGGTCGTCGGCAGTTGTTGCCGTCCGAAAAAACAGCGGGGTCGAGGTCACTCGATCGTCGGTTATGTCGATAAATTTCCAAATATCAAAGATATCCTTCAAAAAACGTGCTAGGCTTAGCCTATTGAGATGCCGATTTTTTAGGAGACAGCTTGATGGCAACTTTGAACGTTGCGTTTTGGAATGTTGAAAACCTTTTTGACCATGAAAACGCCCCCCGAGACCCCAAGCTGAAGCAGAAGCTGGCGGATGAACTGGTGGGGTGGACCGCCGCTGTCAGAGACAAAAAGATCACTCAGTTGGCGAGCGTGGTAGAACAGATGTTCAACGGCACCGGACCTGCCTTGCTTGGCCTTTGTGAGGTCGAAAACGAAGACGTGGTTCAGCGTCTGGCGAATGCGATCAACATCCCGGGTCGAAATTACCAGATCGCTGCGCACGCGTCTCCGGATGCACGGGGAATCGACACGTCATTTATCTTTGACGCGAATGAGCTGTCCGTAGTGGAAACTGATCATCAGAGCGTTATCAAACGTTCTGCGACGCGGGATATCTTTTGGGCGCGGCTCAAAGTTGCTGCCAGCGACGAGGAATTTGTCGCGATCGCCAACCACTGGCCGTCAAGAAGCGCGGGGCAGTACAGTTCCGAACCCTTTCGGATGCTCACCGGCGAAACGCATGCCTACATCACAGCAAACATGCTGAACGAGGAGGCCGGCGGTGACAAAAATCTGCCGATCATTTCAATGGGTGATTTCAATGACGAACCCTTCAACAGATCGATGCAGGAGTATCTCCTGGGCAGCCGCGATCCGGGTCGGGTCCGCTATTCGAGATCCGGGCACATGTTGAACCTGATGTGGCCGATAATGTTCGGGCATGATCCCGGGACATATCTCTACCAAAGCGACTGGAACATGCTGGATCAGTTTCTGGTGTCTTATGGCATGCTCCGAGGACCCAGCCCGATCAAGGTGGATGCAGACACGGTGGAAATATTCCGACCTGCTGTGATGGTGGGTTCCAGTGGTCGACCGAGGCGCTTTAGCAGACCGTCCGCCAAATCGGGCGTTGATTTGGACGGGGTGTCTGATCATTTTCCGATCCTCGTGAAGTTGGACGTTTAGATCTGCGGTCGCCGTCGACCACCATTAGGCCCGTCGGTTCCAATTTGTCAGGAATGCAGAACCCGCAATTGCGGAGTGTTCGTGATGCACGGACCATTATGCGATGCCTGAATAATTCGGTCACTTGTGCCGGCTCAGTTGGTGGGCGTACGCATTTCAGGTCACCGCTTTGGTTTGTAAGCGGTGATATCAGTGGACTTCCCGACGAAACTTCCTAAAGTCCCGAACCGGAGCCCCGGCCTCAACGGTTCGTGCATGATCCGGGGGCGTGAACCGATGCAAGCAGCCGCCGAGAAACCCGATGCATTATCACAATAAACCCTACGACCAGCTGAATGTCGGCGACTCGGCCGAGTTGACGCGAATCTGTACCGAAGACGATTTTTTTGTCTTCGCCTCGAACTCTGGAAATCACAACCCGCTGCACCTGTCGACGGAAGACGGGGACGGCGATTCCGTCAACGAAGCCATTGCACCCGCCTTGTTCGTGGGTGCGCTGATTTCAGCGGTGCTTGGGAATATCCTGCCCGGGGCGGGGACGCTGTATAAATCACAGCATTTCGAATTTGGCGCCCGGGCTCATGCAGGCGAGGAATTGCAGGCGAGGGTTAAGGTGTTGGAAAAGCGGGAAAATCGCGAAGTTGTCATGGACACCAGCGTCCTGCGACCCAGTGACGATGCGGTGATCGTTTCCGGGACGGCCGTCGTTATTGCGCCGGAAAAAGAGTTGTCCTTTCACGAGATCGAATTGCCCGGCCTAGTGGTCCAGCGACATCGGCATTTCGACGCGCTGCTGGAACGGTCGCGTCCCTTGGCGGCGATGCCAACGGCCGTGGTTGCGCCAGAAGAGCCCAATTCACTGGGCGGGGCATTGCTGGCCGCGCAGGAGACGATCATCAAGCCGATCCTGGTCGGCGATCCGGACAAAATCGCCGCGGCGGCGCGTGAAACGGAAGTACCGCTGGGGGACACGGAAATCATCCCGGTAAAGGGGCATTTCGAGGCCGCCAATGTGGCCGTCGACCTTGTAGCGGATGGGCGTGCGCAGGCATTGATGAAAGGCCACCTGCATACGGACGAGTTGTTGCACGCTGCCCTGCGGCGCAACCGCGGGCTGCGGGCCGGGCGGCGCTTTACGCATGTCTTCGTGATGGATGTCCCAGGTCAGCCGCATCCGTTGCTGGTGACCGATGCCGCGATCAATATTGAACCCGATCTGGAGACTAAGATCGACATCACCCAGAATGCGATCGACCTGGCAATCTCAATCGGGATCAGCGCCCCCAAAGCGGGGGTTCTGTCGGCCGTCGAAACAGTCAATCCGGCCATCCGGTCCTCGATTGACGCGGCGCTGCTGTCCAAGATGGCCGAACGTGGGCAGATCAAGGGCGGGCTGGTCGATGGCCCTCTGGCGATGGACAATGCAGTGAGCCTGGCCGCTGCACGAACCAAGGGTATCGTCTCCGAGGTGGCGGGGCGGGCTGATATTCTGGTGGTGCCCAATCTGGACGCGGGCAACATGCTGGCCAAGCAGTTGACCTACATCGCCCATGCCGAGGGCGCCGGTGTTGTCCTGGGTGCAAAAGTGCCGATCATCCTGAACAGCCGCGCGGATGACGACAAGGCTCGGTTGGCCTCATGCGCCGTTGCGGCACTACATGCAGCGCGGCTTTCGGGGAAAATCTGATGGATCATATCATCACGCTGAATGCGGGGTCTTCGTCTTTGAAATTTGGTCTCTTCCAGGCGGACGGAGGAGAGCCGTCGGAAGTTTGCACCGGTCTCGTCGACCGTATCGGCAGCCCGGCCGCGAAGGTCCGCGCACGCATGTCGGACGGCGAGGTTTTGGCCGATGAAACTTCGGACGTCATCCAGAATCACGACTCGGCACTTGAGCATGTATTGACGCTGCTGCAGCAGCAGTTTCCGGGCGCCCGGATCGCGGCAGTGGGCCACAGGATCGTGCATGGCGGGCCGGATAACGATCGGCCAGTCCTGCTGACACAGGACAGCCTGAAAACCCTGGAGGACCTCTCATCCTTTGCACCCTTGCACCAGCCCTACAACCTTGCCGGAGTACACGCGGCAATGGGCCGGTTTCCGAAGGCGGCACAAGTTGCCTGTTTCGATACCGCCTTCCATAGAACCCAATCGTGGGTGAACGACACTTTTGCTCTGCCCACCGAGTATTACGACATGGGTGTGCGGCGATACGGGTTTCACGGGCTGAGCTATGATTACATTTCCGGTCATCTGCAACAGACCGCTCCGGATTTGCATGCTGGTCGGGTCATTGTCGCTCATCTTGGAAACGGGGCGTCCATGTGCGCCATACGTGGGGGGCGCTCAGCCGGGTCGACGATGGGCTTTTCGCCTCTGGATGGTCTGCCGATGGGCACGCGCAGCGGACAGATCGATCCCGGTGTCCTCCTGTACCTGATGGAACAGAAAGGAATGAGTGCCGGCGAAATCTCGGACCTGCTGTATCGCAAATCCGGATTGCTGGGCCTGTCCGGTTTGTCCAACGACATGCGCACGCTTGAGCAGGCAGAAACAGCCGATGCCCGTCAGGCAATCGAGTATTTCACTTTCCGCGCCCGCCGAGAGCTTGGCTCGCTGGCTGCAGTGTTGGGCGGAGTGGACGCTGTGGTATTCACCGGTGGAATCGGTGAGAATTCGGCGCGTGTTCGGGACCAGATTTGCGCAGATTTGGAGTGGCTGGGAATCGAACTGAACAAGGACGCAAATCAGAGCAGCGCGCGAACCATTTCGACTGAGGCATCCCGAGTTCAGGTTTTGGTCATTCCCACAAATGAAGAACTGGTTATCGCCCGCGCCGCTTTTGACTTCGCCCCCAAGGGTTGAGTGTCCCGATTATATTGGCAAAAATCCGCCTCCTGATTGGCAAATACAGGCTCTACGGGAATTCCCCAATATCGTTCTCTCAACACATGCGCTATCTATTGCGTATTACCAGGGCCGCTCAGGCCTTACCACTCTCACTTAATTCCCCTATGGGGGGCTGGCTCTTTACCCCCTCGGCCAGCCCCTCAATTTCATTTTGGGGGTCTTAACCAGTCGGGCCGATCAGGTGGCAAGGTGGGGATCATCGTGTAGCAGTTGCAAAACGAGTCCCGGCAATTCTGAGCTGTGGCCGTAGCTGGCATGATGCGGCAGATCCGCAATGGGGGATTTGCGGTAACCTTCGGTATACAGCAGAAATGGGACCCCGGCCCGCTGCGCGGTTTCGGCGTCGACCTCGCTGTCCCCCGCAAAGATCCTCGGGCCGGCATCCGGCAATGCTTCAAAGCTGGCGTGTAAATGGGTCGGGTCCGGCTTTCGTGTGTTTAAGGTATCGCCGCCCAAAACGGCGTCGAAAAACCCTGACAGATTCAACTCGTCGAGAACGTGCCTTGCAGGGGCCTCAGGTTTGTTCGTGCAGACACCCAGAGCACAGCCCATATCGCGCAAATTGCCAAGCGCTTCCGGCACGCCGGGATAGACAGTCGTAAGATCACATGCTGCCGAATTGTAGTGGTTCAGAGTTACCTTTGTCAGTTCGGAATGGCGATGTTGGGGCAGCCCGCAGTGGTCCATCGTCCGCGCCACCAGTTTCGGCAGGCCATTGCCGACAAATTGCCGGATCGTTTGCTGCGGAAGCGGCGCTAGTTCGACGTCCGCGAGCATCCGGTTCACTGCCTGTGAGAGGTCGGCGAGACTGTCGATGAGTGTACCGTCCAAGTCGAAAACAATGGTTGCGCTCATGAATAGGTCCGCCTCTGGCTTTGTCGGTTTCAGGCCTATCCCGTGCAGGTGTCCGTGCGCAACCGGCAGTCCAACAAAAGGTTTGAAATCTGGCGCTTGACAATCCCGACTAAAATAATCAGATTAAGTTTCAGGAACAGAAAGCCAGCCCGTCAGGGTCAGCCAGATCACGAAAACCATTAACAGATATGGCACTTTGCCCGACACGCTCTGGAGATGTCCGATGAACGCGCAAAATCCCACACCGACCCAAGGCTATGCTGTCTCAATGCTGCCGGCTCACAAGGCCGAAGAGCTGACCAATGGTGGCAACCTGGCTCATATCGAGCTTGGCGACCAGCTTTATACCCTGCGCATCACGCGCGCGGGCAAACTGATCCTGACGAAATGAGCGCGCCATCCTCACGCGGCGGGGCGGCTGTTGGCCGACTGGCTGATCTGAGTCCTGTCGAAGCCGGGGCAGTCATGTATCTGCGGCTCTGGAGTGACGGAGCGTCCGGTCGGGCTGACGCGGCAAGTGATTTCGATATCGCGCTCGGCTCGGATCGCGGGCAGGCGGTGATGCTGACGCTGGACCGCCTGTGCACGCTTTGTGCCAATTATGGGCGTCGTTCGCTTATCCGGCACGGGTTGGAGTGTTCGTGTATTGGTGCTGACGAAAACTGTTTCGCGCAGATGGTTGCCGCCGCTTCGGAAGGTGCGCGCGAAGACGCCATGATGATGGCCTCACTGATCGTGCGCCCCGACTTTGCGCCGGCTCTGGCGTCCTTGTCCGAAGAGCTCGGGCTGGCCCTGCGCCAAATGATATCCGCACCCCCAGTGCCGACGACAGGGCATCACGCACCCTCTGCGATGTTGCATTGATCGGTACTGCAAAACCCCGGCAATTACCGCCGGGGTTTTGTTTTTCTGGCTTACAGTGCGTACCTCAGCAGCATCCGCAACCCGCGTGGTGATGATCGTGGTCGCAAACCGGCGCTGGCGTGTAATCTCCAACCTCTGCCAATACATCGCGCAATGCCCACAGGATCATATCTACATCTCCGGCTTCAATCGTCAAAGGCGGGCGGATCTTCAGGATGTTATCTTTGGGGCCCTCGCTACCGATCAGGATGCGGTGGTCGCGCATCCGGTTTTTGACGTAGCTGCAGATCTCGGTGCCTTCCGAGCCGTCGGGGTTTATCAGTTCAACTCCCAGAAACAGCCCCATGCCACGCACGTCGCCAACGTGCCGAAAGTCGGCTTCGATCTGTCTGAGGCCATCCATCAACCGCTCGCCCATGGCCTTGGCATTACCCTGCAAGCCTTCGTCATCAACGATGTCCAGCACCTCCTTCCCGATCCGGCATGACAGGGTCGAGCCGCCGAAGGTCGAGAAGAACTCGATCCCGTTGTCGAAACTCTCAGCGATGGCCTTCGTCGTTACCAGTACGCCCAGCGGATGGCCGTTGCCGATGGGTTTGCCCAACACCACGATGTCGGGCAGGGCGCCCTGGTGTTCGAAGCCAAAGTAATAATCTCCCAACCGCCCGAGGCCCGTTTGCACCTCGTCGGCAATACAGACGCCCCCGGCGGCGCGGATTTTTTCGTACACCGCAGGCAGATAGCCTTTTGGCGGAATGATCTGTCCGCCGACCGATGGAAAGGTCTCTGCAATGAAACCGGCAAGCTCGTGGCCCCTGTTTCGCAATTCGGCAATCGCCGGGTCGACCAGATCCGCAAACTTTTGCGCGCGGTTGGGGTCGTTTCGTCGGTACGAGCCGCGATAGTCATCCGCGACTTCGACCAATTCGACCCAGTCCGCCTGACCAACGCCGCCGGGCTTGTTGAATTTGTAAGCCGAGATCGCCACGGCCGCGTTGGTGTTGCCGTGGTATCCATGATCCGGAGTCACTATACCCTTTGCCCCGGTATGGGCACGGGCCAGACGCAAGGCCAGTTCGTTCGCTTCCGTGCCGGAGTTGACGAAAAAACAGACCTCGAAGTGATCCGGCAGTTTGGAGAGAATTTTCTCGGCAAAAGCGGTCTGCGCGGGGTGCAGATACCTGGTGTTCGAATTCATCCGCTTCAACTGATCCGCCGCGACGGCCTGAATGCGTGGATGTGCATGACCCACATGCGGGACGTTATTATACGCGTCCAGATAGGGGCGTCCCCATTCGTCAAACAGATGATGCTTCCAACCGCGCACCAGCATGACCGGGTCATCATATGTCAGGCTCAGATTGCCGCCGAAATGCGCCTGACGCCCTTGCAGGATGGCCTGCTTGTCCGTCGGGAGATAATGCACCTTGTCGTCAGGCAGATTCAGCAGCGCCGCAGGATTGGGGCAGAGGGCGTTCCATAGCTCCATCTCATCCGGGTCGGCAACCCCCGGCCAGTCCGCGTCCATCCCGGCGGTGGTCAGGGCCAGTTGGAAATGCACGTGCGGTGCCCAACCGCCATTCTGGTTTGCCTCGCCCAATCTGGCAAAAGCTGCACCCTGCGCCACCGGATCCCCCGGCTTAAGGCGGTCGCAGACCTCCGGGTCCAGATGGCCATACAGCGTGTAGAATGAATCACCCTCTGGCGTTTCGTGGTGCAGGATCACAACGCCGCCATAGTCCAGGTGATTGTCGCGGTTTTCCACAACCTCGACCCGCCCACTGATCGGTGCATAGAGGACAGTCCCCGCTGGCGCGAATACATCTACGGCCAGATGAATCGTACGCCGGTCCGAAGCCTTCCACGACCCCTTGCGAAACCCGGGTTCCGCATAGATCAAACGGGGTTCGTTATAGTAGCCAAGCCAGAGGCCGCCTCCGAATTCCTCACCCACGCGCGCGGCTTCGGCCAATGGCATGTGAAATGGGTTTTGCGGCCAGGTAGAGTTCTCAACGGACAGTGACCCCATGGGCGCCTCATTCAGGTCCTGCCCGAACAATTGCGCGCAATGGTCGCGATGATCGGACAGATAAGCGTGTATCCGTTCGGCCCCATCGACAACCGGCAGCCCACAGGCGGCGCGCAGCCGCGCAGGCATCAGGCCGCCATTGACGGTGCCGTTTTCCAGAAAGCGCCAGGCCGGTGCCTGACTGATAGTGACATATGGATCGTCCGGGTTTTCCAGCGCCATCAAAGTCGAATTGACGACCGAAACGGCCAGCCGCATGCGCAACAAGGGCCAGATCAGATCAACCTCTTCAGGGCGCAGGTGGTTTGCCGCATGGTAGCCCCGCACCAGAGCCGCCAGAGCGCGTTCAGGTTTGGGATGATCCAGCACCACATAAGCTCCGGCAATCGCCAGGTCACATACTCGCGGCGCCGCGCACATGTCTCCCAGATCGATCAGACCCGAAACGCTGCGGCGTTCGCTCAACTCGCCCTCAACCAGAATGTTATAGTCGTTGGCGTCGTTGTGGATGGCCTGAACAGGTAAGCTGGACAGCGTGTCCGATATCGTCTCGAAGCCCTCCACGATTTCCTGCAATAGCGCGCACCGGTTCGGATCCGAAATAGCGTCCAGTCTGTCTGCGATCCAACCGGCCTGCATCAAATCCCACTTGAAATCCGGCCTGATCAAAGCGGCATGGGTGAACCCTTCCAGTGCCCGGTCAGTCGCACCCAGGACACGGCCCAATTTCAGGATCAGGTCTTCGGTCTTCGGTGCCGTACTTGCATAACAATGTCCCGGAAGCCGTTCCAACAACCAAACAAGTCGTGTCTGTCCGTTTTCATCCGCAATCTCAGGCAGGAAATCTCCATTCAGATCCGGGTACAGTTGAGGAAATGGCAGGCCCGGAGCTTCGGCGGCGATGTATTTCAGCGCCCTGATCTGTAGATCGACCAGATCGGGCGCGCAATCCGCCCGCATGACCTTCAGCACATAGTCCTGGCCGTTGGTCGCCCGGGCCAGAAAATTCAGGTCATACTCACCATCCAAACGCGTCAACCGGGCGTCCAGCCCCCAGGATTGGCGCAGGGCGTTGGTCCAGAATGTGTTCAAGTCGCTCATTTGATTCTGTGTCCCGCTTGCACCGGGATCCTCTTCATCTGGCCCCAAATATCCTCGGGGGTGAATTGGCCCAATGGGCCAAGAGGGGGCAGACAGCCCCCTTTCGTCAGTCCAAAGCCCGCAACCGTTTGATTAACGAGGATGTGTCCCAACGCCCGCCGCCCAGCTTCTGAACATCCTTGTAGAACTGATCGACCAGTGCCGTGACAGGCAACGAAGCGCCGGTTTCGTTGGCCATGTCCAAACAGATGCCCAAATCCTTGCGCATCCAGTCGACTGCAAAGCCATGTTCGAAATGATCGTCCAGCATGGTTTCGTGCCGATTCAACATCTGCCAGCTACCGGCCGCACCCTGGCTGATCACTTCGACCACTGCACGACCGTCAAGCCCTGCCTTCTCGGCAAAATGCAATGCTTCGCTCAGGGCCTGAACCAACCCCGCAATGGCGATCTGGTTGCACATCTTTGTCAATTGCCCGGCGCCGCTGTCGCCGATACGACGGCAGATTTTCGAATAGACCTGCATCAGCGGTTCAGCTGCATCATAGGCAGCTTGATCACCACCGCACATGATCGACAGAACGCCATTTTCGGCACCCGCCTGCCCACCCGAGATCGGGGCGTCAACGAATGCAATGCCTTGCGCCTTGGCGGCGGCATAAAGCTCGCGCGTGATCTTGTCGGAAACGGTTGTGTGATCGACAAAAACCGAACCCTCTGACATGCCGCGAAAGGCCCCGTCTTCGCCGGTGCAGACCATGCGCAGATCGTCGTCATTGCCCACGCAGGCCATGACAAATTCCGCGCCCTGCGCCGCTTCGCGCGGCGTTGCGGCCATTGTGCCGGCGTACTCGGCGACCCAGGCCTCGGCTTTGGCGGATGTGCGATTATAGACCGTGACCTGATGCCCTGCTGCCTGAAGGTGCCCTGCCATGGGATAGCCCATGACACCCAGGCCAAGGAACGCGACTTTTGCCATTTTGTGATCCTCTCCCCTGTCCGGCGGCGGCTGTGGCCAGTACCGGAATGTTCAGGTCTGACAAAGCAAAGCCGGGACCAAAGGGCAACCCCGAGTTACGCTTGTCCACCCAGATCCCGCAGGATGGGACAATCGGGGCGATCATCTCCGGCGCAGGCCTCGATCAAGTGGCCGAGTGTGTCTCGCATCGCTTTCAGATCGGCGATCTTGGCGTCGATCTGTGTCAGATGCTCGCGCGCGATCCGTTTGACGTCAGCACTGGCGCGGCTTTCATCCTCGTAAAGCGCCAGCAGCGTGCGGCAGTCTTCAATGGTGAATCCCAGCGCTCGGGCGCGACCCAGGAAGTTCAGTTTGTGAATGTCCTGCTCACGAAACCGGCGATAGCCATTGTCGTCGCGTAACGGTTTGATCAGGTTGATCTCTTCGTAATAGCGGATGGTTTTGGCAGGCAGCCCGGTTCGGGTGGCGACGTCTCCGATATTCATGAATGTGCCTCCTGCGATAAGGATGGTTGGGGCGTTTCGGGCACGCTTGCGCGTACGCGACGCAGACGCAGTGCATTGGAGACGACAAAGACGCTGGACAAAGCCATCGCACCTGCCGCTAGCGCCGGGGACAGCAGATGACCGCCGAACGGATACAGCACGCCTGCCGCGACGGGAATCAGCAAGGTGTTGTACCCAAACGCCCAGCCGAGGTTCTGGCGGATATTGCGCATGGTGCGGCGGCTGATCTCAACGGCGTTCGCCACGCCACGCAGGTCGCCCGACATCAAAACCACGTCGGCGGTTTCAATTGCAACGTCCGTGCCGGTGCCAATGGCGATCCCGATATCGGCAGCCGCCAAGGCCGGAGCGTCATTGATGCCGTCGCCGACGAAAGCCACAGGTCCAAACCGGCTTTGTAAATCGGTAATTGCCGCCAGTTTACCGTCTGGCAGCACCTCAGCGGTGACATGGTCTATGCCCAACTCACCCGCCAAAGCCTGCGCCGTTCGCGCATTGTCGCCAGTGATCATGGCAAGCTTCAGCCCCATTTCATGCAGGCGTTCCAGTGCTGCCCGCGTGCCTGGCTTAATCGGATCCGAAACGGCCAGCGCGGCAGCCGGTTGCCCGTCGACGGCGACATAAAGTGGCGTTGCGCCAGTGGCAGCCAGTCGTGCGGCTTCAGTCTCCAACGCGCCAAGATCAACATCGTTCTGCACCATGAGACGGTCTGATCCGATCAAAACGCTGCGCCCTTGGACCGCTGCACGCAAGCCGAGACCCGTGAGGGATTCGAAATCCGAAACTTCCGGCAATTCCGTCGGTCCGGCACGGGTAATCGCAGTTGCAATCGGATGCTCCGATCGAGCCTCAACCGCCGCAGCCAATTGCAGTACCTCTTCCCGGGCAAAACCGCAGGCGGTGATCACCTCGACCAGTTCGGGTCGGCCCAGTGTCAGCGTTCCGGTCTTGTCCAGTGCAACGACCCGCGCTTGCTGCAACTGCTGCAACGCGTCTCCCTTGCGGAACAAAACGCCCAATTCCGCCGCCCGACCGGTGCCCACCATGATCGAGGTCGGCGTGGCCAGACCCATGGCGCAAGGGCAGGCGATGATCAGCACCGAAACACCCGCCACCAATGCCAGCGGCAGCGCCGGGGCCGGACCGATGAGCAACCACGCCAGAACAGTCAGTACGGCGACACCGATGACGGCCGGAACAAAGCGATGAGTGATCTGGTCCACCAGCCCCTGAATGGGCAGCTTCGCGCCCTGAGCCTGCTCGACCAACCGGATAACCTGCGCCAGCACCGTATCGGCGCCCACATGGGTTGCACGGATTTGCAGCGCACCTGTGCCGTTGACCGTGCCGCCGACGACCTCGTCACCGGTCTCTTTGCCAACCGGAACCGGTTCGCCCGTGATCATGCTTTCATCCACATAGGAGCTGCCGTCCAGAACGAGCCCGTCCACAGGGACGCGCTCACCGGGGCGAATTTGGATAATGTCATTCACTGTAATCTCGGCAATCGGGCGGTCGACGAAGACGCCGTCACGCGCCACGCGGGCCGTGTTGGGTTGCAGGCCGACCAGTTTGCGAATTGCGGCGCCGGTCCGGCCCTTGGCGCGCGCCTCCAGCAGTCGGCCCAACAGGATCAGGACGACGATGACGGCGGCGGCCTCGAAATATACATTGGCTGTGCCTTGCGGCAGCACTTGTGGCGCGAAAGTTGCAACGACAGAGTACAAATAGGCTGCCCCGGTTCCCAGCGCGACCAGAGCATTCATATCCGGCGCACCCCGCAACAGCGACGGGACACCTTTTGCATAAAACACCCGACCGGGACCAACCAACAATACCGAGGTCAGAGCGAACTGGATCAAATGGCTGTTCTGCGTGCCGATGGTCGCCTGCACCCAATGGTGAAATACGGGGATCATATGACCACCCATCTCCAGAACAAAAACTGGCAGGGCCAGCAGCGCAGCGAACAAGGTCGTCCGGGCGAGCGCTTTGATTTCTTCCGTTTTTGCGGAGAGATCGTGATCGTCCTGCTTGCTTGCAGGGCGGGTTGGGTATCCTGCCTCGGTCACGGTTTTTGCAAGCGCGGCCGGGTCTGTTGCTCCTTGGAGATAAATCACCGTCGCGTTTTGTGTCGCAAGGTTCACGTTTGCACCAATTACACCGGGGCTGGAGGTCAGGGTTTTTTCAATCCGGGAAACGCAGGAGGCGCAGCTCATCCCGTCGATCTGCAAAATGCTTTCCTGTGTGGCGGCCGGGTATCCAGCGGCTTCCAGCGCCTTGGCGATCTCAGGGAATTGGCCATCATACGCGATCTGTGCAGTCTCGGTCGCAAAATTGACCGAAGCCTCGCCGATGCCTGGAACGGCCTGCAACGCGGTTTCAACCCGTCCAACACATGAGGCACAGCCCATTCCCGTGACTTTGATCTGAGCGTGTTTGAGTTCTGTCATCCGAGTCGTCCTGATACTGGCAGTACCCTCCAGATGGGGGTTCCAGTCACGGGAAGGTCAAGGGGTGTTCCGCTTATTTGCCGTATTTTAGCCCCAAGTCGCTTTGATGCGGTCCAACTCGGCCTTCAAACGCTCGTTTTCGGCCTGAAGCTGCGCCATCTCGCGCCCCAGTTTGTTCAGATGGGGGCGCAACTCGGCTTCCGTAAAGCGCGGTGTGATATGGCGCGGACAGTTCCAGTCCAGCGCTTCTACCCGTATTGTGGCGGCGCGTTCTGCCTCGGTTTCGGCGCCTTCGGGGTACAAATCAGTAGCGGCTTCAGCGCCTTCGGCAAACGAGACCCGGCCCAGGATTTTCAGGCGACGTTTGTTCGCATAATCCATCAGGATCATCGCGATCCGGTCATTGACGTCCAGATTCCCGCGCGAAATGTACTGCTTGTTTCCCGTGAGGTCCGCGTATCCGATTGTGCGTTCGTCAAGAACCTTCAGAAAGCCGACAGGACCGCCGCGAAACTGCACATAAGGCCAGCCCGTCTCGGACACCGTGGCCTGATAGAACCCGTCGCGTGCCTCGATAAAGGCTTTTTCGTTCGGTCCGATCTCATGCCCTTTTTGCGGGCCGCCTTCAATGAACTTGGCATAAGTCGCGGCGGACCCCATTCGGTCCTGATAGGCACGTACGGCCGGAGTGAAAGTCAACTGAGAAAAGGCGCGTGGCATCGAAGTTCCTTTCGTGACCCTCGAGAACCGAGGGCATTGAATCGCACGACAAGTGGCGCATTGGTCGAAAGTTTGAACCAACTATATGGGCATGGTTTTGGACCGGGCCGCTGACAAAAGCGTGATCGTGGCGAAGGTTACAACAGGCGCGTGAAATTCAAAACGTTGCGTATCGGTCTGTCCGAACGCGACGTCACATGGATTGGCTGAAAGTGAAGCAGCCGCTAGTTTTGGAGCAAATCCAGAGGAATGAGGTCTCAATGTCTCTTTTTACCAGCTCTGCCGCATGGGTCACCGATGAACACCGGATGTTTGCCGAAATGGCGGGCCGGTTCCTGGATGACGCCCTGGTGCCGAATATCGAGACCTGGGTCGAGAACGGTGTCGTTGATCGCGCCTTCTGGTTGAAGGCAGGTGAAACAGGGCTGATGGCGGGTTCGATTGCCGAGGAATACGGCGGCGTCGGCGGCGGCATGGGGTTTGACGCCGTGACTCTCTATGAGCAGACCGCACGAGGGGATGCCGGGTGGGGTTATGGCATACAGTCTATCGTGACCCATTACATCACCGCTTATGGCAGTGATGAGCAAAAGCGGAAATGGCTGCCGAGACTCGCTTCGGGTGAGATGGTCGGCGCGTTGGCTATGACGGAACCCGGAACCGGTTCTGACGTGCAGGCCGTAAAGACCATGGCCGAAAAGGACGGGAATTCGTACAAGATCAACGGCTCAAAGATCTTTATCACCAACGGCCAGTCGGCTGACTTGGTGATCGTTGCGGCAAAGACCGACAAATCTCTGGGCGCAAAGGGTGTTTCGCTGATTGTGGTGGAAACTGGCGGGGTCGAGGGGTTTCGCAAGGGTCGCAATCTCAAAAAGCTGGGAATGAAGGGGAACGACACGGCCGAGCTGTTCTTTGAGGACGTCAAAGTGCCGATGACCAACCTGCTGGGCCCGGAAGAGGGGCAGGGGTTCTATCAGTTGATGAAGCAGCTGCCGTGGGAGCGGTTGACCATTGGTATCATGGCGCTGGGAGCAATCGATTTCGCCATCGCCGAGACCGTGAAATATGTTCAGGAACGCAAGGCGTTTGGGCAGCGTGTAATGGATTTCCAGAACACGCGTTTCAAGCTGGCCGAGTGCAAGACCAAGGCCGAAGTGCTGCGGAGTTTCGTGAATGATTGCATTGCCAAACTGGAGGCGGGTGAACTGGATGCTGCGACTGCCTCGATGGTGAAATACTGGGGATCGGAAGTGCAGAATGAAGTCATGCACGAATGTCTGCAGTTGTTCGGCGGTTACGGATACATGATGGAATACCCAATTGCCCGCCTCTATGCGGATGCGCGGGTTCAGATGATATACGGCGGTACAAATGAGGTGATGAAGGAACTCATTGCCCGCTCGTTGGACGAGTAGTCGGAAGAAGTAGGCTCCCGCCCGTCGTCGACATTCCTTTCGGAACGTCTCCTCCCGTTGGGCCGGGCAGGCGCGGGCGAAGCCCGCGCCTGCCCGGCCCACCTGCTGTCCGCAGGACGCAAAGCCGAAGGCTGCGCAGCAAATCCAACTTGGCGCCATTGTTCCGCGTTGATCTGAATGGCATTCTGGCCGGGTATCGAAATCGACCCTAAGGGCGCCGTCATGGTGGACACTAACAAGAATCGAATCCGAGCCCTGCTCAAAAGCATTGAGACCGGTGACCCCGGCCCAGTTTCCGTGGTGAACGAGGCCCGCTACATTCAGCACAACCCTCAAACCCATGAAGGCAGTGAGGGTCTAGCCGCCTTGTTCAAGCGCCTGTCAGAAACCTCGCCCCGCGTGAATGTCGTCAGGGCCTTCGAGGACGGAGACTACGTATTTGCTCATACGGAGTATGATTTTTCCCGTCGCAATATCGGGTTTGAGGTTTTTCGATTTGAAGACGGTCAGGCCGTCGAACATTGGGATAATATTCAAAAGCGGCAGGGGCCGAACAGATCCGGTCACAGCATGGTGGACGGGGTAACGGGCGCCAGTGACGAGCATCTCACAGAAGCAAACCGGGCCTTCGTGCACGCCTTTGTCGAAGCCGTACTTATTACGGGTGACTTGGATCGGCTCGAAACTGATATCGACTCTGATGCATATGTCGAACACAACCCACGGCTATCTGATGAGGTGTCAGAGTTGCGATCCTCTCTGGCAGCGAGGCTAAATGGTGATCGGGTTGTCGATTATCGGCGCGTTCATCGGGTGTTGGCCGAAGGAGACTTCGTTCTGACCGTGTGCGAAGGCAGATTCAACGGCAACCACAGCGCATTTTATGATTTGTTCCGTGTGGCGAACGGCAAGATTGCCGAGCATTGGGACACGGTCGAGACAATTGCCCCGCGCAACGAATGGAAGAACGACAACGGCAAATTCTGATTTGCTTGCGCAATGCGGTCTCCGCGGTTTTAGTTTGGGCTGGGGCCACAGTCGAAAAAGTCAGGAAATCGCCCCTCGACCCGAACACGGGTCTGCGCCGAGTAGTGAGCCAACGTTGCGACACGCCTTTGGCCTCGGAGTCGGCGACAGGTACGGCCGCATCGCGTTTTTGATTTGACTGTTCTACTCGAATTCAAGAAATGGATGGCGATGATCGATCGGCGCTTGTAACCGGGCCCGTCCGCACCGAAGATCCGCTCAAATCCATGAGGTTCAAATTGGGTGATCACAACCAATCGCTGTGGCGAAAAACTTGCGTAGAAAACGTCGACGCCGTTGCACTGTCCGGTGACCTGAGCGTCGACCTCGCTGTCATAGGCGGTGGTTACACCGGGTGTTCGGCCGCCCTGACTGCTGCCCAGGCGGGGGCATCGGTCTGTTTGCTGGAAGCGAAGGAGATCGGGCATGGTGGGTCGGGGCGCAATGTCGGGCTTGTGAATGCCGGCCTTTGGATGCCGCCGGACCGAATCCGATCTTACTTGGGTCAGGACACGGGCGATCACCTGATCGCATTACTGGCCGCTGCACCCAAAGAGGTTTTTGGTCTTATCGAAGCGCACGGTATTGATTGCGCACCGGTTCGATGCGGTACACTGCATTGTGCCCATTCCACCGGTGGTCTGCGCGACTTGCAATCCCGGCATGAACAACTGACCGCTTCAGGTGCGCCGGTTACGCTGGTTTCGGCAGACGAGGCAGGCCAAAGAACCGGCAGCGCGGGCTTTCACGGTGCCTTGTTCGACCCGCGCGCCGGAACGATCCAGCCGCTGGCCTTTGCCAAGGGGTTGGCGCGTGCGGCCGTGCAATCCGGAGCTCAGGTTTTTCAGAACAGCCCGGTTCGGTCGCTGATTCATCAGGGTGGTGCCTGGGTGCTGACCACACCTCGGGGCAGGGTTCAGGCGAAGGCGGTCATCCAGGCCACAAATGCATATCATCAGGAGCTTTCCCAATCCACGCCTGCTTATGTACCGGTCTACTATTTCCAATACGCCACGGATCCGCTGTCGGAAAACCTTCGCGCCAGCATTCTGCCGGGTGGCGAGGGATGCTGGGATACCGGGTTGATCATGACATCATTCCGACTGGATCAGGATGGGCGGTTCATCATCGGCGGCATGGGCGATCTGGGTCAGATCGGCAGGTTTGCGCACAGTCGATGGGTCTGTCGAAAGATGGCCGAGCTTTATCCGCAACTGGCGGATCAGCCTCTGACCGATGGTTGGCACGGCAGAATTGCGATGACATCGGATCATCTTCCCAAGATTATCGAAATGGGACCCAATGCGCTTTCGGTACATGGTTTCTCGGGCCGGGGGATCGGGCCGGGTACCGTGTTCGGGCGCCTGATGGCGAACAGTCTATTGGATGGGGACCCGTCCTACCTGCCGGTGCGGCCTATCACTCAGTATCGAGAAAGCTGGACGGGTCTGCGCCGCGCCTTTTTCGAAGCAGGCGCGGCGGTAACCCATTTGATCAAGGCGCGGTTTTAGCGCCGCTGCTGATCAGACCGAACGTGTGATCCCACCATCCACGCGGATGTTCTGTCCGGTCATGTATGCCCCGCCTTCCGACGCGAGCAGGGCTACAACCGATGCAATTTCCTCGTAGCTGCGGCCATAGCGCCCCAGAGGGATACGGGCGCGAAACTCTTCTTTTTCCGGCAGGCTGTCGATGAAACCCGGCAAAACGTTGTTCATCCGGATATTGTCGGCGGCGTATTGGTCCGAAAACAGCTTGGTAAATGCTGCCAACCCCGCGCGAAAAACGCCCGATGTCGGGAATACCGGATCAGGTTCGAACGCAGCAAAGGTAGAGATATTGATGATCGAGCCACCGCCCTGCGCCTGCATGATCGGCGTCACCAGCCGTGTCGGGCGCACCGCGTTCATGAAATAGACATCCATACCAGTGTGCCAGTCTTCATCCGTCAGCTCCAGGACTGGTGCCCGCGGTCCGTGCCCGGCTGAATTGACCAGAACATCGACGCGCCCCCAATGGGCCATGGCTGCGTCGACAAGCTTTTGCAGATCGTCATTGGACTGGTTTGATCCGGTGACGCCGACGCCGCCCAATTCGCGCGCAAGGGCTTCGCCTTTGCCCGAGGAGGACAGGATACCGACTTTGAACCCGTCGGCCGCGAGTCTTCGGGCTGAATCCGCGCCCATGCCGCTGCCGCCGGCCGTGATCAGAGCTACTTTTGTCATGTGTTTTCTCCTGACAATCCGTTTCTTTCAAAATGCGGTCCTATGACCGGTTTGACCAATCAGTTCTTCTGACCGTATGCTGTAGAAAATCTACTGGGTAATCCAATGGCCGCTCTTCCCCCTTTGAACGCACTTCGGGCTTTCGAAGCTTCGGCCCGGCACCTTAACTTTCGTCTGGCCGCCGAGGAGTTGGGCGTGACACAAGGCGCCGTTGCCCAGCAGGTGCGCGGGCTTGAGGCGCGGCTGGCCGAAAAGCTGTTCGAGCGCCTGCCACGCGGTTTGCGCCTGACGGAAGCCGGGCGGCGTTTTCATGCGCCATTGAAGCGGGCTTTCAGGTTGATCGAAGAGGCGGTTGATGATCTTTCAGGAGACCGGCAAATCACAATTTCGGTCACGCCAAGCTTCGCGTCGAAATGGCTGGTGCCACGATTGGCGGATTTCACGGCCAGGCATCCAGATATCTCGGTTCAGGTCGACGCGCGCGAACGCCTTGCTGAATTCAAAACCGACGGCGTGGACCTAGCGGTTCGGCAGGGGCGTGCGCCATTTGGGCCTGACCTGACCGCCGTTCCATTGTTCTCGACCGAATTCGTTCCGGTGTGTAGCCCTGATCTGGCCCGTCAGGTAACCAAGCCTTTCGACCTGATCAAACAGGTTTTGCTTAATGACACACACGGGCTTTGGCCATTGTTTCTTGAGCGTGTCGCAGTTAGCGGGAAGCCGAGAATGATGAATTTCAGCCAGACCAGTCTTGCGATAGATGCGGCGGTGTCGGGGCAGGGCATTGCTCTGGCAAACGCTCCGCTCGTGGCAACCGAGATTGCAACGGGCCGCCTTGTCCAGCCACTGGAAGACGTGTTGATAGAAGACCTGGGGTTCTATGTGGTTGCGCCGCGGAAGCCACGCCAACCCGAGCTGGTCGAGAAAATGAAGGACTGGTTGCTGTCTCAGGCCTGAAGTTTAGTGGCGATTGCCTCGATCCGGGTGCGGAGCCAACGGTGCGCCGGGTCGTTGGCGGATCGCTGATGCCAGACCATATAGATCGAAACTGGTTCGCACGCGAAGGGAAGGGGCGCGCAGTCCAGCCCCGCCAGTGGACCGAATTTCATTAGCTCGGTGTCCGTTGAGATCAGATCACTGCCTTTCACGAAAGACGGAATCGCATTGAAATGAGGCAGCGTGACGGTGGGTGGCCGGATCTGACTCTGATCCACACCGCGCATAACCGCGCGGGAACTGCGGCCATCCGCGAAACGCACCTCGACATGTTCTGTTTCGCAATAGTCCTGCCAATTGTGCGGTGGTCGACAGTGGTCGCCGTCGAAATAGATCATCAGCGGGCTTTGCAGCAAGCGTTTCTGAAAAATATCCGGTCCGTCCGGGGGCAGGGGCGTCAGCATCAACTGGCACCGGTCGCTGCGCAACAGGTCGGGATCCGGAACTCCCGAAAGTATGAAACCCAATCGAAGACGTACACCTTCGGTACGAACGGCGCGCAATAGTTGCGGAAAGATCAACTCTCGCGGCATATCATTGGTGGCGATCTCGATTTTGATATCCTCGGACTGGGGGTCAAAAGGGCGCTCGGCGGTGAGAGAGCGCATATTGTCCAGCACCAATTGAACTGGTTCCTTCAACGACAAAGCGCGTTCGGTTGGCGTCAGGCCCTGTCCTGACCTTACAAACAGCGGGTCACCCAACACCTGACGCAACTTGGACAGCGTATGGCTTATCGCGGATTGCGTAACGCCCAACCGGTCGGCGGCCTTGGAAACCGAGCTTTCCTCGAGGATGGTCAGAAAGACTCGCAGAACTTTTCCGTCCAAGTCAGTGAAATTAGTTTTGCTCATACCCTTTATGATTATTCATGAATGGATTTGCTGTCCATGAGGCGATAGGGGACGATGTGGAACAGGAGGCGCATGATGGGAATCCGCTTTTTCTCGGACAAGAACAGACCCGTTCATATGGGCCCGTACCCGCTGGAGCGGTTGGTGCGGCAGGAAGGCATGCCGGACTTGTCCGCGGCAACACCGATGCCCGAACTAAGCTTCCACCGACCCGACCAGCCGGAGAGCATTGTTAACGCAATGGGCGAGTTTCAGGCGATGATGGACGCGATCCGGGATGGGTTCGTGAATCCGGCTGCGGCGGAAATCCCGACGGACCCGACCGAGCGTGCCCATCATCTGAAGGCTTTCGGTTATTTCAATGACGCCTCGATGATGGGCTGTGGCCCTCTGCCGCCCGAAGCGTTGTTGCAGCGGCCCCGCCGTAATCCGGATATCGACCGTTTGGCCCACGCGCTGAAAACGCGACAGACCAAGACACTGGCCTCGGGGATCGACGTGATCATGGCTGATCTCAAGGAAAGCATGGAGGCAAAACCTGGTTCAATCGACAACCACCGGCATGCCATTGTTTTCCTGTATGAATTCAATCGGGACCCCGACCCGCATGAGCCTGGGTCTGATTGGATATTGGCCGCGCAGGATCATCGTGCCTGTCTGTTGGCGACGGAAAACGCCGTGGTCATCGCCAATTACATTCGCCTGTTGGGTTTCGATGCGCGGGCGCATACGGCAATGTCGTCTGATGTTGATCTTGGCAGGCTTGCCGTTGCGGCCGGGCTGGCGTCGGTCGAAGACGGTGACGTTGTTGTTCCATGGCTTGGCAGGCGCTTTGGTCTGGCAGCCGTCACAACCGAGATGGACATTGCGCACGATCAGCCCTTGTTGCCCATGGCACAGCAACCGTGGATCCGCACGCAAGGTCCGGCTTGGTGGTTGGGAACGGGTTTTGCCAAGAACGCTTTGAACCGCGACCCATATGCCAGACGGCGGTATATGGAAGGCGCGCACCCGTTCGAAAAGCTCAAACGGGTCGATACGCCCACCACGTATATTGACGAAGAAAATGTCGCCCGCGTGCCAAAACGGGCCGACATGTTTGCCCGCGCGCAGTTCGGGGACATGGGCAAGTCGCTGCAAGACGCGGCGAAAGGCGGGCACTATGTTCGCAAATCCGCACCCAGTTTCGCACAGCGCCGCGCATTGGGGGCGTTTGTGCTGCTGCAGGATGGCGAAAGCGCCGAAGTTGCCCAACCCACCGACGCCGAACGCAATGCGGCGAATGTCAAGGCAGCAACCTATTTTCTGGGTGTCGACGCCGTGGGTCTCAGCCGATGTCCCGAATGGAGCTGGTATTCCCACGATGCCACCGGAGAGGAGATCACGCCGCCCCATGATCAGGCCATCAGCATGATCATCGATCAGGGCTATGAGACGATGGAAGGCGCAAGCGGCGATGACTGGATCAGCGTTGCGCAGTCCATGCGTGCCTATCTGCGGTTTTCACTGCTGGGCGGTGTTGTCGCTCAGCAGATCCGCAACCTCGGCTACAAGGCCAAGGCGCATACGGTGATGGATGGCGAGGTGCTGCAACCTCCGCTGCTGCTGCTGTCCGGGCTGGGCGAGGTCAGCCGGATTGGCGAGGTCATTTTGAACCCATATCTTGGGCCACGCTTGAAATCCGGTGTTGTGACCACCGACATGCCGTTGACCCACGACAAGCCGATTGATTTCGGTCTGCAGACTTTCTGCGAAGCCTGCAACAAATGTGCGCGCGAATGCCCGTCGGGGGCAATCACGGCTGGGCCGAAACTGATGTTCAACGGTTATGAAATCTGGAAATCGGACAGTCAGAAATGTGCGACCTATCGTGTGACCACACCCGGTGGAGCGATGTGTGGCCGGTGTATGAAGACGTGTCCGTGGAACCTTGAGGGGATTTTCAAGGAACGCCCTTTCCGTTGGGCCGCGATGAACATTCCCCAAGCGGCGCCCGCGCTGGCCAAGCTGGACGATGCGGTCGGAAATGGCCGGTTGAACGACACCAAGAAGTGGTGGTGGGATATCGAGTTGCAGGCCGACGGAGCCTATCGCCCGTCGGTTCACCCTCTGAACCGGCGCGACCTGCAAAAGGACCTGGATCTGAAATACGAAGATCAGACACTGGCCGTCTATCCGGCCTACCTGGCACCACATCCCTGGCCCTATCCCTTTGCCATGGATCGTGAGGCCGGAATTGCGGCCTATGAGGCGATGGTCACGGCAGATGAATACAAGGCCCGCAAGGCTGCCGGGGATATATCCGTTGTCCATCGATATCAGGTTGCGGGCGACGCCCCGGTGATGCGGGTCGAGCTCACCAAGGTCGACAAGATGACTGCGGACGTGACCAAGTATGAATTCTCGGCCCTTGATGGCGCGCCATTGCCAGAATGGACCGCCGGGGCCCATTTGGACGTTCTGGTCGCACCCGAGTTTCTGCGCCAGTATTCAATGTCCGGCAACCCGGGGGACACAGGCACCTATCAGATCGGTGTACTACGCGAAGACAAAGGGCGCGGAGGATCCGCGTTGCTGCACCGCATTTTCAACGAGGGGCGCAAGGTCTTCATTTCGAAACCCATCAACCATTTCGAGCTGGATGAAACGGCGACCAGGACTTTTCTGATGGGCGGTGGCATCGGCATTACGCCAATGATCGCTTTTGCCCATCGCCTACACGCGCTGGGAAGAGAATTCGAGCTTCACTATTCGGCCAGCACACGTTCTGGGGCCGGGTATCTGGATGATCTGGCTTCGATGCCATGGGCAGATCGGGTGTTCTATCATTTTTCGGACGAAGGCACGCGTGCTGACCTGGATGCCATTCTGTCGGGGTATCAGGAAGGCTGGCATGTCTACACTTGCGGTCCGGATCGATACATGGACGGCGTCATGCAGGTGGCGGAACGGCAGGGATTTCCGGACGACGCCCGCCACCTTGAATATTTCTCGGTCCCCGAGCAGCCGGAATACGAGAACCACCCCTTCACCCTGCGTCTTGCGCAGTCGGGGCGAGAGTTGACGGTTCCCAAAGACAAAGATGCAGCTCAGGTGCTGAACGAGGCTGGGATTCACGTAGATGTGAAATGCTCTGACGGGATTTGCGGTGTCTGCAAATGCGGTGTGATTTCGGGCGATATCGAGCATCGAGACTTTGTTCTTTCGAACAAACAACGCGAAGCGGCGATCATCCTGTGCCAGAGCCGGGCTGCCCAACCGGGTGGGGTCGTCGAGCTCGACCTTTGATCAGAGTTTGGAGACAGCCTGCTGAATCGTGAATTTTGGTCGTTCCGGCCATGGACGCGCTGGGGTTGCTGCACTAACGTCCCCGGCGAATCCCAGTGAATCCTGATCCACAGGTACGAGGTAAATACATGGACTATCACAGCCCCGCCAGTTTTGCCGAAGCCTCGGCTCTGGCTGCAAACGCGACGGGCATCACCCGGTTTCTGGCCGGCGGTACCGACGTTCTGGTGCAGTTGCGCTCGGATCTGGTCACACCCGATACGCTGATCGACATCAAGAAAATCAACGGTGTACGCGACATCACACGCAATGCAGATGGCAGCTGGACGCTGGGCGTTGCCGCAACCGGCGCGGAAATGAGCGAGCATCCCGAACTTAGTCGCGACTGGCCCGGTGTGGTTGAGGCGATGGATCTGATCGGATCGACTCAGGTTCAGGGGCGCGCGACACTGACCGGCAACCTGTGCAACGGATCACCTGCGGCTGATTCCGTACCTGCCATGGTGGCCGCAGGCGTGACCGTGACTGTCACGGGGCCGAATGGCACGCGTGAAGTTGCGGTCGAGGAAATTCCGACCGGCCCCGGCAAGACATCACTGGCCAAGGGCGAAGTGATCTCTGCGGTGAACATCCCGGCGCGCGGTGAAAACGGTGGCGACGCTTATCAGCGCTTCATCCCCCGCACGGAAATGGACATCGCCGTGGTCGGCGTTGCCGTGAACCTGCGTCTTGACGGTGACACGATCACCGAGGCCCGCGTATCTCTGGGTGCTGTCGCGCCAACCGTCCTGTTGGTCGAGGACGCTGCCCGCGCCATCATTGGTACAACGCTGGACGATGCCGCGCTGGATGCGTTGGCGGCCGCTGCGTCGGCGGCTTGCAACCCGATCGACGACAAACGGGGCACAATCGCATTCCGAACCGAAGTTTCGGGCGTTCTGGCCAAACGGGTCGCCAAAATCGCCTATGCCCGCGCGAAGGGAGAGCAAGCATGAGCAAGTTCCACGTATCCACCACTGTCAACGGCGATACGGTCGAATATCTGTGCGACCCGCGAGAAACCCTGCTGGATTGCCTGCGCGACAAACTGAACCTGACCGGCGCCAAGGAAGGCTGCGGCACTGGAGATTGCGGTGCCTGTTCGGTCACGGTGGATGGCCGATTGGTCTGTTCCTGTCTGATGCTGGGGGTTGAGGCCGACGGCAAGCAGATCGAAACTGTCGAAGGCATCGCTGAAGGTGACGTTCTGCATCCGCTCCAAAAGAAATTCATCGAATATGCTGCCTTGCAATGCGGTGTCTGCACGCCGGGCATTCTTGTGGCCGCCAAATCCCTGTTGGAGAAAAACCCTGATCCGACCGAGGAAGAGGCGCGCTATTGGCTGGCGGGCAACCTGTGTCGGTGCACTGGTTATGACAAGATCATTCGCGCCGTGATGGATACGGCCGCTGAACTGCGGGAGGCTTCGTAATGGCACTCGACGATCGTAAATCCGTATTCAATTTTGTCGGCACGCGCCCCGATCGGCCGGACGGGCTGGACAAAGTAACAGGTCGCGCCAAGTTCGGGGCGGATGTTTCCGCTCCGGGTATGCTGCATGGCGCAATCCTGCGCTCGCCCCACGCGCATGCGCGGATCGTAAAGATCGACACTTCGAAGGCCGAGGCGCTCAAGGACGTTAAGGCCGTTGTCACCCGTGCCGATTTTGCCGATGTCCCGTTCAAACCGGGCCTGGAAGGTGAATTCTGGAACGTGCTTGAAAACGTCATGGCGGGTGAAAAGGCACTGTATGACGGGCACGCTGTGGCCGCTGTAGCCGCAACTTCGGCACTGGCGGCGCGCGATGCCTTGAAGCTGATCGAGGTCGAATACGAAGTCCTGCCGCATGTCACCGATGTGGACAAGGCGATGGCGCCGGACGCGCCGGTCATCCGCGAAGGTGCGGCAGATTATTCGGTTCCCGAAGGCATGCACCCGAACGTCGTGCGGTATCACGAAAGCGGCCATGGCGATGTCGAGGCCGGTTTTGCCGAGGCCGATCTGGTCATCGAAGACAGCTTTGTCACCGAGGCGACCCATCAGGGATATATCGAACCTCATGCATGTCTGGCGATGCTGGGCAATGACGGCAAGGGCGAGCTGTGGTGCTGCACCCAAGGGCACTGGATCGTCCAGAAAACCTGTGCTGCGGTTCTGGGGATCGAAACTTCAAACCTGCGGGTCACTGCGTCAGAGATCGGCGGCGGGTTCGGTGGCAAGACCACAGTGTTCATTGAACCGGTTGCGCTGGCATTGAGCCGCAAGGCCAATCGCCCGGTCAAGCTGGTCATGAGCCGGTCTGAAGTATTCCGGGCCACCGGGCCGACCGCGTCGGCGTCGATGGACATAAAGATCGGGATGAAAAAAGACGGCACGATCACCGCCGCCGAAGGTATCTTCCGCCTGCAAGGCGGGGCGTTCCCCGGTGCGCCGGGCGACATGACCGCCATGTGTGCCTTTGCGCCCTACAACCTGACGAATGTACGGCAGGTGGGTTATGACGTCATGGCCAACCGTCCGAAGCAGGCGGCCTACCGTGCACCGGGTGCGCCGATGGGCGCATTCGCGGTTGAATCCGTGCTGGACGAGCTGTGCAAGAAGCTGGGCCTCGATCCGATCGAAGTTCGCCTGAAAAACGCGGCGCACGAAGGCACCAAGGCAAGCTATGGTCCAACCTACGAACGCATTGGTCTGGTGGAGACGCTGGAGGCGGCGAAGGCGCATCCACACTATTCGGCGCCTTTAAAACCGGGGCAGGGTCGTGGGATTTCCTGCGGCTTCTGGTTCAATCACGGGGGCGAGACCAGTGTCTCGCTGGCCTTGTCCGAGGATGGCTCGGCTCAGGTCATGGTGGGCACTCCCGATATCGGTGGCTCGCGCGCGTCGATGGCGCTTATGGCTGCCGAGGTTCTGGGCATCCCCTACGAGAATATCCGTGTGACCGTCGCCGACACAGCCTCGTTGGGGTATAACGACGTGTCCCATGGCAGTCGGGTGACCTATGCCAGCGGGCTCGCCACCATCAAGGCAGCCCGCCATGCGGTTGAAAAACTGTGTGAACGGGCGGCGGCCAAATGGGGCATCCCGGTCGATGCGGTCAAATGGGAAGACGGTTGCGCCGTGCCCTCCGGCCCGAACGCAGGCGATTTCGATCCGATGCCGCTGGCCGAGATTACCGCTGACATGGGTGCGACCGGTGGCCCGATTTCGGGCCATTTCGAAGCGACGCCCGAAGGCGCGGGCGTGTCCTTTGGCACGCACATCGTGGATGCCGAGGTCGATCCGGAAACCGGGAAAACCAGCGTCGTCCGCTACACGGTCATTCAGGACGCCGGCAAGGCGATCCACCCGACTTATGTGGAAGGCCAGTATCAGGGCGGTGCCGCGCAGGGTATCGGCTGGGCGTTGAACGAGGAATACATCTATGGCGACGACGGTCGCCTGCAGAATTCGATCTTCCTCGACTACCGCATTCCTGTGGCCTCGGACCTGCCGATGATCGACACCGTGATTGTCGAGGTACCGAACCCCGGTCACCCGTTCGGTGTGCGTGGTGTCGGTGAAACCGGTATCGTGCCGCCTTTGGCGGCCATCGCCAACGCAGTCTCTCATGCGGCCGGCGTACGGATGCGGGAATTGCCGATGTCGCCGCCGCGCATCCTTGCGGCGCTAAAGGACAATGGTTGAGGTCCACCTTTGGTCCGGCCTCCGGTCATTGACCGGGGGCCGGCAGGTCGTCGAAGTTGAGGCGACCACAACCGGCGAGTTGCTACGTGAGCTGATACGCGCCCATCCGCAATTGCAGGGGCCAATTGACGCCGGCGTGTCGATTGCGATCGACGGACGGATTATTGCCACAGGACTGGCTGAGCCAATACCGGAAGGCGCGGAAATTTATCTGATGCAACGGCTTCGCGGCGGCTGATCGCTGATCAGTACGGCCTGCGCAATCCTTTATGCCTGATGTGAAATCCATTGTGGCCGCCGAAATGTCGGGTGGGTTTGTGGGCGCGATATTTTGGTCCTAAGCGCAGGTGATATCCGTATTTGATGGAAGAACGAGGTCGCGCGTATATGTACACCTTGTACTTGTAATCTCGCCGATAAGACCGGCCATGGTCGCTTGTCCGTTTTAGGCGCGGTGTATGCCTATGGGCCCGGTAAGGCAGCGAGCGCTGAACAGTTCCGAAATGTCGGTTGAGTTTGGTCGGGATATGCAGGCTTGCGCCCCGCCCGGCGGTGATCGCCGGAATTTTCTTGAAACCATCAGCCGTTCCAACCGGATGGGTCTGTCCGACAGCGGTAAGAGGTCCGCCGACAACCAGAACTACCACAGCTGACTGGAGTATTGTCTTTACCCTTGCCATTGCGCTCCCCCCATTTGGTCGACGTTTCCACCTGACAAGATGGAACCGAAACTTCGGAAGACCAATAAACACTGATCACGCCCCGGCGAGATTGACTTGTGGCCAAATCATTACCTCAACGCCCATTCCACTGAGTTGGGTCGTACCAACTCATCCGGCATTTGCGGATTCAGACGATGCTATTAACCTCAAACGGCTCTTTCAGTAGTATCAATGGCTATTGGGTCTGCCGCCGAAAGCTTCTGAACCCCATCAACCCTAAAATACCTCCAATGAGGAGCAACCCGCTGGCTGGCAACGGTACAGGTGCCACTTCTTGGGACACCACGAGGTTATCCACACGATACTCGCCACACCACTGATCACACCAGGCCGTATCAGGATCAAATTCGCCGTCTGGAAGACCGGCGAAATACTCAGGGTCAGACTGGAACCTGAGACTTAGTATAAGTTCGTCTATGGCCTGGAACGCAGTGCCAAATGTCATGGCTGCCCAAGACAGTGGATTACGCGCAACGGTCGATATTGATTGCGTTGCAACAACCTGGCTGTCTCTCACCCCTTGAAAGACCAGCGTTACGGCCGGTGCTGTTCCTGCAGTTGCCCAGTCGTAAGTAATATCGCCGGCGGCCTCTTCGCTACCTGTCATAAAGATCCGACTGAACCCATTTGTGTCGATAGAGATCGGGGTGAATTGGGCACCATCGATCGCTCGAATCATCGAAGAGGTGATTCCGCTATCGTCATGAAGCGCAACATGATTTCCGGTCAGGTGGACATCACTGAAATCATACCGAAAACCTTGACTAAAACCCACGTGGCTGAATGGGGTGCCACCGGGTTCTGTCGTTTCGTGGTCAAACGTTATAGTCAGCGCGTTCGAAGCACCCGCTACGCAAGTGATAACGGCAGCAAGGAAAAGTCTCATCACGGCCCCCAAAAGTTATCAATCAATTAAGTTTAGACTAGCGTTTGAGGTCTCATTTAGCAACGCCTGGGTTTCGAGCTTATGGGGTTTGTGCGCGTTTCGGAATCGCATAGCGGCAGAATAAGCAACGAACGGAATAATTTAGAAGCGTAAAGGCTAAAAAATGAATTCACTGTTTCGCCACCAAAGCCAAGCGTCGACCTGCCGCATCCGAATAGCCATTCTATCAAATCGCATTCGAGAGTCGTTGATTTGTCAGGAAATCATGGTGCTGCTGGAGAGAATTGAACTCTCGACCTCTCCCTTACCAAGGGAGTGCTCTACCTCTGAGCTACAGCAGCGCTGTGGGCGGGTGATTAGACTCAAACGAAACGCGGCGCAAGGGTGTCTGGACGGTTTTTTGCGTCTCCTGTAGAGAAAGACAATGGCAGACAGAAATTCACCAAAAAAACACGGCAAAACCGGGACTGCGCGCGATGAAAGACTCAAGGCCGCGCTGAAGGCCAATATGGCGCGGCGTAAGGCGCAGGCCAAGGCGCGGGCGGCATCCGGGGATAAAACCGGCAAAAACGAGGATTAAGAGCAGATGGATTCGATTCTGGTGACGGGCAATGGGCCGCTGAACGGTCAGATTCCGATTGCGGGGGCCAAGAACGCGTGTCTGACGCTTATGCCCGCAACCTTGCTGAGCGACGAACCGCTGACGCTCACCAATGCGCCGCGCTTGAGTGACATCAAGACCATGTCTCAGTTGCTGCAATCGCTTGGGGCCGAGGTGTCACAATTGCAGGACGGTCAGGTGATTGCGATGTCCAGCCACGACCTGACCAGTCATACGGCGGATTACGACATCGTGCGCAAGATGCGGGCGTCCAATCTGGTCTTGGGCCCGATGCTGGCGCGGTTGGGGCAAGCGGTGGTCTCGCTGCCCGGCGGCTGCGCGATTGGTGCGCGCCCGATGGATCTGCACGTCGAAGGCCTCGAGGCGCTGGGCGCCGAGATTGAACTGAAAGATGGCTACCTTCACGCCAAGGCTCCGGATGGGTTGAAGGGTGCCGTGCATGAGATGCGGTTTGCCTCGGTGGGCGCGACCGAGAACATCGTGATGGCCGCCACGCTGGCAAAGGGCACTACCGTTCTGAAAAACGCCGCGCGCGAACCGGAGATTGTCGATCTGGTCGAATGTCTGCGTAAGATGGGGGCGCAGATTTCGGGCGAGGGGACCTCGACCATTGAAATCCAAGGTGTTGATCGCCTGCACGGCGCGACGCATCAGGTTGTGACCGACCGGATTGAGTTGGGCACTTACATGCTGGCTCCGGCGATCTGCGGTGGCGAGGTCGAGCTGTTGGGCGGGCGCATTGATCTTGTTGCATCCTTTGCCGAGAAACTCGATGCGGCGGGGGTAAGTGTCGAACCGACTGACAAGGGGCTGAAGGTCGTTCGCAAGAATGGGCGTGTTACGTCGGTGGACGTGGTGACCGAACCTTTCCCGGGCTTCCCGACCGATCTGCAGGCGCAGATGATGGCGCTGATGTGCACGGCTGAGGGGACATCTGTTCTGGAAGAACGTATTTTCGAAAACCGCTTCATGCATGCCCCTGAACTGGTGCGCATGGGCGCGCAGATCGAAGTACACGGCGGGACCGCCACGGTAACGGGGGTGGAGCGGCTGAAGGGTGCGCCGGTGATGGCGACAGATCTGCGCGCTTCGGTCTCCTTGATATTAGCCGGGCTGGCGGCCGAGGGGGAAACGACGGTCAGCCGCGTCTATCACCTCGATCGAGGGTATGAACATGTGGTGCGCAAGCTGGAAGGCGTAGGCGCAAAGATTGAACGGATCAAGGGCCAATGACTGACGCAAGTTTCAAGGACGGGCGCGAGGCTCCGCTGAACCTCGGCGCAGAAGACAGGGACGACCTTCAGGTCATCGCGACCCTGGCACAGGATGCCATTTTTCCAGTGACTGAAATGACCTGGCGCCCATCCGAGCGCAGGTTCGCATTGTTGCTGAACCGATTTCGATGGGAGGACAAGGACGCCGCAACCCGACGCAACCGGGATTTCGAGCGGGTGCAATCCGTTTTGGTTTTTGATTCCGTGCTGTCGGTCGCCAGTCAGGGCATCGACCGGAGCGACAAAGATATGGTTCTGTCCCTGCTGTCGGTCGATTTCGAAGCAGGCGACGATGGCGCCGGTCAGGTCCTGTTGACACTGGCCGGTGATGGCGCGATCCGCCTGAATGTCGAAGCTATTGACGCCACTCTCAAAGACGTTACCCGGCCGTATCGCGCACCTTCGGGCCACGCGCCGCATCACCCGGACTGAATGAAAAACAAGCGCGGCATAGCGCAGGCGTTTTCCAACCCGCCGCAGGGGATGACTTTGCGTCGCGCAACGGTTTTCGATGTGTTTGCAGTCAGCCGGGTGTTGATCCGGTCGATAGAGCGGCTTTGCGAAGCGGACCACGGGAATGATCCGCGGAACATGGCGCTTTGGACAGCAATGAAGGACCCGGCTTCCATTCGGAGGTGGATTGTCTCCGGCAGGCAGATCTGGCTGGCGGACGTCTCGGGACAGATAACTGCGGTGGGGGGCTTGTGCGAGACCGGCAAGGTCATGTTGCTGTATGTCGACCCGGATCATGTCCGGCGGGGGATCGGCGCGCAGTTGTTAAACCGACTCGAATGCGAACTTGTTGCGGTTGGATGCAGCGAAGCGCATTTGGAGGCGACGTTGACAGCTCGTGATTTCTATATCGCGCGCGGGTGGCAGCCATTCGGTCCATCCGGCAATTGGAACGGAATCCCGCAATTTCCGATGCGCAAATCGCTGCACCCCCCGGTCTGAGGGTTGAGGGTGCCCGATCCCGGCGATAAGACCCTCGCACCTGTCCGGAGTTTCTGACCATGCCTGTATTCCTCGACACAACGTTCGCAGATTTCGAACCCGCCTTTCAGGCGCTGCTGTCTGCCAAACGCGAAGACAGCCCGGATGTGGATGCAGTCGTTGCGCAGATCATCGAGGATGTCCGCGACCGCGGCGATGCGGCCGTCATTGAACTGACCGCGCAATTCGACCGGTTGGAGCTGACGCCCGAGACGATGGCCTTCAGCGCGGCAGAGATCACAGAGGCGGTGTGTCAGGTTTCGTCGCAGGATCGTGCAGCGCTGGAACTGGCGGCCAACCGCATCCGGGCATACCATGAAAAACAGATGCCGTCGGATCACGAATGGACGGACGAGGCGGGTGCCACGTTGGGTTGGCGCTGGTCGCCCGTGTCGGCGGCGGGCCTCTACGTACCAGGTGGGTTGGCATCTTATCCGTCTTCGGTGTTGATGAATGCCATCCCGGCCAAGGTCGCCGGGGTTGAGCGGCTGGCTATTGTCGTGCCCACACCGGATGGGCAGGTGAATCCGCTGGTGCTGCTGGCGGCGCAGCTGGCAGGTGTTGATGAGATCTATCGGATCGGCGGTGCTCAGGCGGTGGCTGCGCTGGCCTATGGCACGCAGACCATCTCACCAGTGGACAAGATTACCGGTCCGGGCAACGCCTTCGTCGCGGCGGCCAAGCGCCGGGTGTTCGGCAAGGTGGGCATCGACATGATCGCTGGCCCCTCTGAGATTCTGGTGATCGCTGACAAAGACAATTATCCTGACTGGATCGCGCTGGACCTGCTAAGCCAAGCGGAGCACGACGAAAGTGCGCAGTCCATACTGATTACCGATGACGCCGTATTTGGTAAAGCGGTGGCGCAGGCCGTCGACAAACGACTCGAAACCCTGCAGCGTCGCAAGATCGCCGGGGCCAGTTGGCGCGACTTTGGCGCCGTGATCACTGTGCGTGATCTGGACGAGGCTGCGGCCCTGTCCAACCGGATCGCGCCGGAACATCTAGAACTTTGCGTTGCCGACCCTGCGGCACTCAGCGCCAAAACCGTCCACGCAGGCGCAATTTTCCTCGGCCAATACACACCCGAAGCCATCGGTGACTATGTTGGCGGACCAAATCACGTTTTACCGACTGCCCGCTCGGCCCGGTTTTCTTCGGGTCTTAGCGTGATGGATTTCCTCAAGCGCACCACGCTCAGTCAGATGACGCCACAGGCTTTGCAGGCCATCGGCCCCAGCGCAGCACAATTGGCGCAATCCGAAAGTCTCGAGGCGCATGGATTGTCCGTGCTGGCACGGTTGCAGCGGTTGAATGGCTGATTGCGAAAGGGTGAGCTCTGCCACGTTGCCCCGGACGATATGTTGTTATAGGTCTGACCTGATCTGAACGGACCACTGCAATAAATGACCCGAATTTCGCATATCGAACTGGACGACAGCAACCTGCCGCCTCCAACCCCGGAGATTGAGCAGGAGCGCAAAGTAGCGATCTTCGACCTGCTCGAAGAGAACTCGTTTGCATTGCCGCAGCGGGATGACCGTGTCGTCCCCGAAGGCCCCTATCGCGTGCAGTTGTCGATCCGGGACAAGCGGCTGGTTTTCGACATTGAGACCGAGGCCAGCGAAAAGGCGGCCGAGTTCCATCTGTCGCTTGGACCCTTCCGTCAGGTAGTCAAAGACTATTTCCAGATTTGCGAAAGCTACTTCAACGCGGTCAAGACCCTGCCACCCAGCCAGATCGAGACCATAGACATGGCCCGCCGCGGTATCCACAACGAAGGCAGCCGCGTTCTTCAGGAAAGGTTGGGAGGGAAGGCCGAGATCGACACCGACACTGCCCGTCGCCTGTTCACGCTGATCTGCGTGCTGCATTTCGGGGGGTGACGGGTGAAGCCTTTGCCGCAGTCGGTCCTGTTTTGTTGTGACCACAACTCGGTCCGTTCGCCCATGGCCGAAGGCATCATGAAGAAATTCTATGGCACCGGAACCTATGTTCAGTCCGCCGGTGTGCATAACGACCTTGAGATTGACGGGTTCTGCATCGCCGCCTGTCAGGAAATCGACGTGGAACTGTCCCGCCACCGGTCGCGTTCATTCGACGAGATGGAAGAGTGGGGTGATGATCTCAGTTCGTTCGACCTGATCGTGGCGCTTTCGCCCGCCAGTCAGCGAAAGGCGCTGGAACTGACGCGGTTTTTTCACCTCGATGTCGATTATTGGCCAATAATGGACCCTACCGGACTGGGCGAAACGAGGGAAGAAAAGTTACATCACTATCGACAGACCCGCGATCAGATCATCAAGCATCTGAAAGACTGCTGGGGTGAACCAATGGAGTGATCATGAATCCGACCGTCAAGACCTATTTCAATGCCTTCAATGCCGGTGATGTGGACGGAATGCTGGCTTGTCTGTCCGAAGATGTGGCGCACCACGTCAACGAAGGCCAAATTCGCGTTGGCAAGGAAAAGTTTGCGGCGTTCTGCGCTCACATGAACCGCTGCTACAAGGAAAACCTGACTGACATCGTGGTATTCGAAGCCGAAGGCGGCACCCGCGCAGCAGCAGAGTTCATCGTGAACGGCACCTATCTGGAAACCGACGAAGGGCTGCCCGAGGCCCACGGTCAAACCTATCGTCTGCCTGCCGGATCGTTCTTTGACCTGAAGGGTGGCAAGATCACTCGTGTCACCACTTTCTACAACCTTGCCGATTGGACCAAGCAGGTTTCGAATGGCTAAGGTCAACGACATCCGTGCGCTAACCGGATCGGCTCTGGAGGGCGCGCTGGACGATGTGGCGCGTTTGCGGATCGAAGTGTTTCACGCCTGGCCGTATCTGTATGACGGCGACCTCGAATATGAACGCAAGTACCTGCAATCCTACCGCGACAGTGACCGGGCAATCGTGGTTGGCGCGTTTGATGGCGACCGCCTGGTCGGTGCTTCGACCGGAGCGCCACTGACCGATCATGCCGATGATTTTGCTGCCGCGTTCGAAGGCGCGGGCCTGAAACTCGACGACATCTTCTATTGCGCGGAATCCGTTTTGTTGCCGGATTATCGCGGACAGGGGGTGGGGCATAAGTTCTTTGACCTGCGAGAAGCACATGCGCGCCGCCTGGGTTTCTCAAAATGTGCCTTTTGCGGCGTGCAGCGTCCAGCGGATCACCCGATGCGGCCGAAAAACTATCGGCCTCTCGATGCCTTTTGGCGGGCACGGGGATATGAACCGATGGATGGTGTCGTCGCGCAGTTTTCCTGGAAGGACCTTGGCGAAGTCGAGGAGACATCGAAACCGTTGCAGTTCTGGATCAGGGACATCTAGCGCCCAATTCTGCTCTTTCATCCCACAGGGCAGGCGATCAAAATCAGAAATTATGATATGGTGGTGCTTTCCATGGGGGATTGCACGATGAAGAGATATGTAATCGAACGTGACCTGCCCGGAGTAGGCGGAATGTCAGGTGATGAGCTCAGCGGAGCTTCGGCCAAGTCGAACGAGGCGTTGGAAAAAATTCCTGGTGTTCAATGGCAGCATTCTTATGTCGCAGGCGATAAGACCTTCTGCATCTATTTGGCGGAAAACGAGGATGCGATTCACAAGCATGCGGAGCTGAGCGGGTTTCCGGCCACCACGATCACCGAAATTACCACGATTATCGATCCGACCACGGCGCGTTAAACGGGCTGTACACTCCTGCGTGCGCGTGGCTAATGTCCTTCAGATTGTGCACACGGGGACAGCAGGATGAAAATCGCCACCGCCGCCTATCCACTGGACTGGCTCGACAGCTGGGCGCAATACGAGGACAAACTGGCCGGCTGGGTTTCTGAAGCGGTCGGGCAGGGGGCCGATCTGCTGGTCTTCCCCGAATACGGTGCAATGGAGGTGTCGACCCTTGACGGACCCGAGGCGGCTGGCGATCTGGAGCGTTCTATTCACGCGGTTTCTGATCGGATGGAGGATGTGCAAGATGTGCATATCCGCCTCGCACAAGAGTACAAAACTCATATTCTGGGTGCGTCGGCCCCTGTGGTGGCTGGACCGGGGCGCCCTGTAAACCGCGCTGCGTTTTACGGACCCGACGGTGCGCATGATCATCAGGACAAACAGATCATGACACGCTTCGAACGCGAGTCGTGGGATATCGCCCCCGGCGGTCCGCTCAAACTGTTCGACACAACGTTGGGAAAGATTGGCGTTCTGATCTGCTATGACAGCGAGTTCCCCTTGCTGGGTCGCGCGCTGTGCGAGGCTGATCTGATTCTTGTCCCGTCCTGCACTGAGGCGCTTTCGGGATATTGGCGTGTTCGGATAGGTGCAATGTCACGCGCGCTGGAAAATCAATGCGTTACGGTCATTGCATCTTTGGTCGGCGACAATGAATGGTCAGAAGCGGTGGACATGAATACCGGAACCGGAGGTATTTTTGGCCCGCCCGATAAGGGATTTCCGCAAACCGGAGTACTGGCCGAAGGCAGTTTGAACCAACCAGGCTGGACCTACGCCGTGGTCGACCCCGCCGCCATCGCCAATGTCCGCGCGGATGGGCATGTGCTGAACCGCGCCCACTGGGGCGAGCAGGATCCCAGAGTCAATTCGGTCACAAAGTGCCGACTTTAGGTGATTCCGCCCTTGAAATAGGGCCAAAATAGGCTCATTTAAGCCCACATCCCCGTAGATTCTGCGGGTGCAACGTAATGATGGAGACAACATGGCCAAGGAAGATACGCTCGAATTTCCCGGTGTCGTGAAGGAACTCCTGCCTAATGCGACGTTTCGGGTCGAGCTGGAAAACGGCCATGAAATCATCGCACATACGGCAGGCAAGATGCGCAAGAACCGCATCCGTGTTCTGGCCGGCGACAAGGTTCAGGTCGAGATGACCCCTTACGATCTGACCAAGGGTCGGATCAACTACCGCTTCAAGTAACGCCCAACCCAATGGCGTTTATTCTGGGATCAGGCAGCCCAAGACGGCTGGACCTGTTGGCGCAGCTTGGCGTCATACCCGACGCAATTCGTGCGCCAGACATTGATGAAACGCCATTGAAAGGGGAACTGCCCGCCCCCTATTGCAGTCGTATCACCCGCTCAAAAGTACATGCGGTTCAGGCAGATAGCGACGACATCACGCTGTGCGCGGATACCACCGTAGCGATGGGTCGCCGCATTCTGGGCAAACCTGCTGACGTCGGTCAGGCAGCCGAATTTCTACATGCATTGTCGGGGCGCCGACATCGGGTCATCACCTCGGTCGCGGTACGGCGCGGTCACAGGGTTTTGCAGCGCGACGTGGTCTCACAGGTCAGGATCAAACGCCTGTCGGACACCGAGATCAACGCCTACCTGGCCACTGGTGACTGGCAGGGCAAAGCCGGTGCATACGCCATTCAGGGCCCCGCGGGGGCTTTCATTCCCTGGATTTCGGGGTCGTTCACCGGCATTGTCGGTCTGCCCCTTTCCGAAACCGCAGCCTTGCTGCAAGGCATCGGTTACCCATTGTATCGCGAGGCATCATGAAGGGTCGCACTGTCGTTCTGGACCATATTCAAGGCCGCGAAGCGGCTGCTCTGATGGTCGACGGTGTTTTGGAGGACTTTCTGATCGCTGCCGATGCACCGCCACCTGGTACCATCTATCGCGCCCGCGCGGACAGGCCAGTGAAAGGGCAGGGCGGAATGTTTCTGACCACGCCTGACGGCCCGGCATTCCTGCGTCAGGTCAAGGGGCTGGCTCAGGGTTCCTTACTTCTTGTACAGGTGACCGGTTATGCCGAATCCGGCAAAGCGATCCCGGTGACCAGCCGCATTCTGTTCAAAAGCCGATATGCCATCGTGACCCCGGATGCGCCCGGCCTGAATATCTCGCGCAGCATCCGTGACGAAGATATGCGTGACCGGTTGTTGGAAATCGCGCATGAGCAGATGAGTGACAGCCCCTATGGCCTGATCCTTCGATCCTGTTGCCAGAGTGCCGACGAGGACGAAATCGCCGAGGATATCGTGGCCATGCGAGCGCAGGCCGAGCAGGTCATGAATGATCCCGGCACAGACCCGGAAACGCTGAGCGATGGAGACGGACCACATATCCTGGCGTGGCGCGACTGGACCGAACCGGCCGAGGTCGCGACCGCTGCGGGCAGTTTTGAAATGCACGGAATTCTGGATGCGCTGGAAACAGTCAGGGGCGTAGCAGAACCGCTGCCCGGGGGTGGGCACCTGTACATCCAGCCAACCCGCGCCCTTGTGGCCGTCGACGTGAACACCGGCAGCGACAGTTCGCTTGCAGCCGGGACCAAGGCCAATTTCGCCTGCGCAAAGGTGCTGCCCCGGGCACTTCGCGTGCGCGGTCTGGGCGGTCAGATCACCCTCGACCTGGCGCCAATGCCCAAGAAAGACCGTCGCGGCTTTGAGTCTGCGTTGCGGTCGGCTTTCAAATCTGATCCTGAAGAGACAATTATGGCCGGCTGGACGCCGCTCGGGCACTATGAGTTGCAACGCAAACGCGGTCGTATCCCCTTGGCGGAGGTGTTGAAATGAGCTGCCCAATCTGCGGAGAAGACACACAGCATTCCTTTCGCCCGTTCTGTTCAAAACGGTGTGCCGATATTGATTTGGCCAAGTGGCTGAACGGCTCCTATGCAGTACCATCGCAGCGTGAAGACGAGGCAGAGGCCGAGCTGGATCATGAGGAATCCAAACCATCCCTCCCGCATTGAAAAAATGTCAAAAACCCTCTGGACACTGCGGAGTGCAAGTCATAGAAGGCCTCCACCCAACGGCAAACACCGTTCCCGTGCCCGGGTAGCTCAGGGGTAGAGCAGTGGATTGAAAATCCTCGTGTCGGTGGTTCGATTCCGCCCCCGGGCACCATTAAGTCAATAAAATCAATAATTTAAATAGAATCGATGGACGTAAGATGACGTAAAGTTCGATTCCACTCAGTAGAATCGAACCATCATCCTCTCCGTATGGATTCCAAGCCTGAACAGCTTAAGGCCGTTAGTGCTAGGCTTGGTTCTCGATTTTGGTTTTTTTTGCGCTACGCATTCCTGTTTTGGCACATGTCGCTACAATCTATGGCTGTGATTGTATTGAAGATTGAATGCTAAGATGGTTTGCTTAAAAGAGATTTTAGGAGTGATTTGAGAAGTGGCTGGCGTATCGCGGAAAGAGTTTTTTGAGAGAATTGACGGAACTCCTCAAAAACGCATGTTTCTCTCAATAATGGCAGACTACGATCTGCCGACGGCAATCTGTGAATTGGTCGACAACGCGATTGACCATTGGATCGCAACAGAAAAACCCGACGGCACTAAAATTTGGCTGTTCCTGGACACAGAGCGCCAACTCATCACGGTACGCGACAACGCGGGCGGCGTTCCTGTTGATCAGATGAGGTTATTGATCGCGCCGGGAGCCACCCGATTATTCGATACAGGAAACTTGATTGGTAACTTCGGAGTAGGAGGAAAAAGAGCCAGCGTGGCATTGGGGGAGCAGGTCACAATCACTTCTCGTTTCAAGAAGCAGGATAGTTACCAGCTAGAAATTACGAAGGACTGGTTAGCAGACGAGGACTGGAGAATCGACGTAAGTCGCGTTCCCAACATTGATCCCAACACAACAAACGTCAGTATTTCCGAAGTTCGCCAGGGCTTTTCTCAACAAGATTTGGATGAACTATACAAGCATCTAGAGGCGACGTACGCTAGTTTCATAAAGGAGGGTTGCCAGATTTTCTTGAACGGCACCCCGGTGGGAGCAACGACTTTCGACACATGGGCCTATCCGCCGGGTCACCCCCCTAAGGAAATGAGTTTCGACGTTGAGTTGGGTGAGGGAGAGTTTCTCAATGCTAAGGTCACCGGCGGACTAATCAGAGACCGAATTCCAGAAGCTGACAACTACGGAGTATAGTTCTACTGCAACGGACGGCTCATACTGAAAGAACTTAAGACAAGAGATGTCGGGTATTTCATTACCGCTGAGGCGGGCGTACCGCACCCAGATGGGTCGCTTTGCCGGGTAATTGTAGAACTCGATGGTTCAGCAGAGTTAATGCCTTGGAACAGTAGTAAGAACGGAATTAGTTTCAGCCATCCTGCTTTTACGCAAGTGAGACCTAGTATCATTGAGTTGGTGACGTACTTTTCCAAGTTGTCACGTCGTTTCAAGAACAATCGGGAAGAAGGAGTCTACCAGCACGACTCCGGTACCGTCGAACCTTTGACGCCAACCACCAAAGCATCCAAGAAGCGTCTGGTTTTACCGCCGATAAAGCGAGAGCCAAAGCTTTCTTACTCGCAGAAGTTATTGCAGCTAAACCAAGGGACGATGGCGCGAAAGCCTTGGACCTTGGGACTAGTTGAGGCAATGGGCATGATCGACGTAGCACTTGATCAAGGTTTTGAGACAAAAAATAGAGCTGCCTTGATACTTCTTGATAGCAATGTCGAGATTGGAATGAAGGAATACATTGTAAATAACGCGGCTCTGTTTCCACCTCACAAATACAAAGGGAATGCGCTTTCAGACATACTCACAAACCGAACAAAAGTGCTGAACGAGGTGAAAGGGCATCTAAGCATCGACAGTAATACTGAAGCCAAGCTGAAATACTTCTATGGACTGCGAAACAAGCTGATACACGAACGAGCATCAGTTCAGATTCTGGATCGAGATATTATTGAGTATAGAGGGATTGTAGAAAAACTGCTTCGGAAGATGTTTGGCGTGCGCTTCCCAAAATAAACGGATCGCATAGCTAGTGATGTTAGCAGAATCTGCGCGCACCAATACAGCTCACTTAAGCATACATGCTGAAGATTCCACGCTTCCAACGCATGGTTTTCTGTTCTTGGCAGGCACGCAATCTTCAGGCGGCGTTGTACTTTACGTCACCCAAAAGGTTGAGGATCACTAATTGGCTAAAAAGACGTAAAATCGACGTAAAGCTTGAAAATTCGCCCCGTAAGTGGTTGAAATTAAAAGAGCTAGAATCCGCCCCCGGGCACCACTTCATCAGGTAAACTCTCGGTTTCACTCCAGCTTTTTAAATCAGGTTGGAGCCGTAGACCATGGTGGAGGCCAGTTTAAACTCGTCACCTTTGTAAAAAACGGTGTTTTCTACTTCGGTCGTCCCATTCCGATGGAGCTTTGTCGTCACTACACCTCGCCGGCATCGTCCAATCGTCGCGCCCTCGCTTGGCAAAAAGGAAACAAACTCCGACAGTTTCAGATAGTTAGACCGGAAGAATCTCAGGTTACTTCGTACTATGTCGCTGCACTCAATCTGCTTGCCTTAGCCGTTCCGCCATTTCGGAAAATCCGCGCATTTCTGCGTGTTGAAGAGGTGTGGCGCCTTCTCGGTCGGTGAGCATTCGATCGGCCCCGGCCGTGAGCAGTGCGTCGAGCACGGCCTGGTGGTTTTCTCCACCGTCGCCCAGAACCACGGCCTCCATCACCGCCGTCCAGTGCAGATTGTTGACATGGTCAAGCGGTGCGCCGGCGGCTACCAATCGTCTGACAACTTCGACATGACCGAGATGCGCCGCTGCGATAAGCGCTGTTCCGTCGTAGGGGCTGGTTGTGAGGCCCGGATCGTTGCCAAGTTCAATAGCAAGCGACATCAGTTCAGGATCGTCAGCTACTGCGGCAATTGTGACCACATCATAGGCCTGTCCTTCAAGTGCGTTCATGTCGGCCCCGGCTTCAGCCAATGCGCGAAGGGCTTCGTCTTCCGAGGCGAAGGCTGCCACGTGCACCGGTGTGCGTCCGCGGGAATCGCGAATATCGACGTCGGCACCCTTTGCAACCAAGTGCCTGATTTTTGCGACATCACCTTCCTGCGCGGCTTTTAAAAGCCCGACGTAAGCGGAAATCTCCTGCGCCGTGGGTGCCGTCTGTGCCATTCCACCGGTGGCCAATCCCATCAAAACAGCTGTGATCATGAGGCGAGCCATGACGATTTTCTCCTCGCGAATGGTTGGTACAATTCCATGCAATAATTGTTCGAACTGCTTCTTGACTGTGAAGACAATACGGGTTCGAGCCACGGCCTTTTCCAAGAAGTCTGACGGCAATCCGAGAGAGTTTTTTCAGGCAACTAGTGCATGCAGCAGAAAGCGCCGTGTTTGACATCCTTCATCAACGTGTCGAAGTCCTCGCCGCGCATCTCGACCAAAGTCTTATGGTCTCCCGCCTCGAACCAGATTTTGTCAAGCCCTGTAAGGCTGTTATCCACGACGGTGGGTACGTCATAGGCTTCGCCTACTGGCGGTACCGCACCAAGGTCGCAATCATCAAACAGATCGCGCACTTCAGATTCTGGCGCCAAACCGAGGCGGCGGTTCATCATTGATTGCAGAGCGGTGAGGTCAACCTGATGATTGCTAGGCAGAACTGCCAGCATCGGACCTTCCTCCATGTGGATGAGAACGGATTTTGCAAGGTGGTCGCCGGGTACATGTGCCGCTTCGGCGCATTCGCTGGCGGTTACGGCATAGGGATGTGGAACAATATCAAAGGGAATCCCTTGAGCGTCCAGATGATGTTTCAGGCGAGTTGCAATAGTCATGGTGCCCTCCGTGTTTTCGAAGGCGTCCCGGTCGCGAAACTGTCACGGTGCGCAACTAGGGCGCAATTTGGGGTGTAAGACCATATTGTGCGCCTATTGAGCGGGTCGGGCAAGGGGACAGTAAATGCCTCACACCGAAAAGGGCTGATGTTGTCCTGGGTTCTGAGATCGATACCAGCGCAGGTGGCATTTCCCTCGAATGCTCAGCCTTCCGCGCTGCTTTTTCTCTACTAATTCAGCGAAGGCCAGCATTTACCCCTCAGCGCGAGCACCCAAACCCAAAACGCCGCGTTGAGTTTGCAGTGACTGCTGCGTGCCGCGCGACGCAAAACAGACGCTTTGCGGATGTTAGTGAGGAGATCTGAAACGGTGCCATAGGTTCCCAGCAAACTCTCGTTTGATGTCGATACCATTAGGAAAAGCGCTTTCTTCGAGGGCACAGACTTGAAGGTGTTATCCAAATGATTGGCACGCGAAAACTGCAATGCAACTTATGGCGCAGCGTCGAATGCCCGGATTGGCGACATCTTTGGTTGTTCACTGCATGACGGTTTACTGAGAGTTCGATGGGTCGCGCTGAACCGTCGCATCCAATCTACTAATGACAGCAACCAGCCTCGTTGCCCGAGGAACACTTGGATTGCCGGGCAGATCGAGGTTTCTTTGGCAATCCGGTCTTTGAAATAGGCAAGGTTTTGAAACACTTTACCGGGCCAGATGACCTGAGCACTTTGCGTGTTCAAAAGATGATTTGTCTCGTGTTCACGATCAAACGCCACAGGGAGCGGGATCTTCCTGTGTACTTCATCTCCTCTCAACTGCTTCCGATGATGTCAGCTGACATCTCCAGCAGACAAGTCCCTAAACCGGTTCAGAATTTGAGGACTTCCCGGCTTTCTTTGCGGCGCTGGCAACGTCGTCTATCGTTTTCTCGACGGCGTCGACCTCGGTTTCTGCGGCATAAGCCGCACAGCGGGCAACGGTTTCGAACCACTCTTGCGCGTCTGCTATCATGCGGTCTGCTGAACGGCGTTGCCATTCTGTCATGGTCTGCATCGCTTTGGACGGATCAGCAGGGCTCGCGGACGACGCAGTACGCGCAGCCTTGAGCGCGGTCCGGACAGCCTCATGGCGCCGTTCAAACCAGTGCTGTGCAAAGGTTTCGGCTTCCTCAAGCATTTTTTCTTGGGCGTCCCAGAATTGCTCGATCTGAGCATCTAAAACGGGGTTTGTCGCAGCCGAGGGTTGCATCAGCCTGAATACGTCGACAAGGGTGCTGGGGTAACTTGATTGGCGTTCCTGTTCTGGCATCAAAATCTCCTCCCATTACCTGATTGGATAATTTTACCAGATTTGCAAAATCTTCGCATTAATTTGGATCAATCCATATCGCGGTGTTTCTGACAAAAGTTTTCTTCAAAACAGAAGAAGCGAATAAATCCTTTAAGGCCGCACCTCAGACATTCAGTGCTGAAAATGAGCATATTGTTCTGCTTATTCTTTCCGCGAATTGCGAAAAGTGGCTGACAATTTATGCAGGCTGGCAGCGCTAGTATGGAGGACGAGTACTTTCCAATTGTCGCTGTCGAGGACTCGGTCCAGCTGACACGCCATGAACCAAAATTTGACTGTCGTTGTTGTCGAGCAGAACAAAGAACGCGCTTTCGCAATTGTCGATGCCTTAAAGGAGTCTGGGGATGTAGACGTCTTTGTGATTGGCAGTGTCTCAGGGCTGGCGCGCAAGATTGCTACGCACAACCCGGATATCGTGTTGATCGATATCGACAACCCTTCGCGCGATATGCTGGAAGAGCTGACGGTCGCGTCGGGTCCGTTGGAGCGTCCCGTTGCAATGTTCGTGTCTGGCGCAGCAGGCGGACTGGCCAAGACAGCCGTCGAGGCTGGAGTATCTGCATATGTTGTTGATGGTCTGCAGAGTGAGCGCATCAAACCCGTCATCGACACCGCAATCGCTCGGTTTCAGGTTTTGCGCCAGATGCGTACGGAATTGGCCGAGACACGCCGCGCGCTGGAAGAACGCAAGGTCATCGACCGGGCCAAGGGTTTGCTCATGAAAGCCAAGGGCCTATCCGAAGATGAAGCATATGCCCTGTTGCGCAAGACTGCGATGAACCAAAACCGTCGTGTTGCCGATGTGGCCGAGGCGCTGGTGACCGCATCAGGGCTCTTGTCATGAGAACCGTATCCCTTCCGGTCGCGTATATGCCCCTTGTCGATGCGGCCCCTTTGATCGTCGCTCGAGAAATGGGCTTTGATCGTGCCGAAGGGATTTCTCTGGATCTGCGCCCGGCACCGTCCTGGTCATCCCTGCGGGACATGCTGGCCTTCGGGCATGTGGACGCAGCGCATTTATTGTCGCCGATCCCGGTCGCCATGGCTCTGAACCTCGGAGGTATCTCAACGCCGATTTCGGCGGTTTCCGTATTGTCCTTGAATGGAAACGTAATCGGTGTCGGTCGCAGCCTGGAAAACCGATTGCGTAAACACGGGTATGGCTTTGATTTTCGCGATGCAGCTATTGCAGGCGCCGCGCTTGCTCGGGTTGCTGGTGGACCGCTTGTCATCGGTGTGCCCTTTCCGTTTTCAATGCATGTCGAGCTGCTACGTTATTGGGTGCAGGGAACGGAACTTGCATCAACACAAGTCGAAATACGTACTGTACCGCCTCCGCTAATGGCGCAGGCTCTGGCTGCCGGCGAGATTGATGCTTTTTGCGTGGGTGAACCGTGGGGGTCATTTGCCGTCGACAAGGAAGTCGGCGCGCTGCTTCTGCCGGGACGGGCGATTTGGACTTGCGCACCCGAGAAAGTGTTGGCGGTTCGCTCTGACTGGGCCGAAACTGAACCGTACTTGTTGGGCAGTCTAATGCGGTCAGTCTGGCGGGCTGGGCGGTGGCTTTCGAAGCCCGAAAGTCGGACCACCGCATCTGAAATGCTCTCACGAAAGACTTATCTGAACGTATCTCCGGATCTGGTTGATCGGGCGTTGTTGGGCGAGTTCACCATCTCTGCGCGTGGCGACCAGAGGACGATCGAGCAGTTTGTCGAGTTCTTCGATGGCGCAGCCTCATTTCCATGGCGCAGTCAGGCCAAGTGGATCGGGCATCAACTGGCGGTTAGAAGCGGCATCGGTCCGATGCAGGCCGAGCGTCTGGCGGCCGAAGTGTTTCGCAGCGATTTGTATCGCCGCGAGTTGCAGGGTTCCGGGGCGGAACTGCCCGGCGCATCGGAAAAGCTGGAAGGCGCTATCCCCAACTCGACGGCGGTGGCTTCTGCCACTGGTAGCCTGATTCTACCCCCGAACGTCTTTTTCGATCGGCGTATTTTTGAGCCCTCCGGATAAGAGTGCACAAAAATATTGCACTGCAGCGAGAAAAATTGCTGCGATGCAGAAAGAAATCCGATCGATACACCTTTCTTGATGACACCCTAAGACAACGATGTCGTAATCATCTTATCGGCAGGCAGCGTCGCCCACCGTAGGAATTCGCCCAAAGCTGTGGGCATCTCACAAGAGCAAAGCCGCTCGACCAACCGCCATTTCTTCCCGGCGGTTTGTGTCGGCGGCTTTTTTGTTTGCCCAAGGAACTGGGCGGGACCGAAAGGGATCGAAATGAAAAAACTTGTTCTGAGCCTTGCGGCGACCACCGCGCTCGTTTCTCCGGCCTTGGCCGAACTTGAGCTGGAAAAAGACGAACTGACCTTTGGCTTTATCAAACTGACAGACATGGCGCCGCTGGCTGTGGCTTATGAGCAGGGGTACTTTTTGGACGAAGGTCTCTTCGTTACGCTTGAAGCACAAGCCAACTGGAAAGTTCTGTTGGACGGAGTGATCGACGGGCAGTTGGATGGGGCGCATATGCTGGCTGGTCAGCCGCTGGCTGCGACTATCGGATACGGGACCGAGGCACATATTATCACACCGTTTTCGATGGATCTGAATGGCAACGGCATCACCGTATCCAATGAGATATGGGAAGAGATGAAGCCAAACATCCCGGTGATGGATGATGGTCGCCCGCAACACCCGATCAGCGCCGAAGCGCTGGCTCCGGTCGTTGAGAAGTACAAATCCGAAGGCAAGCCCTTCAACATGGGTATGGTTTTCCCGGTTTCGACCCACAATTACGAACTGCGCTACTGGCTGGCCGCGGGCGGTCTGCATCCGGGATTTTACAGCCCCGAAAACGTGACCGGTCAGATTGGTGCGGATGTGTTCCTGTCGGTGACCCCTCCGCCGCAAATGCCGGCCACTTTGGAGGCCGGCACGATCTATGGCTACTGCGTGGGTGAGCCGTGGAACCAGCAGGCCGTATTCAAGGGGATCGGCGTTCCGGTAATCACCGACTATGAGCTGTGGAAGAACAACCCTGAAAAAGTCTTCGGCATCACCGCCGAGTTTGCCGAGGAATACCCGAACACTACGCTGGCAGTGACCAAAGCCCTGATCCGCGCTGCGATGTGGCTGGATGAAAACGACAACGCCAACCGCCCAGAAGCGGTCGAAATCCTAAGCCGTCCGGAATATGTGGGCGCAGACTATGACGTCATCGCAAACTCGATGACCGGCACGTTTGAATACGAGAAGGGCGACAAGCGCGAAGTCCCCGATTTCAACGTATTCTTCCGTTACAATGCGACATACCCGTTCTACTCGGACGCCGTCTGGTACCTGACACAGATGCGTCGCTGGGGCCAGATCGCCGATGCGAAGCCGGACAGCTGGTATAACGAAGTGGCCAAGTCCGTCTACAAACCCGAGATCTATCTGGATGCAGCACGCCTGCTGGTCGAAGAAGGTTTGGCGAATGAGGCCGACTTTCCCTGGGACAGCGACGGTTACAAAGCGCCGACACCGTCCGAGGATATCATCGACGGCATAGCCTACGACGGTCGCACGCCCAACGCCTATCTCGAAAGTCTGCCCATCGGTCTGAAGGGCGATCAGAAGATCGTCGGCTCGGACGTGCAAGGATAAATCCGCAGCGCCACGCCCGGCATCAGTCGGACGTGGCCCCCACAAGTGCCCCGCCATCGCAAGGACACATCAGATGACAACGGTCGATCCCGAATTCAATGCGGACGCTGCCAAGCAAGAGCGCCGCGCCCGCCTTTTCACCCGCATCAACGCCGCCGACAAATGGTTCCAGGTTCTTGGCCTCAGCTGGGCCACACCGGTCCTAAAGGCCGCCGCCGGAGACAACCCGCGCGCCCAGATGGCCGAGATCTGGCGTTTGCTGGTGGTGCCTCTGTTGTCGATTTGTGCCTTTCTGCTGTTGTGGGCGACTTTGGCCCCCAAAGTGCAGACCTCGCTTGGCGCGGTCCCCGGACCGGCTCAGGTTTGGGAAGAGATGATCAACCTGAACGAGGACGCACGGGCCAAGGCCGCCAAACGCGCCAAATTCGAGGCAATGGTCGAGAAACGGAACCAAAAGCTGGTCGACGCAGGCCGCGCGGATGAGGTCAAGCAAGTCGCCTACACGGGCGCCCCGTCTTACTACCAACAGATATGGACTTCGATCAAAACCGTATTCTTCGGGTTTCTGATCGCTACGGTCGTTGCTGTCCCACTTGGCATCGCGGCCGGTCTCTCGCCCACTGCCAATGCGGCGCTGAACCCACTGATTCAGATCTTCAAGCCGGTCTCGCCATTGGCCTGGCTACCGATCGTGACCATGATCGTCTCGGCCGTTTACGTCACCAATGACGGCTTGTTCGCTAAATCCTTCCTGATCTCGGCCATCACTGTGACCCTGTGTTCGCTGTGGCCGACCCTGATCAACACGGCACTAGGTGTGGCGACCATCGACAAGGATCTGGTGAACGTCTCCAAAGTGCTGAAAATGAACACCTACACCAAAATCACCAAGCTGGTGTTGCCGTCAGCCCTGCCACTGATCTTCACGGGTTTGCGCCTTAGCTTGGGTGTCGGCTGGATGGTCCTGATCGCGGCCGAGATGCTGGCGCAGAACCCTGGCCTGGGCAAATTCGTCTGGGATGAGTTCCAGAACGGCTCGTCCAGCTCTCTGGCCAAGATCATGGTTGCGGTCTTCACCATCGGCATCATCGGCTTCCTGTTGGACCGGGTGATGTACGCGCTGCAATCGCTCTTCACATTTACGAACAACCGGTGAGCGCGATGGGCATTCTGAGCTTCAAAAATGCATCTATGTCCTTCGGTGAAGGCACCGCGCGCACCGATGTGTTGAAAGGCATCGATCTTGACGTGCAAGAGGGTGAGTTTCTGGTGATCCTAGGCTTCTCGGGCACCGGCAAGACGACCCTGATCAATTTGATGGCCGGGCTAGACACCCCAACCGGCGGAGAGGTCACGTTCAAAGGCACTCCGATCAAGGGGCCGGGCCCGGAACGTGGCGTGATCTTCCAGAATTACTCTCTGATGCCTTGGCTGACAGTAAGCGGCAATGTGGGTCTGGCGGTGGATACTGTCTTTCCCAACCTCAGCAAGGCGGAGAAAGCCGAGAAAGTGGCGCACTACGTCAAGATGGTTGGTCTCAGCCACGCCGCCACGCGCCGCCCGGCTGAGCTGTCCGGTGGGATGCGCCAGCGGGTCAACGTGGCGCGGGCGCTGTCGATGAACCCCGAAGTGCTGCTGTTGGATGAACCACTGTCGGCGCTTGACGCGCTGACCCGCGCCAATCTGGCGGATGAGATCGAACATATCTGGGAAGCTGACAAGAAGACCTGCGTGTTGATCACCAATGATGTGGATGAGGCGATCATTCTGGCCGACCGGATCATTGCTCTGAACCCTGATGGGACTTTGGGGCAAGCGTTCCGCGTGTCGATCCCCCGCCCACGGGATCGGGGTGCGATGAACAACGATGAGACCTTCAAACGCCTCCGCGCTGACGTCACCAAATACCTGATGGACGTGGGGATCGAGGCCAAGGTCGAAGGCTCGCGGATCCTCCCGGATGTCACCCCAATCCACGGCGTTCCAACGGCAGTGGCCGAGGCGCAAAAGGGGATGATCGAGAACCGCTTCCTCGACTTCTCGCAGCTGCACAAGGTGTATCCGACGCCCAAAGGCCCTCTGACCGTGGTCGAGGATTTTGACCTGAAGATCGACAAGGGTGAGTTCATCTCTCTGATCGGCCATTCCGGCTGTGGCAAGTCCACGGTTTTGACTATGGCTGCGGGTCTGAACGACATCTCGAAAGGCGCGATCAAACTGGATGGTCGTCACGTCGAAGGGGCTGACCCGGAACGCGCGGTGGTGTTCCAATCGCCCAATTTGTTCCCCTGGCTGAGCGCCAAGGAAAACGTCGCGATTGGGGTCGACAAGGTCTATCCCAAGGCAAGCATCGCCGAGCGGCAGGACGTTGTGGAATACTATCTGGAACGTGTCGGACTGGCCGATGCAATGGACAAATCTGCCTCTGATCTCTCGAACGGCATGAAGCAACGTGTTGGTATTGCCCGCGCGTTTGCCCTGTCCCCCAAGCTCCTGCTGCTGGATGAACCCTTCGGGATGCTCGACAGTCTGACGCGCTGGGAGTTGCAGGAGGTCCTGATGGAGGTCTGGTCCCGCACCAAGGTCACCGCAATCTGCGTAACCCATGACGTGGATGAGGCGATCCTATTGGCCGACCGGGTGGTGATGATGACCAACGGTCCGCAAGCAACCATCGGCAAGATCACATCGGTCAACCTGCCGCGTCCGCGTACGCGCAAAGCGCTGCTGGAGCACCCGGATTACTACGCTTACCGGCAGGAAGTCCTCGATTTCCTCGAAGAATACGAACACGGCGCCAAGCCAAAAACACCCGCCCCTAAGGCGATTGCAGCGGAGTGAAACCATGAAGCAAAGACTTGTTGTCATAGGCGCGGGCATGGCCTCGGGTCGGGTGCTGGAGCACCTGACCGACGCGGCACCAGATGCGTTCGACATCACCCTGTTCAACGCGGAACCGCGCGGAAACTACAACCGCATCATGCTCAGCCCGGTTTTGTCGGGTGACAAGACCTACGAAGAGATCGTCACCCATGACGACGCTTGGTATGCAGAGCGTGGTATTACCTGCCGTTTCGGCGAGCGTGTCGTGAATGTCGACCGTGAGATGAAAGTGGTCGAGGGCGCGAATGGCCACGTTCCCTACGACAAGCTGGTCATCGCGACGGGGTCGAACCCGTTCATTGTCCCGCTGCCGGGTCATGATCTGGACGGTGTGATCGCCTACCGCGATCTGGAAGACACCCAGCAGATGATGGCCCTGGGCCCGGACAACAAGGTCGTTGTGATTGGCGGCGGTTTGTTGGGGCTTGAAGCGGCGGCAGGTATGGCCGCGCATGGCGTAGACGTCACCGTGGTGCACATCATGGGTCACCTGATGGAGCGTCAGCTGGACGAGGCCGCCGGGTATCTTCTTAAGAAATCGCTGGAAGAAAAGGGCATCAAGATCTGCCTGCAAGCGAATTCTAAGGAAATCCTCGGGCACGATGGCAAGGTCCGTGCGCTACTGTTGGAGGACGGGACCGAATTGCCCTGTGACCTACTGGTCATGGCCGTGGGCATCCGTCCGAACACAGCTTTGGCGCAAGAGGCCGGACTGGCCATCGGGCGAGGAATCCATGTGGATGATCAGATGCTGACCTCGGACCCGGACATCTATGCCGTGGGCGAATGCGTCGAGCATGACGGAGAGGTCTTTGGCCTTGTCGCGCCGCTTTACGATCAGGCGAATGCGGCGGCGCAGGCCTTGTTGGAGGAAGAGGCGGCGTTCGTTCAGAAAACCCTTTCCACCAAATTGAAAGTTACAGGCTGTGACCTGTTCAGCGCGGGCGATTTCGCAGACGGGCCGGCACGAGAGGACATCGTCTTCCGCGACCCCACACGCGGTGTCTACAAACGTCTGGTGATTGAAGAGGATCGCTTAATCGGTGCCGTTATGTACGGCGACACCACCGATGGAAGCTGGTTCTTCGGCTTGATCAAAGACGGCACCAACATCGACGAAATGCGAGAGACGTTGATTTTCGGCCCTGCCTATCAGGGGGGCGATACCGCGGACCCTCTCTCAGCCGTTGCAGCATTGCCGCCTGAGGCGGAGATTTGCGGCTGTAACGGCGTATGCAAGGGCGAGATTGTTGAGGCGATCAATGAAGGGGCCGGCGATCTGGGTGCGGTGCGTGCAAGCACCAAGGCCAGCGCCTCTTGCGGAACCTGCACGGGGCTGGTTGAACAAGTATTGCAGGTCACTATGGGAGGCGAGTTCCAGATGCCTGCGGCGCAGCCGATCTGCGGTTGCACCGATCTGACCCACGAGGATGTACGGCGTCTGATCAAAGGGCAGGAACTAAAAAGTCAGGCCGCTGTCTGGCAAGAGCTCGGCTGGACAACGCCCAACGGCTGCCATGTCTGCCGTCCGGCGATCAACTATTACCTGCTGGCGGACTGGCCGCTGGAGTATCAGGACGACCCGCAAAGCCGCTTTGTGAACGAACGCAAGCATGCCAACATCCAGAAGGATGGCACCTTCAGCGTCGTGCCACGTATGTGGGGCGGGATCACCAACCCAGCCGAATTGCGCGCCATTGCTGACGCCGCCGACAAGTACAATGTGCCGACAGTCAAGGTCACTGGCGGGCAGCGCATTGACCTGCTGGGCGTCAAAGGAGAGGACTTGCCGGCGATCTGGTCGGACTTGAACAAAGCCGGGCTGGTCTCGGGCCATGCCTATTCCAAGGGCCTCCGCACGGTCAAAACCTGTGTTGGAACCGATCACTGCCGGTTTGGAACGCAGGACAGCACCGGCCTCGGTATCAAATTAGAGAAAATTCTCTGGGGCTCATGGACACCGCACAAACTGAAACTGGCCGTTTCGGGTTGCCCGCGCAACTGCGCCGAGGCGACATGCAAGGATATCGGCGTGGTCTGTGTGGACTCCGGCTACCAGATCAGCATCGGCGGTGCCGCCGGCATGGATGTGAAAGAGACCGAGCTGCTATGCCAAGTGCCCACTGAAGAGGAGGCGATTGAGGTCGTGATGGCCGTCACGCAAGCCTATCGCGAAGGCGGCAAGTATCTGGACCGTCTGTACAAATGGCTGGGAAAGGTCGGCATGGACTGGGTCAAGGCGCAGGTGGTCGATGATCTTGAAAACCGGACCGCTTTGGTCGCCCGGTTCGAGCTGTCGCAAAGCGTTTACCGCAAGGATCCCTGGGCAGAACACGTGCGGGAAAAAGCGCAAACCTTTGCGCCAATTGCAGATTTCACACTGGAGGCCGCGGAATGAGCTGGATCGACATCGGACAAATCGACGACGTACCCCTACGCGGAGCACGGCTTGTGAAAACTCATATCGGCTGCATCGCGGTTTTTCGCACAGCCGAGTCTGAGGTGTTTGCCGCCACCAACAGCTGCCCGCACAAGGGCGGTCCTTTATCCGAAGGGATCGTGCACGGCCAGTCGGTGACTTGCCCGCTGCACAACTGGGTCTTCGACTTGAATACAGGCGAAGCGCAAGGCGCCGATGACGGGCGGATCACCACCTATCCGGTGCGCCTGAAGGACGGTCGCATCCTGCTGGACGACAGCGCAGTTGCCCGGCGGAGTGCAGCCTGATGGACGGTACCGGCCTGCCCGAGGTCCGCTCGACCTGCGCCTATTGCGGTGTTGGCTGCGGCGTCCTGCTGCGCCCTGACGGTGCCGGAGGGCTGGCGGTTCGGGGCGACCCGGACCACCCGGCAAACCACGGGCGTCTTTGTTCCAAGGGTGCGGCCTTGGGTGAAACCGTCGGAACAGAACACCGGTTGATGAGCCCGCGTGCTTTTGGCAAGGACGTCGCGTGGGACGATGCGCTGCAACTGGTGGCTGATCGTTTCTCCTCGACCATCGAGGCTTACGGGCCTGACAGCATCGCCTTCTATGTCTCAGGCCAATTGTTGACCGAAGATTACTATGTCGCCAACAAGCTGATGAAGGGGTTCATAGGTTCGGCCAATATCGACACCAATTCGCGGCTCTGCATGGCCTCGACTGTGGCCGGTCATAAACGTGCCTTCGGAACGGACACGGTACCGGGTAGCTATGAGGATTTGGATCACGCCGATCTGGTCGTCCTGGTCGGGTCCAACCTAGCGTGGTGTCATCCGGTCCTTTATCAGCGCGTGTTGGCAGCGCGTCAGTCTCGAGGAACAAAGATCGTCGTGATTGACCCCCGTCGCACGGCCAGTTGCGATCAGGCGGATCTGCATCTGGCACTAAAGCCCGGAAGTGACGTCGCCTTGTTCAACCGCTTGCTAGGCAGAATTCACGAAGGCGGGCATGTAGCGTCAGAGTTTCTGGAGCGGACCGTCGGCTTTTCCGATGCCCTCGACACGGCGCAACATGAGGATCCAGCCGTAACGGGTCTAAGCCCAGATCTGATCGAGGCGTTCTGTGATCTTTGGATCAAGACAGAGCGCGTGGTGACAATCTTCAGTCAGGGCGTGAACCAGTCCTCCAGCGGAACTGACAAGGTCAACGCGATCCTGAACTGCCACCTGGCCACTGGCCGGATCGGGCGAAAAGGAATGGGCCCCTTTTCGGTGACGGGGCAACCCAATGCAATGGGCGGCCGCGAAGTCGGCGGTTTGGCCAACACGCTCGCATGCCATCTGGACATAGAAAACGAAAGCCACCGCGCCGCGGTTCAGGAGTTCTGGGGCGCGCCGACCATGGCGCCAAGACAGGGGCTGAAAGCCGTCGATCTGTTTCGTTCCATTGAGGACGATCAGGTCAAGGCGCTCTGGATCATCCACACCAATCCGGCGGTCACCATGCCCGACGTTGACCGAGTGAGGGCGGCCATTGAACACTGCCCGTTTACCGTTGTCAGCGACCTGACAGCCCATACGGACACTTCGCGCATAGCAGATGTGCTGTTGCCGGCGGCGGGGTGGGCGGAAAAGAGCGGCACCGTAACCAATTCAGACCGCACGATCAGCAGACAGCGCGCCGTTTTGGCACCGCCGGGGCAAGCACGTGCAGACTGGGACATAATTGCCGAAGTGGGACGTCGCATGGGGTGGGTGTCGTCTTTCAGCTATGAGACTCCGGCACAGATCTTTCGTGAACATGCTGCATTATCTTCTCTTGCAAAATCGTTTGGCAAAGACTTTGACATTTCAGGATTATCGGAAATCGAAGACGTTGAATACGCAGACTTGGCGCCCACGCGTTGGCCGGTGACATCGGGTGCTACGGACGGGCGGTTCTTTGGCGACGGACAGTTTTTTCATTCTGACGGCAAAGCGCGTTTTGTGCCGGTTACCCATCGACCGCCAATAGCTGGAACATCTGCACAATACCCGTATCTTTTGAATACCGGGCGCATTCGGGACCAATGGCACACCATGACCCGTTCAGGGCTGTCACCCCGATTGTCAGCTCACCTCGCCGAACCTTTTTTGGATATCAACCCCAAGGACGCCGGAAGATTGGGCCTCGCCACCGCCGACTTGGTCGAAGTCAAAAGCCCTGTTGGAAGTGGAGTATTTCGACTTCGTACCACAGATACTGTCGCAACCGGCCAGGTATTCGCGCCAATTCACTGGACTGGTGAAACAGCCCCATCATCCCGTGTGGATGCGTTGGTTCCAAGTGTGACCGACCCAATCTCCGGGCAACCTGAAAGCAAGGCAACGGCGGTGTCCATTCGGCGTATGAAGGCTGCTTGGTATGGGTTCGCGGTGTCTGTTACAGCTCCATCGCCTGGGGCCGACTACTGGGCGACGGCCAAAACGGACAAGGGTTACAGAACGGAGCTTGCAGGATACCGGCTCGTCGAGGATTGGGAGAGTTCGGCAAGAGAATGGTTTGGCTTACCCGATGCCGTCTGCGCATCGATAACGGATCAAAATCGAGGGTCATTCAGAATTGCATTCTTCGAAGGGCATCACCTTTTGGCGGCACTGTTTGTATCCCCTGAACCGGTAAAACTGATGCGAGACTACATCGCGACCTTGCCTGACGTCTCACCCTTGCAGGTCTTGTCCGGGCGTCCTTCTTTGGATGTAGAAGATGCCGGGCCAACAGTCTGTTCGTGTTTCGGCGTCGGTTTAAAAACCATAATCCGCGCAATTGACACCGGGCATGTTGTTGATGTGGACATACTTGGAGAAACCGTGCAAGCCGGAACAGGCTGTGGTTCCTGTCGGCCCGAGCTATCCGAAATAATCAAAAAGCATTCGTTTCAACCGGACAAGAAGCCTGAGAGTTGCTCGCAAGTCTAAGTCGTGCGAGCAAACTCTACCGCAGTGCCAGAGAAAGGCATTAGAAATCGGCCTCTCTCATCCGCTGGCTATAGTTCCGTACCCACTACTTACGCGAGTGACGCGATTCACGACTTGAAAGCAAACGGTGGGTATTTCTGGTCTTTTCTGACTTATGGACGGGCGAATGGCGCGTGCGGCTGGCCTGGCTGCCGAGCATGAAAAAGCAGACAATCAGATTGACGCCGAGCATCGGCAAACCGCCGTTCGGCGTCCAGTTTGGACGTCGAAAAGGGGATGCGAACACCTGATTGAAAGAACCAGAGTTGAAGGGAGTAACAAGCTGAACGCCATCTGTGATCGCAACGGGCGACCATTGAATCCTATCGTTAATGCCGGACGGGTCAGCGATTGCATCGGTATACAGGCCCTCTTGAGCCGCCAGACGTGTCGACTGGTTGCTGAGGGATCAAGACCACGGCGCCGGTTGGGTCATAAAATCCATAAAAGACAAGGTGGTACGCGCATGTATCTCTGGCCGAAGCAACGTAAAGTGACCGTCAATTTTGATAAGCGCTCCAGAATTCGCAACCGCAATGGGGACCTGTTCGGCTGGTTTACGAACTGGGGCGTGTCGCGATCGGATACGACAGGTGCCCAAATGCATTCCCATCTACAATCTCACTTCCGGCTACCGTCATCTACTGGCTATGTGTCCAGACCCTGGGAACCTACGATGGGCCTTCGTGCTAAAAGACAGTCGTATTGGCGTTTGGCCGGTCGGCGCACCAAAGAACAGATGACTCCGTTGAATTGGACACAAGTATGATTGGCCAATAGAATAGTATTGAAGACAACACCCGAAATCCATTGTCGGTTTGTTTTGCCTTCAAAAGCCGGCATTCAGTTTTTTTGCAAAATTGTTCAATTCAAGGATAACACCGAGGCAGCCTTCATGAACCTTTCGCGACTATCTTTGCTGCTTGTTGTGTTCATTGACGTGATGGGTTTTGGTCTAATTCTGCCAATCTTCAATACGATCTTACTGGATCCACAGCAAAACTTCCTTCCGCAAGATACTCCGACAAACATTCGTCAGTTCGATTACACGGTTCTGATTGCGGTTTTCTTTTTGTTCTACTTCTTTGGGGCTGCCTTCATCGCCAAGGTGTCAGACTATATAGGACGCAAGAAAGGAATAATGATTTGCCTGACCGGTGCTTTGATTGGGTATGTTCTGACCGTGGCGGCGATCATGACAGCAAGCTATTGGCTGCTGCTGTTGGGGCGTGCGATTTCCGGGTTTACGACGGCAAATCAACCCATCGCGCAGGCCGCTTTGATCGACATAAGTCGTGACGATCAGGAGAAATCGAAAAACCTGGGGATGATTGTCGCGGCATCGGCCTTGGGTCTTCTCGGGGGGCCGTTGATTTCGGGATTGTTGAGTGACCAAAACCTGATGGGGTCATTTGCATCGCTCGAGTTGCCATTTTATGTCGCAATCGGCCTTATCCTGATCAACATGGCGCTGATCCTGGTTTTCTTCTCGGAGCCCGGGTTCAAAAAACGAAAAATTGACTTTGGGCTTCTGGATGTCGCCATGAATTTGTGGAAAGTCCGTTCGCATCCGGTTGTTCTGCGGCTTTCTGTTGTCATGCTGTTCTCGCTTATGTGCCTGAACGCGTTTTTCTTTTTCCTTGACACCTATCTACTGACCAAATTCAAGTTCGGCACGCTTCAAAACAGCATGGCTCTTGCTGTATTCGGTGCATCCATGGCCTTTGGCAGCGCTTACCTGACGGCGCCATTGCACGAACGATACAAGAAATTCCGCATACTATACGCCTCTATCGCGGCCATGGGCATTGGGATTTTGGCATTCATGCTTAACCCTGTGGCCGATCTTTCTTATGTCCTGATCGTTCCAATAACGATCGCTTTTGCGATCATGTATCCGACCATGTTGTCCTTATTCTCCGGGAGTGTCGGCTCGTCCGAACAAGGCTGGGTGATGGGTGTGACTGTAGCAATTTACGCGTTGGGGTCCGGAACAATTACAGCCTTGAGCGGGTCACTCATGGCCATCAATCTGCGGATGCCATTTCTCATCGCCATCGCATGCTGCATTTTGGCGCTGATTGCGATGGCAAAACTGTTTCGACATCCGGGTGTCCAAGCCCTCGATACTAAGGGCAACTAGGTACTGCTTTGTATCCTGCACAACGCGAAGTGCATCACTTTGCCCGATGGCGGCCTGCCGGGCATCGATTTTTTGGCTATCTTTGAACTTCCCGGAGGCCACCAGGGGTTCGGCAATGATATCGCGCACTGTCTTCGGGGGTTCAGCGACGAATTCCCACGCTTAGTAGGCCGCCCATAAGGGGTCTTTAGGAAGTCATGAATGTATTCGGTCAGGCGGTCGTTTTGCAGACCGGGGAACAAGCCCCGCTTCGATTCCTGGGGACGTCAGCCTAGGTTGGCACAAGCAAGGTGCCGAAAAAAGGGTGAGCGGATTGCGCTTGCCTGAGGCGGCATCAAGCTGGACACCATCCTGTCGAGGAGTGGGCAGAATGGCAAAATCGCCAATCTGTTCTTTGACTATAAGCCAGCCGACATTTTGGCGGTTACGATGGGCGCATATTAACCAAATCTGGCTACTTGCCGGTCGCTTAATTCGGCAAGTTCGACAGCCTTGTCGATCAGGAACAATGCTTCCATTTTTGACGTCGCTTTCAACGCGACCTCTTCGCCAGCCTGATATGTTATCGCCTGGTCTTGCAAAACGCCTTCCACAGCATCCGCCGGAATTTCTTCCAACAGTTTTTGCAACTGCTCTGCGCTCAGTCCCTTTTGGCTGTCGTGGATCAGAAGGAATACGCCATTGCCCCAATAAGTTGCGAAATTGCGTCCTTCCTGGGTTGCCGACAAAAGTGCGGTTCCTGCCGACGCCATGGTTTTTCGAAACTCGGCGGGAGTGCTCGACTTGAAAACTTGCTCGACGTCCGCGACTTTGACCGCCACGATTTTCGAGGCCATTGAATGCATCGTCGAAAGCTGAATGACGTAGTTCTCGAATTCCGCCAACCCGATGCATCCGGGCAAATCACCAAAATACAGCGGGTCACTTAACCGAAGGTCGGGATTAACCTCCGAATCCTTCCAAACGTAAACATCGGCTTCCATCACCTCGATGGCAGCTCTGCGCTCCGCAGCCATCCTGTAGGCGTCCGACAGCCGTTGCTTCAGATCGGAAAACTCGAAAGGCTTAGTTACGTAGTCCGTTGCCCCGACTTCGAAAGCCTCGTCTATATATTGTTTCTGAACCATGGCGGTTACCATGATTATGGGCGTAAACTTGTAGCCCGGGATCTTTCGAGCTTCTTCGCACAGAGTTATCCCGTTCATTTGCGGCATCTGGACATCCAGAAGCAAACAATCAAATGCCTCTTTACGCTCTGAAAGAATCTGCAGGGCTTCGCGGCCGCTTCGGGCTGTAACGACATCTTCATAGCCGAACGTCGCCAGGACACAGGTCAGAAGTTCCAGAATGCTAGGGTCGTCGTCTACGGCAAGTATACGCATAACTATTCACCAACTTTTTTCACCAAACCGACCTCTGGGCATTGCAGACTTAGGGCAAAGGTCGGTTGGTGTTTGAAACTCTTAGGGTTGGTTCAATCTGACGGATAAAAGCGGCGAAAGGATGACCCGTGAAAGGCGTCAGTTTGTCAGCAAACCTTAACCACAGTGCATTCAGCCTTCCAGTTGAAAGCACGTAATCCGAAGCTGCAATTGGCCTGGTGTTTGACCCCGTAAAAACCAAGAGGTAGCCCGCGTATCGGCAATTTCTGCGCTTGACTTCGGGCAAAAACACCTTTGGGTCAATTTCGCCGCACGCATCCGACTGAGTCTGGAGAAAAACAATTCCTATCAATGCGTTGAATTCGGAATGTGTTCCCACAACGCTACATTATTGAGTGGTAAGTCTGCGCAAATCTATCGAAATGGCACCAAGCTATTGCACAATGCATCTCATTGAGGGCGAATTGGTCACACATTCCGGTCAATTGAAAAAAATACTGCAATAAGTTGTAGACTTGCTAAGCTACATCTTGTCATAAGTGTGGCGAAATTAAGAGCAAAATATGGACAGACCACTCAGGTATGAGCAGGCATTCCCGGCGCCGAAGGTACTTCCGGACCTGGAGCCTGCCAACGACTCTAAGATTGCGCCGACGGGGACGGCGCCGCGCAATCTCTTTGCGCTCAGTCGTGATGCGCTCGAGCGTGATAGCAGGCTTGGGGGCATCCGTGCTGCGACGATGAACTTTCGCAATATGCATGAGCACGGCACATTGCTTGCGCAATACCTTGAAATCCGAAAGTCCATATTCATCGACCGCTTGAAGTGGCAGGTCGGCGAGGCCGACGGTATGGAATTCGACCAATACGATACCCCCGCCTGCCAGTGGGTCGTGCTTCACGAGTTCGGAGAAATCTTTGGTGGAGTGCGCCTCCTGCCCACCACGGCGAAATGCGGTGTGTACAGTTATATGCTGCGGGATGCCCAGAAAGGTATTCTGAAAAGCTTGCCTACCGACATTCTGTTCTTTGAAGCACCGGTCAAACCTACCGTTTGGGAAGCATCACGGTTCTTCATCACGGACAATGTTCCGTCGACACGCAGGACCATCGTCCAGCAGGAGTTGTTCCGCCAAATGACAGTGACAGCGCAAGAAGGTGGTGCGACCAGCATTCTCGGGATTGTACCTTCTGTTTGGGCGCGGTGGTCCCGGCGACTAGGGGTTGGTGCTGCACCAGTTGGCGCAAAGTTCTCGATTGATGGAACCGCAAGTCAGTCGGTTTTGTTCAACATCAAGACCCACGGGAATATCGGTTCAAGCGACGTACAGATACAAGCAGACGATATAGCCTGAGAATTGCCTTGCGTGGCAGGTTTGCTGTGGCGCGGTGCGAGTGCGACGGTGGTTTTTCATCTGGATCAGCCGACAAAGTATGCAGGGCCAGCAAGGTTGAACTTTGCGGTTCGTGCGTATCTTTCGTAGGTAAACTCCGAGGGAAGCCCGTCACTCAGACGCCGCAATCGGTGAACGTGCGCCCAAATAAGGTCAAGAAAATACCTTGTTCCTTGTTGCTTTTCTGCTTTTTTGCCGCGGTTTCGTCCTAGTCGTTTCATAGTCTGGCGTCGTTAAACGGGCAAAAGCGGTTAGCCAGTCATGAAACATTCGATCCCCGCAAAAGAACAGTTTCAGCAGAAGTTGGAACTTCGGGCGCTGAAACAGACTACGTTCAGAGTATTGGCGGTCGATGACGAACCGGGTGTGCTGGAACTTCTTCAGACCGGACTTTCCGCATTCAAGAACTGTCATGTCACGGAGGCTGGTTCAGCCTCTGAGGCGCTGCAAAAAATCAAGATGTCTGAAACCCCGTTCGATTGCATTCTGCTGGACATTCAAATGCCGGGTACAAACGGAATTCAGCTTCTACGGAAAATTCGAAGCCTGCCGGATAATTCCGAAACACCCGTGATAATGTTGACTGCAATGAGCGACAGGCAACATGTCGAAGATGCATTTCAGGAAGGCGCATTCGACTACATTACAAAGCCGTTCGATTTTTTTGAGTTGCGCAGCCGTATGAATGCAGCGCACTTGCTGATGCAGGAGCGGATCAAGGCCAAGAGAACTATGGCGTCGGTCAAGTCCCTCAAAGAAAAGCTTGATTACAACCGGCAATTCAGTTTCGAGGATCCACTGTCTATCGATGGCCCGAAACGGTGTTTGGGATATGTCGAGTTTGACAGTTATGTCGAGAACCTTTCGCTGGGTCGCCTTTTTGACTCTTCGGTTACAGCGGTAAAATTGCAGGATGCCGAGTACCGTTACGACATGAATGACTTTGGCAGCTTCCGCCGTGCGATTTCCGATATCGGTTTCTGCATTGACAAGGTAATGAAAGACGCCGATGCAGTTTTTTCCTACCGGGGTGGCGGTGTTTTTCTTATTGTCACCCACGGCCGGGACAGCACAGATTTTCTCCCGTCTGAAGAGATTTTGAGCAGGAAACTGGGGATGGTTCTCAGTACGCGCGGTGCTTCTGCGCATCTGCGGACATTGATGAGTTCGCCAGTACCCATGCGTTCCATCTCGAAATCAGGAGCTTTGTCGGCATTGAAGATGGCCGTTGAGCAGGTAAACAATCGGGAACAGGCTTTGAGAAAGGGTGCCGCGGCACGGGTTCACACCGGTTGCGATTTTGAGGCTGAGCAAAAAGAACTCGCGAGCCCGCGCCTGTTCGAAAAGGTGCTGCACGAACTCTACGGTCAGGAAACACACCTTTCTCGAAAGTAACGAAAAGGCGGCATTAGGCCAGTATGCTCTGGGACGTTCTGGTTTCAATGACCCTACGGTATGTTGCTCGCTGCTGACGCAACGGAAGGCTGAGTGGGGCAAAGCTTTTTTGATGCGTTACCATATTACACTTTCGCAATTTCGCGCGCCTTTTCAGTCAGATACCGACGGTCGCAACTGCGAGACATTGCCTGACAGCGCAACAGTTTTGAGCGCCCGCAATGATTATTGACAAACTGTGAACTCAATTCTGGCCAACTCCGTCCTCATTGTTTGGTTAGAAGGAAACGCGAGTGCGAGTAGTGAAGATCTTGAAATGACGGTCATCGAAGCGAAACAGCCGGATCGGGTACCCGAATTTCCCGACGATAGGCTGCTGCAGAACATCAAAGACTACACTGCCATGATCACGTCGCTTCTATGGCAGCGTCAGGCGATTTTTCTCGCCTCGACGATCCTGACCGCCTTCTTTTTCAATCCCATAAATGCACTTTTGTTTTACGCAACAATCCTTATTTGCGAGCTGCAGGATTTGTATCTCGCAAAACGTGTGGCTGTTCTGAAGCCCAACCAGAGCAAAGCGATCCGCATGATGGTCGCCTGGATCCTGGTGAACACGGTTCTCAGTTCTACGGCCATCTGCCTTTATGCCGTATCAGTGGCGTTCAAACAGGAGTCCGGTGGGCATTTTACGCCTTTGTTCTTCCTTTTTGCTGCCGCTCTTTTTGCGGCAATGAACAACCATCAGTTCGTTTGGGCAATGATTGTCCGGTTGGTCATGTACGGCATTTCGTTCATGGTGATTGTTGTTAAAGACATCTGGGTCGAACAGCCTGATCTTTCGTCGGAACTTTGGCTACATTTTTTTACCGTCGTCTTCGTGATGTACTTTCTGATCGATTGTTCGCTCGTGTTTCTGGGTCTTTACCGGAAAAACCTGGAACAGTTGGAGAAACTCAAGAAAGAGCACGAACGTACCAAAGCCGCGTATATTGCGAAGACTCAGTTCATTTCGACCGTCAGTCATGAACTTCGCACGCCGCTGACATCGATCAAAGGCTCGTTGGACTTAATGAACTCAGGCGCCTTGGGTGAAATACCAGAGAAGATGCAAAGCCTTGTTTCATTGGCAAGCAAGAATAGTGAACGCCTTGCATCGCTGATCAATGATGTTCTGGATATCCAAAAAATGGAAGCCGGAGAAATGGTTTACCGCGACGATGCGATAAATGTCTGCTCACTGGTTGAGGAGGCCATAGCCTGCAACCTGGGATATGCCAGTGCTCACAACGTCGAAATCGAAGAAGACTGTCAGGGTCAGTGCGACGCGCTGATCAGGGGTGATGCGTCTCGCCTTAATCAGGTTTTGACAAATATGATATCCAACGCGGCCAAGTTTTCCTTCGACGGTGGCAAGGTCACTGTGGGGTGCAAAACTATAGGCAATCGTGTTCGGATTTTCGTTAAGGATCAGGGCGTCGGAATCCCTCCTGGCAGCAGGAACAAGGTCTTCGAGCGTTTCTCGCAAATTGACTCATCCGACGAACGGCACGCGGGCGGTACCGGGCTGGGGATGAATATTTCCAAGGAAATCGTTGAACACTTTGGCGGCACGATAGATTACCTAAGTAAAGTCGGAACAGGCACGGAATTCTTCGTGGAGTTCCCGGTTTTTGAAGGTCGTGAGAAAGAGTATTCTGGACAAGGAAGTGCACAGGAATCCAGTGAGGCCCAGCCGTAACAAGGTGGCTGGAAGGGAGTGATCCAAAACGATGCGTCGTGTTTCATTCCTTGGAAACGCAATTCCATCAGGTGTCTGTGTCTGATTGATCCAGAGCTTCCCGGATACCAGGTCATCTGGTAGACATTCGCCATGCCTGATTTTCAACCTTTAGAGCGAGACTCACTTCGACCGTTGGCAACACTTCAGGTGGGCGACAAACAGGCGGCATTTGTTGCACCTAACCTCATGACTATGGCTCAGTCCATTTTTGAGCCGGGATCAGAGATCTATGGAATTTGGGAAGGCGATTGCCCGGTCGGGTTGCTTGCCGTTGTCGATATGTCTCATCCCGAAGCACAACTCGATGATGGCGATGACCCGAATGGGATATACATCTGGCGATTGATGGTGGACCAGGCCCATCAGGGGCGCGGCCACGGCTGGTCCGCATTGGAGTTCGCCAGATCGCTGGCACAAAAAAGGGGCCGTGCCCGGCTGGTTGTCAGCGTCGTTGACGAACCCGGTGGGGCAATGCCGCTTTACGAAAGGTTTGGTTTCCGCCCGACGGGAAGAGTAATTGATGGCGAGGTCGAGTTGATCATGCAATTGGCATGAGACTTGAATATGGGGCAGGGCGGGAGCGGCCTTGTTCTGAGTGGCATCTTACCCATCAGGACGGAAGATCAGCCGACTTGAGAACCCTTGTGAAATGCGTACTCAATGTCACTCGCTACGCCGAGCCCACCAGCTTACTGATGCGTCCGGGATTTCTGAGGGTCGTAGATCGGACCGTCGACAACAGTTGCGGTAGTGTCCAGTGACGCGCTTTTGACCCCTAAAACCGATCCGACGACAATCTCGGTTCCGACATGTGCCAGTGCCAGCGACTTGTTCATCCGGTGCGAATAACAGGGGCTGTTGATCACGCCAACCTCTTTGCCGTCCAGCAACAAGATCTCGCCGCCCTCGACCATGTCGGGATGATCGATATCGAGGCAGACGTTGCTGATCTTCTCCTGGCCTTTGGCAGCCATCAGAGCTTTCTTGCCGCGGAAGTCAGGTTTGGAGTTACTGACCGTAAAGCCCAAGCCGACTTCCCAGGGTGTATGCTCTTCCGTCATATCGTATCCATAGAACAAGAGCCCGACCTCGATCCGAACTTTGTCCAGCGCCGTGAAAGAGCACGGCGTGACGCCTGCCTCAACGAGATTGTCCCAGATATCTGTGACTACCTCGGCGTCTGCAAAAATCTCATACCCGCGTTCACCGGAATACCCTGTGCGTGAAATGCGGCAGGGATGCCCGAACAGGGTTGCAGGCGTATGTTCAAAGTAGGCAAGTTGGGCCAGATCACAATCGCAATGCGCATTCAGGATATCCAAGGCCGCCGGGCCTTGCACCGAGACGTCGTGCAAATCGTCGGTAAATTCGACCGATACGGTTCGCCCTTCGGCAGAAGCCTGCAGCAACGCCATCGTGTCGCCCGAGCCGTGCACGATCATCCACTCATCATTGCCATTGTTTGACACGATGGCATCATCTGCAATTCCGCCTTCCTCGGTCAGTACGCAGAGATAGGCGGCCTTGCCCACAGTTACTTTGGACAAATCGCGGGTCGTCAGGTGGTCAAGCACTGACTGTGCGTCCGGTCCGCTAACAAGCACTTTTTTCAGCGGTGACATGTCAAACATACCGGCGTGGTCGCGCACCGCGTCGTGCTCATCGTTCGGTTCGCTGTTGTAGGTCCAGGCAGTTCCCATTCCGTTCCAGTCCTCCAGGCCCGATCCAAGCGCTATGTGGCGGGAGGCAAGCGCGGACGTGCGGCTCAGTTCTTCGGTCATGTGCAAGGGTCCTTTCTCAATGCCATTCGTCAGGCATGCTCGCTTTGCGCTCTGTCACAAAGTCATTCAGGGCTGTTCGGATACTTTCAGGCATCTCTGGTGGCTGATACTCTTCCAGCATCTGACGCCATCGGATGGAAGCACGTTGATCTGCGGTCATACAGCCGTTTTCTTGCCAGGCTTCAAAGGGACCTCCGTCTGGCACCCAGGGCTCGAAATTGGCGGTGGTGTAATGGCGCAATGTGTGACCGGTCGAGAGAAAATTCTCCCCTGGCCCGGCCTCGCTATAGGCGTCGCGGCCAAAGTCTTCGTCATCGGTGTCGAATCCCTGCAGCATTTTCAGCATGGCGCCACAATGGTCGAGGTCCAGGATAAATTTCTCATATGACATCACCAACCCGCCTTCGAGCCAGCCAGCCGCGTGCCAGACCTGATGCCCGCCGGACAGAAGCGTGGCCCACATCGCGCCGGTGCTGTCCTGCATAGCTTGCCCATCCGGGGCATTCGACGCCGTTACCTGACCCCCGCCCGACCGCACGGGAACCCCCAGTCGGCGGCCCAACTGTGAGAGCGCCATGGTGGTCAGGTTGGCCTCGGGCGAGCCAAATGTCAGCCCGCCGGTGCGTAGATTCATGGTGGAATGAAAACTGCCAAACACTACCGGGCACCCTGGGCGTACAAGTTGCACCAGGGCAATGCCGATCATGGCTTCGGCCAGGGTCTGGGCAGCGACGGCGGCAGGAGAGAGAGGCCCCATGGCTCCGGCAAAAATGGCGGGCGAGATACAGACACATTGGTTCGCCTCTGCATAAATGCGCAAGGATGTGGACATCACCTCGTCATAGACCAGCGGCGAGTTCACGTTGATGTTGGCTTGAATTACGGCGTTTTCATCCACGAACCTTTTGCCAAAGGCCAATCGGACCATATCAATGCTATCTTGCGCGCCTTGTGCTGACGTCACCCCGCCCATGAACGGTTTGTCCGACAGCGTGAGATGCGCCAGCATCGTGTCCAGATGCCGTTTGTTCACAGGTACATCCGTCGGTTCGACGACGATGCCGCCTGAGTGATGCAGCGCCGGCGAAAGATGCGCGAGTTTCACGAAGTTCTCAAAATCTGCCAGGGTGGCATAGCGCCGACCGCGTTCAAGATCGGATACGAAAGGCGAGCCATAGCCCGGCATCAGCACCAGATTGTCGCCGCCCAGTGTCACTGTTCGTGTGGGGTCGCGGCCGTGCAGCTGGAACTGGGCTGGTGCCGAGGCGCAAAGATGCCGGGCATGACCCGGTGCAAGCTGTACCCTGCAACCATCGATGCGCGCGCCAGCCTCGGCAAAGAATGCAAGGGCAGCCTCATCGCCTCGGAACTCGATGCCAATATGCTCCAGGATCCAATCCGCCTGGGCCTCGATGCGGGTCAATGCGACGTCGCTCAGCAGATCATAAGCGGGGATTTTGCGACTCAGATAGACCGGCGTTGTTTGCCGTGCATTGTGTCGGGTCAATCGCCCTTGGCGCGACCGGCCGCGTTGGGTGATATGTGTTTGGCTGTTCATATTTCCCAACCACCAAACTCCTGTGGGCAACTCCGACCCTTATTATTTATGAAATTTGGCGCTAATAAATCGAAATTATCTTCACTTGGTGTGCAAAAAATTTATACGCTAGACACATGCCGATTGACTTCCGCCACCACGACAGCTTGCGCCTGTTTGTCGAAATTGCCCGATACCGGAGCTTTTCTGATGCCGCCGAAGCGCTGAACATGACCAAAGGCGCAGTCAGCTATCAGATCAAAACGCTTGAGGTCGATCTGGGTTTTGCGCTTTTTCAACGCAGTTCCCGAGGGGTCCGGGTAACGGCGGTCGGGCAAAAGCTACTGAGGGCCTGTCAAAGCCGCTACGATGAGATCGAGGTGGAAATACAGGCTTTGAAGGGCGTATCTTCCAGTACACTGACTGTTGGCGTCTCTACTTTTTTCGCCGCCCGTTGGTTGTCACCGCGGCTGATGTCCTTCATGCAGGATCATCCAGAAATCCAGCTGCGACTACAGCCCATGATCCGGTTGTTCGACCTCGACTCTCAAGGTGTAGATATCGCGATCCGCTGGGGGAGCGGACATTGGGATGATTGCGAAATCACGCCTTTCATGCCGTGCCCGGCCTTTCCCGTTGGCAACGCCGAGGCGTTGGATAAGGTAAGAAAGCGGGGTATGGCGAAGGCGATTTCCGGATTTACGCTATTACGGGATCATGATGACAGTAATGCCTGGACCGATTGGTTAAACGCCGCACAGTTGCCGCACCAGACACGCCGGGACACGTTGATCATCCCGGACCCCAATGTACGGGTTCAGGCGGTTATTGACGGGCAGGGGATTGCCCTGATGGACGCCCTGATTGACCGTGAGCTTGAAGAGGAAAAGCTGTTCCCTCTGTCCGGGTATGAGCTTGGGGACTATGGCTATTTCTTGGCTCGTCCGCGCAATGCCCGCCCCCGAGCCAGTGTCATGGCTTTCACCAGTTGGTTGCAGAAGCAGTAAGCAATACAGTTTCTGTTGAGCCTGATACACTGATGGCTAATGCAATGAAGTTCCCATCAACTTGAGTGAGTGGGTCAAGTGAAATTTTCGAACAGGTTCCTGACACTGCCTCGAAAAGCTGCTCTCTCCTGTTTTATGTGTTGTCGATAATCATCAAAGTCCCGAGTAACCTCTGCGAAGTCCTTCATGGTACCTTCCGCGAGGTTTTCAAACTCTGAGGAAAAATCGGCACTTTCGAAATCAAGTTTGAAACGACTGGGGATGGGAATGTCTATTGGATTTTTGGCCGACCCATTTTGACCAGTAATTAAGCAAGCGCCGCAGATCACCGCCTCGCGTGGAATTCGGTCTTTCCCCGGGTGATTGCCGAAATCCACATACAGTTTTACTTGTCGCAAGCAGTCGATCAGTTCGGATCGAGTCATTTTCTCAAGCGCCACCCATTCAAATCCAGGGAGTTTTTTCATCAAATGACGAATACGCCGCATTCCTTTTTTGGGATTGTAGGCAATCAAGTCTTTTCTTTCCAAACTGGATAGACTTGATGCCTCAATAAAGGCATTGTGCAAATAATCGCCAAGTGGATAGCTGGGTATACCATGCCGGGCCAGAAACTCCGTCGCGTAGTGGCTCTGACTCAGGTGGATCAATTTCATGCCCGCCAATCTGTCAATATCGATGCGGTGTCTCAGGCCCCAATTTATTCGCATTTTGGCGCCGTCATTATCTTCGGGAAACAGCTTTCGAGCCAGATAATTGTCCACAGACAACCACCAAATGCAGATTTGAGCTTTCCTGATGTATTTTACCAATCCCGTTCTGGATTCCGGGATCACGAAAAGAACATCCGCATCATCTTCGAATTCCGCGGTCGGTGTTACATAGTCCGAATAGGCGCTGGGCGTTTCAAGGTTCTCGCCGAAAGGCGTGTAACACATGGCTGCATCAAAGCCGTTTGTGCAGAGCTCATGACAAAGCTGATGCAGAAGCTCTGGTCCACCGGTGACAATGGCGGGAGAAATGATCCTGATCCTCATGGGTTCAGGTTCTAACGCTCAACCCGCGAAACCACAACGGGTACAATCCGGAACAGGACAGCGGTTAGTCGTGCGTGACAGGGCGGCCCGGGTGCCTTGGCAATGAACCGCAATACCTGTTTTGTGGAAGGAACACCACAAGGAGTATAGGGCTGGTGATCACACCGGATGTCGTGTCCGGCAATTGGATCCTGCACTAGTATTGACCCAACTGGTTGTGAACGAACTGACGGCTGTGTAGCTTCGCCTTTAGGCCATGAAGGACAAAGCTGGACCGATCTTGGTATCGACGAGCGCCATTAAAGGATTGAGGTTGCTTGGGCTGCGATGAACCACGAGGTCAGGCTGAATCAAACGGGTTCTGACCCGAGCCTCGCCCGTCGGTTTAATAATATTTCAATTACCCAGACTGGGAGCTGCACGAATGCGAGGCATTTCAGGTGTTCTTGTCTGGCGCGAGCACTGGCTATGAGAATAATGTTTGCATTGCGTAACTTCAGCAGGTGCCATGCGCTTTATCTGTAGAGACACAGGCCACGCCTAAAACAGTCTTAGAATCCTGTCCAATTCGGTCGTAACATTTTTCGGGGACACTTGTCGGGATACATCCTCCATTATCTTCAATGCCTTATTCCATTGACGATTACCAAATTCTGATTCTACGCGCGAAATGCATTCCATTATTTCATCAGGATTGGTGCTCTCGATCAGATAAGGATAAGAGTACCCCAGATAGTGCTCTGCATCATGGACCTGTTTATTCACAAGAACATTGGCACCGACCACAGCGGCATTGAAACCTTTTGTAAAGGGCTTAAAAGAATTTCTTTTTGGTGGATCGCGCGTGCAGATGTGAAAGTTCGCGTGCGACATTTTCTGAATAAAATCGTCAGCATTCGATTTTCCATCGTATTGCGGCGTAAATACCGTTTCGGCCAATGCATCCGGCATTGTTACATTGGATGCCAATCCAAAATACCCTGGACATAGTTTGTGATCCGGCGCAGTTCCCGCCTTTAAGCGCGGGTCTGCGTGATGTCGCAAATGACGTATCTGCGTTCCGGGAACCGGGTTGAGCGAGTTCATGTTTTGATACAAAATCCGCTCGCTTTCGTAAGAAGCGGCTATGTGGATGTCGACGAACCCTGACTCAAATGGGCCCGCGACCACGTCCAAGTGATCGACGCAGATACCTGCGGCTACGCTTTTCAGGGCTTCGCGAAAGTCTGGCCCAAGGTTTTCCGCCGCGTTTTTGTGAAAAATCACAATGGCATCTTTGCACTGTTCCACGAATCTTTTGCACATGTACGGACGTGCGCTTCTTGGCGCCAACGCCACGTCAAATTCGTAACGTTCTGAAAGATGGGACCGAGCCATCGCTGCCAACTGATCGACGCGCATGACTTTGCCGCCCATTTTCTTTTGCCCTATGCGATAGGCAAATACGACTTTTCTTTTCATTGTGTGAAACACCAAACGCGGAACAGATAGCTGTGAAAAGACCCCCGACATTCCCAGCAAGCAGGAACCACTTTAATCGCTGCGTTGTCTTCCAGCCACCCCTTTACGGAAGCTTTAGCCGCACAAATCCGCCAAAGACCTATGCAGTAACCATCTTTCGACACGCACCCGCAAAAAGTTTCGGGCATGACGGATTTCGATGGAATCTTATCCCAGATAGTCGCGCAAACCAGGGGGCGGATTCTCAAAGAGCTGAGATGTCGCAGCAGGAGGATTCACCAATCCATCCGCCACGAGGATTGTTTGTCCGGCTATTCGATGCGCGTCTTGCGGATCATGACTGACCATCAGCAAAGTTGTTTTGGTCTCCGTTGTCAGGTCGGCAACGAGATCAAGCATTTCTGCCTTCAGCGCCGGTCCCAAGGCGGCGAAGGGTTCGTCCAGCAGCAACATTTCGCGACGTTGCACAAGGACCCTGGCCAGTGCGACACGACTTTGTTGCCCACCGGACAGTTCTGATGGCTTCCGGTTGCTCAATCCGTGCAGTGAGACGCGATCGAGGGCGGCTTGCACCTTGGTGTGTTCGTCCTTCGAAAGTCGTCCGTTCGGGCGCAGGCCTAGCGCGACATTCTGCTCGGCCGTCAAGTGCGGAAAAAGGTTCCCATCCTGAAACAGCATGGCCAGCGGACGTTTCCCGGGGTGAAGCACGGAAATGTCATCACCGTTCCAGAGAATTCGGCCTTGTTTGAGATCGCGAAAACCGGCAATCGCTTCTAACAATGTGGACTTTCCTGCGCCGGATGGGCCGATGATGGCAACGCTGGCTCCGGCTTCGACGCCAATATCGGCGTGCAGTGCGAAACCTCCGTTTTCGATGACACAGCCGTCAAGCTTCAGCATGCCAGCGCCCTCCGCGATCCAAAAGCCAGAATGCCCCCATCGACAGCAACAGTAGCAACAATGCGCCTCCTGCGGCGGCCTGCATCTGATACGCACCCATCAGACGATAAATTTGCAGTGGCAATGTTGCGATCTGGGGATCAGCGAACAAAGCGATTACGCCAAGATCACCCATCGATAGTGCGGCACCGAGGCCAGCGGCAAAGCAGATTTGCGGGCGCATTCGAGGGAGCAGAATCCAGGCAATAAAGGTCTTCTTTCCCATGCCCAGTGATAGCCCGAGCCGCCCGTGCCGCGCGACGATATCGCGGGCTACTGGCACGAGAATGCGCAGGGCAAAGGGCAGGGCCATGACGGCATTCACCAGGGCGGTCACAGGAAGCGCCAGCGAAGTCGGGTTTGCCAGTGGACGAATCATAATGAACAGACCGGTGCCGATAACCAACGGTGACGCGGCCAGACCCAGAATTCCGCTGAGTTCGACAATCCCGAAACGCCCGGTCGCGACGGCCGTTGCCATCGGCAGTGCAAGCATCAGCAGGATCGCAGTGCTGGCAGCGGCCACAATGATCGAGGTCAGCGCCGCGCGAAACACAATTGCTGGCATGTCAAAGAACCCCGTGAACCCCGAAATCACCACTGATGCCAAGGGGAGCAACAGGAATGCCGCCGCCGCCAAGATCCAGAACGCATCGATTGCAGGCGCCCCTCCATCCCAGCGGCGAATGGCACGATCCAACCCTGCGCCAAGGCCATCTCTGCGCGAAAACCTGAGCGCTGCCAGCGCGGCGGCTGCGGTTAGTGCAAGTTGCAGCGCTGACAGCAGTGCGGCGCGACCAAGGTCAAAATCATAGGTGAAGGCCTGATAGATTGCGAGTTCAAGTGTCGTCGCCCGCGGTCCCCCGCCCAGCGTCAAAGCAACGGCGAAACTTGTCAGGCAAATGGCGAAGATTACGGCCAGCACCCCGGGGAGTATCCGTGTCAGCATGGGCAGTTCGATCAACCGGAACATCGCCATGCCGTTGCAGTCCAATTGCGCGGCCAGGCGAAACCTCTCGGCGGGAACTTCCTGCCACGCCTGCAGGATGAGGCGCGTGGCCAAGGGCAGGTTGAAGAACACATGGGCCAGAACGACACCATGCAATCCGTAGATGCGAATGGGGGCGAGGCCAAAGAACCCCAGAATGTCCGAGATCCACCCCGCACGGCCAAAGACCTGCAACAGTCCGAGGATTGCAACGATAACCGGCAGAATGAAAGGCGCGCCCAACAAGGCAATGAGGGCTTGTCGCCCCTTGAACCTTCGCCGGGCGAGTGCCCGTGCAACCGGGACGGCCAATCCCGCGCTGAACAGTGCGGACAACACCGCCTGCGTAAGCGTAAAGCGCAGGGCAGACCAGTCGGCGGGGCCAAACCCGCCGGCTGCTTCGGCACGCAGGGCGACCGCGCCGAGCGTACCCAGTATCAGCGCGGCGACCAGCGCGGCCGCGCCGATACCCGGTAACGGGCTTACTGGCTGAGCGCGCCCAGCCATTCCGCAAGCGCCTGATCCCGCATTGCGGCGGCTTCATCCGCTCCGAAGAGCAGGGATTTCTCGGGCACGATCAGAGTTTCAAACCCTTCAGGCAGTCCAGAGGCCGGCGTTACCGCCGGATACATCCAGTTGGTCGTTGGAATGATCTGTTGGAAAGCGTCCGAAACCATGAACTCCAGGAATTGATCGGCCAGTTCGGGTTGATCGGTTCCGGCCAGTTTTGCCGCAACTTCGACCTGCATGTAGTGCCCCTCGTCAAAGGCCGCCGCTGCCTTGCTGGCATCTTCCTCTGCGATCAGATGATAGGCCGGAGAGGTCGTGTAGCTGAGGACCATGTCCGCCTCACCCTCAAGGAACAGGCCATAGGCCTCGGACCAACCCTTGGTCACGGTTACGATGTTGTCGGCAAGCCCGGCCCAGATGTCCGGCGCTTCATCGCCATAGGCCGCTTTGACCCACAACAACAGCCCAAGGCCCGGAGTGGACGAGCGCGGGTCCTGAATGATGATTTTGGTGTCGCCGTCTGCAAGTTCTTGGAAATTGGCAGGCGCCGGTGAATCCGCGTTGTGGACGAACGCAAAATACCCCCAGTCGTAGGGTGCAAAGACATCATCCGTCCACTCGATCGGGAGCGTGTAGTCAGCTGTGACCGAGCTGGGGGCAAACAGACCGGTTTCCTTCGCTGCGGTGATCAGGTTGGTATCCAGCCCCAGCACGACATCGGCGTTGGAACTCTCACCCTCAAGCCGGATACGTGACAGCAGCGCCGCGCCGTCCTCGACACCAATCAGGTTCAGGTCGCAGTTGCACACTGCCTCAAAGGCTTCTTCGACCTGCGGGCCGGGGCCCCAGTCCGAGACAAAGCTGTCATAGGTATAAACGGTCAGCTGAGGTTTGTCGGCGGCGATGGCCGATGTTGCACTCAGTATTCCCGCAGCAATCATCAGATGTTTCATATCATCCTCCATTGCGGCGAGAGGGCAAGGATGGATGAAACCGCTACCCTTCCCTCCGCCGGTTCTAGCCGGTTCAGGTTCAACGGGTTCGCCAAAGGCATCTCAGCACGGCAAGCCGCGCACCCCGAGGTGTTGTTGTGCCTAGGCGGGATCGGACGAAAAGACAACCGGTTTCATAGCAATTCTGGCTTTGTCACTGAATTTCGGAAGACAGGCATGGCATACCCTGAAAGTGTCAGCCGTTTTGCTTCAAGTCGGCAAGAATCGCCTGAATTAATGCCGGTTTGAAGGGTGGGGGGCGCAGGTCTGCCGAGTGTTTGGGAAGAATGGCTGCATAGCCATAAGGCAAAGACAAACCCAGTAATGCGGATTGCGGAAGACACTCCGCACCGCGCTCCGCATCAATGAGCATTTTCGGTACGAGAGCTATACCCGTACCCCGGGACGCAAGTGCAAAGGCAACGGCTGCGCCTCCGATCCGCAGGCCTTTGCGGATGTCCGGTGTTCTTGCGAGCCCCGCGGCACGGAACCAAGCGGCCCATGTCGGGTATGACGCATATTGTTCACCCCAATCGGTATGGATCAGCAGGTTGTCAGGAATTTCGGCAAGACTTCCGTTCGAAATAAATCGCTTGCGAAAATGTTGGCTGCAATAGGGATAGACGGTATCGGTGAAAAGGGGTTCGGTTGTGTGTTGGGGATACAGATGGCTTTCAGCAGTGATCCGGATATCGGTTTGGGTGCTTGTCAAATCCACCGGGTCACCTTCGATGCGCAATTCTATCCCTATGTCTGGATGAGAAGATCGAAATCTGGATACTGCAGGAGCGACCCATTTTTCTGCCAAAGATTGAATAGTGCTGATGATGATCCGAGAGCGCGCTTCGTTTTCCAGGAGTTGGTCTGTGATGGCTGAGATGCTCATCAGCGCGTCGCCGATCGTTGGATGGTAGGATCGCCCTGCATCTGTCAGCAACAGGCTGTTGTTGGTCCGATGAAACAGCTTTTTCCCAAGGAATTCTTCGGCCTTTTTGACCTGCATGCTCACTGCGGCAGGCGACACTCCCAGTTCAGCCGCGGCCGCGGTGAACCCGCCAAGTCGGACGGTTGCCTCAAATGCTTTGAGTGTGTTCAGCGGGGGAAGTCGCACAGGCGGCATTCCTTTGCATCAGGAATTCTTAGGCAAGCGTCACATTTTTTGATCTGGAACGCCAGCATGCATTCTTCAAGATGACAAAAAGCACGGGATCTACGCATGACAAAAATTGAAATCGAATACCTGGGTCAGCCCGAAGTCGATCAGGTGGCACTCAGCAATGATGACATTCTGAACGCGATCGAGCAGGGATTGATCGCGGCGGGGCAGGGTAAGGCGGTCATAGAGCCGCGCATGCATCTGACGCCTGACCCCGCGTTCAACGGGCATTTCAACGTGCTGCGTGGCTATGTGGAGCCGCTGGGCTATGCCGGGGTGAAAATTGTTGGCGACTATGTCGACAATTACAAGCAGGGCTTGCCGTCGGAACTGGCCCTGCTGAACCTGTTCTGTCCCAGAACCGGCGCCCCGCGTGCAGTGATTGATGCCGCTGGTATCACCGATATGCGGACAGGTGCTCTGACCGCCCTTGGCGCCAAATGGTTGGGTCCCCGAAACCCTCGAATACTGGGGCATGTCGGCGCGCGCGGCACATCCTACTGGAATGTCAGGTTGTTGGATCATCTGTTCGACTTTGAAGAAATCCGGGTGCACTCGCGACGTCAGGAAAGCCGTGATGCCTTCGGTGAAAGACTCAGCGGTGATCTGGGCAAAAAGGTGATTGTCACCGAAGACTGGCAGAGCTGCCTGAATGGGGCAGACATCCTGATCGAAGCAACGCGCCTAAACGAACCAACGCCAATGTTTGACCGGTCTTGGGTCAAAAAAGGCGCATTTGTGGTGCCATACGGCACGATGAGCGCCCTGCCGCTGAACTTTACTGAGGGGTTCGACAAGTTTGTCATGGACGATCTGGGCCAGATGCGCGCGGGTCATCTGGGCGCGCTGCGTCCGCATATAGACGCCGGCCTTGTAAGCGAAGACACTTTTTACGCCGAAATCGGCGAAATTGCAGCGGGGTTGAAACCGGGCCGGGAATCCGACGACGAGACCATTTTGTTCTGGCACCGTGGCATGTCGACCGCGGACATTGCTCTGGGAGCCCGGATTCTGGAGCGGGCCCGAGAGCTCGGTATCGTTCAGAAGCTTCTCTACCGGAATGCCTGAGATGGGTTCACTCAGGCTAGACGGAGCGTCATTGACCGTTGCAGCGCTCAGCGTGGCGGCACGGCAATCTCGGCCAGTTTCGCTTGATCCCGCAGGGCTGGCGGAAATGGCCAAGTCACATGCGCTGGTGGCACGCGCCATCCAGGAACGGATACCTGTGTATGGGGTCACAACGGGATTGGGCGCCCGGGCCACCGAAGTGCTGTCGGCGGACGCGCTGTCCGAATTCTCGGTTCAGACGTTACGCGGGCGGGCTCAGGCGATCGGCCCGCAAGCTGCGCCAGACACCGTCAGGGCGGGGCTGATTGTGCGGGTAAACACGATGCTGACAGGTCACAGTGCAGCCCGACCCGAGGTTGCGAAGCACATTGCGGAGTGTCTGAATGCAGGCTTGACGCCTGTCGTCGGGGACATCGGCTCAATTGGTGCGGCCGATCTGGTTATCAATGCAACTGTCGGATTGTCGTTAATCGGCGAAGGGAAGATGCGAGCCCCTGACGGAACCGTTGGCCCCAGCATCGAGGTTATGCGCGCACACGGAATTGAGCCGTTGAAATTGGCGCCGCGCGACGGGCTGGCGCTGGCAAACCATGCCTGTGCCGTTGCCGGGGCCGCGGCACTTGCGGTGGCAGAAACAGCCTGTGCGTTCGAGGCGGCACAATCTGCCGCGGCGCTTTCAATGGAAGGGTTTCGCGCGAATGCCGGGCCGCTGGAGCCACGGGTGCTTCGTATCAAGCCACATCCCGGCCAATTGAAAGCCGCCGAAGGGTTGCGCAAACGATTGACCGGTGGAGCTTTGTTTGATCCGGAGCAGGCGCGGCGTTTGCAGGATCCTTTGTCGTTTCGAAACGTGGCTCAGATCCACGGCACGACTCGCGCAGCCCTCGACAGTGCGATCGAGTGCCTGACGATTGAAATCAACAGTTCCAGCGACAACCCGGTAGCTTTTGTTGACAACGATGAGATGATTTCTTGCGGGGCTTACTTCACGTCTGAAATCACCAGTGTCATGGAAACGCTTTCCCGATCAATTGTCCCGTTGGCGATGGCGCAGTTGGCACGGGTTTCGAAGCTATTGAACCCTGAATTCAGCGCGCTGCCCGGCTTTCTGGCAAAACCAGACAGCGCGTCCAATGGCTTCGCTCCTGTTATGAAAGTGGCCGAAGCGCTGTTGTCAGAGCTCGCGCACGCGGCTCAATCCGTACCGATCTGGCCCAGCTTGAATGCCAACGGTGTAGAGGATTGCTTTCCCGGCTCACCAGCATCCGTTAAGGCGTTGAACAGAGTAGTCGGGTATTTGCGTCACCTGACTGCAATCGAACTGTTGGCAGCCTGCCAAGCCGTAGAACTGCGCGGATGCCGGCAATCTTTGGGAAATGTACTGGCCGGAATTTGCGACGACATTCGCGAGGTTTCGCCCCCTCTCGTCGAAGACCGTCCGTTGGGCGCCGACATTGAATCGCTCGCTGCCGGTATCGCTCGCAATCGGTTTGCCGGAATTCATAGCTGATGGATGGGTTGCGCTGAAGATACGCGCAGGGCGGTAGATCGGGCATACCTGAATACGACAATTTCGCATTGAACAGACGGCAAACACCCGGACGCCGAAGATATCCCCGGTTGTGCTACACTGCGCTCAAAATGATCGGAGACTCATCATGCCCCATATCGAGGTGAACGGAGCACGCATCCATTTCGAAGATACCCAGGGAAATGGCGAGCCCATAGTTTTTTCCCATGGTCTTCTCTTCAGTGGTGCAATGTTCGAAGCGCAAGTCGCTCATCTCAGGGATCGGTACCGGTGTATTACGTTTGACCACAGAGGGCAGGGGCAAAGCGGAATCACCGAAGAGGGTTATGACATTGATACCCTGACCAGGGATGCCGCTGCTCTGATCAGGGAATTGGATGCAGCTCCATGTCACTTTGTTGGATTGAGTATGGGTGGATTTGTTGGGATGAGATTGGCGGCACGTGAGCCGGAACTGATCCGGACCCTGACGTTACTTGAGACTTCTGCGCACCCTGAAGATCCCCAAAATGCACCAAAGTACCGCATGCTTAATTTTGTGGCACGCTGGATTGGCCTATGGGCGGTGATCAATCGGGTCATGCCGATCATGTTCGGAAAGAGTTTTTTGAATGATCCCAAACGCGACAATGAAAGGAAACGTTGGGCGCGGGCCATCACCAGCAATGATCGAATTGGTATCACGCGCGCGGTCAAGGGGGTGATCGACAGGGATGGCTGCGCGGATCTGCTCCACAAAATTGCAATACCGGTCGGTATCGGTGTCGGAGATGAAGACGTTGCGACGGTTGCCGAAAAATCCGAACACATGCATCAGGCGATCCGTGGATCGGAACTGGTCGTGTTCAGGGGTGCAGGGCATTCGTCATCGATCGAAACGCCGGATCAGGTGAACGCGCTAATAGAACGCACGATTGAGCGTGCGGATGTTGCCTTCGCCGAAAGTGGCTCGTAGCCCCGTATGACAGCCAAGAACAAATGGGTGCGATCTTTTAACGCTATTCTCAAAAGTCAAATTATGGCTTTGTGCACGTCATATCTTGAAAATTCCACGGCTTCATGTCGGGCTGCTTTTGCCGTGGCAGTCGGGTCCCGCTAATCTTCATCAAACTTTCGTTGTTATCTGGCCGTGTTGCTTCAACTCAGAACGCCGACAATCCTGCGTTCGTGTTCAACAGGAATTGACGAAAAATTGGGCTACTTGCCGCTCCAATACCTCTGGCGTTTTCGCCAACCGCCCCGGCCTCGACCCTCGGAGGGATCAGCCCGCGTTTGTCCTGATTCAACAAATATCGCCGAACGCGCGCCACCAGTTCTTCGCGAACATCCGTCGGGAAGGCACCGTCGACAAAAATGGCCTCGAAATCAATGACCGCACAAATGGACAGGGCAGCTTTGGCAAGTTCCTGCGCCGTCGTGCCGATCCACGGGTCAACGTAGCGGGAAATACTGCTCCAGTCCTGCGGCTTTTTCCAGAGAATGGATGGATCGACCCCCGCTTCAACCAAACGGTCTTCAAGCAAGTGCAGCGACGCGACATCGATAAGTTGCTGGCTTTCACCCAATGGACCTGTGGTGCGCATCGCCCCCAATGCGCCGGCGTTGCCCTGATTTCCTTCGAAAACAGTGCCGTTAAGAGCAACGCCCCCACCAATCATCGAACCAATGAAGAAATAGAAATAGTCGCGATACTCGCCCCCGCGCCCGTACAGATGCTCGGCATGGCAGGCCGCTGTTGCGTCGTTCACTACAAACACTGGAAGATCGCTGAATTTGGCAACTTCCGAGAAGAAATTCACGTCTTTCCATGTCCGGAACTTCTCGGCCGCGATGCCTGTCAGGTCATGCCACTTCCAGAGTTCAAACGGAGTTCCGATCCCGATACCGCAAACGCGCCGGCGCAGTCTGTCCGGCTCATCAGCAAGTAGTTTTTCCAGCCCTTCTTCCAAAAATCCGAACACAGTTTCGGGGAATGGATAGTCATAAGAAATGGAAAACTGTCGGCGAGGATTGCCGGCAAAATCTATCAATACAAGATCGGCACTTCGCCGGCCGATCTTCATTCCCACCGACAGGATGCCTTCCGGGTTGAGTTCCATTGGTATCGATGGTTTTCCGACTTTTCCGCGGATCGGCGTACCACGTCTTAGGATTTCGTCCTTTTCAAGCTTTCTGAGAATGATGGAAACGGTCTGCGGGGACAGTCCTGTAAGGCGCGCGACATCCGCGCCCGCAGTAGGGCCATGCCTTTGTAAAACCGTGAGAATCAGGCGCTCATTGTGGTCGCGAACACCGCTTTGGTTCACCCCGCCCGTTAGTTTTGCCAGCATCTCTTTTTCCATGAGACCGACCATAGACACCTCCTATCCCTTTGGAAAGATGACATCTCCGATTAATAAATCAAGTTTATTTATTTATTGACAGGCGCGACAGAATCGCCTTTGCTATAGTCAGACCCGTATTGGAGGACAAATGCGGGCAGGTGCCGGAAAACCGGCGCGACCAAAGATATTACCCGGGAGGAAACCATGAAGAATATTCTTTATATTGCAGCATCAGCAGCAGCCCTGACCATCGGGGCAACATCTGCGCAGGCCGCTGGTGAAACCGTCTGCTTGATCACGAAAACTGATACCAACCCTTTCTTTGTAAAAATGAAGGAAGGCGCGACAGCAAAAGCTGAAGAGCTGGGAATGACGCTGAAAGCATTCGCCGGTAAGATCGATGGCGACCACGAAACGCAGGTTCAGGCCATTGAAACCTGTATTCTCGACGGCGCGAAGGGCATCCTGCTGACGGCGTCCGATACGGGGTCCATTGTTCCGGCAGTCCAGCAAGCTCGGGATGCGGGTCTTTTGGTTATCGCGCTGGACACGCCGCTCAGCCCAATCGATGCCGCTGATGCAACGTTTGCCACGGACAACTACAAAGCCGGTTTGCTGATCGGGCAATGGGCGAAGGCCAAGATGGGCGACGCCGCAGCGGATGCAAAAATCGCGACGCTTGATCTGAACGTCAGCCAACCGACCGTTGATGTTCTGCGCAACCAAGGGTTCCTGGAGGGCTTTGGCGTGGATCTTGCCGACCCCAATGTCATCGGTGACGAAACCGATGCGAGACTGGTTGGCAGCGATGTCACAGACGGTAATGAAGAAGGTGGGCGGCGCGCCATGGAAAACCTTCTGGCCAAGGATCCGACAATTAACGTTGTTCACACGATCAACGAACCCGCTGCCGCAGGTGCGTACGAGGCCCTGAAATCCATCGGTCGTGAGAACGACGTATTGATCGTGTCGGTTGATGGCGGCTGCCCCGGCGTTCAAAACGTCGAAGCCGGCGTCATTGGTGCGACAAGCCAGCAATACCCGCTTTTGATGGCGGCGCTTGGTGTAGAGGCGGTGAAGAAATGGGCCGATGAAGGCATTAAGCCTGAAAACACTCCCGGAAAAGACTTCTTCGATACCGGAGTTGCACTGATAACCGATCAACCCGTCGATGGAGTGGACTCGATTTCGGTCGCGGAGGGATTGGAACTCTGCTGGGGCTGATGCCTTACCTCTTGTGTGAGGCGCGTTTACGCGCCTCACCAATCCAATCGCAATAAAACCGAAACTTCCTGTAAACTGACGTCGTTGGCAGCGAACACCGCCACGAAAGGGGGGAGAAATGTCTGAAGCTAACCAAGGTGCCCAAGAGTTCGAAACTGCGGCCAACCGAAAAGAAACAGTTGCAGAGTTCGAGAGCCATCGAACTGGCTTTGTCGGGAAGTTGCAGCATATTCTTCACGTTAATCCTTCCTTTGTGCCTTTGATCGTTCTGGTCGGTGCAATTACTATTTTCGGCCTGCTTCTGGGCTCAAAATTCTTCTCGCCCTTCGCAATGACTTTGATCCTCCAACAGGTTCAGATCGTCGGCATTGTCGCGGCCGCGCAAAGCCTTGTCATCCTGACCGCGGGTATCGACCTGAGCGTCGGCTCTATCATGGTCTTCTCATCTGTCATTATGGGTCAGTTCTCTTTCCGCTATGGCATTCCCGTACCGATTGCGGTTCTGTGTGGGCTTGCCATTGGCACTGCGATTGGGGCGATAAACGGATGGCTCGTCAGCCGCGTTAAGCTGCCCCCATTTATCGTCACACTCGGGATGTGGCAGATCGTTCTGGCCACTAACTTCCTGTATTCCGCAAACGAAACCATCCGCAGCCAGGACATTGAAGCGAACGCGCCGTTCCTGCAATTCTTCGGAACCAAATTTGAAATCGGCGGGGCGACCCTCACCATCGGAGTGGTATTCATGCTGGTGCTGATCTCTGTGCTGGCCTACGCGCTAAGACATACGGCATGGGGGCGTCACGTCTATGCAGTCGGTGATGACCCAGAGGCGGCCGAACTGTCAGGTGTCAACGTCCACAAAACGCTGATGTCGGTTTACATGCTCTCTGGATTGATTTGCGCCTTTGCCGGCTGGGCCCTCATCGGCCGGATTGGCTCGGTCTCTCCCACCTCTGGCCAGCTGGCCAATATCGAAAGCATCACTGCTGTGGTGATAGGGGGTATTTCGCTGTTCGGCGGGCGCGGGTCAATCCTGGGCTCATTGTTCGGGGCCCTGATCGTCGGGGTGTTTACGCTGGGGCTAAGGCTTCTGGGCGCGGATGCGCAGTGGACCTTCCTGCTTATCGGACTTCTCATCATTACCGCCGTTGCGGTTGACCAGTGGATCAGAAAGGTATCGGGCTGATGTCAGACAATACACCTGTCGTACAGGGCCGCGGACTTGTGAAGCGTTATGGCCACGTGACCGCGATCGACCATTCAGACTTTGAACTGCGTCAAGGTGAAATCCTGGCAGTTATCGGCGACAACGGGGCTGGCAAATCGTCAATCGTCAAGGCGATTTGCGGGGCAACCATACCCGATGAAGGCGAAATCCTGATTGAAGGCAAGCAGGTCAATTTTACCTCTCCGATCGATGCGAGAAACATGGGGATCGAGATTGTTTATCAGCAGCTTGCCATGTCTCCGGCGCTGTCGATTGCCGACAATATGTTCATGGGGCGCGAGATCCGCAAAAGCGGTTTCATGGGAAAGTACCTGCGTCAACTGGATCGACCCGCTATGGAGAAATTCGCACGCGACAAGCTGACCGAGCTGGGGTTGATGACCGTGCAGTCAATCAACCAGGCCGTCGAGACCCTGTCCGGCGGCCAGCGTCAGGGTGTTGCCGTGGCCCGTGCTGCCGCCTTTGCATCCAAGTTCATCATCATGGACGAACCGACGGCTGCGCTTGGCGTCAAAGAAAGCCGCAAGGTTCTGGAACTTATTCAGGATGTCAGGGCGCGTGGCATTCCGATCATACTGATCAGTCACAACATGCCTCACGTTTTTGAAGTCGCCGACCGTATTCACGTGCACCGGCTGGGCAAACGGCTCTGCACCATCGATCCCAAGGACTACACAATGTCCGATGCGGTTGCATTCATGACCGGCGCGAAAGAACCGCCAGGTGAGGACGCAGCTTGATCGATCATGACACAATACGTGTCTGCGACCTTATCAAGGACAGAAAGCAGGACGGGACCAGGACAATCGTCGCGATTGCAGGACCGCCTGCTTCCGGCAAGTCCACATTGGCCGATGCTGTGGTGCGTTCATTGAATTCGGAATTTAATGAAACAACTCCTGTGGCCGCGCTTCTGCCAATGGACGGATACCATTTGGACAATCAGCTACTGGAATCACGTGGACTACTACCTCGGAAAGGCGCTCCGGAGACTTTCGATGCCGTCGGGTTCGTGGAAGCGATGCAGCGTCTGGCAACGGCCGGACAGGAGACGTTTCACCCAAGGTTTGACCGGCACCTGGATCTCTCAATTGCGAATGCAATCGCAATTCACCCCGACACCCCGGTTGTCGTTGTCGAGGGCAACTACCTGTTGCTGAACGCTGAGCCGTGGAATTCCATGCAGGACCTGTTCGATGTCCGCGTGTTTGTTCGCCCGCCAAAGAAGGCGCTTAGGGATCGTTTGATTCAAAGATGGATCAACCACGGTCTGGACGCCGAAACCGCCCTGAACAGGACGCTAAAGAACGACCTTCCCAATGCAAAGCTCGTTCTCGATTGCAGTGACGAGGCCGACCTTCTCTTGACTCAAGGCTATGACGAGCCTGATTTTCAGGACGGTTTTTGAGCCTGCGTTGATTTCCCTGGCTTTTGGGGGTGAAGGCTGCCAGGCAGCGCAGGCGCGACCTTGGGCAGTATCACATTTTTCACTGGGCGCAATTTGCCCAAAAGCGACGTGTTGATCAGCATTTTTTACTACTCAACAAAAGCGTCACAACTGGATGTCGGCTTTTCACTACCCAGATACTGGATCCGTCGCCCTTTGTCGAAAGTAGGTTTGCTCAAGGAGCAGGCTAATTCCAAACTCAGCCCATCCCAAATTCTGGTAAGGCCTTCTTCGCTGGTTGTCGCGAACGAATGCCCGTTGGGGGCAAGCGCAATTCGCCAGCTCGGAGCTGTGTGAACTTTCTGAACCGGTATAAGCCGTCTGTTTGCGGCAGTATCCCACCAATGCAATTCTCCCGCTCGGTCAATTGCGACCAAAGTTGCCTGATCATCCAAAAACGCAATATCCGTGGCGCCGCCCTTGTGGCCTCCGTAAGACGCCAGTTCTGCGCCGCTTTCCAAATCCCAGATTTTGACCACTTCATCGCTTGATGCAGACGCAATCCGAGAGTTGTCGGCAGAAAACGCCACGCTCCAGAGCGTGTTGTCGTCTGCATCAATCACTTTTTCCAACTGAAGATCGGGAATCGTCCATATATAGATTTTCCCGTCGGAAGAAGCCGCAGCAATCCGCGATTGATCTGGTGAGACGGCCGCCCGATTAAATGACACACCAGTTGGTCCAAAAGTCTGGACGACATTTGTGTCTGCAGTGTCAATCCGATGGATCCCGTCCTCGGTGGCCGCAAAAAATACAGATGAGGAAGTTGGCGCAATACTCCAAATGGGTGTCTGTCCCAGGCTGAGCTGGTCTTTCACTTGCGCGACAGTTGTATCCCAAATTCGGATGTTACCATCTCGATCACCGGTCACGAGACTGCGACCGTCTTGCGAAAACGCCACGGCCCACACCTGATTTCGGTGACCCCGTAACAGCATGGGCTTCATGGTCGAGCCCACATCCCAAATCCAGACGTTACCTTCGCCGTCGCCAACGGCAATCGACTTGCCATTCGGACTGTATGCCACCCCAAGCGCCTTTACGTCGTCTTCGAATGCCAGGGTCTCGCCATAGCTTGGTTCGGTTGCGATTTGCCACAGGCGAACTTGCTGATCACGACCAAGGGTTGCCAATACGGATACACGGTCGGCTACGCCGATATCTAGGATGCTCTGGCTGTGCGCCTGCACGACATCTCCGACAGGCGAAAGGTTTGAGGCTTCCATGAGAAGAGTTCCGTCAGACCTGGCACCTATCAGTACGTTGTCAGGGCCGGCAAATGCGGCCGCTACAACGGTTCCTGCATTGGGAAAGCGATCGACAATTGGGGCGCCTGAGGGGAAGCCAATTGTCGTGACCTTTCCATTCGTATGAGACACTGCAAAGGAATCGCCGTCCATGCTGAAAGACAGGTGATCCGGATCAGGGCCCAGTGGGCCACCTGGAATTGGCGGGAATGCCGGTTTCGCATCTTTGTCCACCCATCCAAAAATGGCACCGTCGACATTTCCGGCAACCAAGCCTTCCAAAACCGGAGAGAATGCCACCCTTTTGAACCCAAGCGGCATTTTCGCCAGGGGGGCTCCTAGCTGCATTCCATTCGTCACGTCCCACAGGCGCACCGTTCCATCGCCGGTTGCGGATGCAACACGTTTTCCTGTCGCGTCGAATGCCACGCCAAAGGCCACGTCATCGCCGGAAAACAAAGTGGTTATCGGGCTGTACTGAGACGACTCTGTATCCCACAGCCGGACATCGCCATCGGTCGCCGCAGAAACCAGCAAGTTTCCATCAGGAGAGAAGGCGATATCCCTTATTCCTCCGGTATGACCGACCAATTCGGCCAAAACGCCTTCGTCAGACGTGGTGCTGTGGATTACAATTCGGCCATCGCGCAATCCAACTGCGACTCTGAGACCCGCGGCATCAATTTCCATTGTCTGCGCATCTCCGACTGTCAGCGGACTGCCCAATGGGATCAGACCGGCCTCGTTCAATCGATTTCGCGCCATCAGCATCGCGGTGCGGGCTTCTGATGTTGAGCCGGCAGAGTTGGCGCGGGTAATGGCTTCGGCGCTCAGGGAAAGGGCAAGCAACGGATCTGATTGGGATAATCCATTTGCCGCCGCCCCAAGTGCCCGCGCAAATCTCTCGTTGGCTTCAGCCGTCGCGGCTACAGCAATCATCCGATTGCGCTCAGCAAGGTTGGAGGCACGAATGGCAAGAACCGAAGCAACCGTCGCACCCACGGTCAGGATGCCCAATGCGCTTGCCGCGACCTGATAGAGGCGCCGCCGCCGCCGCTTGTTCCGTTCGGATGCCTTTTGAGCCTTATCGCGTGCTTCCCGTGCCTCTCCGAGGAACTCACGCTCAAGCCCGCCGAGTACGTTCTCGTTGTCCTCTGACCATTCTTCTGCTGCCAATAACCTTGTTCCCCGATACAACAAGTCAGGCTCGCGGTTTTCGCTTTCCCATTCTGCAGCATCATGCTGGATGCGTTGGCGCATTCGCAGATCGTCGCGGCTGTCTTCGATCCAGGAATTCAGTCTTGGCCATGTTCGCAGCAGGGCCTCATGTGCGATTTGAACGGTTTTTTCGTCCAGCGTTAACAGCCGTGCATCCGTCAAAGCTTCGACAACGCGTCGTGTTGTATCCGGATCGGTGTCCCGCTCGACCTCATCAATTGGAAGTAGTCTTCGCGTATCCGGCGTACCTTCTCCGGGCGTCACCAAGCGCAAGAACAACCGTTGCGTCGCCTCTTGTTGCTTTTCGTCAAAACTGTTGGAAAAAAGCGTTTCCGCGGTCTGGCTGATTGCACCCGCCACGCCGCCGGCCTGTCGGTACCCGTCCAGTGACATGACCGCGCCTTTGCGCCGGCTCCAGGTTTCATACAAAGAATGGGCCACCAGAGGCAGTGAACCAGCTTCGCGACCAGCATCGTCAACTATGGCATCGATAAGCGATCTGTCCATGTGAAGACCAGCCGCCCGCGCGGGTTCGCTGATGGCGCGACGAAGCTCGGGTCGTGTCATCGGCCCGACCAACAGCTGGTTTTCCGAAATCCGATCAGCAAGCCAGGGAATCTCGGCGCAGGACGCATAAAAGTCTGCGCGGATCGTGATCACAATGCGAACGCGACTGTCTGCAGGATCAGTCATTGCAGACAACGCCTCGATGAAATTGATCCTGCGTTCCCGAGTGACCAGAGTAAACAGTTCTTCAAACTGGTCGATACAGATCAGCAATTCTCCGTCATTGGCAGTGGCGAGACGGCGCGCTGCGCTGGGGTATGCGATAAAGTCGTTCAGTGAAATCTGGGCGGTCAGATGTGAGTTGTCTCCGATAAGCTGAAAATACAAATCAGTCAGCGGATCCCTGCCAGGGGTAAACACACAGGTGCGCCAGCACTCGCTTCCGGGTATCGCGTTCGCTGCAATCGCAGGGAGCAACCCAGCGCGAAGAACCGAAGACTTTCCGCTGCCGGAGGAGCCGCCCAAAACCAGAATGCGGCTCTGTTGAAGCCGATGTAAGAGTTCTTCAACCAGATCTTCCCGGCCGAAGAAAAAGTTCGCGTCTTCGGGCTGAAAAGCCGCCAGTCCTTTGTAGGGGCATTCCACCTTGCTGGCCGATATCTGGGTTACAGCCTCGGACGCTGCCTCTCGCCGGTCGCGGTCCAGCGCATCATTCATTGCACTGCGCCAGGACACCATTTCCTGAAACCGCGCATCTGGATCCATTGCCATTCCGTGCTCTATGCACTCCCGCCACATTTCCGGCAGCCCCGTCAGAAATTCCGAGACACGGTAGAACGGCGGCGGGGCCTTGCCCGTCAACACATGCCACATTAACGCTGTGGCCGAGTAAATGTCGGTCATCGGAGTAACGGGATGCCCGTTCTCGGCTTGTTCCGGAGCCTGATAAAGCGGTGTTCCGGCCATCATGGTCGCCCCGGTCACACCAATCGCCAGATCTTTCGCGATCCCAAGGTCAGCCAGAAAAACTCTTTCATCCGGTTCAACCAATGCGCCAAACGACGCCGTGGATTCTTCGTCCTTTTTGCCTTTGATGCGCTGCAAAAGAACGTTTGCGGGTTTGACGTCCCGATGCACGACGTTTGCCTCGTGGACAGCGGCCAAACCATCTGCCAGCGCGTCAATCAAAACGTCGAGCCCTTCCCGCTTCGCCAACGCCGCCGGCTCCAGACGCTTCAGGCGTTCGGCCAACGTGCCGCGGTCCGCGTAATCCATGACGAAATAGGGCCGCCCATCTTCCAGGCGACCCACATCGTGAACGGAAACAACGCGTGGTGATCGAATACGACGCAGCAGCCGCGCTTCCTCAAGAAAATGCGTGATGACCTTGTCATTTGCAGCAAGGTTTGCGTGCAGGATTTTCAGCGTTACGGGAACTTCCAGTTCTTCATCGCGCGCAAGCACCACAGCAGCAAATCCGCCACTCGCAATTTCCCTCTCTACGGCATAACGACCTATAAACGCAGGGAAACTCATGACGCATCCGATACTTTAGAAATGCTCCTGCACATCCACGCAATGGTACTTGGTCGCATCCAGGATATTGTGATCCCGATCTGCGGCAGTGACGCACATGGTTGTGGCCCCGTCCCGTGCCGATGTCGATGCGGCCTCCTTCGTCACGTAAGAGGGATACTCGTCGTGCCGGTGCCATCGACCCTGCTCAACGTTGAATTCGCTCTGGGCATTCCTGCCAACCTGCTCAACTGCGTAGCTTTCCCCCCACCAGGCATGAAAATGGTTCTTTGATACGTCAGGCGTGAAGTTTGCTTCGTAAGTAATTGTAAGTTCGTCGCCATTTTTCTCGACCGAGACGATGCGCACTTCACATCCATCCACCGGGCAGGCATTGGGCATCGCCGATTGCGCGGCTGCTTCCGAACCGCAAATCAATGCGAGAACGCCAAGGACAAGACCGCCCAGACGCACTTGGTTTCCCGAAGAATTCAATGACATCTTTCCCTCCTGAAGTTAGTTGAAAACCGCACTTCGCGCTGATCCTACCACGAATTGCAGGTTCCTTTCTGAGACTTTCGCCACAGATCCCGAAAAACCAACAAAAGAAGGGAGCTATCGCCGAACGACCTCGAATTCCAACGGGCGCGCATCAGCGTGCAAAATAGGAAGTGCCGGTGAAATCAATCCACTGCCCGCCAACATGACAGCTTCGCGCTTCAATTGAATTTCCCGTGCATTATCAATTTGAACGTAAGTCCCGGACGAGCTGCGATCGGTCAGCATGAGCTTTCCACTTTTCATGCTCAGAACGGCATGTAGACGCGAAATCCACGGCTGGGGTAAAACCACGTCGCATTGGTTGGACCTGCCGATTTTTAGCTCGTCGCCCTCTCGGCATCGCCATGAATGGTCGTCGTGATAGAGGACGAGGGCAAAGTTTTCGCTCTGTTCCCCCTGCTTGTCGCCGGGACCAAGTTGGGTGGGCAAATGCATTACCGTACTCAGATCGTTGGTCGGCAAGACCAGCGAATAGACAGTTACAGGATCACTGACACCTTTCAGACGGAGCGGACCAATAGAGGTGAGCAATCGCCTGAGGTCCGGACACAAGTTGTGCACGACACTGTCGCTAACACAGGCCTCACCTGGATTGGCGGCCGCAGCCAATCGAGCCGTCAGATTCACGGTCTCGCCAAAAATGCCGTTCTCCGCGACGACAATCGGCCCATGATGCACGCCCGCATGAATGGACAACAATGAACCCGGCGGGTTGCAGATCATCTCTAAGGCCGAATTAACTGCGGCGTCAGGCTCAAGAAAATAGCACAGGACGTCGTCACCTTTTTGCCCGACAGGAATTCCGCCAAAACTCCGTGCGACCTCGCGCAGGCGGTCGATCTCGGATTGTATCAGCTTTTGTGCCTGATCGTCCCCCATTGCTTCGTAAAACGGGGTGCTGTCCGAAATATCGGCGATTATCGTGGTGACGAGCTTGGATTCCACAGCTATTCGCAATCTGGTTGTTGGAAGAGGAATGACGAAAGCCACACCAGTTCAAAAACAGAGTAGGTCAGCGCTGATAATACAATCAACCGCCTCGTTGTAGGGATCAAAATCCGCAAGCGGAACAATCTTGGTTTGTGGCCCAAAGCTAGTTGACACCGGTCGCGCCGAATTCGTTTACGCACAGGAAGGCCATTGAACAACTGTCACTCTCGGTCGCATCGCGCGTTGCGGTTGGTCCTTGAAATGAAACTGCCCGACTGATTGTATTAGGCCAAACAGTGCGACAAGGCGGCAATGGGGCCATTACCAGATTTGTTGCGAAGACCAGACAGTTTGCTCTGGCGGCAATCAAGCCCGGTGTACAATCACTCGCTCCACACACCAAATTGGCTGTTTCCGGTCTTTTGAGGGACACTGGTCAAGTGATGACGTTGCAGGTTGCGAGCACCTCGAAAATCACACTTCTACAGACGCCGGAACAGTTCTTGGTGGCCTTCCGGGATGCCTGATCGTTGGGCACTGTGTTGGCGTAGTTGCCGTTCGGTGTAGATTGGCGCCGACGCCCCAAACATCGGGCCAAACTGCAGTGCATCGCCCTGCCGATATAAACCAGGTGACCGGCCAAGCCGCCGTTGGATCTTTGCAACTTCGATACAATTCGCCAACGGAAACTGCCGATCCTGACACACTAATGGTGAAAGAAGCGGATTATGGATTTGTACCGCGGGCAGTCAGTTCGCCCGCGGGAAAGCAGCAAATTCGGCTTATTGCGCCTCCGTCATCGCCGCCCGCAAAAGCTGTGGTCGGTCGGACTGGGACGGCAAGAAGACAGCCTGGGATCCGGCGTCCAGCGCCGAAAGGCTCGCATCATACCATTGCATCGCAAGATCGCGGCGTTCCTGCACACCAAAGCCTTCACGCAGGTGGTGCCCGATCAACTCTCCGTAGGCAGGCTCGCCCATTGCGACCAACATCAGTGCAGAGCCCAGTGCGCTATCCATGTTGTCCTGACGGTATCCAATTGCCAGACAGACCTTGCTCGTTGCCGCCAGATCTTCTGGGCTAAGTCCGGTACCCAACGCAAACTCACGCATTTTGGATTCCGCTTCTGCCTGTGAACTCAGAGAGAGCGTATCGACTTGCGGCGCCAGCGATGCTCCAAAAGCGTCGCACTGGGCGGACACCTGGTCTGGCGTGAGCCCTTGTACGTCCGCCATAAGTTCCTCACCACGCGCCATCGCGTAGCTGCGGGCGAGGCAGAACTGTTCGCTTAGCGCAAAATTTGGATCGGACATGTTTGACAGAGTCGTGTACCCGCCATTGGTTGAGGTTTGCAGCATGACTGCACTACAGCGATTGGCAAGCGAAGGACCTGTTGTACCGCCAGAGAACAGGCTCGGCAGGCTATTCGCCGCTGTTTCGGTCGTGTTCGTCGCGGACGCGTCATCCTGAGGCGTAACAACCGGGGTGACCTGTGCCGGAGCCTGAGGAGCGACCGCAACAGCAGAACCGGTTTGGAGTTGTTGGCGGTACGCCATCAAAAGTGGCTGACCCGATAGTTGAGTCGTGGCCTGCCCACCGCTTGTTGCCCAGTAATATGCTTGCATCAGAAAGTCGTACTGGTAGGGCTGAAAGTCATAGCCATTCACAGGATAACCCATTGAAGCCTGGTAGCGTTCGATCGCTGATCGGGTACCGCGGCCGACCTGGCCATCAACCCTTCCGGCATTGTAACCGAAATAATTGAGCGCAGTCTGGGTCTGCGCACCATGTGTAGTCGACGGAATGCCCGACCGGGTGGTCCGGGTTGTAGACTGAGCCTTTTTCTTCTGCTGGTCCTTGCCAATTGCGTAACCCACGACCCCACCAACGACAGCGCCGCCGATAAAGTCGCCCGCATCGGCTCGTGCAATCTGAGGAGCGGCCGCGGCAAATGAAAACGTGAGTCCAAGCGTTGCTATTAAGCGAATAATCATAAGTTACCTCCACAACAATGCGTCCGTTTTAGTGAAGTATAGCATAGCCAACGGGCAGCGCGGGCATAGATACGATCGCGATCAGAGTCCTGGTCGGTTAGCCGCCGATTAGCAGAACTTCGCCAACTCTAGGCAATTGTTTGCGTAGTTCAGGACTTCCAACGCCGAGAAATGAGGAGCAGCTCGCATGTCTTGAGAATAACTGGAGGGATCGTCAGATTCTTATGCGGGATCGCCGAGCCTTTGGTGCCATCTCTTTGGGCACATGTGAGCCGACACTTTGCATTGCTGAGATGAATAGGAAGGAAGAGAACGGCCGCCCAGATCCAGATTCCCGGTTTGCCCTGAGTCGCATCAGTGGCTGATCGCAGCCTAAAAGCTGCCATTCAGATCAGGTAATCTACGCGATCCGATCAAAACTGCATCCCTGGCATACGTTGCAATGGCTAAGACGAAGCCCACATGAGCCAACCCCGCGTCCCAAAAGACGATCAAAGGTTCAAATGCGTGCATTGTTGTAAGTGATTTGCGATCTACCGCGAAGACCTCTTTGCCCAACAGGATACCAAGGTGGCGCTAAAGGTCTCAGCAGGAAACGCGAGACAGGCATTGAAGCATAACAAGGCTCGAAAGTTTTGTCTGCAAATGAGTCTGACTAAGTGGGTAGCTTGTAAACGTGGACCATTGGGTGAGCCGCATCCTCTTACTGGTCCAAGTTGATTGTTAGTGCATCATCGGCCTGTGATCCATCGGGATGATGGTTTCGGGCGCTGGCGGGCGATAATCCAGTGCACTGTGGGGTGTTTTGTATTGTAATGTTTCCTCTATTGTTTGATCAGGATTTGTGCTTCGCGTAGGCTGTTGAAGATTTCGCCGTTGAGCAGCTCATCCCTGAACTGGCCGTTGAAGCTTTCACAGTATCCGTTCTCCCACGGACTCCCAGGTTCAATGTAAGCCGTTTGAGCGCCGACGGCGGAAATCCAGTCTCGGACGGCCTGGGCGATAAATTCTGGCCCATTGTCTGAACGTGTGAATCCGGGTGCACCTCGAAGTATGAACAGATCCGTCAGGGAATCGATCACGTCGACCGAGTTCAGCTTGCGCTTCACTCTGATCGCCAGGCACTCTCGACTGTGCTCATCGACGATGTTCAGCGTCCGGAACGCTTTGCCATCATCGGTTCCGCAATGGACGAAGTCATAGCTCCACACGTGGTTGCGATATCCAGGCCACAGCCGCACGCATGAGCCGTCATTCAGCCACAGCCGTCCTTTCTTTGGTTGTTTCATTGGAACCTTCAACCCCTCTCGCCGCCAAAGCCGTTCAATCCTCCCATCGCTGAAGACCATCCAGCCTCTCTCAGCAACGCAGCGACCCTGCGATAGCCATATCGGCCGTATTGTCGGGTCAGCTCGATCATGTCGGCCACCAGTTGGTCTTCGTCTGCGCGACCCTGTGGGACACGCCGTTGCGTGGACCGGTGTTGACCAAGCACGCAGCAGACACGTCTCTCGGAAACGTTCAGCTGGTTGCGTACATGGCTGATGCAGGCGCGACGACGAGTGGGGCTCAGTAGTTTCCCATTGCAGCTTCCGTCAGGATCAGTTTGTCCAGCGTCAGATCAGAAACGGCGCGTCTAAGCCGCTCGTTCTCTTTCTAAGGCCGCTTCAATTCTTTCAACTGATCTACGCCCATTCCGCCGTACTTCTTTCGCCAGCGGTAATAGGTTTGTTCAACAACACCGATCTGTCTGATCGCATCAAGACGGGACATCCCTTGCCCCATCAGAACGTCAACTTGCCGTAACTTCGAGACAATCTCTTCGGGCTTCGGTCTCTTGTTTGCCATTCGTGGCCCTCCGTTTCTTAAACATAGCGGTGGACCAGTTCGTTTGGGGAGGCTCACTTCGGAGCGGCTACTCAGTTTATTCGGTTCTTTGCTGTAGTTGCTATTGTGTTGATTGCAATTACCGCGCTTTTTGCCGAGGTTGTTTGGCTACGCGGAAGTCCACAACAAGGAGCTAGATGTGTCCCAAGCTTTGACTCTCGCGCCGATCCTAAAAACGCAAAGACTGATACTACGTGGCCCTCAAAAGAGTGATTTGCCTGATTTCACACGCTTCATGACAAGTTCGCCACGAATGAAAGCGCAAGGAGAAACGGTCAGTGAGGACCAAGCTTGGTATAGCTTTTTGACTGGCATTGGCCATTGGCAATGGCATGGGTTCGGGTTCTTTATTTTGACGTTGCATGGGGAAACCACTCCAATTGGTCGCGTAGGATTACTCAAGCATTCCGGCTGGCCGCAGGTCGAGCTGGCCTGACATCTTTTTGATGGAGCGGAAGGCAGTGGATATGCAACGGAATCCGCAAAGGTAGTTCGCAGCTGGGCCAACCGTCGTCACGGCCTTAATCGATTGGTCAGCTACGTACACCATGAAAACCGTCGTTCTCAGGCCGTAGCAGAGCGGCTTGGAGCCCAGACAGATGGCCGCCGCGCTGATCACGATCCGGAAGCTGAGGTTTGGGTTCACCCAAAAATCAATTGACTGCTGTGCCGACCTTGCCGACATTCGCCGCGCCTGTAATCTGTTGGGCAAGATAAGGGATAACGCCACACAGCCGTCATTCGCTGTATTAGCAGCGTTGTGCGCACCTAACAGCAACTTTGCGTAGACTCTGGACTTTGCAACGTCGGCGTCGCTTCGCGAAAGCAGACACATTTCCTGAATGACTTCAAAGTGCACGTTTTCCTTGAGATCGTAAGGCCCGATCCTTCGTTTGTCCTCGTAATATCTATCAATCAGATGGATCGTAATTAAACGCATTGCAGCTAAACCTGTAGAAGCGTCGCTGAAACAGGAGATACTACCATGACCAAAAAGATCACCATCATCGGCGCCACGGGCCATCTGGGGCATCGCGTGACCGCAAAGCTTGTTGAAAATGGCTCGGAAGTGACTGCCATAGTGCGGGATCCAGAGGCGGCGAAATCCGCGCTGCCCTCTGATGTTCGGCTTGTTCAGGGCGACGTGTCAGATCCGGCCGGCCTGAGATCCGCCTTGCAGGGATCTGAGACGCTGTACATCACCCTGAACACCGAGTCGCTGGACACCAGCCTGCCGTTCCACACGGAACGGGAAGGTGTGATCAATATTGTCGAAGCCGCAAAAGAGGCAGGCGTTCAGCACATCATGCAAATTGCAGGGGTCGACACTGCCTATCCAGAGTTTTCGACCGAAGGTATGGCCTATGGCACAAATGCAATCCGCCAGGTCGGCATCGATGCCATCAAGGCATCGGGCATTCCCTATACATTTTTCTATTGCTCTTTCTTTTTAGATTCACTGCCAAAATTCCTAATGGACAACCAACTGGCCGTCATCGGAAATCACGTTCATCCAATTTGGTTCACAAATTCCAGCGATCTGGCGGAACTGATTTTTAATGCCATTGGTAATGATGCGGCCAAAAACAAAGAGTTCGCCGTTCAGGGTCAGCAAGCCAAGACCTACACCGAGGGGGCAACCGAGTTTCTGGAAACCTACGCTCCCGAGGCTGAAGTCATCCAGTTGCCTATGGAGGCGGTCGGCCAGATGGGGTTGCCGGAAGAGCAGGCGGCATTCATCGAACACTTGTTGACATTCGTGCAACAGCTACGCGAAGAACAAGTGGATGGCGAAACCCGTGAGGTCCTTGGATCACCAAAATACACGATTACCTCCTTCGCCAAGGAGCTTCGCGGCGAGGCTTAAGTCACAGTGGAATTCTGAATGACGGCGTTTTCGGTTAGTTGCTCCAGCAGCTTGGCAGTTGCCTGACCCATGGGTTTTTCGAAAGACCAGACCATATCCACCGAGCGTTCGGCATAGGGTTTGGTCTCGAATTGCAATGGCAGGATCTTCAGCGCACCGGTCTGAACAAAGACATCCACCGCATGCAGTGGCAGCGCCGACCACCCCAGGTCGGCCTGTACCAGATCAATGGCCTCCGATGCAGTACTGACCTGCCAAATTGATGGCGAGGCCTTAAGGATAGCGCTGTTGGGGTTGTCGGCTTCCTTCAACAATATTTGACGATGCAGACGCAACTCCTCCCAAGAGACCGATGGCATTTGTGCCAGCGAGCTTTCCGGATGGCTGACGCAGACCAACCTGAGTGTGCCTAAAGATCGAAAGTCGAGTGCTTGGGGGATGCCCTCGGGTTCCAGAATAATGCCTAAATCCACCTCGCCTTCGACGATCAACCGTTGAATTTCCCCGGCCGTAAATGATTGGATTTCCACATCAACAGACGGAAACTCGGCGCTGAAGGTACGGATGATCTCTCCCAGGTTGGCCAGTTTGATATGTGGTGCCATTGCTAGCGTAATGCGGTTCTCCAATGTCATCGACAGCGCGTCGGCAATGGCCAGAAACCGGTTGCGCCGTTCCAACAGAATTTCGGCCTGCGAGATTAACACTTCTCCTGCTTTGGTGAGGGTCGGATATCTTCGGCTACGGTCAAAAAGCTCGACGTCCAGATCGACCTCAAGATTGGCGACCAGGGTGCTCATCACCGATTGCGCCTTATTGCATTTGCGGGCTGCGGCGGAAAATGACCCTTCGCTGTGGGTGGTAACGAATGCCTCTAACTGCTCGAATGATGCGCGCATCGGAAGTTCTCTTCCATCTATCTGTTTAGCATATGGTATCCACCTTTATGGATCACAACAACAGGGTAAAACTCTTGCGAAGACATAATAGAGGAGAACACTTATGAGTTTTGCTGGTCGGATGGTGCACGCGGTGCTGTTTGAAGTCTTTGCGCTATTGAGCATTGCCTTGCTGCTTCCGCTGATCTCGCATGTCGATGTACAGAAATCGCTGGTCCTTGGGGTGTTCTTTTCCTTGGCTGCAATGCTGTGGAACTTGGTCTTTAACATGACGTTTGATTGGTTTTTGGTGACCATCCGAAAAAACGCGCAAAAATCAGTGGCTGTGCGGATGGTTCATGCACTTCTATTCGAGGGCACCTTTGTTGCGCTGACCCTGCCTGTTCTCGCCTGGGCCCTTGGCTTGACACTTTGGGATGCGATGAAACTTGAGGCGGTACTGATTGTGTTTATTTTAGTATATACATTCTTCTTCAATATCGTCTTTGATTGGTCACGCGTGAAACTGGCCAACCAAACTGCGTCGTGACCAAAATGTGAAAGTCCGCATTGGATTGTGTGGGCCGCCGGCGCAATGACCGCAATGGGCTGCAAGCGCCGTGGGAAAATTGAATTTGAGGTGTCCTTGAAGTGATTTAGACTGGGAACTAACTGTTCAGATAGCTCATTGTGAGGACATCATGGCAGCTCCTTTAATCCAGAACTGGGAACTGACCGCCGCCATACAGGACTTAGCCGATTGGTTGGTTCAACAGGGTTTAGAGAATGCGCCGGTTGAAATCTGGCTAGAAGAATTCTGCAACCGTCTTGTTTCGGCAGGAATTCCGCTTCAACGCGCAAACATCACTGTGCGCGCTCATCATCCCGAGATTGGGACGGTCGCTTTCCGCTGGCACAGGGATGGAGGAAATGAGCGACAGGAGTTTATCCGAAGAACGGATGCGCCTGAAGAATACATCTTGAGCCCGATTTACTATCTTCTGGTAAACAACGTTGAAGAAATCAGACAAAACCTCACAGTCGAGGAACCAGAGCTAAATTTTCCTATTTTCGACGAACTTCGCGAGCGCGGTGCGACGGACTACTTCGCTGTTAAACGGTTCTTCCTTATTCAGGATAATGCTACGCCTGTCGATCCAATGCAGGCCGAGGAAGGCGCTATTATCTCGTTGACAACCGACGCGAGCGGGGGCTTCACAAGCCAGCAACTTGACGGTTTGCGCCAACTGATTTCTCCACTTTGCCTGACGCTGAAATGCGGGGCAAACAGACTGATGGCAGAAGACATAACGGCTGCTTATCTGGGCCGGGACGCCAGTAGGCGCGTTCTTTCCGGGGACATCACCCGAGGTTCATCCGAAACCATTTCAGCGGTGATTTGGTATTTTGATTTGCAAGGATTTACCAAATTGTCAGAGGCGCTTCCGGGAAATTCAATCATAGAATTGCTAAACGACTACTTCGCAGAAGCCGTTGACGTGGTCGAACGCAATGGCGGTAACGTTCTGAAATTTATGGGAGATGGAATGCTTGCCATCTTCGACATCGATCAGGTTCCGGACGCTCGCCGCGTCGCAATTCACGCAGCAGTGGAGTTGCGAGATTCATTTGATAAACTCAACCAACGACGGCAAGCAGACAGTCTACCAACGACCGGCTTCACTCTTTCCTTGCACGCCGGCGATGTACTTTATGGCAACATTGGTGGCAGGTCTCGGTTGGATTTCACAGTAGTCGGCCCGGCAGTCAATACAACGTCCCGCATTCTTGGCATGTGCAGCGCGCTCGATCAAAACATTGTTGTTTCCGACAAGGTGGCTGGCGACTTGGTGAAAACCATTCCAAGTCTTGTTTCCCTTGGCCAATACAGACTACGTGGTGTTGCTGAAAGACAGGAGCTGTTTACGATAGATTAAACGTGAAATGAAAAGCACCACCTACACCGAGTAGACAGCCGGCTGTCTTCTTATACGTCAAGAAGATCTATTCTGAAGAACGTGGGGCTATTGGGTAGAACGCTTGAGCTGCCCACGACTAAAGTGAACCGCCCATCATGTGCAACAGTTCAAGCACCGAGATCATCCGATCAAGGTCCGCTATGGGCTGCAACCTGCCTTTTGCATCTATAGCACCCTAGCAGCGCATCAAAACCCGGTTGGGGCTCTAATCCACCAGCTCGGAAGCAGCGCAGAGAATTTCAGTAGCGACCCAGTTTGTATGCATGACCCATTGCAGGTAAAATCTACTTCCAAGAACTCCGGGCTGCACGACAGATGTCAGAGGTCGATAGAAAACTAACTACTATTCTCGCAACCGACGTCGTTGCTTTCTCTAGTTTGATGGGTCGGGACGAGCGCGATGCTTTGCAAGCTTTGAAGGCGTGCTTTGAGATAATTGAAGACAGTATTCGAAGGCACAAGGGCCGTGTTTTTGGGGGTGCTGGTGACTCATTGATCGCCGAGTTTTCCAGCCCTTCTTTCGCTGTTCTGTCTGCGGTAGAATTTCAGAAACAGATTGCCGCCCGAAATCACAATCGTCCGAAACGACAGCAAATGTGGTTCCGCGTCGGTATAAATCTGGGTGACGTGATGATCGATGGAGAAAACCTCTATGGGGAGGGCGTCAATATTGCCGCCCGGCTGGAAGAGATGGGAAAGCCGTCCGGCGTCTGCATTTCTCACAAGGTATTTGAAGAAGTGCGACGCACTCTCAAGTTACCATTCGTTGATTTCGGTGAGCATGAACTGAAGAACATTGACGGGTCTGTCCGCGTATTTCAGTTGCACTCAAACAATCAAAACAGCGATGAGAGCGAAAATGGCCATCAAGGCGCACCGTATCATCCCAATATTGAGAGTTCCAATCAAGCCGGCCAGCCTGTTCACACACTGCTGGTGCGCGAGTTCAATGTGGCGGGAAACGAAGAGGCAAAATTTCTCGCTGAAGGGCTTAGAGACGGGTTCCTCAATAGCATCAGCAAAGACTCGGAAATCGGTCTGATACACGAACAGTCAGTATCTAATCCCGACGCGGAATTTGAGCTGAGAGGCTCTGTTCGTGCGCGGGACGGCCGCGTGCGATTGATGTTCAGTTTGATTGAAGTGACGCGGCACACCCAGATCTGGAGCGAGCGATTTGACCGCGATGTCGGTGATGTTTTCGATCTGGAGGAGGAGATTTCACGGGCCGTCGCTGCTGCCATTCGCGTCAAATTGAAGGACTTTGAGTTTGAAAATCTGAGAAATGCTAAGGACGAAAACCTACCTGTCGCCGACTTACTCAGAAAAGGTGCAGCCTATTTCGTCCATGGCCCAGGTGAGAATGACAAGATTGAAGCTACGTTACGAGAGGCACTTGCACGCGATTCAAACAACTCAATGGCTATGGCGATGCTCTCGTTCTGCCTGCACCGAGGTTTTGAGTACTCTCCGCTGGCACCGTCAACGGAGTCCATTGACGAGATGAACGGTCTGGCAGAAAGAGCAGTAACGTTGAAACCGGACAGTTACTTCGCCCACCTCGTCGCAGCGATCCTGTCCCAAGACATATTCGGCGATTTCGAGCGAGCACGGCGACACGCAGAAGCGGCGTTGGACGCCAACCCAGATCTTCTCGGCGCGCACGGGATGGTGGCTATTGCAAGATGCCACTTAGGGGAAATCAATGCCGGAATTGCGGATCTGAAGAGGGTCCTGGACGCCAGTCGGATTGATCCCCACCGTTTCCGACATCAACGCGAATTGGCGATAGCCAATTTCGTTGCAGGTAATGTTACGACTGCATCTGAAATGGCATCTCTGCTTATCGAAAGCAATCCGATGATGGAACGCAACAAGCTCGTGCACGGGGCATTCCTATGGTTGCGAGGTGAAACAGAAGCTGCGGTTGCTGTCGGTTGCGAGCTCATGGAAAAGCATCCGGAACTTTCAGATACATCAAAACGACAGATATGGTTTGGCCAGGCACAGGACAAAGCAAGTTTCGAGAAAGCTCTGTCAGCAATTGGGTTGGGAAGGGAGTCCCGTAGAACACTCTAGTTGGTATTACCAAAATGGGCTCTGTTGCTCTTTTGACTGTTGACTACAGGCGACAAACTGGACCGGATGACATGGAATCTGCTGGCGGCAGATCAGAACAACGCTGCGCACTTGCTGTGAGAGTGGATGGCAGATCGCCTCATGGTCTTTCACCAAACGGCGTGAATGTCCGATTGTTGCGGTTCGCACCTTGCTGCAAATGTGACGCTCTAGATGGCTGTGAAGGTCCGGTTAGACTCCGTTCCAGCCATTCTCTGCGGAGAGCGTAGACCGGTAGTAAGATCCCTTTCCGGGCCTCCGCTAGGACACCAGATTTTGCTAGCGCAGCACGTCGCGAACCACACAAACCTGTCATTCGATTCCCCAAGCTGGAAAGGCTAGTGAAGCGAACAAACCGGACTTGCGCATGTGCGGCTTTTGCTGACGCAGAATGTGTTTGAGGATGCTGCGCAAGTCTTTTTACGATTTAGCCAACTTTATTGGATCGGTCTTTCGAGAGGGCGGTTGCTATGAATCCACGACCGCAGTTAGTTGTTACCAGGCCAGAGCATTAACAAAGCCGAGAAACGGTGAAAAACAACCGGAAGGTCATCATTCTTGGCTGTCAAAGCTCGACCTGAGAGCCGAGTATTCTTTTCAAACTGGCGTCTTTGAGAACAAAAGCATGGGTGAAAGCGCCGTAGAGGTGTAATGCCAAGCCGCAACAGAAACTTGCCGTGCCCAGCCAGAACAGAGGCGTCAGCCACCAGCTGTTTGTCGGGGCCAACGCCTCCTTGATCCAGTACATTGTCGGAAGCACAACGCCTGCCAACAGCATGCCGAGCGCTATTCCCCGTCCAACAAGCACTTGTGCCGGATTTGCACCGCCCAGCGGTGCCGGATGATAATTCGCGATCCTCCAATATAGGCGAAAGGCAGAAGCCGGCATTGCCAATAATGACATCCAAAGCGCCATTCTGTGCGCTGGCCCGGAATTGGACACCGAGACGTCCGCTACAAAAGCGAAGATTAAAAACGCCAGAAATGTCGCCCCGCCGACCCAATGCCCAACGATGGATACAAATCCGAAATGTAGCCCGTTGTCTCTGTATCTCATTATCCAGCCCTCGCACATTACGATATTTGAGCGCGGTCAGGGCAAGCAAAGAAGACTTTTTATGAGATCATACCCATCACAATTTTAGAATACTCACACCTTCGGCCTGGCCTTGTCAGGTTGATCAGGAATGAGGATGAATTTGAGGAGCTCCTGGACCGTGCCGTTGCGCGGTTGATCGACGTTTAGCATTGCGTATGTATCAATGAAGCGTTCAGGATCTTCCAACGTGTGGATTGAGAGCAGACCGCTAAATCGGCTGCCTTCGATAACCGAGCGCGGCAGGCAACTGATGGCGACACCCGCAGCAACGCAACCCAAAATGCCGTCCAAGGTTCCCAGTTCAAAGAGGTCATTCGGAGCCAAGCCCGACATGCGCATCCATCTTCTCGTATAGTCCCTATACGAACAGCCCTGCTTGAATACAGCTATGGGCATCGACCGCAGCTGTTCGAAATCGGCAAGCTCTGCCGAAGAAATCATGACCATTTCCTCTGCGAACAATGCCTGCCCTTTTATCCCAGGTCGGGCAAATTTTCCGCCAACGAAGGCGAGATCAATTTGGTCTTGTAAGAGCTTATGAAGAAGATCTTCTGTCGGGCCTGAATGGATCTGAAGGCGCAATCCTGGATGCTTTTCGCGAAAAGATGCAAGGATATTTGGCAAGCGCACGGCCAATGTGCTTTCCATACTGCCGATCCTGATGAACTTCACTGAGCTTTCAAAATCCTCAACTGATGCCCGAGCCCGATTTTCGGCGCGCATCACATCGAGAGCGTAGGGCAAAAACGCTTCTCCTGCCGCTGTCAGTGCCATTCCAGATCGACTTCGATTGAACAGCGTCACCCCCAGCTCGGCCTCCAGGTTTTTGATCCTTGTGGTCACGTTGGATTGGACACAATGCAACGTTTTCGAAGCGCTGGCGACAGACCCTTCTTCGGCAACTGCCGCAAAGGTGAGGAGGTTCTTCAGTTCCATAGCCGTTCTCTTTTTGGGAATGTTAAGGTCACTATAATTCACTTTATTAGATTCTAATACGCCTATCTACTATGAGTGATCGCTTTACCTTCAGGTGGGATATGACAAATCAAATCCAAAGGTGTTGCCAAACGCGCCAAACTAATGAAACGCATTCGAGTTCGGGCATTGGGTCCCTTAAAGAGATGTGTGAGATTTCCGCGCCCGTTTTTCAGGCCGGGATGGCGGGGTTGAGTGGTCCTGCCCTTGTTGCCGCCGTTAGTGAAGCTGGCGGATTAGGGCACTTGGGTGCGCTGCGCGTGCTTCCTGGAACGTTGAGGGACTGGATCAGGCAAACGAGGGACCTCACCGACAAGCCATTTGGAGTCAATTTGGTACCTCAATATGGCGGCCCTGAGTTTTTTGAAGCAGGTTTCAAAGTCGTACTGGAAGAAAGACCAAAGGTCGTTTCTTTGTATTACGGCGATTTTTCCGGGGTCATTCCGCGGGCCAAGGCCGCCGGTATCACCACTATGGTGCAAGTTGGAACAGTCGCCGAAGCCAAGAAAGCCGTGTTGGATGGGGCCGATATTATCATAGCCCAGGGCATCGAAGGCGGAGGGCATCTTACGCGCGGCAGGGTTGGCTTGATGGCGCTATTACCTGCCGTGGTGGATATTGCAGATTGTCGCCCCGTGATTGCAGCCGGCGCGATAAATGACATTCGCGCCGCGCGCGCTGCCAGGTGTCTGGGAGCATCCGGTGTTTGGTGTGGGACTGCCTTTCTTGCCTCTTTGGAATGCGATGCGAACAACGCCTATAAGGAGAAGATCGTGGACGCGGAAACAGATGATCCCAAGTTCCTGACCGGGTACTCCTATGGTTGGCGATACGGCACACCGCACCGAGCCATTCTTGGCCGCGGAGGATGGAATCTGCTCCGGTTTATGGGCGGGGGGCTTAGAAAGGTCGATAACCCCGATCTGGCCAGCAAGCTCAGCCTCTATGCCGGTCAAGGGGTGGGGCAAATTCGTGCGGTTCGGCCCGCCTCGGAAATCGTTGCCGAGCTATCCGCAGCGTTCTTGGACGAAAAATCGCAAAACGCAGAGCGGCCACAGGTCAGGACTGGAGCGCAAAGCGACCAGAGACGGCGGATTCCAGACAGTTTGCGCCAATGTCTGTCGGCGGAACGTCACGCAGGATTGGGGGTAGAGTTCCTTGCTGATAAGTATGGGATCCCCGCCAGCGAGGTACGAGAGTTATCAGAGCAGGGAGGCGAAATGCCGATATTGAACGAGGAACGGCTCTTTGATTTGGAAACGCTTCGCAAACAACGCCATGTTTGTCACTAAAGCTGCTAAATCGTTGGGGCCTGTATTTCAGAGGTCCGGTTTGTGTTTGGGCTATGCAAACATTTGCTGGGCCGGCAGAGGAGGCGACCCGGTGCCTTGGAGGCGACGCGCAAACGCGCGCCGCCTGTTGGAAGTCTGCAAAAGCGGCTGGGTGGGACCCAACCTTTCAGCCAAGCAGGTCGGACCTATTTCTGTTGCCGGTATTCGCGGACGGGCAGGCCCCCAATCCCCCAACTTTCCAGATCGACCTCGTCAATAACCACAAATGTGGTTGCGGGGTCTTTGCCCAGAACGTCAGACAACAGCTTGCTGACACCTGAGATAAGCGCGGCTTTTTCGTGTTCGCTGGGCCCTGTGCCGACTGGGCCGCCTTCTTTTGTTACCTTGATGTTAACATAAGGCATCGGTCATACCTTTCTCAGAAGATAGGTGAAGGCTTTGGTTACAATGCGCCATTCTCCATTTTCTCTGACCAGCGTCAGGTAGTCGAGATAATTCCGCCCCATCATGCTCATCCGGGCTGTCACGCGGGCAATGCGATCGGACCCGAAAGCGATATCCAATATCGCTTCGTCTCGCGGGTCTCCGCGTTCAGATGGTGGGGTGCGCGCATCCACGCGGGACATGTAGGTGTCTAGGTCGAGATAAAGCTCATCGCCTTCTGTTGCGCAGACATAGGCAAGCTTTGAATGGAACACCTTGCGCAAAGCTTTGCTGTCTGCGTGGTGCAAGCCGTCAAAGTACGACTCGACCAAAGACAGCACCTGCTTGTGATCCTCTGGCGTCATTGGATTAACCCTTCGACGCGCATGGCCGCTTGAGACGAAGGACGCGCAGCCGCGCGGTCAATAAAGGCGGCGATGTAGGGCCAGGGCGTTAGGTCGATTTCAGTGAAATTGGCCCAGTTGGCAACAACAAAGAGATAGGCGTCTGCGACCGAAAATGTGTTATCGACCAGCCATGTGCGCCCGTCGGCGAGTTGCGGTTCCAGCAGATCAAAGCGCTTGGCGACAGCCTTGCCGGCATCCGCTTTGCCCGCGTCAGTGGTGTGCGCGTTGAACAGCGGTGAAAACGCTTTGTGGAGCTCAGAGGAGGTCCAGTTCAGGTATTCCTGAACGCGTGTACGCGATAGCGTGCCGTTGGCGGGAGCCAGGTTCGCATTGGCGTTTGTGTCCGCAATATACTGTAAGACGGCTGCCCCTTCGGTCAAACGAGCGCCATCGTCCAGTTCCAGTGTTGGCACATAACCCTTGGGGTTGATGTCCAGATAGGGTGCCCCTGTTTCGGTGATCGCAGCATCGGTGTCCACGGATTCCAGAGCAAAGTTTGCACCTGCCTCCGTCAGCGCAATGTGGCTAGCCAATGAACAGGCCCCAGGTTTGTAGTAAAGCTTCATTTTGATCTCCTTGAGAAGGTTAGATCGCAAAGTTAGCTTGCTGAATTATCCGAAAAAAGTATCATTATATGATAATCATGATTGAGAAATAGGATCAAGAAATGAAGTATGAGCAGCTCAGAGTTCTGGAGGCGATCGTCTCGCAGGGAACATTTCGCGCTGCTGCGGAACGCCTGAACAAATCTCAAAGTGCGATCAGCAACGCGGTTAAGAACCTGGAGGATGAGTTGCAGATAGAAGTGCTCAGCCGCGCGTCTTATCGCCCGACCCTGACTCAAGAAGGCGAGATTTTTTATCGCGAGGCTTTGCGCGTGTTGCAGCAGATGCGCGAGTTGGAGCGGACGGCTGGTCGTTTGCGGGCCCAAGAGGAAAGTGAGTTGCGTCTTGCGATCAGCGGCACTTTACCTCTACCGCCGCTCTTGGAGGCGCTCAAAGACATTGGTCAGCGCCACCCGTCCACCCATATCCGCCTGTCGACCGAGAATATGGGCGGGCCCGTTGCACGGCTGATGGAAGGGCATGCGGATATCGCCATTGCCAGCCTGGCTGGTGTGTCGATTGACGCAATGGAAACGCATCCGGTGGCAGAGACGACAATCCGCCCGATGGCCTCGCCGGAATTTGTGGCAAAGATCGGAAGTGATTCAGTGTCACAAGCGATACTTCAAACGCATATTCAAGTGGTGGTCGCAGGCACCGGTGGGCAAAAATTCGAACAGAGTCGAGATCTGCTTGCTGGGGGAAACAAGTGGACGGTCACAGACTTTTCTTCGAAAAAAGAAGTGATTTTGGCGGGATTGGGCTGGGGTGGGCTGCCTGACCATTTTACAACTGACGAACGAAGGTCTGGCCAGCTCGTTCCGATAACGGTGGCAAGTTTTCCACCCCGCACTGCTGTTCTTCACGCTATAAGACGTCGGGATGTTGTTCCGGGCGCAGTCGCGACGAGCCTTTGGGAAAGACTTGTCGGACTGGCGCCCGTGTCAGGAAAATAGGGTCAGGCTAGGTTTGCTGATAGGGGCACCGCGCCTGTGCCGGGGCTAAGCGCGGTGCATTGGTTGCATCACAGATAGAATGGCGAGTTCATTTGACGGCTTGCCTCTGCAGTCGTCGTGGCATCAAAGACACGCGTATAAGGGGCGGCGCCCAATCCTGCAGCTACCTTAGGGAAGCGGTTCAAGGCAAAGTCCAGGGCTGCTTCCAAGGTATCAAACGCGTCAAAGCCTCCGAGCGTGTTTGTGGAGGCACCGCTAAGCCAGACTTTGCTCTGAAGGCCTGGCTGGTTTTTCAACACCGCGTTACGCTTGCGCCAGTCGAAGCTGTCAAACGGCTGCGAGATTTGAAGCTCGGTGTAGACAAATGCCCCCGGTGTTTTGTCGGTAGTGCCGCCATAGTGAACCGATCCAAGATCTTGGCTGGCTTCCTGCACGATTTCAGCGTCAAAGACGCGCGTGTTATGGGCCACCCCAAAAGCACGAGGTTCTGACGGAAAGTATTCTGTGACAAACTTGGTGGCATTTTCCTGGCTATCAAAGGCGTAAAAGCCGCCAAGCGAGCCGTTTCCATGGCCATGCAGCCATGTCTTGTTCAGAAAGCCAGGTTGCTTGTTGATTTCAGTGTTTATCGCGCTCCAGGGGGCGTCATTGAAGGCAATCGAAATTGCGACCTCAGTGTAAACGAAGGCCTTTGGTGTCATGGCGGTATCCTTTGCGTGAATGATCGATGGTGCCAGGGCCGTTCCGGCCGCGGCGATAAGGAAATCCCGGCGCGAAAACCGGGCCTCTACGTGTTGTGTTCTTGATGTCATTTTGGTTCTCCGAATCAACTTGCAAGATGCAAGCTGATGGGATGGGTCGCACGTCCACTTGTTACTTGCAAGTTGAAAGTTGAAAATTTAGATTGATGTCATGACTAAGACTTCAAAACGCCCCTTGTCGGGATGCCCCATCGATTATGCTCTCAGCGTGTTCGGCGACCGCTGGTCATTGCTTCTTGTTCGCGACCTAGCCATCAAAGGGGTGAAAACCTATGCAGAGCTTCTTGACGGTTGGGAGGGCATTTCGACCAATATTCTAGCCCAAAGGATGAAACATCTCGAAGAGTGCGGGATCGTAGCCAAGCGCAAGAACCCCGATAATTGGCGCAGCTCGCTTTACGAATTGACGCCCAAAGGACGTACGCTTGCGCCAATATTGGCAGAGATTATTCTCTGGGGCGGTACATATAACGAGGCCAAAGAGCCGATGCGCGAAGCCTTTGACGCCGTTCAATCCGATCGCATTGGATTCGAACAAACGATACGGGACGGCGAATAGATCACGTGTGACGAAGAATCGTACCCGTGTTTGAGGCCAAAACAGGACTGGCGCACATGGCCCGTTATTTAAGGCCTCCTCCGGCGAGGGCTGCAACCGAGCAACCTATAGTAAGCGAAGTATGTCCACTTTGAGCTGAGACCTTACATCTGAAAGATGCAAGAATTTGTCAGGGAAGATCCGTGATCTACGGACTGCCGGTCGCATATTCAGGGCGTATCGCATCGACGTCTGGTTATCGTGCTGCGAGCGCGCGCAGCACGAAAACCCGAGGTACCGAATGGGCTCGCTAAGACCATTCGCTGTTTTTCGCATGATTGGCTCCATCAGCCCAAACCGGACATTCATCGCCGAGCTTTGCAAACTCCGACATGCGCAACATTGCTACCGTTCCAGAAGCCAGCACGAAGGTCAGCCAAGGGCACATGCATCTCACATGTTCGCTGACTCAGCCACTCGCATCTTGATATCTTTGCTCTGCTTCCAAGCTTCCAGATTTTGCTGAACGAATTGATCGATGGAAGTTGGCAACGAGCCTGTCAATTTAAGTACATTGTTGGTGACACGATCCTCGGTTCCGCAAGCGATTGCGCCGTCCGTAGCAGCCAGTGTCTTTGCATACTCTTCCGGCAATCCGAGGCTCTGATGACGCTCCGCTAGTTCTTCGACCGTCAGAGAATGGTGGATGATCTGCCGCCCTAATTGACTGCTTAGCGCCTCAGCAACTACATCATAAGAAATCGCTTCCGGACCAGTGAGTATATAGTCAGTGTTTTTGATCGAGGGAGTGACCAGCAGCGTCGTTGCACAGGCCGCTATATCGCCAGCATCGATAAAGCCAACTCGGCCGTCATCTGTCGCTGTGTAGATGGCGGACTCATCGCGAATGGGGTCTCGGTGATGTAGCTCTGAGAAGTTCTGCATGAACCAGGTTGGGCGCAGAACGGCTCATTCTGGAGCATTGGAGCGAAGCCAGGCGTGGACTGCGCCCATCATGGGTCCGCCTTCTTCCAAAGAAGAAGCACTGAGTAGCACGAAGCGTTGGACGCCCTCGGCAAGTGCCGCCTCAAGACCGGGCTGCATTGCTCCCAGTGAATCCACGGTGTCTGTGGGTGCTACGAGGTAAACAGCCCTGACGCCTTCGAAAGCATCCCTGAACGTAGACGGATTGCTCCAATCGAACCGTAATTCATCTTTGTTTCGAGGGCTGCGTGTTCCCACGCGGGGGGTTAACCCTTTCGCACGTAGCTGTTTGACGACGCGGCTGCCAGTCTTGCCGGTGCCGCCGGTGACAAGGATGGAATTAGTCATCGATAAAGTCTCCCAGGTTGGACTTAAGAACTTCGACGCCACCGACAGCATTCAGCAGAACCAGAGGGTTCCAGTAGTCGCGATAGCGCGTGATACGTCCGTTTTGGACCTCGATGACCGAGATGTAATTCTGGTCGTAGCGCCCGGCCTCGCCTTTACCTTTGCAAGAGAACTCCAAAACAAAGGTTTCACCGTCTTTGGCAACATGGGTGACTGCCGGGCTTATGGATTCAAAGCTGATGAGGCCGCCTGCTTTTGGCAGATAGGCGGCCATAGTGTCTCGGCCGCGGAGTTTTCGCACTGAGCCTTCTGGAGAAAACGGGAACTCGAACACGATGCTTTCGTCACACATGTCCAGAAAGTTCTCGCCTGCTTCTGCAATGATTTCATCTCCGAGGGCACCGCGAAGCATCGCGCCAAAGCTGGGTATGTTATTCGTGTCAGACATGATCTCATTACCTCTTGTTGTTCCCTAAACGGGAGGGTTGTTCTGTGACTGGTGGCTTGGTTTATGTCGCTTTTCCAAACTGCATGATAAGGACACCCGAGATCGACAGCACAGCGCCAGTGATGCGATAGAAATCTGCTGGTCGAGGAGCGTTCCCAAGAAGCCCGTTCTGGTCCAGGATGAGTGCCATCGTCATTTGTCCGGCGACGACTGCGGCAATAAAAGCGGCGGCCCCAAAGCGTGGGATCAGAACCATGGTCGCCATCACGTAAATGACACCGATCACACCTCCTACCCACGCCCAGGGAGGAGCCGAGTATAGTGATGGTAAGCTTGGCAATGTCGGTCGAAGCCATGCGATGCCGACCACAAGGCAAACGAATGAAATTCCAAACGACAACAGAGTTGCCCAGAGTGGGTGGCCAGCAGCGCGGCTGAGCTCTGCGTTCATTCCGGCATGGATGGGTATCAAGGCCCCGCAAAGCAGAGGCGCAAACCACAGAAGTGCGATTTTCGGGTCCATCTTAGCGTCCTTTCATCAGCCGCCAAAAACGGGTTGCGGTATCGATAAGTTTGCCTCAAAGTATAATGGAACGATACCGTTTCGTCCTATATAAAGGAGAATCGCGATGGAACGCAAGAGTTCCGACGTAAAAAATCCTGATCGGCCGCGTCGGAAGCCGGCCGGGGCTGCCGTTTTGCAAGACACGGTCACGGAAGCAATCCAACGCGCCTTGTTCGAGGAATGGGCGGAAACGGGTTACTCGGCTCTACGAATGGAGCGCATTGCGGCGCGCGCAGGTGTCGGAAAGGCGGCGCTCTATCGAAGGAGTAAATCCAAGTTTGAACTGGTGACCGAAGCGGTGAAATCAGCGGCCACGAATATCACTCCAATTCCGGACACAGGATCCTTTGAGAAGGACGTTGCCAAGCTTATGCGAAGAATGGCTGCAACTCTGCGTCATCCGCTTGTTAGGCGGATTCTACCGGACCTGCATGCTGAGCACGCACGCTCTGATGAATTGGCAGAATTGCTGGAGAGTGTGACGCGGGATCGCCGGGCCCAGGCAATGGTCATGCTGGACAGAGCTATTGAGCGTGGTGAGCTTACAAAAGACACAGATCGGCAAATGATACTGGATATGTTTATCGCACCGCTCTACTGGCACGTCATTGTTCAGCATCGACCTGTCAGATCAGCGGACATTCAACGATTTACCAATCTGGTACTAAGTGTATAGAAATAAACGGTAACCATAAAGCAAGTTGAATAACTGAGACGAAGGGCGCTTCGGATCTTTGGCACCGCCTAACAGCCTAGGGAACCCAATCTTGGTGGGTAATCGCATAGTTTAATGCTTCGAGGTCTTCAGTCAGTTGGCCGAATGAAATTGGTCCTCCCAGACATACCCTGACCGCTTCATCGGGCGTTCCTGTCACCGTAAAGGCATTACTCGGCATAATCCCGATTTGGCGATTGGCCATGTGACTCATCACATAAGCTCGGCTAGATCCTTCGGGCAGTGTCAGCCAGATATTGAATGCCTCTCGACTCCCCACAAAGTCTTGGTTGTGCATAATCTTGGCCGTCAAGTTCTGTCTACGGCCCGCCTCCTTGCGGACGAACTTTTGCACCGCCGCGGCTGTACCATCCTCGATCCATCGCGCCATCAAAGCTGTTGTGACTGGTGACGCCATGACATTCGATGCCTGCAAGGCCCGAGTGAAGTGGGTTTTCGACAGCCCGGACGGAACCACCGTAAGCGCAAGCCTCAAACCAGCGCCCAGACATTTCGAAAGACCCGCGATGTACCACCCCAATTCGGGAACCTGCTGTGAGATAGATGACGGCGCATCCGAAGACACAAAGCGACAGGCGTCATCTTCAATCAAAGGAACGCCATGCTTTCGCAATACGGATGCGATCTGCTGACGTCTCTCCATCGGAATTGTAAGCGTCAGGGGGTTTTGCAGCGTCGGGTTCAGATAAAGAGCAGAAGGTGCGTGCTCTTGGATAGCGGCATCAAGAACATCAGGAAGAATACCGCTGGCATCTGATCTCACACCGACAAGCCGGATGCCAAGTTGAGCGCCTATGGCACGAATACCGGGATAGGTCACACGCTCACAGATCACGGTGTCTCCGGGCTTGGCGAGCAATGTCAGGATCGACAGCAAACTGGCATGTGCGCCAGGCGTGATTGCCAATTGGTCTGCTGTAACGTCGATACCATTGATGTTCATCCAGCGTGCTGCGGTCTCCCGGTCTTGCCGGCTCCCGATAATGGACTGGTAGCGAAGCAGAGGAACGAGGTTCGCAGCAACATGTGTGAGGCCCTGTTCCATACGGGCCACCAAAGCCGGATCATCTGGCTCCGGGGGCATGTTCATGTTCGGGTCTTCTTCCAGCGCGCGACGTGGATCTGCTTTTTCTGAAGTTTCTTCTGGTTTCCGGATAAACGAGCCCCGGCCGACAAAAGTGTCGATATACCCTCGCTTCGCAGCCTCAGAGTATCCGCGAGAGACAGTTGTGAAATCCAAGCCAACAAGCTTGGCGACGCTGCGTTGAGGCGGAAGCCTGTCACCTGCATCAAGCACACCTGTTTCTACATCATGTTTTATCGCTTCGGCGATCTGGACGTAGAGCGGTTTTCCGTCGTCGCGCAGATTTGGTGTCCATGACTTCAAGGCATCGCTCCAATCAATATAGAAGATTGTGCCTGTCACCTTTACCATTTTTCCAAGTAATTATCAACAATTTGTCGCACCCGCTATCACATTGATTGGCTATTGATTGCATTTTGTCTGAAGATGAGCTATCTGAGGCGCAACAGAAGGAGATCAAAGATGTCCGAACTTGCAATTGACGCCCACGACGACAGTGAAGAGCGCCCCATCAAACCCGCGATCATGAATGGGATGCGCCTCAAGTGCCCCAATTGCGGGGAAGGCAAACTGCTGCATAGCTACATCAAGGTGAACGATGAGTGCTCGAATTGCGGATTGGATCTGAGCCATCAGCGGGCTGATGATGGTCCGGCTTACCTTACGATCCTGATCGTTGGCCACCTTATGGGGTTCGCGCTGCACATCGCCTGGGTGACATGGCGGCCGGAGCCGTGGGTGTTGGCTTTGAGCATGTCGGTCATCGCAGTAGTCGGTGCCTTGGCGCTGCTGCCGGTCATGAAGGGCCTGATTGTCGGATACCAATGGGCCAAACGCATGCATGGGTTCTAGCCAGCCTCCCTCCCAATGAGTTCTCAGCCTTTTCAAAGGATGGTTCCCTTGATGGATTTGAATTTCTTTTCACTTGAGGCGACAGGAAAGACGATTGCGGATCTCACAACAGCCGCACCCTTTATTCCTGCGAGAACCGCTGTCAACGTGGCCTGGCTGAACGATGAGGATGATTACGACAGGCTGCGAACGGTGCGCCGGATAGACGATGCTGGACTATTGCCGGTCCCGATATTTGCAGCTCGACGCCTTCAATCAAAAAAACACTTGTTTGACCTGACCGAAAAACTCCGGTTTGCCGGCGCACAAGGACAAGTCATGGTCGTTGGCGGTGATCCATCAGATGCGTCGGGTCCATTCAACAATACGATGGATCTCCTTCGAACCGAGTGGATTGAAAAATACGCGATCAAGAGGGTCACCTTGCCAGGTTTTCCAGAGGGAAACGCAGCTATAGGTTATCGTTCAGACGTGGCCTTATTGGAGCAAAAAGTAAAACTTTTGGAGTCCTACGGGTGCAGCGTGAGCATAACCACTCAACTTGCCTTTGATCCAACCAGAATTCTCAACTGGATAGGCCAGCTTCGAAACGTTGGTGTTAGCCAGACGATCCAAATTGGGATACCAGGGCCGACTAAAAAGGATCGCCTGCACAGGTTTGCACGCTCATTTGGGGTTTCGACTGGCGGACTTAACAACGTGAGTGACACCGTGGACGGGATCGTTGATTTTTCCCGTCTGGTCTGCTTGATCGAACAAGAGCTGCAACGACGCAATTTAGCTGATGTTGCGGTTCACCTTTATCCCTTTGGTGGCACGAAGGCTGCCGTTGAGTGGCTTAATGCTGTTAAGTCGCGGCAAACGCAGGACACTGCGAGCAAAATGCTGGCGTGAGGCAATACCAGATGCAAAAGGCCGGCCCATTGAGGTCGGCCATGCTAGATTTTCGAGCGGTCTTCTTCTTATTGTTGAGGGTATCACGCCGCCAGAGCGACCGAGTCCTTTCCGGCCGGGATCCGCATCGGACAGGTGGTGTCCGTTACGGCTTTCCAGATTGCTTGAACAACATCCTCGGAGAAGGTGTATTCTTTCCCTTCGGTGTTCATGAAGGCAGCCATAGTCTGCTCGACGAATGGCTTGTAGTCTTCAGGCGTGTCATTGGATTCTGACATCAGTGCCATTGCATTCTTACCGAAATTCGTTGTTGGGGCCTGACCCGGCAACACGATATGGGCGCGAATGCCAAGAGGAGCCAGTTCAAGGGCAAGACATTCGGTGAAGGCGTTCACCGCAGCTTTGCTAGCCGTGTAGACCGAGGCCAGCGGCAACGGTTTGAGTGTGACGCTAGAAGAGACATTCACGATCACCCCTGGTCCCGTGGCGCGCATTTGCGGCAGCACGGCACGGACCATTTCCATGGTGCCGAACGTGTTGGTCTCAAAAATCCGGCGCAGGTTATCCTCTGATGTGCCCTCAAAAGGGGAAAGCCAGCCCACGCCTGCATTGTTAACCAAAGCGTCGATGGGGCCCGCAGCTTTCACAGCCCTTGCGATACTCTCGCTGTCCGAGATATCCAATGGCAGGATCGTCAAACGATCCGAAGCCGGGAATAATGCTTCATCTGGTTTACGCATTGTTGCGATTACCAACCAGCCCTGTTCCAGGAAGAAGCGTGCCGTCTCCAGCCCAAATCCCGAAGAACATCCTGTGATCAATACGGTCTTCATGACGTTGTCTCCTGTTCGTTGATGCCTTGAAAGTAACCAACGTGGGCGGTATTATATATAATCAATCATCCATTATTTGTTATCAATAGTCCGACATGGCAGATCCATTCTCTGAAATCATCACCTTCCTTCAACCCAAGGCATCCTATTCAAAACTGGTGCATGCATCGGGGCCATTTCGGGTGTATCGTGAGGATGTAAATGAGGCCTTCTACTGTTCTCTACTTGCGGGACGTGCATGCCTGGAGGTCGAAAGGAAAGAACCCTTGGTTTTGAATGCGGGCGACTTTGTGCTGATCCCTGCGGTCAAGTCCTTCACCTTTTCAAGCATGGACCCTCCACCGCCCGATGGACTGGTCAACTATCCCATAGAGGGGGAAGACGGAGTTTTCCGGCTTGGGTTGACTGATGCGGATCCAGAGGTTCAACAGCTGGTAGGCCATTGCACCTTTGCCAGCCCCGACGCTGATCTATTGATCTCTCTACTGCCTGATCTGATCTTTGTCCGCGGTGAGGGTCGGTTGGCTGCGCTTACGGGGCTTGTTCGCGATGAAGCTCGCGCAAACAGGCCGGCGCGAGATGTGATCGTCGAGAACCTATTACAGGTGTTGTTGATTGAAGCCTTCCGATCCGGTGCGGATACAGCTCCTGCTGCGGGTCTTTTGCGTGGATTGGCAGACAAGAGAATTGGCCCCAGTTTGCGGGCCATGCACGCGGCCCCGGCGCACAGTTGGACCGTTCAAGCACTCGCAACCGAAGCCGGACTATCTCGTTCTGCGTTCTTCACTCGGTTTGAAGCGCTTATGGGAGTGCCCCCAATGAGCTACTTGCAAAACTGGCGGATGACTCTGGCAAAACATATGCTCCGGGCGGGTAATCTCAGTATTGCCGAAATCTCTGCTCAGACAGGGTATGGGTCCTCCAGCGCCTTCAGCACTGCGTTTTCCCGCTATGTTGGTTGCCCTCCCGCGCGCTACTCAAAGGCAAATTCACTAGAGGCTTCGGGTTAAGCTTTCAGATAACACCGCCATTGGCGCGAAGTGTTTGCCCACTGATCCAACGGCCATCAGGTCCGGCCAGAAGCGATACAGCAGCAGCGATATCTTCGGGCGTTCCGAGTCGACCAAACGGGTTCATCTTTTTGATGTTCTCGATTACCGCCTCGGGCTTTCCAGTCATGAACAGGTCGGTCCCGACTGGCCCAGGCGCGACGGCATTCACGGTGATGTCACGTGAGCCCAGTTCTTTGGCCAGCACATGGGTCATCGCTTCCACAGCGGCTTTTGTCGCCGCATAGACCCCGTATGTCGGCTGATAGAGGCCGACCACACTAGAGGACAGGCTAATAATCGCGCCGCCTGCGTTCATGCGGCTGGCTGCCTCCCGCATGCCGCGAAACACACCCCCAATATTGACGGCGCAGTGATCCTCAAAATCGGCATCAGATGTAGAAGCAACCGCGCTCAGGCGCATTATACCCGCGTTGTTGACCAGAACATCGACAGAGCCGAACTCCTGTTCAGCCGCATCGAACAATCTTGGCATGCAGGATATGTGAGATATGTCACCCTGAACTGCGATTGCTTGGCCGCCAGCTTTTTTGATAGCGTCTACAACCTCGTTCGCTCCGGCCTCATCACTTGCATAATTGGCAATGATTCCATGGCCATCCTGAGCCAGGCGGAGCGCGATGGCTGCACCAATCCCCTTGCTGGCGCCAGTTACAATTGCAGTTCGTTGTCCGTGTACCATGTCAATCTCCTTTCTGTTTGCAGCGAAGATAGACACGGAGACAGGCCAGATAATCAGTCTTGAGTTGGATTTACAATTCGGTAAAAGCGAACAATGATCGATAGACTTGAAACCATGCGCCTGTTTGTTCGCGTCCTGGAACGCGGGAGCTTCACAAAGGCAGCTTCTGATCTGAACATTCCGCGGTCTACCGCAAGTGAAGCGATCCAGAGACTGGAGCGTGACCTTGGTAGTCGACTGCTGGATCGCACAACTCGCCACGTGGCCCCAACGCCAGATGGACAGGCCTATTACCAAAGATGCGCGTCCATTTTGGCTGATCTTGAAGAGGCTGAAGGTGCAATGCGCGGGCACGAGCCCTCAGGTCTGCTGCGCATTGACGCTCCCGGCACTCTGACGCGGGTTTTCCTGTTGCCGCACCTGTCTGATTTTTTGGCGACATATCCCAAGATCACCCTTCAATTCGGTCAGACAGAACGCCTGGTGGACCTGGTGCGCGAAGGGGTCGATTGCGTCATCCGTGCAGGTTTTCCTGATGACAGTGGCATGATCACACGGCACCTGACCGATCTCCCCGAAATCACCTGTGCAAGTCCGGAGTATCTGGCCAAGTTTGGCACTCCCACGTCGGTAGACGATCTGAAAGGTCATCAGATGGTTGGTTTTCTCTCTTCGCGAACAGGCACAGTAATGCCGCTGGAGTTTAAGGTCGGAGACAAGGTTAAGGAAGTGACGTTACCGGCGTTGGTTACTGCAAACGACGCTGACACTGTGCATCATTTGACCCGAAACGGGTTCGGAATGACTCAAGCGCCGAAGTATCGTTTTCTGGACGATTTGGAAGATGGTCGTCTTGTGGAAGTTTTACCGGATACACCGCCATCCCCAACCCCGTTGGCTGCATTTTACCCACAAAACAGACAACTCTCCCCGCGCGTCCGGGTTTTCCTCGATTGGATCGTTCGCATTTTCGACAAGGCCGCGCTTTGACCCAATGTCTGTGTCTGTTTTAGCTAGCGAGGAGATGTTGATGTTCACGCGCAGTAGTTGTTTCGCTGCAATATTTGGCCCTGTCTGCTGCGAGGCAGTTGTGTTTCTGCGCACTAACGTGAATGAAAGATCGGCTAAGCGGACCTTCTCAACCAAGCTTTGCATTTTAGTAAACTCGCAACGAAGCGGCATTTAGACTATTTCCGCCCAAAAACCGCTTCCAGAACGCGATCCCCAAAACTGACTTGGAAATATCAGGTTCAATGCGGGCGACACGCGTACCAATGCTGCCCGATTAGTTAGTTGCGAAGCAATAAAACAGACCCGCCCCGCCAGAACGTGGCAGATGTTCCTCTCCGCATCCGCGCGAGCCGTGCGATGAGTTCCAGGACAGCATATTTCGAGCATCATTGAGACCTACTCGGTCATGGTGTCCAACAATTGCAGACCCGTCTTCACTATTAGAAGTCCAGTTGCTGCATGTCGTATCGCCTCCTGCTGTCGAGAAGTATCCCGCGGAATCGGAGCCAGTCAGAATGTCATGCTTGTTCGGCTGACTGCCACGCCCATTGACAGGGTTACCATTTTCGTCGAGCGCGGTCTGTAGATTAATGTTCACGCTATCGCTGTGCAGGTCCTCGACATTGTTGGCGATGAGCTCTCCGTTGGCATTGTACCACGGACCCGATCCGATCCGGTCGCGTGCAGAAACGCCATTGGTGATTGTCATTGGGTCGGTGCTGCGATCAATGGACATTGAGGTGCTCAGATAGGCCGCAAATGTCTTGGAAGAACCGGCCGCGGAAGCGAGTGCATTGCAATGAGCATCGGCGCCTTCGAGGCCGCCTAGATTTGCACCGTCCCCCTTGCCCACACTAGTGATGAAAAACGACATCTCCTCGCCTGCCGATTGCGCCTGTGCCGCCGTTGCGAAACAGCAGATCACGAGTGCAGCTACTCCATGGGCAGTTGTTCTTTTGGTGAGCTTCGACATGTGTGTCTCCCTTCGTGCTGTGTAATCATCGATGCTAGCTGTATGTAACCATCGGGTCCATCCGAGTAACGGATGTATGACGCTATGGTGCTGGCGCCATTCACTACAGTCGGACGTGCATGACCGACCCTGTAGCCCTATTCAATTTTATCCTACTCCTGTCTTACGTGTTAAGTACGGTAGCTCAACTTTTCCCAGGATCATTTGTAACGATTGACTGAGAGTCTTTACGGAATGACACAAATATTCGCTCTTTGGTCCATTCCGATTTCCATTGCGGTACTGGCCCTGAAACTGCTGGCTTGGTGGCGTTGTTGTCAGACGCAATGGAATCAACCGTGAATGTCGTTGTGGCGCTGCTGGCGTGCTTCGCAGTTCGGGTTGCCGACAAACCTCCTGATGAAAACCACCCCTTTGGCCACAAAAAAGCTGAGTATCTTTCCACCGTCGTCCAAGGCGCACTTATTGTGCTGGCAGCGTTCTTGATCATCAGAGAAGCGGTGTTGGTACTTTCAAATCCGCATCTTGAGGTTGCGCCGCTGCTTGGAATTGCCATCAATATCGTTGCGACGGGCGTGAACGGTGCATGAGCCTACCTCTTGCCTAAGATCGGTAGGCGCGAGGGATCGCCCGCGTTGGAAGCAAGCTCGCGGCGCATTTTTACGGATGTCATGACCTCAGTTGGTGTCGTCGCGGGGCTGATACTTGCGTTTATCACCGGCTGGTTGATCCTGGACCCAATCCTGGCAATTCTTGTTGCGCTGAACATATTGTGGGAGGGTTGGAAAGTTATTCGGGCATCCGTTGATGGCCTGATGGATGTATCTCTTTCGGATCATGACTTGCAGACCGTTTCTGATGCAATCGAGGCAAATCTCGGCGCAGCCTTAGAGTACCACGACCTCAAAGGGAGCAGATCCGCAAATGTCATCTTCGTGGAGTTTCATCTTGTTGTGGACGGCACAATGCCAGTCAGCGCAGCGCACGATATTTGCAATGACATTGAGGAAGAATTGGTGCGACTGTATCCGGGATCTGTCTTTGTCATTCACCTCGAACCTGATGACGAGTTGAAGGGCGACGGGGTTAGTTCTCACTAAACTGGTCATATGGATCAGCAAATACTCTATTGGTTTGCCTAACCTGACTAAGACGTTCGGCTTGAGATTCGTCAGACCTAAGCCCGATGTGGGAAAGCCGAGCCAGAAGTAACCTGTCTCCAATGTCACGAAGCGTGATAATCAAAATTGGAGACGAAAATGAAAATTCAAAGAATGCCGGGTCAACTCCTTAGTACTGCGGCGTTGGCTTCGTTGATTGCGGCGACGCCTTATGTACCAGCGTTTGATGCCGATGGTCGCCTACATTTTGAACCGTCATATGCCTTTGCCAAAAGCGGCAAGGGGAAAGATGGGGACGGTCGCGACGATGATCGTGACGATGACCGGGATGATGATCGCGACGACGACAGAGATGATGACCGCGACGACGACAGAGATGATGACCGCGATGACGATTCGGGATCAGGAAAAAGTGGTCGCGACGACGATGACGACGACGATGATGACTCCAAACGCTCCAATAGAGGCAGCGGAAAGAAGGATCGGTCTCAAGCAGGGGGCAAACCGTCGGGTTCGGCTGGGATAACAAAGGTCGAAACAAACGCTAACGGTATTGAAGTGCGTTACGCCGACGGAACCAAGGAGGAGATCGAAAACGGGCGGTATGAGAGAAAGAATGCTCAGAACCGCACTGTTGAGGAGCGCCCCGCGACTGGCGCTGACGTTTCAAGGCTTCGGTCTTTGGCAAATGGCATCTCAATCGACAACGTGCGCTCTTCTGGGCAAGGCGGCATAGCAGGAAGTCGACCCACGAAAATCGAACGCCAGGGCAACAATATCGAAGTGAACTATGCCAATGGTTGGAAAGAGGAGATCGAGTTTGGGCGCTACGAGTTGAAAGACCCGTACAACCGGACTGTCGTTGAAAGAAACGCGACGGCCTCTGATCGCAGGAGGTTGCAGTCGGTTGCCAACTGAACAGCAACTCCAGTCGATAATCCGTTGGCGGCTTCTTTGAGTGAGGGGCCGTCATCGTCTTCAAAGAGACCGCAGTTAATCTCCCTTGTTCCAAACATCATGCGCAATGAGCGCGGCCTCTACCCGATTTCGCGCATGAAGCTTGGACAGTATTGCCGTCATGTAGTGCTTAACGGTCTTTTCCTGAAGGTCTAACTCGTCAGCTATTTCACGATTACTCAGTCCTTTGGCCACACGTCGAAGTATTTCCTCCTCACGATGCGTAAGGTCATCGAGAATGCTGCCGTTCTTGGAGGTGCGGCTGTCAGTGTTGATTTGGAGCAGTACACGCGAGGCTAAGCCCGGAGAGACGAACCCTTCACCTTCAGCGATGCTGTGCAAGGAAGCAGTCAATTCACTCGCGGTTACTCCCTTCACGATGTAGCCAATCGCACCCGCCTCCAAGGCGTCCGCGACATCGCTGCTGTTCTCTGAGACCGTCAAGATTGCAATGAAGGGCGGATTTGCCATCGCCGCAATTTCACGTGTCGCATTTATCCCTCCGCCGGGCATTGAGAGGTCAAGAATGGCTATGTCGGGCCGATGCGTACCAACTAGCGATACCGCCTCTTCAGCGTTGGATCCAGCTGCCAAAACTTCGAACCCATCAGCTTCATCCAATGTACGCTGCAAACCATCTCTGAAAATTGGATGATCATCCGCTATAACGACAGATGTTGTCATAATGCACTCATCTTTCTGGAATATAGTGCCATAGCAATGGTGGTGCCTTCGCCTGGTCTCGATGCGACCTCAAATCTGCCACCAATACTCTCGACCCGATCTCGCAAGCCCATAAGCCCCTGGCCACCATCGTCACGCAATGCGGATTCTTCTGACTTTCTAAATCCAGGTCCGTCGTCTTTGACCTTTACAACTATGCGGTCGTTCTGCACCTCAGAGGTAACAGTGCAGTTGGAACCTGGGGCATATCTCGCGGCATTGGAAAGCGTTTCTTGAAGGAACCGAAAAACGCACAGCTTGTCGGAAAATGACAACTCTGGCGCCTGGCTACCCAAGAATGAAATATCCGGTCGCAACGGGCTGTGTTCGGCGTGATCTTCTACGGCTCTCTTCACAACATCGGCGAGTGACAGGCTGTCGATATCTGGCGCGGACAGCCCTCGCGATATTGCACGAATTTCAGCCAGAGATTTTTGCAAAGACTGCTGAATTTCCTCTGCATCCTTAGGTCTTTCGGACCCTTTGGAAAACGCCGCCTCCAGTCTAAGGGCGGCGAGGGACAGGTATTGCGCAGGGCCATCATGTAGCTCAGCTCCCAGATTCTTGAGGAACCGATCTGTTTGCGCGGCATATCTTTCCGACGCCTCGACCACACGCGACCGCAGGAGAGCGTTCTGCTCAGCCATCCCCTCACTTTCTGTCAGGCGCTGTCTAAGAAGAGCCCCCTGTCGTCGAATAGTTTTGTCGCCAATTGCGACGATGGAATACAGAACAATAGTACTTGCCAGAAATGCGGAACCGACGACCCACCAACTTGTTCGCCTGGCCTTGGCTAAGTCTAACTCAAGCTGATCAGCTCTTTCGTAGAACTCCGCAACTGCGATGATTTCGCCGGACCAGAGTTCGCGGATGGGGCTGTAAACTTCAAGTAGTGGTATCCCCAATGCCGCCTCGGCGGCGCTCTCGGCATGATCAAGCTCTTCGAAAGAGCCGGAGATATCACCGCTCCACGCCCGCATTAAGTCATCCGTTGGATTGAAACGGTTTCCAATGATGTCTGTATCCGAAGCATGTGCTATCACTCCGCCTTGCTTCCAGAATTTGTAGGAGACGATGCGGTCACGCATTGGCTGGGTCATAAAAATCTCGTCCAGCGCTCGGCTCGCCTGCTCAGAAAGATGGTCGCCATGTGCCAATTCCTGGCTGAGCGGGGATACTACGCTTTCCATATATAACGCCGCAGAGTTGGCGGAGTTTTGCACGACTGCGTTCTGGATTCGATTTGACACCCAGACCCCGACGATTGCGGTAGCAGTACCCATCACGAAAATGCTGGCCGCAAGAAACACTCGCGACAACGACCATTTGCCAATCGTCAGGTCAGTTACTTTCGTTCTCATCGCGAAATCGACTATGAACTACAATCTGTTATCGCACCACAGACCTTGGTCTGACGTGATCTGGTTAAATCTCAGATCCTGAGCTTCCACCCAGTGGCTAGAGTCAGATATCATCCATCGTTCTCAGTCTTTGCAGCATCGGGCATTGAACGTTTCCGCTATCACAATTGGCCGTAAGCTCACTCAAGGCGTGCTCCAGGCGTGTGAGTTCATCAATCTTGGTTCGAACGCTGGTAATGTGAGCCTCGGCCAATTCTTTCACTGACCGGCAGTCTTCAGCACTTCCTTCTGACAGCTCCAAAAGCGCCTTTGCTTCAGACAAAGGAAACCCCAGGTCGCGGCATTTCTTCAAAAATCGAAGTCTTCCCACATCGCTTGCTGAATAGAGCCGACGATTGTTCAGAGCTCGTGCGGGTCTTGGTACGATACCTTCGCGTTCGTAATAGCGGATGGTTTCTATTCCGACCCCGGTTTGCCGGGAAGCCTCACCTATCGCAATCATGTGAAGTGCCTCCACTTGATCCTGTAGTTATTACAGGAGTTATACGCACTGAATGCCGGTGCCTCAACACAATCAGATCGAGTACCCAGGGAGCGAAAGATGAAGAAATATGTGATCCTCAGCTAAGCGGGTCGCAACTGCAGCATCCGAGAGAGATGATGACTGTCCGCATTGGCTCGTCCGCCAAAGTTTGCAAAGTCTGGTTTCTGCGTCTTCTGACGTTGTACTGCCGGGTTGCTGCTCGGCAGCGAATTGGAGCTATGTCCACAGAATGTGAGTTCGCTAGGGCCCCGAGTTCGCACTCGCGGCGAATGTCGGCAATGGCAGGCCGCGCTGCATTAATTTGAATGCCGCACAAATGGCAGCTCTGGGCAGACGTCTACTTGCGGAAAGCAAATAGTTGTTTCGTCAGGTTCGTTCATTGCTTAGCGTTCTCGAATTGATCGGTCATTCTTGTTTGGTCAGAACATCTAAATGTCGGATTAGAAGTCTTGGGATGGACGGCTAAATTCTACTGTGATCCTATGCTGTCGCAGTTCATGGGCATTCAATGCGATCAAAGTCGTATATTGTAGGTATTTTGGTAGCCATTGCCGCCAGCATTGGCCTTTATTTGGTTTCTTACCAATACTTCGTTTCGGAGGAGCTTTCGAAAGCTCAGGGCCGGCTCTCTCTCTACCAAAGCTCGGTGAACAGCGAACTCGAACGATTTTCCCACCTCACATATGTGCTGTCACAGGATTCCTTTGTAATTGGAACAGCCGAAGGACACGGCACCGGAGCTTTAAACCGACGCCTCGAGGATTTTGCGGAGCAGGCGGGGCTGGATGCGATCTACTTGATGGATAAAAACGGGATCACAATTTCCGCATCGAACTACCGCGACAATGGAAGCTTTGTTGGCCAGAACTACGCTTTCAGGCCGTATTTCCAAAGTGCCATTTCTGGTAAACAAGGCCGCTTCTATGCCATCGGAGCAACGACTGGTCTGCCAGGATACTTCATCGCCAACGCAGTACTTGACGACCGTGGAGCTTCGGCTGGTGTCATAGCGATAAAGATCGATTTCTCTGATCTTCAGGATAGTTGGAAAAACTCGGGCGAACAGGTTCTTTTGGCCAATGAAGACGGTGTCGTTCTGCTTTCTTCGAACTCGGATTGGCAATACCGCGCGTTGACGCCATTGTCGGAACCACAACGAGAGCGAATTCGAAACGCCCGGCAGTTTCTGGGGCAAGACTTGGATGCGTTGGATTGGGTTGAGTTACCGGGAGATCAGGCCAGAATTGCGGGGACGAAGCGCCTGCATCTTGCAGCTACGGACTTACCCCATGGCTGGTCGCTTCACTATTTTGCAAGTGACGATCAGGCCGTAGCGCGCAGTTGGCTTGTAACAGCAGTTTTTGTCCTTTTGGCAGGGCTCGCATTTATCTTCTTCCAGATACAACGCGCGAGACGCGTAGGTGCGGCCTTGGCGAGATCTGAAGAGGAAGAAGCAAAGCTGCGCGAGGCAAATGAACGGCTCGCCATCGAAATCGACGACCGCAAGACAGCCGAGCGGAGCCTCAAACGCACCCAAGGCGAGTTGGAGCGCGCAAGCCGACTGGCGGCTCTGGGGCAACTATCCGCGTTGGTCACGCATGAACTGGGCCAGCCCATCGCTGCGATGCGCAATCATCTGGTGGCAGCAGAGATCTCGACTTCCGGTGAGACCAAGCTGCCGCAAAAAATCGGAAGCCTGGTTGACAGGATGGAAGGGATCACGCGCCAATTGCGGTTCTTCGCACGGTCAGAGAGTGAAGCGTTCGCCGACGTAGACTTATGCACTTCGGTCAATGCCGCTTTGGCTCTGGTTGCACCAAACATCGAGCAGGGTGGGGTGAAAATCTCAGTTGATGCGCCGACCAGTCCGGTCTTTATCCGGGGCAGTGCCCTGCGGATCGAACAGGTCATCACCAATCTTTTGCGCAATGCCATAGATGCAACGGATGAAGCGGATGCGCCGGAAATCCATATCGCTATCATGGCTTCTGGTGATGAGGCAGTGTTGGAAATTCAGGACAACGGTCACGGGTTGGGCGAGGCAACGCTGGCTGAGTTGCAAGAGCCATTTGTAACCACAAAAGAAAGCGGGCGAGGCATGGGCTTAGGATTGGCGATTTCCACCAGCATTGTCAAAGATCACGATGGCACAATGACGGCCCGAAACCGTGATGGCGGCGGAACAATTTTTCGAGTCATATTCCCGATAGCCTCGATGACTGAAGAAACGGACGAATGACCCAGCAGCAACCCTTCAAAGTTCTGGTCATTGATGATGACAAATCGATGCGACACTCTCTTGTCGAGTTGCTCGAAGCCGCTGGCTGGATTGTTAGTGCCCTGTCGCGCGCGACCCAGGTGACAGAACATCTGGCCGGCACCTCGCCTGATGTCATTCTCTCCGATGTGCGTATGCCCGGTATGTCGGGACTTGAATTACTGGCCAGTCTGGACAGGCATGTGGCGCCTCCGGTGGTGTTGATTTCGGCACATGGTGACATCCCAATGGCGGTTCAGGCCATACAGGAAGGCGCGTACGGGTTTATCGAAAAGCCATATGAACCTCGGCGATTGTTGACTGTGCTGAGGCATGCGGCTGAACAAAACCGAATGCGCAAAAGCAATGCCCGCCTCAAAGACAGGCTGTTCAAACTTTCAGGCCTTGACCGCATCCTGCTGGGCCAAACAGACGCAATTGCAGACTTGCGACAAGAAGTACTTGATCTTGCCGATACATCGGTTGCGGTTTTGTTGCAGGGGGATACCGGGACCGGGAAAGAGCTTGTTGCCCATGCTTTACATGATTTGGGCCGCTCGCCGGAGGCACCGTTTCTGGCGCTGAATTGCGCCGCATTGTCGGCAGATACGTTTGAAGCAGAAATGTTCGGCGTCGCGGGTGAATCCGACGGAAGGCTTGTGGCGGCATCGGGCGGGACCTTGTTTCTGGATGAAATCTGCTCGTGCCCCCCAGCGGCGCAGGCCAAGCTATTAAGGGTCATCGAAGATCAGCAGGTCCTGCCGGTGGGGGCTGTGTCGCCGGTGCCGGTAAGTTTCAGGGTCGTGTCAGCAACCAACGAAGACGTTGTACTGGCCGCCGAGGAAGGCCGCCTTCGTCAGGACCTATTGTTTCGATTGAATACTGTCGTCCTGTCCTTACCTCCGCTACGACAAAGACGGGATGATCTGGTTCTGTTGGCAACGCATTTCTTGAACGAATACGCGCAGGTTTATGAGATAGACGCGCCAGAACTCGATCAGGACGATTTGGCCGCTCTGCTTGCACATGATTGGCCCGGCAATGTGCGTGAATTGCGCCATGTCTGCGAACGGCGCGTTTTGGCGGCCCGCCGCGGAGGAGGATCGGTAGCGCTGGCTATACACAGCGATCAGCACTTAGACGATGTGCCGGATACACTGCGCGAAGCGGTTGCTGCTTTTGAGCGCGAGCTGATCGGCAAAGCCATCAAGGCACATAAAGGCCGCATGGATGCCGCGGCCGAAGCGCTAGGGATTGGTCGCCGGACGCTCAACGAAAAGATTGTCAAACTCGGTCTCGATAAAGAGGCGCTGTTGTAAGCGAAACCACTCTGCGGATATCCGCAGGGGAACAGTAATTTCTCGCGCGTTTTCCTTCATAGGCAGGCTGCTGCGCATCCTGAATACTCCACCCAAGCGAATTGCGTGATCTGGGAGGAGCCACTATGCGCAAACATCTTAACCGGGCGGCCATTGCTGCCCTGTCACTGACCGTTGCATCCGAAGCGCTGGCTGTCGAATGGAACGTTTCCCTGTGGGGCAAGCGTCGTGCCTTTACCGAACACGTCGAGAAGCTTGCCGAACTGGTGAGCGAAAAGACGGGCGGTGAGTTCACACTCAACATCAGCTATGGCGGCCTGTCGAAGAACAAAGAAAACCTCGATGGGATTTCGATAGGTGCGTTTGAAATGGCCCAGTTCTGCGCTGGCTATCACCGCGACAAGAACCCTTCGATCACTGTATTGGAACTGCCGTTTCTGGGCGTGACATCCCTTGAACAGGAAGTCGATCTGTCGATGGCAGTTTATCAACACCCGGCCGTTGTTGAGGATCTGGCCCGCTGGGACGCGACTCTGCTGATGCCGTCGCCGCTGCCGCAGTACAACCTTGTTGGTGTCGGTGAAGCGCCGAATTCCCTAACCGACTTTGAAGGTCTGAGCGTGCGCGCGACGGGCGGCATCGGTAAAGCGATGGAGACGGTTGGGGCAGTTCCGACCTCGATGTCTGCATCCGAAGTGCGTCAGGCAATGGACAGTGGCATCGTTAAGGCTGTCAGCTTTGCGCCACATGCGCATATGTCCTTCGGCACCATTGAAAATGGTACGTGGTGGACGACGAACCTAAACCCCGGCACCGTCAACTGCCCTGTCGTGGTGAACACGCTGGCGCTGGAAGATTTATCTGATGAACATCGCGAAGCGCTGTTGGGATCGGTGGAAGAGGCACTGGATCACTATGTGAGCCACTACCAGACCAAAACGATGGAAGCGTGGGGCCCTGAGCTGGATCAACGCGGCATCGAACGGGTCACTTTCAGCGATGAAGAAATCGCAGCGTTCAAAGAAGCCGCTGCCGCCCCCGCGGCCGAGGCCTGGATTGCAGAAAACACCGAGCGTGGCCTGCCGGCACAAGAGCTCTATGACCTTGTGACTGGTAAGATCGCAAACGGCAGCTAATCCACTCACAACCCGGCGTCAGCCATGCTGGCGTCGGGTGCCTTTTCCCCTGACAGCGGAGCACAACGATGGCCGGGTCATCCCTGGTGCTGTCCGACGACAGCCGTCTCAGCATTCTCGATCAACGCCTCTACAAACTGGAAAGCTTTCTGGCTCTGATCAGCGGTCTTGCAGTTTTCTCGCTGATGGTCATGGCCGTAGTCTCCGTTGGTGGTCGGAATTTCGCCAATGCGCCACTTCCCGGTTATGTGGACTGGATCGAGCAGGCCATGCCTTTAATCGCCTTCATGGGGATTTCTTATGCGCAGCGTGATGGCGGCCACATACGAATGGACATGGTTGTTGGAGCGCTCAGAGGTCGGACGCTCTATATCGTTGAGTTCATTACAACCGCTGTCATTCTGGCGCTGATCGTCTTGCTGATCTGGGGGAGCTGGGCGCATTTCGCACGCAGCTTTGACTTTGGTGCTCCACTCTGGAGCCGCGACAGCTCCATCGACATAGGTATCCCGCTGTGGCCCGCAAAGCTGTTGGCCCCCGTTGCCTTTAGCGTGCTTTGCCTAAGGCTTGCTTTACAGCTCTGGGCCTACGGTCGCGCGATCCGGCACCCCGATCAGGCACCTATTGCCGTCCCGCTGATAGCTGACGCAGCCACTCAAGCTGCAATGGAAGCCGAGCACGTCTCGGGCCACGATAACTGAGGTTAAATCTGATGGAACCCATTGATATTGGTCTGACCGTCTCGGGTGGTATGCTTGTTCTTGTGGTGCTGGGGATGCGCGTGGCCTTCGCCGCCGCGACAGCTGGCATGGTTGGTCTGATCTGGATCTTCTGGGCCAAGTTTGGGTACGATCCGGCGCGGTTCGGCAAGGCTGTGACTGTGGCCGTCAAAACAGCGGGGCAGGTGCCGCATTCCAAGATTTCAAGCCAGGCTTTGAGCCTTATTCCGACTTTCATCCTGATCGGTTACCTCGCCTATTACGCGGGCCTGACCAAAGCACTGTTCGAAGCCGCAAAGCGTTGGCTGGCGTGGGTCCCCGGCGGTCTGGCGGTTTCGACCGTTTTCGCAACCGCTGGGTTTGCCGCGGTATCCGGGGCCTCGGTCGCCACTTCCGCTGTGTTCGCCCGTATCGCCATCCCTGAGATGCTGAAGATCGGCTACGACAAGCGTTTTGCTGCAGGTGTCGTCGCTGCAGGTGGTACGCTCGCCTCGCTCATCCCGCCTTCGGCCATTCTGGTCATCTACGCGATTATTGTCGAGCAGGACGTGGGAAAACTGCTGTTGGCAGGGTTCATCCCGGGCATGTTCTCGGCGGTAATTTATGGCTTGCTGATCATTGGCATGGCTGTCGTGATCAAAGGATTTGGTCCCGCAGTCACCGGGTTTACATGGAAAGAACGTTTCCTCTCCTTGCCGCCCGCATTGCCCATCGTGATTGTCGTCGTCACCATCATCTTCTTTGTCTACAACCCGTTCGGCGGCGATGCCTGGGGTACGCCAACCGAAGGCGGCGCAATTGGAGCATTCGTGGTGTTCCTGATGGCGCTGTATCAGGGCATGCGCTGGTCGGAACTCAAAGACGCGCTTTTGGAAACCGCCAAGCTGAGCGTCATGATTTTCACGATCATCTGGGGCGTTTTGGTTTACGTTCGTTTTCTTGGTTTCGCCGAACTGCCAAGTGCATTCTCCGACTGGATCACCTCGCTTGAGATGTCTCCGATGCTGATCCTGATCTGTATACTTCTGGCTTACGCTGTGCTGGGCATGTTCATGGATGCGATAGGTATGCTGCTGCTGACGTTACCGGTAGTTTACCCCGCCGTGATGGCGTTGAATGGTGGTGAAGCCGTAAGCGCAGCCGATAGCACTTTCGGTATGTCCGGGCCTATGTGTGCTATCTGGTTTGGCATTCTGGTTGTCAAAATGGCCGAGTTTTGCCTGATCACCCCACCTATTGGGCTGAATTGCTTTGTCGTGGCCGGCGTTCGTGATGACCTAAGCGTTCAGGATGTTTTTAAAGGTGTAACGCCTTTCTTTCTGGCGGATGCTGCAACAATCGCGATGCTCGTTGCCTTCCCCGCAATCGTTCTGTGGCTTCCCGGACAGGTTTGAATCACATGGGATGATTTTGGAGTGCAGTTTGCCGGTGCAGCTAAGACCTGCATCAACAGCGGTGCAGAAGAATACATGACACTTGTTCAATGGCCGGTTTGGGCCGAAATAACCGAGAAAAAGCTTTTGACTAGCCTTCAGCAGTCTCAATCTTCCAGGCGTCCAGTAACCTCGGAAGTGCAATCTCCCAATCCAAAACCCCGGTTTGGGCGGCCCATGATTGGTATTGACCTTTCAAATCTTCCTCAAGCTTGGAAGATGCACCAACCAGATTGTTCAACTCCGTACGATCCGCTTCCATATCGTATAGTTCCCAATCCTGCGAGAATCGACGCACCAATTTGAACTGCCCGAGTCGAATTGCTGCGTTTCCTTCATGTTCGAAGAAGATCGGTTGCTCGCGTTCCCAGTCTTTTCCGCGGAGCAAGGAAAGCAGGGATTCACCCTGCATAGGCTGAATTTCGTGCCCTCCAACCTCCTCTTGATATGTGCACCCTGTCGCCTCAAGGATGGTCGGCAGAATATCTACGACGTGACAGGCAGCATGGGTCGTGTCCCGGGCTTTTAACCCTTTGGGCCAATGCGCGACCAGTGGCGTTGATATCCCACCTTCGTGCACGTAATGCTTGAACAGCCGAAATGGTGCATTGGAAACGTTGGCCCAAGGTTTGTCATAGCTTTGATAGGTCAGTGCACTACCAGGCATAACGTCAGGGCGATTGCCCATATCGATCTTGCGACCGTCAGAGGTGGTATCTGGGAAGAACTTGCACCAACCATCTTCGGCCATGAACTCGGCACAACCGCCGTTGTCGGACAGAAACAAGATCAGCGTGTTGTCGAACCTGTCCATGCGTTTCAGCTCGGCGATCAGACGGCCAATGGACTGATCCATCCGGTCCACCATTGCGGCATAGGTCGCCATTTTCCGGGCTTCCCAGTCAGTGTTTTTCTCTGTAGTCCACGGGTGAACCTGGTCATCGCGCGGTGAAATGTCCCAGTTGGTCTGGAACAGCCCCATGGCATTCATCGTCTCGTGCCGCGCAGTGCGAGTGGCGTCCCACCCGGCATTGTAGACTCCGTCGTATCGGGCAATGTCTTCTTCATGCGCGTGAAGCGGCCAATGCGGGGCGGTGTGTGCCAAGTAGAGGAAAAACGGCTGATCATCGGACGTCTCTTCAATCATACCGATGGCTTTGTTGGTAATTGCGTCGGTGAAATAGAAATTGTCGGGGAATGTCTCGACCCGGCTATCGTCTTCCAACATGTAGTGAGGTGAAAAGAAATGCGTGACGCCATCGACGATGCCATAAAAGCGGTCAAACCCTCGTTGGCGCGGCGTCGGGTGTTCCAGATCGCCGACGCGCCAACTGTCGACCTCGCGAGCCATAAAATCCCCGGCCACATGCCACTTGCCGGACATCAGTGTTCGGTAGCCGTTGGCCCTAAGATGCTCTGCAATCGTGGCACTGTCATTGCGCAAGAACCCTTGATAAGCGGGCGTGCCAAGATTTGCCCCCATGTGACCAACGCCTGCATTGTGAGGATACAACCCCGTCAGTAACGACGCGCGGGTCGGGCAACATCTGGCGCAATTGTACATGGCCGACAACATGGTGCCATCCCGAGCGAGCGCATCAATGTTGGGTGTCTTGATTTCAGAACCCGTCACGCCGAGATCCGCAAATCCCAAATCATCGGCGAGGATCAAAATGACGTTTGGCCGTTCGTTAACTTCTGGCATCGTTTGATCTCCGGCATTGCCTTTAGAAGCTTAGGACTGCCCAATGGCAATAACAACAATCTGTAAACACTTGCGCAGAAAGCGTCCGCATGAGGGATCGCTCCTTAGTTGATGCAGATGCAAAACGGCTTTAGATTTCCCTCTCACAGAAAATGACCGCAAAGCGGGCTGTCACCGCAGCATTCTACCGAGGTGCCGATGGTCCGATATGGGACGGTGAGTGCCGGGCGACGGTTTCCCGCAGCAGCCCGATGCTGCGTCGCACCCGAAATCCGGAAAGAGCCCATTTTTTCAGGTGCTGCGCGGTGCATGATTGGCCGGTTTGCGAAAGTCGTCAAAGCGCTCATTAGGATGCAGCTGGTGCATAGCTTCCGTCTTCTCGGTGCACTTCGCGCCCGCTGAGCGGTGGATTGAATACGCAGACAAGCCGCAGATCTGCACCTGTAGCGCGAACTAAGTGTCGGTCGTGTTGATCCAATGCATAGAGGGTAAATGGTTCAAGAGTATACCAAGTTTCATCTTCTGACGCCCGGATCTGACCCTTGCCCTCGATACAATAACACGCCTCCAAATGGTGGGTGTATTCCAGCTCAAGCTCTGCGCCTTCTTTGATGACCGTGTCTGTTAACGAGAACCCCATGCCATCTGACGCGAGCAGCAGTCTTCTGCTATTCCATCCCGGCCCGGAAACGTCACGTCCTGTATCAAGGATTTCATTGAGTGATTTGACAATCATATTTCATCGCCTCCTTGCTACCTTACCGCGCGGTTCATCCCGCCGTCCGACAATATACTCTGGCCGTTGATGTACCGAGCCCCCTCGCTGGCGAGAAACACGCAAACGTGTCCAATTTCTTCGAATGTGGCTGTTCGCTGAGCTGGGATTTCCCGACGGGCCTGTTCGGATAGGTTCACGTTCTCGCAGAAGCCGGGGAGCAGATTGTTCATGCGTATGTTATATCGAGCATATCGATCGCCGTAGAGTTTTGAGAAACTGTGTAACGCGCCGCGCAGCATGCTCATTGGGTAAGGGGCGCGGGGCTCAATTGTGTTCATGGACGAGATATTTACGAAGGCACCTCCACCCTGTTCCATCAGGATGGGCGTTACCTTACGAGCAATCTTGACGACGTTAAGCACGTACATGTCCAGACTTTCGTGCCACAGCGCGTCGCTAAGCTCTAAAAGAGGCCCATCAAAGTCGGGGTCGAATCCTACTGTCTTGATGGCTTCGGGCACTGTTCCACCGTGACCCATGTTGCTGACAATTGCATCAATCCGCCCGTATTTGCTCATGGTGTCATCGATCATCGCCTGCAGATCATCGACGTCCAGTACAGAGCCGCGACGGCCAATGCCCCCAAGCTCCTGCGCCAGTTCAACAGACCGGTTGGACGGGGACATCAGCGAAACTTTGTAGCCTGCCTTTGCCATCTCAATGGCACAGCCCCGTCCGATGCCTTGTCCCGTGCCTGTCATCACCGCGACTTTGACTTCGGGCATAGTGTTTCCTTTCTTGTGGTACAAAGGGTATGAGGTTTTTGGGAATTAAGTCAGTGTAACTCTTTAAATTTGCAGCCGCCTATCGAGATTTTGGCGCGTTGCTGTTAGATTTTCTCACATGGCGGAAAACCTCAGACACCTTCGTGCCCTTCAGGCATTTGACGAAACCGCAACCCACTCTAGCCTGACTAAGGCAGCGGATGTGCTGAACGTCACACACGGTGCGATCAGTCGGCAGATCAAGCTGTTGGAATTGCACCTTGGCGTGCCACTCTTTCATCGCCGACCGAATGGCGTTGAACTGACCCAAGCCGGGGAACGTCTGCACCACTCAACGCGTGGGGCATTTTCGGCACTACAGTTGGGTGTATCGGAAGTGAGGCGCTTACATCGCCGCCAATCGATTACGGTGTCTTTGTCCACGTCGCTGGCGCTCAAATGGCTTGTGCCTTTATTGAGTTCGTTTCAACAGGACCATCCCGGTATCGCATTGCTGCTGGACACAAATGACGCCTTTGCGGATTTTGATACATCCGAGGTCGATGTCGCCTTACGGTTCGGGGAACCTGCTTGGGACGGGCTCTATCATAAGCAAATAAGACAAGAGGAATTGATTGTCGTGGCCGCGCCGTCCCTTGTTGAGAAAGCACGGCGACCAATGCGCGCCGAGGACGTGGCCGATCTCCCCTTATTGCACGATGCCTACAATGTCGGGTGGGAAAGCTGGGCAGCGCAAGTCGGCTTAAATGGTGATCGGATCAACGCTCAGAGCGTCAAGTACGTGGACAGCGCTGTCTTGTTGGAGGCTGCAATTGACGGGCAAGGCGTGGCATTAGCAAGGCATCTTTTGGCGGAGAGGGATTTGAAACTTGGACGGTTGGTCCGCCTAGATGAAAGCCGTGTGCCGCTGGATCGTGGGCTCTATTTCGTTTGCCGACCCGGAGATCAAGAGCGGGTCACAGTGAGAATATTCAAGAAGTGGCTCATGTCGATTTGAGCTCCGATTCCGGTCGAAGCCCCGGGAAGCGGTCGTTGGTCAACGCTCTGCATATGTCGGCTTCGGTCCCGCTGACCGGACGCATGCAGGTGCAGAGTTCAAATGGTTCAGCTAAGGCAGTTTGGGGCTCTCCGGTCATTCGGGATCTCATAAATAAGCGGCTTTGCCGACCGCTGCTGACTGCCCCATATCAGCGCCATGACTACCTGACCCAACCGAATCCCCTTCGACCTCCACAAAGAACTTGAAGCCCGCCCAACAACGGACTGGGAAATAGCTCTGCGCGTCTGGGCAAAGGCCCACGGGCTGAAGCTCAAGATCCTGTGGTACCCACAGCTACAGCGCTCGATCGACGGCCTTCAACCGCGCCAGTACGCCGCCGAGCTGCAAGACTACTGGATGGCAATCAAGGAATGGTTGGAACGCAAGGACGTGCCAGCGACGGAGAAATTTCCCACTTGGCCGGAACCGGATTCGGTGCGGTATTAGGTTCGCTTGGGTTCAAATGACCATGACGCACTTCTTTTCAACGTGCGGATTGGGCGAAAAGTAAGGTATTTCAGCGGGTTGAATGGTGGGTGATGAGAGATTTGAACTCCTGACATCTTCGATGTGAAAAAAGATGCCCCCCACCAAGATATTGATGTTTCGCCAAAAGCGCACTTTTTATTGGGGACGTTCGCCAAGAATTCCGGATTTGTCCAACGTGTTCCAATTCACAGTATAAAAGCGCACTTCATTTATTGGGGACTACTTGATGCTGCGAATTGCCGCAGAAATACGGCGTTGGCATGAAAGAGATCTGGGAGATCGACCCGGCCAAG